>BQJD01000047.1 GCA_021604525.1 marine bacterium B5-7 | reverse complement strand
CGCCAATGTGACCATCACGGGTAACGCCAGTTTCGATTCCACTACCGATGCGGCGATTACCTTAAACGACACCCTCGCCTTCGGTTCACTGACTTTCGACGGCGGTGCGGTCACCATTGTCGAGAACGATGCCACGGTATTATCCGGCACCAGCAATGCGTCATCCCTTGACCTCGATTCAGGTGGTTCCATTACAGACGATGGCACCGCCAATGTGACCATCACCGGCAATGCCAGCTTTGATTCCACCACCGATGCAGCGATTACTTTGAATGACACCCTCGCCTTCGGTTCACTGACTTTCGATGGTGGCGTGGTCACCATTGTCGAGAACGATGCCACGGTATTGTCCGGTACCAGCAACGCGTCTTCACTCGATCTCGATTCAGGTGGTTCCATTACCGATGACAGCACTGCTAATGTGGCTATCACCGGTAACGCAGACCTGTCCGGGTCGTCGATTACGTTAGGCGACACGGTTACTGATAGCATCAATTTTGGTTCACTCACATTTAATTCGTCGGGTGCCGTTAACATCACCGAAAATTCGGCCATGAGTGTTGTGGGCATCAATACTGCAGGTGGCGGCACACTAACAGCTAGCAGTCCGTTGACAATTAGCGGCAATGTAACGACCACCGATAGCATGACATTCACGGCTGCAGGTAGCGTGATCTCTGGAGATAATCTGACTATCGACAATGGCGCTATCGTTACTCTGAATGCCGCCGCAAACAGAACACTCCGATTCGAAGCCGGCGACAACATTTTATTCGATACCGGTCGTATTCAAACTCAAGGGAGCGGGACCCACACCGTGGAGTTGGTAGCGGATACCGAGGCAGACATTGTTACAGACACTGACGGCGGCGCTATCGAACAATCTGATGGTACACCCAGTATCACCACCAATAACCTGTTACTCGATTCATCGACTGGTGTTGGCTCTGGAGTTCAGGCTTTAGTTATTGATGTTGACGAACTGGCCGGCCGTGTTACCAACAGTGGAGATATTTTCATCGATGAAGCGAACGACCTTATTGTCGGAACCGTCAGCGGATTAGCAGGTATCAATACATCTACAGGTGCTGGTGCGGTTGAAATATCTGCCGCCAATCTACGTCTGAACCAGACAGTTAACACTGGAACCGGAAGCGTTTTAATGGCGCTGACCGGTGCACTGATCGATGGGGACAGTACCATCAATGGAACACTGACAGATGTAATCGCTGACACGCTAACAATCACCTCGGCAACCATGATCGGAGAACCTGCAGGTACTAACAAGGGGCCAATTGAGATCGACGTCGCGAACGCTTCAATAACCAATATCGGCGGCGACATTCATCTCGTTGCACAAGGTTCGACTAACGGTACGGTGCTTGATCTGACAGCAGCAACAAACGCACCAGGTAATATTACCGTTACCAGTTCAGACAAGGATCTGGTGTTAACCGATGTCAGTACCCAAAACGGTTCGATAACCATCGAAACGCTCGCACGCGAAATTGGAGCAGTTAATATAGACACGTCAATGACAGACATTGACGCAAATGACATCATCTTACGCACCGTAACCTCGGGTAACATCACGGTAGATAACGTCGTTGCCGGCACACTGAATGGCGATGTTCTTGTCGACTCGAGCGAAGCAATACTCGAGGCAGTAGCTGATGTTCCCGAACCTCAAGCCGATATTTCGGGGCATCAACTGGAATTGATTGCCGTAACCGGTATCGGTATCACCACACCTCTCGATCCTATCGAGATTGATGCCACTGATCTGGCTGCGACCACCGGCACTGGTGGCATCAGCCTTTTCGATGTGCAGGGCGGATTACTGATTACTGCCGTCGATGTTGTCGGAGCAGGTAGCGGAACCGAGGGCTTGAGCATCAGTGGTGCATTCGGTGGTGATCTGGAATTATCGGTAGATGGATCTTTAACTGTTGATGCGCCGATAACTACAACCAGTGGTGGCAATATTAAACTTGCAACGACCGGTATTGATAATGACCTGACTATTCAAGGTGAAGTTAGCGGTGGTGGCGCCGGCACAATTATCGATCTTTCAAGTGATGGTGCGAATCTTTTGGTTTTCGCAAACGTGGTCAATCCCGATGGTGACGTGTCGCTATTCGGTGGTGAAGCGACAGTAATTGATTCTTCTCGCGATGCTATCTCGCTTCCGGTTGAGGTTAAAGCAAACAACATTACTGTTTCCGGCAAGAATTTCATCATCCAGTCCGGCGGAACATCCGGCGATACTGCAGCCGCTATTGCGACTAGTGATGCAATCGTCGATATCAACGGATCAATGCATGTGCGCTCCAGTCGTGGTCGTGCAGATTTTCTGGGTCAATCGGTCAATATTCGTGCAAACAGTGAGGTCAATGTTGTTGCTGGAAAAGCGCCAGCAAACATTCAGGCCGAAGATCTTCTGACCATTAGGGGCAACCCTGATGTCAGTGTCTCCGGCGGGAACGTAGATTCAGCTTCTGCGTCGATTGAAGCCGGTGGTCATATCGATATGACAGCAATCGAGTCCCTTGCCGTAACAGGTGGCTCAAGCACTGGTAGCACTGCCCGAATTGAAAGCACTGGAGGCAACGTAACCATAGGTACCACATCGAATACAACGAATGTTGATGTCGATTCCGGGTCGGGAAACAATGGTAGTAATCCCAATGCCAAGATCCACGCACGGCAGTCAGCCAATATCAATGCCCAAAGTATGTCTGTTACAAACCGTGGCGGTGGCGCGCAGATAATCAGTAATTCATTGAGTTCAATCAATGTCTTGGTTACTGGCGAACTGGTACTCAGTAGTGGTCTGACCGGACAGTGTTTGGGGCTCGAATGCCTGTTCGTGATCGATGTCCCTGGTGCTTCTCAGGCCGCACGCAATGCCGCCATCAACCTGACTTACGGTGAACTGGTCATTTGCAATGGTGTAACCGGCTGTACGCAGGCACAAGTCAATTTGTTTCTCAATCCGCCTCCGGTGGATGCGCCGTTTGCAGAACTTCCTTTACCTCCGGAAATCGAAGAAATTATCGTGGAAACACCAGACTCTCTCGAAAACATTGTCGTTAGTCTTTGGGATGAAACTAATTCCATTTTAGGTTTCGAAGAAGACGACGACGATTCGGATAAAAATTCCGCTTACGAATGCAACTGAGTCAAGTGGTTGCCAAACAGCCATGAAGTAGATGTCACCTGCCAGATTAACTACCTGTCAGTATTCAACTTAAAAGCAATCGCGAGAATTGCTTCAAATAATTGAGTCTCCTCCTCCGCCGGTCAAACAAATTGCTGCCTGAATATTACTTCATACTTTTTTGCACTGATCTATCGAATATTAATATGTCTTCTGAATCTCTAAGAGACGGTATCGCGTTCATCTTGCAAGGATAAACAGTAGTCATTTGGTAACGCTATTTGGCATTGTTAATCTGATCTAAATGATTTCTTAAGCTGATGATTAACCGATACCAACATCCGCAATGTTATCTCGCGAAAGACCATTTTTTTGTCATTCCTCCTTGCTAATTTTCTCCTAAGACTTCACTGCTAATGTAACTATCGCAGGTTACCACCTCAGGTGACTCGTGTAAGTTGTCTGGGCATGGATAAACAAACGGGAGTATGTGATGTCGTGTGAGATCAACACTGGAAAACACCAGGCGAAACAATTCCGAATATTCCTCGCAAACCCCCGCATGAGCCTGGACCTAAAGGAACAACAATGAGTTTTGACATGGGCATTCAAGCTTATTCAAAACGTAACTGGATCGACCTATCACTACTCGCAATTGTATTCACGATATGGTTTGGATATGGCATCGGCGCACGTGCGTTATGGTCACCGGATGAAGGCCGATACGCAGAGATTCCACGTGAAATGGCGGAGAGCGGTGACTACCTCACACCTCGTTTGAATGGTGTTAAGTACTTCGAGAAGCCACCGTTAGTCTATTGGTTAACGGCGGGATCAATTAAATGGTTCGGACTACAAGAATGGGCGTTCCGGTTATGGCCGGCGATACTCGCGATAATTAGCTGCATATCGGTCTACCTTCTTGGCACCGTCATTTATAACCGAAAAAGCGGGATAACCGCTGCGGTCGTCCTGGCGACGAGTCCTTTTTATCACATCATGGCAGGGGCTCTTACCCTGGATATGCCATTGGCTGCTTTAGTAACCGTATCAATGACTACATTCCTGATTGGTGTACGCCAAACACGTTCTCTGCACAGGCGATTGTGGCTCATGTGTTTTTATATTTTCATTGCTCTGGCTGTTCTCACCAAGGGGTTGATAGGGATTGTGATACCGGGGATTGTTATCGGTACCTGGATTATGATTCTCGGGCGTTGGCATCTGCTTCGTGAAATCCATCTGCCTGGCGGACTACTGGTATTTATAATTATTTCCGCACCCTGGCATGTCATGGTATCAACGGCTAACCCCGAGTTTGCATGGTTCTACTTTGTCCATGAACACCTTGAGCGTTACCTCACTACCGTTCACCAACGTTACAAACCGGTTTGGTACTTCGCTGCGGTGTTGGTACTTGGAATGTTTCCATGGAGTGCTTTTCTTCCGGTCCAGATGCGTGGGGCCTTATCCCGATTGTGGCGTGATCGGCAGCAACACGTCGACACCTGGTATCTATTGTTATGGGCGACATTGCCATTTATATTTTTTTCTGCTTCTGGTTCAAAACTTGCCCCGTACATTCTCCCGGTATTCCCTCCCCTTGCGCTTCTGATTGGGCGAACCGTGTCACGCATATGGGATGGATCTATTGGGATGCCGAAATCGGCGTCCTGGATTTTGCTGTTCCTTGGAACAACTGGCGCATTATTGTTTGCCGCACTACCTTGGCTAGCTGCCGAGAAGATCAGCGAAATTCATGCAGGGCGCGAGATTGTCTGGCTGGCATACGGCTTGGCATTTGCGATGTTGATTGCAGGCTCTCTACCAATATTGACCCATCGATTTCTGGAAAACAGATTTCAGGTAACCCAATTATTTGCAAGTGCTGTACTGGTTACAGTCATGCTCAGTGTAACCCTTCCCAACCTCGATGAAGACCGCTCTGTAAAATCGCTCGCCCTGTCCATCAAACAGGATCTACGACCGAATGACGAGATTGCTAATTATCGAAATTACTATCAGGATCTGCCGGTATACATTGAGAAAAGAATCACACTGGTTCGTTGGGATGGCGAGCTTGAATTCGGAGCTTCTGTTGAAGATACCAGTGGCTGGATCATAAATGAATCCGCCTTTTATCAACGATGGTTACAACCGAATCGTATGTACGTTTTTACCAGTAACAAACACCAGGACTATCTGCGTAATTTCCTGCCCGGCCCCATGTGCCTGTTGGGATCAACAAACAACGTGGTTATGCTCGTTAACCGGGAGTGTGATTCATGAAATACATGCCGCTTATCTTATTGGGAGTGCTGCTTAACGCAGGTGCCCAGATTGCACTTAAGGCCGGCATGCGACGCATTGGATACTTCGAATTCATCTGGAGTAACGCATTACAGGTAAGCTGGCAGGTAGCAACGAACTATTTTGTGATCTTCGGTCTGGGTCTTTACTTCATCAGTGTAGCTATCTGGTTACTTGTACTATCGCGCGTCGAGGTGAGCTATGCCTACCCTATGCTGTCGGTTGGCTATATTGTCAACACATTAGCAGCGTGGGCGCTTTTTGACGAAAAGCTTTCCATTACTCGAGTTTGCGGAGTTCTTGTAATTATTATTGGCGTTTTTCTGGTCAGCAGGAGCTAGGTCATGGTGAATGAGTTTTTACCTTTTTCGAAACCATGCATCAGTTCGAATGCAATCAATGAAGTGGTTGACTGCCTTCAATCGGGTTGGATCACAACAGGACCACGAGTTAAACGTTTCGAGATGGCACTACAACGTTATTTCGAAACAGAGCACGCGCTCACCCTTTCATCGGCCACTGCAGGACTTCATCTGGCATTGTTGGCACTCGATTTAAAGCCGGGTGATGAAGTCATTACTACCCCAATGACCTTTATCGCAACGTTGAACACGATTGTACTTGCAGGAGGTAAACCAGTACTTGCAGACGTCGACCTTGAAACTCGAAACATCAATGTTGAAATGGTCACTCACGCAGTGACATCTCACACTCGGGCAATTGTACCGGTTCACTTCGCGGGTCTGCCCGTCAATCTGGATCCACTGTACGAATTGGCTCAAGCGCATGGTCTGCGTGTGATCGAGGACGCCGCCCATGCAATTGGTGCTGAATTTATGGGGAGCCGAATTGGCGCATTTGGTGATATTCAGGTCTTCAGTTTTCATCCCAACAAGAACATGACTACTGGTGAAGGCGGTTGCGTCACCACTCGGGACAGTAAATTGGCGGAACGAATTTCATTACTGCGTTTTCACGGAATCGATCGTGAAGCCTGGGACCGGTTCGGGAAAACGGGTAGTCAGCATTACGAGATAGCATTTCCTGGATTCAAGTACAACATGATGGATATACAGGCAGCAATCGGTCTGCATCAGCTAGCTCAACTTGAACAGGCAATTGAGCGTCGCACTGAACTCGCACTACGCTATCGACGACATCTTAAGGACTGGCCACAGTGGTCACTTCCCGTAGAAGCCAATTATCCGAACAAACATGCATGGCATCTTTTCGCTCCACTGCTTAACCCGGACGCGGCGGGCATGCATCGGGACGACTTCATGATGGAAATGAAGAAACGAAACATCGGCACCGGTTTGCACTACAGCGCGGCGCATCTGTATCAGTATTATCGTGACCACTTCGGCTATGAAAAAGGAGATTTTCCAAATGCTGAATTCATTTCCGATCGTATCGTGAGCCTACCTCTATTTCCGGCAATGACAGACGATGACCAGGATCGTGTAATTTTTGCAATGGCCGAATTGTTCAAGGGATTGTGAGGTATGGGACGACCATTACTCAGTATTGCCATACCAGTCTATAACGAAGACGGTAATCTCGAGACGTTGTTCACTCGCTTGAAGACAGTGCTCGATGATATCGATAAATCATACGAGATTATATTCACCAACGATGGTTCCAATGACAACTCTCTGACCTTACTACGGCACTTTCAAAAATGTAATCCCGGGACAGTTCGCATCATAGATTTAAATGGCAATTTCGGTCAGCACATGGCCGTTATGGCGGCGTTTGAACAAGTACGTGGTGAGATTATCGTAACACTTGATGCCGACCTGCAGAATCCACCAGAGGAAATACCCAAACTCATTAGCGCCATAGAGAAAGGTCATGACCTGGTGGGTAGTTATCGCAAACGTCGGGAAGACAATCTGTTTCGCTGCATAGCTTCTCGCCTATTCAACTTTCTGCGCGACCTGGCAACGGGTATCCACATGCGGGATCAAGGGTGCATGCTACGGGCATACCGTCGTCGGATCGTTGATATTATTGTTGCAAGCGGTGAGCGTTCTACATTCATACCGGCACTTGCAATGAGCTATGCAACTAATCCTGTGGAAGTTGAAGTCGATCATGAAGCACGCCTGACAGGTAAATCCAGGTATCGAATTTATGACTTGATCCGCCTTAACTTCGACATAATGACGGGCTTCTCCATGGCGCCACTGCAGTTGGTCACGATGTTCGGCATGCTCGTCGCCAGTGGAAGTTTATTGTTTGTCGTCTACCTCTTTATCCGCCGACTGATAATCGGCCCGGAAGCTGAAGGGGTATTCACGTTGTTTGCCATTCTTTATCTCTTGATCGGCATAGGAATTTTCTGTCTGGGTGTCATTGGTGAGTACATCGGTCGTATTTATCAGGAGGTGCGTCATCGACCTCGATTCGTGATTCGGGAAGTTATCGAAACAGGCTGTACGGCAACCGAGAATGGCGATGAGTGAGCCAACGGTAATCGTTTTTGCCTACCGCGACATAGGCCATACATGCCTTGAGGCATTACTGGTACGCGGTGTTAGAGTTGTTGCTGTTTTTACTCACAGCGATGATCCGGACGAGAATATCTGGTTCCCCTCGGTGTCGGCACTGGCTGACACACACGGTATCCCGGTTTACAAACCCGATACAACCAGCACAACCGAGTGGATCGAGTTGTTGCGAAGTCTCTCACCCGACTTGATTTTCTCCTTTTACTATCGGCACCTGATCGCTGAAGACATTCTCAACATGGCAAGACTCGGTGCGTTTAATCTGCACGGATCCCTGCTGCCAAGGTACCGTGGTCGATCGCCGATTAATTGGGCCATATTGAATGGCGAGTCGATCACCGGCGTTACCTTGCATCACATGGTAAAGAAGCCCGACGCCGGCGATATCGTCGATCAGGAACCCGTGACAATCGGTCCACTGGATTCGATAGCTGACGTATCTGCACGTATTTTGATTGCCGCACGCAAGGTGCTTGATCGGCAAATTCATAGCCTGTTAACGGGTCACGCACCTCGCAGACCACAGGATGAATCAAAGGCGACTTCCTTCAGTCGCCGCAACCAAAACGACGGACGTATCGACTGGAGTTGCAGTGCGCATGACATCTACAATCTCATACGCGCCGTAACACAGCCCTATCCCGGCGCGTTCACTGAAGTCGACGGTCAAAGATTCATTATCTGGTGGGCATCCGCCAGGCATGAAGGTAAAGGCGAACCCGGCTTCGTCGTTGACGAAAACCCGCTCCTGATCTCTGCCGGTTCGGGGTGTCTTGAGGTTATTCGATGGCAATGGCCCGGTGAGGGTATATCCAGCCAGCCTGATATACACGGTCTTCATATCCGACAAAAGCTTGGAACAGAAAACCACCATGTAGGGCAGACTTAATATGGGACTTAAGATACTGATTCTGGGGGTCAACGGGTTTATAGGAAACAGTCTGGCTGAACGTATTTTGCACGAGACTACATGGGAAGTCTTTGGCATGGACGTTGGTAATGACAAACTCAATGGCTCGATTGGACATCCACGCTTTCATTTTGTCGAGGGTGATATCACAATCAATCGAGAGTGGATTGAATACCACGTCAAGAAATGTGATGTCGTCCTGCCATTGGTAGCCATTGCCACCCCTGCTACCTATGTGCGTGAACCGCTCTCTGTGTTTGAACTCGATTTCGAAGCAAATTTGTATATCGTGCGCAAGTGCGTCCAGTACCGAAAACGGATTGTATTTCCTTCGACGTCGGAAGTGTACGGTATGAGCACCGACTCGAAGTTTGATGAGGAAACGACCAATCTGGTACTTGGACCAATTAATAAGGCTCGCTGGATTTACTCGTGTAGCAAGCAACTGCTCGACAGGGTGATTGCTGCATATGGTCAGCAAGAAGGTCTGAGCTTTACCTTGTTTCGTCCTTTCAACTGGATAGGGCCAAAGCTGGATAGTATTTTCGAACCAAAGGAAGGCAGTTCTAGAGTCTTAACGCAGTTTATAGGCAATATTCTCCGTGGAGAAAATATTCAACTTGTCGACGGCGGCATGCAGAGACGAAGTTTCACATATATTGATGACGGCATCGATGCGCTAATGCGCATTATCGACAATGTTGACCATTGTGCCGAGCGTCGAATATTTAATATCGGCAATCCATCGAATGACGTATCGGTTCGTGAATTAGCCGAAATACTGATTAGCCTTGTGAGAGGATATCCCGAGTACGCCATGTTGACGAGGAAAGTTCGTCTCATCAGCGTCAGCGCTGACGACTACTACGGTAGCGGTTACCAGGATGTATTGACTCGAGTGCCCTCGGTGAAATGCGCAGAAACATATCTGGGATGGAAACCGACGACCAATCTTGTCGACGGGCTGTATAAAACGCTGGACTACCATCTTGGCAGGCCATCGCA
Source organism: marine bacterium B5-7 (assembly GCA_021604525.1). Classification (GTDB taxonomy): domain Bacteria; phylum Pseudomonadota; class Gammaproteobacteria; order Arenicellales; family CAJQKF01; genus BQJD01. The sequence continues at coordinate 18,647 of BQJD01000047.1, read as the reverse complement.
GGAATTAGTCAATTTCTAGCCAAATGCCATCTGCACTCGCCATCAAGGTGGATGTCGATACTGAAGTCGGCACCAGGATCGGTGTACCAAACCTCCTCCGGCTGTTTGATCGGCATGGTATTGCAGCCACGTTCCTTTTTTCGTTGGGCCCCGATAACACGGGTCGTGCAATAAAAAGGATATTTCGCCGTGGATTTTTTACCAAAGTTATCCGTTCAGATGTAGTTGGCATGTACGGCATGCGCACATTGCTCAATGGCGTCTTATGGCCTGGCCCACATATCGGGAAACGGCACGCCGCACTCATACGGTCGGTTCGGGATGCCGGGCATGAAGTTGGCATCCATTGTTATGACCACGTTTACTGGCAAGATAATCTTTTTAAGATGAACCGTGATCAGGTGTTTGCCGAATTCGAAAAGGCCAACACCGAATTCAAGCGCATATTCAGTGAATCGGCACACACAGCAGGCGCAGCAGGTTGGCAGACCAATGCTTATAGCCTGGAAGCCTACGAACTAGCAGGTATCGAGTATGCCAGCGATACTCGTGGCACTCACGCCTATTATCCACGCGTAGGCAATCGGATTTTCAATACCTTGCAGATTCCAACGACTCTACCGACACTTGATGAGTTACTTGCTTCCCCGACCTGCTCCCGACTATCACTTGGAAAATTCTACCTCTCAAGCCTTAGACCGGATGACCTCAACGTTCTGACAATCCACGCTGAGATCGAGGGCATGAACTGGATCGAATTCTTTCGCAGGCTGTTAACACGCATTGGCGAGACGGGCTTTCGATTGTGCCGACTACAAGACCTGGCCGTCGGGTATCTCACCGCACCTGTGTCGGCACCGGTTTGCGATATTGTCTACGGCAATGTCGATGGTCGTGCAGGTATGTTGGCAATACAGGGGACTATGTAGATATTTCCATTACCAACGACGTCAGAAAACCGGTGGATTGAACAATCCAGACTTACTGATCAATTACTTGTAAACTTGCAATTGGTGAAATAATTGTAATTGATCCGTGACTGACAAAATAGAACAACTCCTGGAACAGATCGGCCTTGTTCAGTACTTGGATCTGTTCATGGAAAATGATATTTCGTCGGATCTCCTCGGCGATATCGATCAAACAACACTCAAGGATATTGGCGTAACCTCTGCGGGTCATCGACTTCGAATACTCAAGGCCATAAAGGCCTTGCCTGGCAATGTCGCAAAAGAAGGATTCGATTCTCAGTACGATTCGGTACAGCAGAAGTATCCGGATCAACCAACGGAAGCCGAACGACGCCAACTGACCGTCATGTTTTGCGACCTGGTCGGTTCAACTGAACTATCACAGCGACTTGATCCTGAAGACCTCCAGGACGTAAACCGCGCATATCAGGAAGCGTGTAAACAGGCAATCGAGCGATTCGGTGGTTATGTTGCAAAATATATGGGAGACGGAGTTCTCGCCTACTTTGGCTTCCCACAGGCTCATGAAGATGACGCCGAACGCGCTGTTTATTCCGCTCTCGCACTGATCGACTTGATAATCGATCTCGAGTTGGGAATTGGTCGTGAATACGGCATTGAGATAAAAGTCCGTATCGGTATAGCGACTGGACTTGTTGTGGTTGGTGACTTGATCGGTGAAGGTGCATCTCGGGAAAGTACCGTTGTCGGTGAGACACCAAATCTGGCAGCGCGAATACAATCTCTCGCTGTTCCGAATACAGTGATCGTCGGTAGAGGAACCTATGCGCTGTGCGATACGAGATTTGAATTTGAAAATCTTGGCACACACCGGCTAAGGGGAATTTCCCAACGGGTTCCGGTTTGGCGAGCGGTTGCTCCAGTAGTTTCGGAAAGTCGTTTTGACGCAAGAACAAATGCAGGACTTACCACGTTTCACGGACGCGATCAGGATATTGCCGTTGTACTCGACCGTTGGAACACGGCTAAAACCGGCCATGGACAACTGGTACTACTCACTGGTGAAGCAGGTATTGGTAAATCCCGAATTGTGCAGGTTGTTGGTGAGGAGATTTCCACTGAACATCACACAAAACTTCGATTCCAATGTTCACCCCACCATAGCAACAGCGCACTCTATCCCGTTATCAATCAGTTACAAATGTCATCTGGCTTTACTGCAAAAGACAACGCCGAACAAAAGCTCGACAAGCTTAAAAAACTGCTTGAGTCCAGGGAACAAAATCAGTCCAAAACCACGACACTGTTTGCATCTTTGCTTTCGCTGCCTGTTGAGAATCTGGATACAAAGCTTGACCTGACACCCAGGGAGCTAAAACAACAAACCACGGAGGCGCTGATTCGTCAACTGACTATTTTATCTGACGAAAGTCCCGTAGTACTCGAATTTGAGGATGCTCACTGGATCGACCCAACCACTCTTGAACTAATGAGTATGGTTGTCGATTTGATCCGAAAACTTCCCGTTCTGATGCTTGTCACCTATCGCCCCGATTTTCACTGTCCGTGGGCGGGTTATGCACACGCAACGACACTTGTTCTGGATCACCTGACCAGTACTTATTGCATACCCATCATCATGGATATCAGTGGAGGGAAAAAACTTCCTCAAGAGATATTGAATCAGATCATTGAAAAGACCGACGGTATTCCCCTGTTTGTGGAAGAACTAACAAAAACAATTCTTGAATCCGGCCTGCTCATCGAATCACACGACCACTTTGAACTGTCTGCCCCCTTGCCGCCTCTGGCGATCCCTACCTCGTTACAGGATTCATTGATGGCCCGTCTGGACAGACTCGCACACGTAAAACGGCTCGCGCAAATCGGCGCTGCAATCGGACGTGAATTTTCCCATGAATTAATACGGGCAGTGTCCGGGCTGGATGATATAAAGCTGGAAGAAGCGTTATCGCAACTGATTGATGCAGAACTCGTATTTCAACGTGGCACTCCACACAAAATCATTTACCAGTTCAAACATGCATTGGTTCAGGATGCTGCATATGCCAGTTTATTGAAACGTAGTCGACGACAACTGCATTCGAAGATAGCCACCACGCTTGAATCTATATTTCCCGAACAGATCAATTCGCAACCTGAGGTTTTGGCGCGACATTGGAGTGAAGGAACACAGATTGAAAAAGCGATTCCATACTGGCTCGCCGCCGGTAAACTGGCTAGCACACGCTTTGCCATTAACGAAGCCGCCAACCATCTTAACCTTGGGTTATCTCTGCTTGATTCGCTGCCACGGGGACAGGAACGTGATCAGATGGAGCTGGAATTACGCGTTGCCCTCGGCACCATTCTGCGTATATCGATAGGACCGGGGGCGAAAGAAACACAGGATAATTACGACAAGGCTGTCATCCTTTGCGATAAGTTACCGGAATCCCCGGAGCAATTTGCTGCGCTATGGGGCAAATGGATTAACTCCATGAATTTCAAGCTCGAGTTGGGTCTTGTATGGACCGATCGCCTGGAAGCCTTGGCCAGAAAACTGAATGATCCGGGCTTCCTGCTACAGGCTCATCATGCTCAATGGACCACACTATTCCACTTGGGTCGATTCGCAGATGCCCGCACGCATACTGAGCAAGGTATGCATTATTATGATGAACAGGCACATCGGCATCACGCCGCGCTATATGGTGGCCACGATCCGCGAATTTGTGCGGGCGGCTTTGCAACTCACGCCCTTTGGATGCTCGGTTACCCGGATCAATCTCTGGAAATTGCACAGAAGTGTACGTATTGGGACAGCCAGCTCGAACACATTGGTTCAAGCCTTCATGTCATCGAAATTCACCTGTTGTTATATCAGTTCCGCGAGGAACCCGAAGAATTGGTCCCCTGGTTGAATAAGCTTCAGGAAATCTGCTCTGAAAACGACTTACCGGAGTATGAAGGCAAGCTCACATTCAACAAAGGCTGGCTGATTGCCAGTCGGGGAGATACTGAATCAGGAATTGAGCTGATGCGTAATGGCCTTGAAAATCAGCGTAGCGTGGGCAGCTTTGAAGACATTCCCATGTTTTCCGAACGACTGGCAAAATCACTTGCAGAAGTTGGCCAGGTTGATAGTGGACTGGATTATCTTGAAAAAGCGCTGGAACTCACCGAATCGTTCAGCTTGAGATATTGGCTGGCGGAAGTACACCGGCGCATGGGCGCATTGCTTGAGCTTGCAGGACAAAACGAAAAAGCGATCAAATCTTATCTTCTTGCCTTAAAGACAGCCCGTGAACAACAAGCGCTATCTCTTGAGCTTCGTGCAGCCATGAGTCTTGCCCGATACTATGGAGTCAGTAATCAATCAGGCGCAGGCTTGTCGTTGCTGAAACCAATTCTCGGCAAGTTGCCCGAAGAACTTGATAGTACCGACTTGATGAATGCCCGCAAATTGATCAGTGATCTTGAATCCGGTGTTTTATAAAGTCAGATAAATACCAGCTCAGAATCAATAGTACTAAGTGTTCAGTCCTGATGCGGGCCTACCATTGCCATTCTGGAAGCCATCGCCATCCGGGAATTCATTGCCATGCGTGATGCCATGGCCATTCGTGAAGATCCGTTGGCGGCACCCGATGCATTTTGCTCCAGCATCATGAACATAGGCTCAAGTAAAATATTCTGAAATTTTCCGAATTCGAGATCTATTGCCATGGACATATCCAGCCGATCGATTTTCCACACACGAATGTCACTGCCAAAACGAAAACCCTTGCTCTCAAGACCCGTATCAACTGTTTTGAACTGAGACCAGCCTTTTTGTTTACGTGACGTATTGTCGTCGGCAGGCTCGCCCTTCCCCCATACCATAAAAATTCTGGGACACGGTAATTTGTAGTAATGACCTTCATAGGAAAAACTGTATATTCTTGAAAGTCTCGGTTTCAGTTCATTAGTCTCGCCGATTCGAGTGTCGTCATCATCATCATCCGGGTCATTAGGATCAGGGTTCTGTGGTACACGAAACTCCTTGCCTTTCTTGTTTCTTCTGAACATTCGCTCAAGTTTTGGAGGCGGCATGGGAATATCCTTCACATTATCCCCGCCTCCTGCTGCATCGCCAACATCCAATCTGTGCTCCGTCTTCTTAAGTTTGTTCGTTTGCAGTTTCAAACTGGTAAATCGTTTACCAAACAGATAAATCTTGGTTGGTTCATACAGATCTTCCAAGAAGTCTTTTTTAGGATCAAGAGCCATGATTTGTCCCCCTTAATAGTTACCCTACTTGAAAATGTACCCGAGCTATTGCAATAAGTCGAATCCTATCATTTTATCTGGAATATTCCGTGCCGACCGAAAGCATCACGAATCTCATTTTGGTACCACCCGTCCGATTCATCGACATCCGCATCCAGTAAACCTGTCAAAACATCACTGAAGGTCAGATTCGAGGTTAATCCACTCCATGCACGTGCAAGATACAGTCCCATGGTATCCCGCGCATCCACAAGAGAATGCTTGAAACCAATCGGGTTGGCGGTATAAGCAATGTCGAACGCCTTATCCACTTCATCAAGGAAGTCCGGGTCGTCCATACCTCGCCGTGACGCTTCGTCCAACTCCGGATCAATGATGCCCCTGTCCACCAGGTTTTGCTGAAATATTTCAACCAGCAAGTCGAATACAGCACCCGTAAGCGGCAATGAAATGTCATGTCTCTCGGCATAAGTCAACGACTCCGCTGGCGTTGAAAGATCGGGTACGTCAGCAAGTGTCATGTTGTTACTTGCCAATCGAATCTGATCCGTGGGTGATACCTCGCCAACACGGTTGAGTATGTTTCGCGGATAGAGATCACCACTGGTTCTCTCAAGTAATAAATCCATGATGGAATCGAAATGCAGCAACGATATGATGGCTACCAGGTCGCTGGCCGATTCATGAAAGGCAAAGAAACTGGTTGTCGCCTGCCCCTCTGAAGGCATGCCTATGATTGAATACAACATGGTGTGGCCGAGTTCATGAGCAAGCACATCGAAGTTCAGATTCATCGGAAATTTACGGCCCTGGTCATCCTTGCGATATCCTGCCTCTATAAATCCATAACCAGATTGGGCATTATTCCAATCAAGCCATGGCACCAGTTCCATACGTGGATAATCCTGTTTGAAATGCCATTCGAGTCGTTGCCCGAAATACGTCTCCCATATATCCAGCACCCATCGCAAGGTACCGTACATGTGCGCTGCCTCAAACTGCTGCGTGCCAGGTTCGAGATGGTCGAAATGACCATCCGGCGAAGCGTATGCCGTCGGATTCAAAGGTCCAGTGTAAGGCGGCAAATTCGGGAACTCATAGGGTGTCTTGACGACCGCATCAGCCACATACATGCGTGAATCTTGCGGACCCGGACCAAGCTCCTCAGGACGTGTGGAAACCCAGACTGTCTCAGGCTCCTCGAAACCCGCCAGGATCGGTGGTTGTGGAAACAGCAGAAAACGCGTACCACTATGCCTGTAATCGAGATCGAGTCGGGTTAATTCACGGGATGATCGTGGAATTCGCTTAGGTACATTTTGACTATGTGTTACTGGCATCGGCCCTGCTTTGTCGTGCTTTAGTCAATACTTTAAGACATTATGAGATAGGTTCCGGTCATGTATCCGGATGTAAATAATAGTATTCGCGTAGTACAAGGTTGTAGAACGATTCAACTTCAAGTCCACCGAGTTGTGCTGCATATTCATCGATACTATCAGGCATCTCTACCTTGAGCTGTTGCTCGAAATACCAGTCCATTAATTGTAACAATTCAAGGTCGGTTAAATCTGATGCTGATACAGAACGACCAACAAGTTTTTGTTGCTTGTCATTGGCCCTTGATTCGAGAATATCAAGATCTCCACCTTTCGCAATGCGTGCCATCATTTTACCCGTAAGCCAATGTGACGGTGCCGCCTCGCGATAAGATATGAGTTGCCTTTGTCGCATTGGAATGGCAAACCAGGAATCGGGCATGGCTGAATCACTCAAGACATGCCCGTTGCTATCCATCTCATTAATTAACTCATCCAATACACTGTCGCGAAGTTCGAAGTATTGTTCTCCAAGCAGTCGTAACTCATCCAGCACAGGTGAGGATTCAGCAGGTAATATATTAATCTCTTGAATCGCCCGGTCCCACAGCGTAGTGCATTCAAAACGTTTGTTACAAAAAGTTGCTGGCTTACCATCAGCGTTTGTAATTTCCCGTACCAGCAACAATGCGTCGCGATGCTTCAGGTCTACTTTATTTAGACCGATCCATTGCTCAAGCTTGCTGAGAAGATCATGGTCAGATCCATTTTCACTGGCATCCACCAACATATTATTAAAGTTTCGATCGGGATAAAAACGGTTCTTCACAAGACCAACCAGATAGTCCCTTGTTGCAGTATCGATGACTCCATGTCGATTAGCCGCAGCCAGGGTTGCACGTATATTGACCAACGGCTCCGATAACGCTTTGTAATCCAGTTCTGCCGGTCCATGAATCACCGCTACTTCATCATCATTTTCAAAGTCATCGGAATAAGGTGGGAAGCTCCCTTGCCGATAAGCAGTGTAAATATCGCCTACACCTTGCATACCGTAACCATCAAGTTCAGCAGCCCGCAAGGCACCCATGCTTGCTGCACCAAATATCTTGATACCATTGCTCAATGCCCACAGAATTTCCTTGTGCCAGATTGCAGGCACCTGACTAAAGTACCCATCAATGATGCCGACGCATCGCGGCTTGAACAATCGAACCGCGCGATACAAATCACCCTGTTTAACGGGTGGTAGATAGTGCGCATCCAGTTGTTTTTCGGCTTCTTTCGGGTTCAAGGATGGACCGGTGAATATGACAATACTCATGACGTTATATCCGAAAGCGCAGCCGGCAGACTTAACACATTGCGCGCCCGAGCACCTGGTATATAGTTCTCACCATGGTGCCCATAGGCGCCTTCGAGACCGGGTATAACTATCTTTACGACAGCAACATTGTAGGCCGGTAATGACAGGTCGACTGCCAGCACTTGCCTTATGCCGATGTTGCGCAGGTTCTCAAGCGTCCGGTTCAAATCGACTGATACATTATCGTCACTGTATGTGGCGATAGCGTCGAATCGACGCAACGGCTGATGGCGTTTTAATAAACTGGTGCAAATATTCTGACGACGTTTTCGTTGTTCAGGACGATATAAAAACGCACCGATATCATCTCGAGACCCTGCGATAAAGGTCGTACGTGCCTGAGCCGCTTCGGTCAACGCTCTTGCCAAGGCAACCTCACGTGCAGAATGACAACCGGCTCCAAATTCCGGGTCTGCCCAATCCGTAGCGTTGCCTGCAACCAGACAAACAAAACTGGCAATGCCGGCATCTGTGGTTACATCCCATATTCCAACTTCTATCCCGGCGTCAGTAAACTTCGACAATATCATCTGACAGATGGGATCATTCACAGTAGTCGTATCGACCCCACGCGGATGTTGGTCACGAACCGGACTCTGTCGCCACAGCGCGTCGGCATCCCTTTCGACCACTTCGAAGATTGCATGGCAAGCTGCCTCATCGAATGTGTTTCCGGAAGCCAGACCGTTCGTATTGGCAGCAAAATATCCTGTCCCGGGTGGTTCAGGAAGCGTGTAGTCTGTACTGACCATCTCACGTGGTAACCATACCTTTTGATCATCAAGCAGGTTTCGGCCTTCGATCCAGAATATCGGTGTTTGATCATCGAGTTGGATTGTGCTTGTTCGAGGTAATTGATCCATTTCCGGAATCATCAGACCATCGGCACGTAGCTCCTCTATGCTCGAGTATCTCAATGGTAACCGAATGCGTTCAGCATGCCATGTTTCAATAGACTCCATGATCGCGGAAGCTTTTGCCGCTTCAAGTTCATGGCCTTTGCCTTGGGAAACTGAAATGGAACGCGATCCCGGCCGAACAGCAACCACAACAGGGATTCCCAATCGATCCAGTCCCGTAACATTGGCCACCCGGGTTATCCCCATCTCTTTAAGGTACGGACTTATCCGCTCCAGCGTATCTGCCGGTGATCGGGTGCGATGAGTCCCTATGCGATAACGTTTGAGGTTTTGGTTATTCAATAGACTTGTATTCACATGTGAGCGTAAGGCTTTTGATCTGATTCAACCGGTAACATCAGTGGATATCGCTTGCTGGTATTCGCCTCGTTCCAGAATAAACGATGTGGCGCAACCGATAACCAGGCCCCAAAATGGTGCCCCAAGACTGAATATCGGCACATTGGCGAGGGTTACCAGGAACGTGACCAGTGCACCCAGCGTGCATGATCCCCCAAAGGCGGTATTCATCGAGTTCTGAAGAACACGCAACATGGCCAACCCGGCGAGTGTGGCAATAAATTCGGGAGGCGTGGCCAGCATGATGCTTGTGAAATACGACGAAAATACACCAAACAACAAACCCAGAACGGCAACGAATAGTCCCGCCGTATATTGACGATGATGTTCACCTGAAGCCGATACCATCGCGTTGACCGGACCCGTCAGACAGGTAGAGACCGTACCTGTAAAAGACGCGACAATCGAAACGGCACCACAGGCAATAGTAATTGCATTAATGGGTGGATCAAAACGTGCCGCTTTGAGTATTGCAAAACCTTGACCGTTTTGGACGACGATAACGGTTATCGCCAAGGGAACAACTAGTTCGACTATCGCCGCCAAGGTAAACTCAGGGTATACGATAGTTGGTATTGTGATGGTTAGTTGGGCGTTGTTTACCGGTTGATAACCATTGGTTATCAAAATCGTCAGGACACCGACTATTAATGCACCAATCAGTGGTGGCAGAAGCCTGCCAATTTTCGAGAAACAACTTAACAATACGAAAACGCCACACATGGGTGCAGCTATCGTGAAACCATCACGAAAAGCGAAAACAAGATCAAGTCCGAACTGCAGGAATACCCCTGCCACCATGGCCATGACAATAGGCATCGGAATAACATTCATCGCCCGACGCACCCATCCGCTTAAACCCAGGACTGCCATGAGCACACCGGTGACAATATAAGCACCGATAATTTCAGGGAAACTTATATGGTCGAGAGCTGCGCCGACCAGAACCGTACCGGGAATAGTCCAAAAGAATACCAGCGGATTGCGATACAGAATACAAAATACGATTGTCAGCAATGAATTAAGAAAAAACGCGCCAAACAGCCATGACGACAATTGCATCTGGTCCAATCCACCACGAGTGCCCATGGTTAGTATGATAGCGACAGGTCCAGAGGCGGCAAATATGAATCCCACGAAACCGTTAACCGCATAAGTGGTTCCGAAATCCCGAACAATCTTTGACAGGGATGGCAAGGGTCTGTGGAATTCTTCGAAAGACATACGCAGGCCTGCTATAAATAATCAGTATACTGGATTCCGGACAAATCTATTGTAGCGAGACAAATCATCAAGAGGGATAATTTACATTGCTCTTACAGGATAATTCACCGGATTGGCTTTGCTAAACCACATATTGTTTCAGTCGGAAATGTAGCAAATCGAAAACATTCCGTGTTCTGAAAAGTGATTCCTGGCCTGTTAATCTTACATTTTTATTTGACCTTATAAATAATGCGCTTCCAATTCATTCAGATTGAATTACTGCCCTGCCTTGCCTGGTGTGCCGTGCTCGAAAAAAACGAAGATGTCATCTGTATATGGCATGGAAGCTCAATTGAAACAGGTGAAGATTTCTTTGTCGAAGGGGCCTGGGATGGTCCTTTCGAATCTCGTGAGTTCGACAACGCAATCACTTTTACTGGCTCCGGCGGCAGACTGACTGGAGAGCATGTGTTGTTCGCAACGCCAACTCATAACCTCGAACGTTTGTTTTCCATTCGCACAAGCTGTCGCCTGTTTATCTCCAACTCCATGGCATTTTTATTGGCTCGTGCCAATGACAACCTGGATATCAACTACCCGAATTATTATTTCGATATTCTACGTTACTACCGCTGTGGCCTGACAATCACTAATAGAACCCTGATAACGGCAACGGGTAACCAGGTTCATCTACATGACTGTATGAATTTCATGGTTGGACCTGAACTTGACATTGTCATCAATCGTAAACGATTCGGCAATCCTCCCAAAGAATATCAAGCCTATGTCGATTTCCTGGAAAAGACAGTCGCCAAGGTCGCAGAGAATGCCATGCATCCGTCGAGAAAAATCCGATATCCCATGGTCACTTCCATTTCTCGAGGCTACGACTCAACAGCGGTATCAGTGCTTGCATCACGTTGTGGTTGCCGTGAGGCAGTGACCTTTTTAAGTGGCGGAGATCGCGCCGGCAACTACGTCGCCGACGACGGCGGTAATATTGCCCGCCAGCTCGGAATGAACGTCACGGAATTTGAAAGAAAAGACATTCGCACTTTCGACTATGGCGGTCCCGCGGAGCAGTACACGAATATCTTTTTCATTACGGAAAGACATATGCCCGTGATGACATCGAAGATACAAGGAACGTTGTTTTTGAGCGGTCGTCATGGTGAGCACTTCTGGGATGTTGATCCGATTCGATCACTACCCTGGTTTCAGGAATATGCAAGTCTTTCCAACTCAGGTTCAAATTCAACGGAGATTCGACTTAGAATCGGCTATCTCCATTTTCCGGTTCCATACACCCTTGGCGTTCATGCCCCAGCGCTTTATCGCGTTTCGCATTCGAAAGAAATGGCACCGTGGAAGATTGGCGGTAACTATGACAGACCAATACCAAGAAGACTGGTAGAGAGTGCTGGCATACCTCGTGACTGGTTCGGTCAGATAAAAATTGGCGGCGTCGGTAATTCAATGGAAGATCGAATATTACCGCCACACTGGGAGCACGATTTTATATCGTTTTATGAAACCAGGGTGGATCCAAAAATCAGGGCGACGCTGGTAAACGATCAAATCGGCCCGGTCGGCTACTATGAAAAAGGCAAGGCCAGCGATTGGCAACGCTGGCTATATACCCGACCGATAATACGACGATCATTAAGCGGTACGTTCTACAATAAACGCCACCACATGTGGCGATCCCGCTATCTGTATACATTTCACTGGGGCTTTGAATACACCATGCAAAGATACCTCAACATCGATGCCCCCACATCAACCAATACATAGTTGCACCGGTTTAATAGATTCGCAATGCCCTTGGGTTCTTCTGCTCCCGACTAGCCCGCAACACTGAAATTCCTGCAGGGCTCTTGTCAACTACTGGTATTTACACCGTATACTTCAACTACCGTCACTTTCAAATTCGATCATGTCGAAATTCCAGACTGCCAGGCGGTACATGGAGAATAATTACATCCGATACTCTGTGATCTGAAACCAACTGAGGTTCAAAATATGAGCTACTCAAAGAAACTACTTTTATCCGGCGCGGTGATTGCTATTCTGGGATCTTCGAGCCTGTCGGCGGACATGCTGAAGGCAGTCGGACCCGGTGAGGGATTTGTCGATATCGTCGCCTGGCCGGGTTATATCGAACGCGGTGAAACAGACAAGGCATTTGACTGGGTAACTGATTTCGAGGCCAAAACCAACTGCAAGGTGCGCATAAAAACGGCCGGCACATCCGATGAGATGGTGGCATTGATGAATGAAGGCGGCTTCGATCTTGTCACCGCATCCGGAGACGCATCACTTCGTCTCATCTCGGGTAAACGCGTCCAACCGATTAACACGGATTTAATTACCAGTTGGTCCACTGTTGATGACCGATTGAAGAACGCGCGTTGGCACACGGTTGATAGTGTCCACTACGGTGTGCCGTATCAGTGGGGGGCCAACGTGCTCGCCTACAATACTGACGTATTCAAAGCCAAGCCTGATAGCTGGTCAGTTGTATTCGAACCCATGAATCTTCCAGACGGCAAACCCAATGCGGGGCGAGTGCAAGCATTCGACGGGCCGATCTATATTGCTGACGCCGCACTGTATCTGATGAGTAAAAACCCGGAGCTGGGAATCAAGGATCCTTATGAATTGAATACGGATCAATACAACGCCGCTCTCGAACTACTGCGTGGTCAGCGCAAGATTGTCAGTCGCTACTGGCACGACGCTTTCATCCAGATCGATGATTTCAAGAACGAAGGTGTAGTGGCATCGTCATCATGGCCATTCCAGGTTAACCTGCTGAAGGCAGATAACCTGCCCATCGATTCCGTGATACCGAAGGAAGGGGCAACCGGTTGGGCGGATACGACGATGATGCACGCTGAAGCGCCGCATCCAAACTGCGCCTATATGTGGCTTGAGCACTCTATCAATCCAAAGCTACAGGGTGATCTGGCCGCGTGGTTCGGTTCGGTTCCATCCGTGCCATCTGCCTGTGAGGGTAACGAACTTCTCGGTAAAGATGGTTGTAAAACAAACGGTATCGAAGACTTCGACCGTGTACATTTCTGGCGTACACCTGTATCGAAATGCGAAACCCAGGAGTCGTGCGTGCCTTACTACAAATGGGTGTCTGACTACATTGCCGTACTGGGCGGTCGTTAGATTTTTCAACAACCCGGCCTTCGCCGCGAGTGCTGCGGCGGAGGCTATTGCGGCGTTATCTTAAGTGAGCATTGCAGTTCGGTTTGACAACGTTTCACGTCATTTTGGTGATGTTCGAGCGGTAGACGGCGTTTCACTGGATATTGCTGGTGGAGAATTTTTCGCCATGCTGGGTCCATCAGGTTCAGGAAAAACGACCTGTCTCAGATTGATAGCCGGTTTTGAACAACCGGATTCTGGCACCATCAGGATATTCGATGAGGATTGTGTTGGCATCCCGCCTTACCTCCGCCAGGTTAATACGGTTTTCCAGGACTACGCCTTGTTTCCCCACATGTCGGTCCTCGACAATGTAGCCTATGGGCTGATGATCAAGGGCACGACTCGAGCAGAGCGTTATCTAAAAGCAAATCGTATCCTTGAAATGGTAAAGCTGAGCGGTTTTGGTCAGCGCAGACCCTCACAACTATCAGGGGGCCAACGTCAACGGGTTGCCCTGGCCCGTGCCTTGCTCAATGAGCCTCGCGTACTTTTACTCGACGAACCACTCGGGGCACTTGACTTGAAGTTGCGTGAGCAGATGCAGGATGAATTACGAGCTCTGCAACGAGAGTTGAATATTACATTCGTATTTGTAACTCACGACCAAGGTGAAGCGTTGGCCATGGCTGATCGCGTGGCGATTTTCAATCGGGGTCTCATCGAACAGGTCGGAACACCGAAGGCAATATACGAATACCCGAACACAGCTTTTGCCGCAGATTTTGTCGGCTCTGCCAATGTGCTCACACCCCGGATGTCGCATGTTCTGGGTCTTGATAATAAATGGTATAGCCTGCGACCGGAAAAGGTCGGCGTATTTACAAACACTGAATCAGCACCCGACGGTTATATCTCTATCGACGGTGTTATCACAAGCGTTCACTATCTTGGCGCATCCACCCGTCTACTTGTTGATACCAGCATTGGTATCATCGCCGCAAATATTGCGTCCATCAGCAGCAATGTTGAGAATGGACAATCAATCCGTCTTGCCTGGGTGCCGGATGTGCTGCACCCGATGCGTGGTCAGTCGTGAATGCCCCTCGAATAGCATCTCCACGGCGTGGCTTGTTGGGACGAATCGGTGACGCACTGTATCTAAAACCAGCACTGCTGCTAGCCGTGTTGCTTGGTCCGCCACTGGCATGGCTCGGCATTGTTTACATCGGCTCTCTGCTTTCCTTGTTGTTGCAAAGCTTTTTTTCTATCGATGAATTCTCTGGGCTGATTCAACATGAGCTAACTCTGAAGACTTATCGGGAATTGTTAACCCCGGCTAATGTAGACATCATCATACGGACGTTGTTGATGGCCCTGGCAACGACCATCGCGGCCGCCATTATAGCTTTCCCCATCGCCTACTATGCTGCACGATATGCGCGTGGTCGCTTAAAAGCATTGTTCTATCTCGCCGTAATGCTGCCGCTTTGGTCGAGCTATCTGGTCAGGGTTTACTCATGGAAGCTGATTCTTGCCAAGGAAGGAATCATTACCTGGATAACTGGAAAACTGGGCCTTGCATGGCTACTTGATGGAATACTGTCAATCCCCGTCATAGGCGGACCGTCTTTATCCATCAGCTACATAGGCACATTCCTCGTGTTCCTGTATGTATGGCTACCTTTCATGATTCTGCCAACCCAGGCTGCATTGGAAAGGGTACCGGGTAGCATGCTTGAAGCGTCTGCGGACCTCGGTGCGTCACCTATGCAAACGTTTCGTACTGTAGTTTTTCCACTGGCCTTGCCGGGATTGGTTGCCGGATCGATCTTCACCTTCTCACTGACGCTTGGGGACTACATCATTCCGCAAATCGTCGGCTCGTCGCGCTACTTTATTGGTCAAGCTGTTTATACCTTGCAGGGTACCGCCGGAAACATCCCGTTGGCTGCGGCGTTTTCCATGGTACCAATCGTCATTATGGGTATTTACCTGTATGGCGCGAAACGGATGGGTGCATTCGATGCGATCCACTAGTAAGTCACCAAGGGGGCTTACCATCGCCGCAATTGGTGGCCTGCTGTTTCTGCATGGGCCACTCATGCTTATATTCCTCTACGCATTCACCACGGAAGAGAAATCCTATGCATTTCCACCACCGGCTTACACACTGAAGTGGTTTACGGTGGTCTGGCAACGTCAGGATATATGGGATGCGCTTGGGCTATCGATTAAGGTGGCATTGGTGGCAACTCTCATCGCCCTGATACTCGGGACCTGCGCTGCGGCCGCCGTATCACGCTCCCGTTTTTTTGGCAGAGACGTTATATCCCTGTTAATCGTATTACCCATTGCGTTACCGGGAATCGTCACCGGTATCGCTTTGCGCTCAGCATTCAATCTGGCTGATATCAATTTTTCAATCTGGACGATTATTCTTGGACATGCCACCTTCTGTGTAGTTGTTGTTTATAACAACGCATTGGCTCGATTCAGGCGAACATCGGGTTCAATAATCGAGGCATCGATGGATCTCGGTGCGGATGGCTTTCAGACCTTCAGATATGTCGTGCTGCCGAATATTGCCACTGCGCTGCTGGCAGGCGGCATGCTGGCCTTTGCCCTGTCTTTCGACGAAGTAATCGTTACCACCTTCACGGCAGGTCAACAAACGACACTACCAATCTGGATGCTGACCGAACTGATAAGACCACGTCAGCGCCCTGTCACCAATGTCGTCGCAATCGTCGTCATCATGGTGACCTTACTTCCTATACTGGCAGCGTATTACCTGACTCGTGACAACGAGGAATCCAGCGGTAACGCTAAATAAGCTGTCCCTGTAAGTTCAACTAAAATAATCCATTTTCCCTCTGAATAAGTCTTAAACCGCCTTATTGTGATGTGAGATTTGTTCCATCGACGACCCATAGCTCTTGAGCAGCTACCACCTCAAACAAGTCTCTCGTTGGCTCGATTGACCGGGATGGAAGGTCTGTCTCGTTCAATACTGGTTGGAATCGTTCCACTCATTGCTTTCGAGTCTCTTGGCAGTAAGGAACTGGTGTCATATGTTTACTTGGTCGGCGCCGTTTTCACGCTGTTGATCACCTTAAATGTCGGTTCGCTGGAACGCGCGTTGCAAAGATGGGGGGTGGTCACATTAGGTGGTTTGTTTCTGATTCTGGCTGCATTATTTCTATACATTCAATATGGTCCACTATTTGCGCTTGGAATCGGCATGCGTTCAGCAGCAGCATCTATTTTCTCTGTATGTATGTCGCTTTACATAATGGACTACATCGGCAAACGTGACCTGACACGCAACGAATCAAGACGGATGATACATGCCGGCGTGGCCTGGCTGATTGGCCCGACATTAGGTGTGTGGATGTACAACACGATTGCGCCTGGAATTGTCTTTCTGACATCGGCATTGATTGCGGTCTCGATGCTGATCTATTTCTGGTGGTTACGCCTGGGTTCAAATCAAGTGATTCGCAAGGCACACTCGCTCACCAAAAATCCGATGCAGGCGATACATCGTTACATACGTCAGCCTCGCCTTCGAATTGCATATGGGATTACGTTGAGTCGTTCGTGTTTCTGGGTTGCCCTGTTTGTTTATGGTCCGATCTATGTAATTGAGGCCGGACTTCCCCCGTGGGTTGCGGGCGCACTGCTATCTGGCGTATGTGGCTTGCTGCTGTTAAGTCCAATTGTACAAAAACTGGCCGATCGATTCGGTACGCGCCTCATTATTATCTCGGGTTTATTATTGACGGGATTCAGTACAATCATCCTTGGTTTACTACAGTCCGCGACACCAGTTGGAATCATTTTCTGGATAACTGGCTCCATGGGTGGGGCGGCGCTAGATGTTCTGGGGAATATCCCCTTCATGCGATCCGTAAAGCCGCGCGAACGGCTCGAGATGACAACCGTATTCTCGACATGGCGGGAGGGCTCTGAACTACTGACACAGATAATCGTTGTAATTGTCCTGTCATTTGCCCCGTTTTGGGTTTTCTACCTGGTGCTTGGTTTCATGCACCTGGCTTCGGCATCGAGCGCAAGCTATCTGCCGAAACGGTTATAGGATATTGATTCGCCACAGTAGTTTGTTCACCGGAAATAGTCAGGGGTTCGGGGATAGCTAGCCAAACAGACTTCTATAGACAGATTACCTTTACTCCAAAACACTTGTACATGAATTCAAATCGCGTCAAACTTTTCATCCGATCGGCAAGTTACCTGGAACGGCTGTGAGGATATGAGGGGGTAAGTACACGTTGACTAATTTGCCACGTCAATTCACCAATGAGAAAGGTAAAGTTACAATGAAAACACGACAAATCCTGTTAGCAGCATCACTAACAACTTTCGCACTACCCGCACTGGCCTCTCACTGTCCAACAGACGTCGCAAAGATTGATGCCGCACTTGAAGCCGGTACAAACCTTAGTGAAGAACAACTTGCCGAGGTAAAGATATTACGTGACGAAGGGGCAGAGTTACATAAAGAAGGCAAACATGGTGAATCCCTCGAAGACTTGCATAAGGCTCTCGATATACTGGGGATTGATCATTCTTGATTTGGCAGGTACTTATGGGAAGGCGCATAAAACTGTCGCGCGCCTTCCCAAATAACTCACCCGAGTCTGTTTGCTGCGCTAAAACAAGCGATCATGAATAGCCTACTCGATCTAATCCAATGCACGGACATTGATAGAAAGATGTGATGTTTATCCCAGTGCTAATTCAAGCGGGGATCAGACCGCTCCGCGAGATTCCATCGAATACAAATTGAACCGCCAACGCACAAAGGATAATGCCAAATACGCGGCTTATTACGTGTAAGGCGGTTACGCCTATCAACTTTTGTAAATGGGTAGCCGACAACAGGCCAATCAATGTCAGCAGTATGACAGCGAGCATCCCGCCAACCACCGTTAGTTGCTCTACAACATCCCCTTTTGCGTTGGCCATTAGCAAGATCGCCGCACCCATTGCGCCAGGACCTGCAATCAACGGCATTGCAAGTGGAAACACTGAAATATCTTCCTTGGCAGTCGCTTCCCGGGTCTCTTCCCGGGTCGTCGACGTCCCTCCGGAAGTGCGCGCAAAAACC
>BQJD01000046.1 GCA_021604525.1 marine bacterium B5-7 | reverse complement strand
TGGTTTTTCTGCATGCCTATCCAACCAATCGTACGATCTGGTATCCGCAATTGACGACTTTTTCGGTAGATTACCGTGCTATCGCCTACGACTTGCGCGGCTTTGGTCTGTCTCAAGTGCCGGAGGACCCCAATGCCTACGGAACTGAATTATCAATTGGTGATCTGCTCGGTTTGCTCAATAAACTCGAAATTGATAAAGCCGTACTGTGTGGCCTGTCCATGGGCGGTAACATTGCACTGCATTTCGCGCTCAACCATCCCGACCGCGTGTCTGGGTTAATTATGGCGGACACCGGTGCCGGTTCCGAAGACGCACAGCTGTTTGCCGACACTACAAACGCATGGGCTGATGTCGCGGAGAACGATGGCATCGATCGTTTCGCGAATTTTGTACTGGCCAATCCTTTATTTGCTGAATACGCAGATCGCGGCTTGGACGAACGCAAGTTCCTGTATGACATCGTCAGTGCGAACACAATCTGCGGCATCGCCCATACCGCCCGCCGCGTACTGGCTCTCCGACCCCCCATCTACGCCATCGAACAGAAGCTCAACCAACTAATGATACCTGTACTGGTTATTGTCGGTGAGGCTGACCCTGCCTGCATCCCGGTCAGTCAGTACATGAGCGAACAAATTCCGGGTGCCACTCTCGTTGTGATTCCAAACGCAGGGCACTTCAACAACCTGGAAATTCCCGAAACTTTTAATCACGCCGTCCAGGCGTTCCTGTCCGGATTGAACGGATATTAATTGGAGAGCGACATGCGTCAAATCATTCCCTGCGTAGAGACTCATACCTGCGGCGAACCGACCCGTTTCATCAGTGTACTAAACTTGCCCGGTGACAGCATTGCCAAGAAACAGGAATATTGTCGTTCTACGCTCGATCACGTGCGTCGCGCTCTGGTTCTTGAACCGCGCGGCCATCGGCACATGTTCGGTGGCATCATGACGACACCAATCAATGCGGGATCAGCTTGTGGTGTTATCTGGATGGATTCCGCAGGATATTTAAGCGGCTGTGGCCATGCAACTATTGCACTCGGTGCGGCTCTTGTGGAGACGGGAATGGTTCCCATCGTGGAGCCCGTCACACGTTTCTGCATCGACGTACCGTCCGGTCAACTTGAACTCAGCGTACACATAGAGAACGGTCACCCACAGGAGATTACATTCCGTAACGTTCCCGCATTCAGTGTTGCCAGCGACGTAACCATCGATGTGCCGGATGTGGGAACGATTCGCGCAGATATTGCTTTCGGTGGAAACTTTTTCGCTATTGTGGATGCCGCAAGCCTCGGTCTGGAGATTCGTCCGGACACCACGGCAAAATTGGTCGAACTGGGACTTAAGATCCGCGAAGCAACAAACCTGCAACATACGGTCAGTCATCCCACTTTGCCACAGCTCAACCGGATCGAACTGGTTACATTCCGTGGACCGCCGACCGTGCCAGGCGCCCGTTACCTGAACACACACGTATTCGGATCAGGATCCATGGACCGTTCACCCGGTGGGACAGGAACCAGTGCAGTGATGGCGGCACTGTTAGCCAAGGGTGAACTCGATCTTAACCAGGAGGTGATTGCCGAAGGCGTCGCGGGGGGATTATTCCGTGGCCGCTTGACTGATTTCATTGACATCGGTGGCACCCAGGCCGTAGTGCCTGAGATCACCGGAACAGCACACATCACCGGCTTCCATCAATTTCTGCTTGATACGCTGGATCCACTGAACGAGGGCTTCGTCCTGGCGTAGCGTCGGGTATTTTTATCGGCTGGAAAACGGACCTGCTGGCTATTGGTAATTGTTGTCATTCCTCGCCGGCGACGTGCATGAGATCGAGAGCCTTCACTTCTTTGCTGACAACCATCTGCGCGGCCGATGCATCGAACGACTTGAAGTGTTCGCTTTGCAGGTGCCTGTCGAAAGCGGCCTTGTCACGATAGATTTCGTAGAGGAAAAACCACTCATTCCTGGACGGATCGCGGCAGACATCGAAGCGCAAACAGTCAGCTTCACGTGTTAACGAGTTATCCGCTTGTTGACGCAAGGCGGCTGCAAATTCCTCCTGCGAGGAGGCGTTGACTTCAAACCAGACGGTGATAACGAACATGTAATGGTCTCAGTGTCGAAAGTATTGTGGAGGTTGTTTCAATAAAAATATCACGTCTTTCGATGTCTATTGGCATAATTGTCTGGATAGCCAGACAGTACATGCCTGCCAGCCGATCCAGAGGAAGTTAATTTGCCCCATTTCATCACCCATAGCCCACGGGTGCGGGTCAGCCCGTTTTATGCCGCGACGGTCGCAGATGGCGTTGTTTCGTTCTCGACCTACAATCACATGCTTATGCCAACGGGCTACGGCGATCCTGTCGCCGAATATGAACGCCTGACCAACGGCGTATCCATGTGGGATGTGGCGGTGGAGCGCCAGGTGGAAATCCGTGGGCCCGATGCCGCCCGGCTGGTCCAGGTTCTGGCGCCCCGTAAGCTTGATCTTTTGCGTGAAGGCGTCGGCTGGTATGTGCCTTTGTGCGATCATCGCGGCGTGTTGATCAACGACCCGGTGTTGTTAAAACACGCGGATGATCGTTACTGGCTGTCGATTGCCGATTGTGACGTCAAGTTATGGTGTCAGGCTATCGCCGCCGAGCGTGGTTTCGATGTCGAGGTCTTTGAACCGGACGTATCGCCGCTGGCGATCCAGGGTCCCAGGGCCGAGGATGTCGTTGCCGCGCTGCTAGGAGACGAGATACGCGCCATTCGACATTTTCATTTCCGCAGCATGAATCTCGACGGCATTCCGCTGGTGGTGGCTCGTTCCGGCTGGTCGAAACAGGGTGGCTTCGAGTTGTATCTTATGGACGGCGTACGCGGCGAAGCGTTATGGCAGCGGGTCAAGACGGCGGGCGCACCGTTCGACATCGGTCCCGGCTGCCCCAATACCGTGGAGCGCATCGAGAGTGGTCTGTTATCTTTCGGTGGTGATACCGATCACCAGACCAACCCGTTCGAGGTGGGCCTCGGTCGTTACGTCGATCTGGATGCACCGGATGATGTAATCGGTATCGAGGCCTTGAGACGAATTTCAAGCGAAGGCGTAGCCCGCCAGCGCCTCGGCGTATTTATCGACAGCGAAAATCATCTTGGTTACGACGATGGTTATTGCGATGTAGCGGTCGACGGTGAAGTGATCGGTCGGATAACCGCTCAGGTTTATTCCGAACGTCTCAAGAGCAACATCGGCATCGGCCTGGTATCCACAAGCGTTGCAGTGGGTGATGCGGTGACGCTTGTGTATGCAGATGGTCGTCAACTGCCGGCGAGGTTAACCGCTCTGCCGTTTATCTAACGTCAACCGTGGTCGCTGTACACCGCCCGGCCGTGGCCGTGAATATCGCCGCTAGCGTCCATCCAGATCATCGAACCCTGGACCTTGTCGATGCTCATGGAGTTTGCGTGAATGCGATGCCCTAATGATCGTAGTGCCGTTATGCACTCAGGCAGATTGGGTGGCAGCGTGACAAGAGACTGCGACTTGCTGCCATATAGTCGGGAAATCGTCGCCATGTTGCGAAGGTGGTAGCGCTCCAGCAAATCGGCAGTATGCTGCTGGCCAGCCAGTGACTCGATGACATACTGAATAATAACCTGCGCGGCGACTTGTTCTTGAAGTTCCCCTCCGACCACGCTCAGCGCAAGCACCGGTTGGCCCTTGCCAAGGACCAGGGTTGGCGAGGGCGTAATCATCGGCCGCTTGCCCGGCGCAATCACATTGGGGTGACCGGCTTCAAAGCTGCTGGCGGTCAGTCGATTGCCGTGGGTGATGCCGGTATCGCCACCGGAGCCGGCAGTGCTGCCGCAGCCGCTGGGCGTGATCACCACCATGTTGCCAATGGAATCGCGAACGACGCAGGTGGTGGTGCTTTGGTCAACGGGAGATGGTGACATGGGCTGCGCGCCGAGTGCCTTGAGGTTAATCGGATCGCCGGGCTGTGGCAGTAACACGCTATGCGGATCAATCAACGTTGCCCGCACCCGTGCATATTCAACAGACAGCAAGCGTTCTAGTGGTACGTCAACATGTTGCGGGTCGCCGTAGTGACAGAGACAATCAGCCAGGCCGAGCTTGATCGCCTCGATGACCAGGTGAAAATATGCCTCCGGTCGTTCACGACTTGCCGGCAGGTCAACCTGTTCGAGGAGCTTCAGTATTTGCAATAGTGCCGGGCCCTGGGTCCACGTACTGCACTTGACGATGTCGTATCCGGCAAATTCGCCAACCACCGGTGCTTCTATCGTGGTGCGGTGCGCATCGAGATCGGCGGCAGATAATATGCCACCGGATTTGTCGTACCACGCGCACAGCTTGTCGGCGATCTCGCCACGATAAAAGCAGTCGCTCACCGCACTTAACTTGCGCTGACGATTGCCCACTTGACGACGCTCTGAATCGACCAGTGTTCCAAGGGTGCATGCAAGATCGCGCCACCACAACCGCTTCGATGGATTTGTATCGGGATGATCCTTGTCGACAGCCTTACCTGTTGCTGCATCGATGGGGGCATGAATGACGGTATCGAAATACCACGTCGGCCGTCCGGCGTTCAGAGTTTCGATCACCGGTTTGGAAATCTCTGCAAAAGATAAGCTGCCGAAGCGGCTTAAAAGTGTCACGCACAGATCGACGATGGCCGGCACGGCAGCATGTCGAATATCGCCCTCGGGAAAAGTGCTGCGACGATAATGTTCCACCGTCGCGGGGT
Source organism: marine bacterium B5-7 (assembly GCA_021604525.1). Lineage (GTDB taxonomy): Bacteria > Pseudomonadota > Gammaproteobacteria > Arenicellales > CAJQKF01 > BQJD01. Next base: position 23,878 of record BQJD01000046.1, on the reverse strand, counting down.
CGAGCGGTGCTCGGCCGACCCCGGATAACGTGCTCACCGCGCCATCTTTTTGTTCGAACACGATGGCGGGTGCTTCGCCTCCCAAACAGGTCGCGCCAATGCGAGTAACGCAGAGCATCAGCAGGCAGGCAGCCGCTGCATCTGACGCATTGCCACCGGCTTTTAGAATCGCTCCGGCGGCGGCAGTGGCCTCGGTCGTTGCCGATGCCACCATGGCGCCACGACCCGTGCGGGTGACTGGTTCGCCATCTTCAGGCACGGTCAATTATTAACTCGACGGTTGTGAGGTCAGTGGATGCAGGATCATCGCGGTGCGCGTTTAACCAGCTTGAGTTTGTTGCGAACCTCATGCGGGCCAATCACGTTCGCGCCAAGACTGTTAACGATTCCCGCTGCCTTTTCCACCAGTTGGGCGTTGGTCGCCAACACGCCTTTTTCAAGGAAAAGATTATCTTCAAGGCCAACCCGGACGTTGCCACCGGCGAGTACCGCCAGCGCTGCGTAGGGCATCTGGTTACGACCGATGGAAAATGCCGAGAAGGTCCAGCCGGATGGCAGATTGTTGACCATGGCCATGAAGGTGTTGAGGTCGTCGGGCGCGCCCCAGGGTATGCCCATGCACATCTGGATCATTACCGGATCTTCGATGAGGCCTTCCTCGACCAATTGACGGGCCAACCACAGGTGACCGCTATCGAATACCTCCACTTCGATACGAACGCCCAGATCGGTCATTTTTTTCGCCATGGCACGCAGCATGCCCGGCGTATTGGTCATCACATAATCAGCCTCAGCGAAATTCATGGTGCCGCAATCGAGAGTGCAGATTTCCGGCAGGCATTCAGCGACATGGGCCACCCGCTCGCTGGCGCCGGCCATGTCGGTACCGGCTTCATTCAATGGTAGCGGCTGTTCCATCGAACCCAGCACCAGATCGCCGCCCATGCCGGCAGTGAGATTCAACACCACATCGGTATCGCTTTCGCGAATACGCTCGGTAACTTCGCGATAATAGGCGACATCGCGCGCCGCCTTACCGCTTTGCGGATCGCGAACATGACAGTGGACCACCGCTGCACCGGCCTTGGCGGCATCGATAGCAGAGGCGGCAATCTGTTCCGGTGAACGCGGCACGTGCGGACTGCGATCCTGGGTGCCGCCGGAGCCGGTGATGGCGCAGGTGATGAATACGTCGCGGTTCATGGCCAGTGGCATGATATGTGTCCTCGGTGATGATTAACCTGGCGATCAGTGCGATCCGTTTCCAGGACGATTTGTGTGTATATCAGTTGATAATCAGATAATCGCCGGGCAGATGGCAGCCGAGCTGAAACAGGCAGTCGCCCGGTAAGGAGCGTGCCATAGCGCGTCGGCAGATCACAATCCCGTCGCATTCAAAATGACATTCGGCGGATGCTTGCCACGGTGTTTCCGGTGTATGAATACGCCCCGCAAGCTGTCCGGCGCGTACCGCTACGCCGAGTTCAACCGCCGGTTCAAACACGCCGGCTGTGCGTGCATAAACATACTGTGTATCGTCCTTGATCATCAACAGGGTGGGTTCTTCGTGGCAATCACTGTCCAGCAAGCCATCGCCTGCGTGTTTGATAACGCCAAGATGCGCCAGGTACTGATGTAGGCCGGTTTCAATCATTGAAAGGATAGCCGGCGTCACGGCGCCGCCACCGCCGAGTTCGACGGTCAATCCCAGACCGCCCTGGCGTGTCACGGCCGAGGTCGCATAGGGACCGTCAGCGTCGCGATCGAATATCAATGCCCACGGCAGGCCGAGTGCGCGAACGATATCGAGTCGACGGCGATTATCGACGGCGTTATGGCCGCGATCCACCAGTGCAGTCGGCAGATACACAAGCGACGAGCCGCCGGAGTGAAGATCCAGCAGATAATCCGCGCGCTTGAACAGGTCGCGTTCCAGGTAATCGGCAATGATCTCTGTGGGCGTGCCACGGGGATTCCCCGGAAAGCTTCGGTTCAGATTGCCCTCATCAAGCGGTGATGTGCGAAGACCGGCACAAACCGCCGGGGTATTCGCCGCCGGCAGAATAATAACCTGACCCTCGATTGTGTCCGGGTCGAGATGCCGGGCGAGTTTGGCAAGCGCCACCTGACCCTCGTATTCGTCGCCGTGATTGCCAGCCATGAGTACCACACAAGGGCCACTGCCACGCTTCACCGAAATGATTGGCACCGGGATAAACCCGTAGGCGGAGCGATGCACCGAGTGTGGCAGGCGCAAAAAGCCGGCATGACGGCCATCCGCATTGAGGTCGATTTCCGATACCACGGGGGTGGGGTTCATCCTAAAGATTTCTCCGACGAGTTACGTATTGCTGTGCTGGTGGCGTATTTCGGCCACTCATGCTCACCGTGTCAAGCGGTTAACGGATTGCGATGATCATCCGTTTGGGCCTGAAACATTTTTACGGGTAATTTACGTAATGGCCGGTATTATCCATTATTGCGGAAATTGGTATCGTCCCATTCTCCAGGATCGTCGGGGAAGTCGTTCAACGGTCCTAAAATATGTTCATCGCGCTCGAACAGTGGACCGCTTTGCATATACATCGACAACAGTCGCGCCACACAGACAACCGATTCCACATGTGTGCGTTCATAACCGTGGGAGCCGTCCAAAGCAAAGCAGATAAGACCCGTACGGATATCGTTACCGGCTTCCACCGCCGCTGCCGAGTCGCTGCGATAATAGCGAAAGACATCCCGCGAATGCTCGATGTCATGATTCTGGCACAGTGCGATCAGGCGCCGGGTCAAGTACCAGTCAAACGGACCACTCGAATCCTGCATTGCAATTGTTACACCGTATTCGCATGTGTTCTGCTCCGGAGCGATGGTCCCGTTATCCACTGCCAATAGTTCGGCCACATCGCCGTGTAGAATGTGCGACGCACCGGCGCCGGTTTCCTCCGAGATGGTAAAGAGCAGATGGCAATCCATCGGTAGGATGATGCCGGATTCAACCACCGCTTTGGCCGCGGCCAGCATCGCAGCAACACCGGCGTTGTCATCCAGGAATCGTGAAACCCAGAAGCCGTTATCGAGGAACTCGGATTGGGGGTCCACCGCTAACATATCACCAGGATGGATTCCGAGTCGTTCCAGGTCGGCCCGACATGATGTTTTCTCGTCAAGTCGCAGTTCAATATTCTTCCAGTTGGCCGGCTGAGTATCGACCTCCTTGCCATAGACATGGCCGGATGCCTTCAGTGGCAGCAGCGAGCCTCGATATTCAACGCCATGGTCGGCATACAGGGTGACTCGCGCACCTTCCGCCAGGCGTGCCGGCCAGGTACCCACCTGATCGACCTCGAGGCGACCATTCGATTTAAGGTTTTTCACTATGACGCCAAGCGTATCAAGATGGGAGACGATGGCACGATCAGGAGAATGAACCTTGCCGTTCAGATTGGCGCGGATGGCACCGCGACGAGTGAGTTCGTAGTCGATGCCAAGCTTACTGAGTTTTTGACAGACCAACCTGACGGCACCGTCTGTCATGCCCGTCGGACTCGGGGTGTCGAGAAGTTGCTGGATGGCTTCTTTCAGGTAAGGTCGATCGATTTCAAGTGATTTCATTCATGTACCTTTTTGCTCTTGTTAGTTCTTGCAGGTATGTCCTGTATCAGTTAATGCTGATTCAGTGCAGTTTGTGGAAACAGCATGTCCAGTAGTCGTTCTGCGGTCGGCTGTGGTTCGTGATTGGCGAGTCCCGGCCGCTCATTGGCCTCTATGATTACGTATCGGGGCAGGTTCACGTCCTCGACGAGAAAATCGAAGCCGACAAGCGGCATATTAAGGACGCGCGCGCCGGTCAAGGCAGCATCGACCAGTGCAGGATGCAGATTGTGGGTTACATCGTGCAAAGTACCGCCAGTGTGCAGGTTGGCTGTTTTGCGAACGTTTAGGGACTGCCCATGGGCAAGTACCGATTCAAGATCAAAGCCAGCTTCAGTGACGCAGCGCTCGGTTTCATCGTCCATGGGAATAGTGCTTTCGCCTCCGGTCGCAGCCGACCGACGACGGCTCTGCTTTGTGATCAGATCCGCAATGGTCAACACGCCGTCGCCGATAATGGCTGCGGGTCGTCGAATGGCCGCAGCCACCACTTCATCGTTAATCACGATGACTCGAAGATCCTTGCCTTCAACATATAGCTCGCCAATCACCCGATCACATAATTTTCGCGCCGCGTTAAATGCGCTAATCACGTTTTCAGGTTGTTGCAGGTCGACCCTGACACCGGCACCCTGTTCACCACGCGCCGGTTTGACAACTATACGGTGGTATTCCTCAAGGAAACCGACCGCGTCGTCGGCACAGCCAAGTATTCTTTGAGCCGGTACACTGAGACCTGCGCGCTTTAAGAATCGTTGCGTGGTGACTTTATCATCACAGCGGCTCATGGCCACTGCACTGGTGAGTTCGGTGAGTGACTCGCGACAACTGACGGTTCGTCCACCCAGGGACAGATCAAAAAATCCGCCCTCGGCATCGACGATATCCACCACGATGCCGCGACGATAGGCTTCGTCGACGATAATCCGTGCATAGATATTGAGCTGGCTTTGTGGTTGATTGCCGACAAAAAGTTTTTCGTTAATGGCGTTCTTGGTCTTGATGCAGTAAACCGGCACCTGGTAAAAACCGAGTTTTTTGTAAAGGCTGATGGCCTGACTATTGTCGTGCATCACCGACAGGTCCATGAATGAACGGCCGGTATCGGCAAACTGACGCGCTAGCGCGATCACCAGCGTCTCGCCGATGCCGGGATGCGCGCACTGTGGATCTACCGCCAGCGCCCACAGGCTGGAACCGTTATCCGGATCACTAAAGGCCTTGAAATGGTCGACACCGGTCACACAACCGACAATGTTATCCGATTTGCTATCCACTGCTATCAGGATGGTCAACTCGGGATGGCTATCGTGATGACGATAAAAGCCTTCACGTACCGTGACCATGTCGCGCATCTTGTAAATGCGATTGATTTCCGCCTCGTCAGCCGTATCGCGCAATCTCCTGATGGTCACACCACGACGGATATCGGTGGGTAGACTGGCGTTTGTAAGATCGAGTCGATAGGTCAGCGATGGATCGATAAACAACTGCTGCGGCGCACGTGAAATGACCACCTGCGGATCACGGATATACAGCCCCACATCGCGATGGCCAAGTGATTCACCCAGTAGCGTTTTAGCAAGTCCGGCACTCGATCTAAAGGTCTGGCCGAAGACAAGTCGCCCCCAGCCGCAGTCTACGATGATCTGATCCTGCAGCGTGTCGGCTATTTCACCCGGTGGTCCGCCCCAGTGCTTGAGCGATGCCATGTGTTCGAAATCGAGTCCTTTCCTGCTACCGCCATCGTTGTTGCTTGCGTTCATCGAATGCCTCCATTCCTATAGTCCTTGTGCCTCGAGCCAGAGTTCCAGCAGCGCCACCTGCCACAGTTTCGACCCGCCTAGCGGAGTGATGTGTTGACTCGGCTGCTCGAGTAATTCGCTGATGTATCCACGCCGGAAAATCCCCCGATTGACACAGCGAAATCCGTCCAGCGTATCGCGCACCATGGCGAGATAAGGACCATCGAGATATTTCAATGCCGGTACCGGAAAATAACCTTTGGGACGGTCGATCACCTCCTCAGGGATTACGCTGCGTGCAACCTCTTTCAGAATCCACTTACCGTCACCGCGAAACTTGAGTTTGGCCGGTATTCGACCGGCCAACTCCACCAGTTCATGGTCGAGGAATGGCACCCTCGCCTCCAGGCCGAAAGCCATGGTCATGTTATCGACACGTTTGACGGGATCGTCGACCAGCATCACCGTGGTGTCGAGATGCAGCGCCTTGTCGACCGGGCTGGTGCCGCTCGGCGTTTCGAAACGCTGGTTGACGAACGAACGTGCCAGGTCGGACTGGGCATAGTCCTCGGTCACCGCGCGCGTGTAATCTGCGTAGTCCAGGTCCATGAAAAGACGGCTGTAGTCTTCAGCCGCATGATTGCTTTCAAGTAAGGGTGGATACCAGTGATACCCACCAAACACCTCATCCGCGCCCTGTCCCGATTGCACCACCTTGAGATGACGCGACACCTCGCGCGACAGCAGGTAAAAGCCGATATTGTCGTGGCTGACCATGGGTTCAGACATCGCCTGAAAGGTATCCGGCAGGGTGCCCAGAACCGTTTCGGTGGGCACCCGGATCTGGTGATGATCGGTATTGAAGTGATTGGCCACGATGTCGGAATACATGAACTCATTGCCTTTCTCGCCGCCGGCATCTTCGAAACCGATCGAAAACGTATTGAGTCGATCTTGCCCCTGCTCCGCCAATAGCCCAACAATGAGGCTTGAATCCAGCCCACCGGACAACAGCACGCCCACCGGCACATCCGCTACCATGCGCCGACGGACTGCCAGACGCAGCGCATCGAGCAACCTTTCCTGCCATTCGACCACGTCGAGGCCGAGCTCCTCCACAGCGCCGCCCACTTCAAGCTGCCAGTAACTTTCGCTACGATGTGACCCATCTTTTTCGTATACGCGCACCGTCGCTGGCGGCAGTTTGCGAATGCCTTTCAGGATCGTAAAGGGCGCCGGCACCACGGCATGAAAACTCATGTAATAGTTGAGCGCAATTGGGTCGATGCCGGTATCTGCCACACCGGATTGGAGCAGCGCTGGCAGGGTCGATGCGAAGGCTATCTGATCATTCGATTCAGCAACATATAATGGTTTGATGCCGAGGCGATCGCGGCCAAGTACTAATCGTCCGGTTTGCCATTCATGCACGGCAAAAGCGAACATGCCATTGAAGTGTTTGACACAATCAGTGCCCCAGGCGTGGTATGCCTTGAGTACCACCTCGGTGTCGCTATCGGAGAAAAACCGGTAGCTGTTGGCTTCAAGTTCTCTGCGTAGCGATTTATAGTTGTAGATACAGCCATTGAAAACTATGTCCAGCTTCAGGAAGGGGTCGGTCATCGGTTGCTGGGCATTATCGCTCAGGTCGATGATTTTGAGACGACGATGACCCAGCGTCACGCAGTTACGATTGACGACACCGGCGCCATCTGGGCCTCGTGGGGCGAGTTTGCGGGTCATTTTTTCGACCCGATCAACGCGGGATTCAGGTGATGAGGGGGCGTAAATCCCGGCGATTCCGCACATATGAAGAGTTCTCCTTACGCACTGCTGACGCGGTGCTTTTCAATAATCAAACAGATCAATATAATTTACAGCACTAAATATTACAATACAAACTACATAAGTTAATCATAGGTGATTGTGTGGATTCAATAAGGGGTATTTCAGTCAATGGACAGCTTTCAAGTGCGCGCGACTTGAGCGCCTTACCAGCAAAGAGCCGGTCAGGTTATGGCATAAGTAGGGGCAATGGATATGTCTGAGACGAGTGCCAGTGAACAGTTGTTGTGGCAGGACGTATTGGTGGCGCTGCGGCGGATTATCCGTGCCACAGATTTACAATCCAAGCGCATGGTCAAGGCGTGCGGTCTTACCGTGCCCCAGGTAATGGTACTGCGCGCCATTCACTCATTGGGCGATGTCACAGTAAAGCGGATATCCGGTGAGGTTTTCCTGAGTCAAGCGACAGTGACGACGATTCTGGACCGGCTGGAAAACAAGCACCTGGTCGAGCGGGTGCGCAGTCAGGTCGATAAGCGGGTGGTTAATGCACGGCTGACATCGGCGGCGCGGACAATGCTGGAATCCGTTCCGCCATTACTGCATGAGCGCTTTATTGCTCGTTTCGATGCGCTGGAAGACTGGGAGAAAAACCAGATTCTGTCCGCATTGCAACGAGTAGCCGGGATGATGGATGCGCAATCGATCGACGCCTCGCCGTTTCTTGATATCGATGGACTCGTTGATGGAGAAATCGATGTCCTTGACCGGCAAACTTGAGAGTGCCAGTCTGATTTTTCCTGATTGTTGTAGTAATCGAGGGTAAATATTATTCGTACCCTAATCAATAAACTTGCAAAATTATTGAATATGACCAGATGTCTGTAAAAGTACCCTAATTGACCGAGATATCGTCGATCAGACGACCCAGGAAATGTTTGCAATCCGCAAGCTGGCGTCGATCGATAAATTCATCCGGCTTGTGTCCCTGGTCCATGGAACCCGGGCCGCAGACAACCGTGGCAATGCCGAGATCACGCTGGAACAATCCACCCTCGGTGCCGAATGCCAGATGGGTGTGCTGGTCGTTGTCACACAGCGATTTTATCCAGTTGACCAGCCCGTGATCGGCCGCCGTATCAAGCGCGGGATATTGGTTGATCACGGTGATGTCGATGCCGACTTCCGCAAAATGCTGTTGATGGTGCTCAGTGAGCTCCGCGCTGGCCGCATTGAGATGCTCAAGCAAGGCCCCGGGGTCGTCTTCAGGCAGATTACGGATCTCAAGATCGAAGCGACAATGTTGCGGGACAATATTAACCGATAGCCCGCCTTCAATCGTACCGACCTGCAGGGTTGTATACGGCACGCTGTACGGATTTGCCGGCGTCGAGTGAATCAGTTTTCCCTGTAGCGCGCGTATTTCGTCGATGAGATCGAGCGCCAGATAAATGGCGTTGACGCCGAGGTGTGGTAGTGCAGAATGGGCAGCCACGCCGTGGCATTCGCAGCGCGCCACGGTCTTGCCTTTGTGGGCGATAGCAGTTTGCATCGAAGTAGGTTCACCGATCACGCAGCGCGACGGCAGGACCGGCCAGGTTTTCATCTCATCGATTAAACGGCGAACGCCGATACAGCCGATTTCTTCATCGTAGGAAAACATAACGTGCAGCGGTTGTTGCAATTGTCGATCAGGAATCGTCGCCACCGCCGCCATGACTGCGGCGAGAAAACCTTTCATGTCGGCACTGCCGCGGCCGTAGATACGGTCATCGTCAATACGCGCATTGAATGGATCGACGCTCCAGTTCTGACCCGTCACAGGCACCACATCGCTATGCCCGGATAATGCGACGCCAGCAATATCTTCGGGTCCGAATCGGGCATGCAGGTTGGCCTTGCGTCGCTCTGCATCATGAACGAGCTGCGTGGTTGCGCCGCAATCCTCCAGGTAATTGGCGCAAAAGTCGATCAGCTCAAGATTCGAATTCTGGCTTACCGTCGGATACGCGATCAGCCGTTGTAACAGAGACTCGGTGTCAAGCGTTTTCATGCGGCGTTACCTCCATGCGTTGCGGTCAGCCTGAAAAGGTCATCGGGTAACAGAATTTTTAAGGGCTATGGATGAAACTTATTAGAACCTGTCTGAAAATGAGCGACGGCCCCCAGGACAAGGCAAATGGGAGAGAAAACACGCCGTTTACTTGAGCGAGCATTTAACACCGTATTGGTGGGTTGCAGCCATTTTGAGATTGGTTCTGGTCAGGCAGTGTATGCCGTGCATATGCGGGAATCTACTCTTGCATTTTTATATTGCGATAAGTTTGTAATGAGTGAATATACTCTGGATATTTAAATCAGGTAACGACCTGAAGCACCAACCACAACCGTGATAACGCCAAGAATCAGATTAATACCAACCATGCGTCGGATCATGCCGAGATGGCGGGCACCCTCGGGCCAGTTCTCACTGCCGACAGCCGTTTTTAATCGACGGTAGGGTGCAAAATAAAGGTGCGCGAATATCAGCATCATGATGATGCCAATTGTCATCATGGCATGAATATGGGGGCCAACCGATGAAAAGCCCCCGTATACTCGTAAGATAATCCAGAAACCGCTGATTAATAGTATTGCAACTGCTGTCCATACCCAGGGAAAAAACCGGTCGAATACACCGAGCCATAGATTTAGCCGTGTCGGTGGTTCAAGCCGGGTCGCGGCTATTGGTCTTAATACCATCCAGGCGAAGAACATACCGCCAACCCAAATGACGGCAGCGATTATGTGGGCGGCGATGGCAATAGCCATGAATATGATCTCCAAAATAATACTAATTCAATCGCTGCTGAATTCCGTTGCCGATCGAATCGATAGACAATTCAACAACTGCTGGTTTGCCGATTATTTAGCGATGAATAATAAACAGGTGAGATAAAAACCCTGTTTGTCCAGTCATCACGAAATCAGGTAATGGCCAGATCCTGAAGTTTCTTGCCTGAGTCAAGCGCAGCGACAACCCAAAGCGGCTTGCGACCACGACCTGTCCAGGTCTCGCTGGAATTCAGGGGGTTGCGATACTTCGGTGCTACCTTGCCGCGTGATTTTCGGCGTCCGGCCTTTTTGTGGGAGGTTTTTTTACCGCGTCGCTTACGAGTCGTCACCGTTTTTGGGTCGGCGATAATCTCCGCAACATCAAGACCTTCACTGCGCGCCAGTTCCTTGAATTGTTTAGCCAATTCTTTTCGTTTGGTTTTCTTTCGCGACTCAATTTGCGAGCTGCACTGTCGAATTAACTCTTCAAGTTCTGAAACATTCAGATTCGAAATATCGGGTAATGTCACGGATATTTTCTCCTGGTATTAATAAATAATAAATCGTAAACCTGACCGGTACGGGTTTTACAGTTGCTGGAATTTATATTTATAACCGGAATTATTCAAGTTAATAAGATAAAATTAGCTGGTTAATATTTAATAGTAATTATTATTCACAATGATTTGTTAGGGCAAAATGAATGAATGCTGGAATTAATACCATTTTATCCGGTAAATCCCACGGGACTTTCAATATGTATTATTAACTTGTGTTTATGGGTTAATGACTCTGATTCAGGCGCTACAACCGCAGCGCGGTGAGCATCACAATTGAAAGCTGGACGACGTTACGACACGCCTGAGCTACTGACGAACCGCATCCTCGTCCGTTACTTCGAGGTCGAAAGCGGCGCTGATCAAGGCGTGCGTATAGGGATCCTGGGGAGATTCGAATACCGATTCGGCTGCACCCTGCTCTACTACCTGACCATCGCGCATCACAATCAGCTGATCGCTCATGGCACGCACGATCTTGAGATCATGGCTGATAAACAGGTAGGCGAGTTGATGCTCCGATTGCAGGTTTAACAACAGGTCGACGATTTGAACCTGTACCGAACGATCGAGTGCCGAGGTGGGTTCGTCGAGAACCACCAGACGCGGCTGCATGATAATCGCTCGTGCGATAGCAACGCGTTGCCGCTGACCGCCGGAAAATTCATGGGGATAGCGATAGCGGCTGGCCGGATCGAGCCCGACTTCCTCGAGAGCGGCGATCACACGTGCCTCGCGTTCTTGCTCATCTCCTATGTCGTGTGCCTTGAGTCCCTCTTCGATAATCTGGTGGATCGACAGGCGCGGGCTGAGCGAACCATACGGGTCCTGGAACACCACCTGCATCTGCCGACGCAAAGGTTTTAGTTCATCGCCCTTCAGGGATTGAATATCTTCACCATCAAAGCGAATGGTTCCCCTGGCACTTATTAAACGCAGCAGGCCGAGCGCCAGGGTAGTCTTGCCCGACCCGCTTTCACCCACTACGCCGACAGTCTCACCGGTGCGCAGTTGAAAGCTGATGTCGTCAGCCGCCTTGATGTAATCAACGGTGCGTTTGAGTATCCCTTTTTGAATTGGAAACCACACGCGAACATGTTCAGCTTCGAGGATAATCGGGTTGCTGGATACATCGCGAGTGGGTTTTTGTCTGGGCTCTGCTGCTAGCAAATCCTGGGTATAAGTCTCGCTCGGCGCGGCAAACACCTCGCGGGTGTCTCCAGACTCGACAATACGGCCGTCCTTCATCACATAAATACGGTCAGAGACCTTTTCGACGATGCCGAGATCGTGGGTGATCAGCATCACCGACAGACCGAATTCGTCCTTGAGATCGCGCAGCAGTTTGAGGATCTGTGCCTGGGTGGTGACATCAACCGCTGTAGTGGGCTCATCGGCGATCAACAGATCGGGTTCGTTGGCGAGTGCCATGGCGATCATGACACGCTGACGCTGGCCACCGGAAAGCTGATGCGGGTAACTGTCGAGACGTTTTTCCGGGTCGCGAATGCGTACCATATCGAGTAGTTCAAGACAGCGTGCCCGTGCCTTGTCATCAGACAATCCCTTGTGGAGTTTGAGCGTTTCGCTGATTTGTTTCTCCACCGTATGCAGCGGATTCAGGGAGGTCATCGGCTCCTGGAATATCATGCCGATCTGGTCGCCACGAATTCGGCGCAATACCTCGGCGGGCGCTGAAATCAGTTCCTCGTCACGAAAGGTGATGCTGCCACCGGGATGTTTAGCTCGCGGATAGGGCAGCAATTGCATGACCGACAGCGCGGTGACCGATTTACCGGATCCGCTTTCGCCAACCAGCGCGATGGTCTCGCCGCGACCGATACTGATCGATACGTTGGATACCGCCTGTACCTCACCCGACGGAGTGTCGAAGGTGACCGACAGGTCGTCAATTTCAAGCAGGCGCGTGTCCGTCATGTGATGTTCTTGCGCGGGTCGAAGGCATCGCGAACCGCTTCGCCGATGAAGATCAGCAGGCTCAGCATGGCACCGATGACAAAGAACCCGGTCAGTCCCAGCCACGGTGCCTGCAGGTTGGCTTTGCCTTGCGCCAGCAATTCGCCCAGCGAAGCCGAGCCGGGCGGCAGGCCGATACCGAGAAAATCCAGCGAGGTCAGCGCGGTGACCGACCCCGCCAGAGTGAACGGCATGAATGTCAGCGTTGCCACCAGCGCGTTGGGCAGGACATGTTTGAAAATGATGACCCGGTCGGACACGCCGAGAGCGCGCGCCGCACGCACGTATTCAAAATTACGCGCGCGCAGAAACTCGGCCCGCACTACGCCGACGAAACCCATCCACGAAAACAGCAACAATACGCCGAGCAACCACCAGAAATTCGGTTCGACAATACTGGCGAGAATAATCAGGATGTAGAGAATCGGCAGCCCTGACCAGACCTCGATAAAGCGCTGGAATATCAAATCCAGCCAGCCGCCGAAATAACCCTGCATGGCGCCGGACGTCACGCCAATCAGGGCGCTGATAATCGTTAAGGTAAAACCGAACAGGACTGATATGCGAAAGCCATAGATCAAACGTGCGACCACATCACGGGCCTGGTCATCGGTACCCATCCAGTGATACTTGTCCGGTGGAGACGGCGCGGGCTCAGCCAGATCCCAAGCGACGGTTTGATGGTTGTAGCGAACCAGCGGCCACAGCATCCAGCCTTTTTCGTTAATGAGTTTGGCAACGTACGGGTCGCGATAATCCGCCTCGGTCTTGAATTCACCGCCGAAGGTGGTCTCCGGGTAGGTGTGAGTGATGGGGGAATAAAAACCGCCGTCGTAATACACCACAATGGGTTTGTCGTTGGCGACAAATTCCGCAAACAACGTAAAAAAGAATAAAAACAGGAATATCCAAAGCGACCACCAGCCGCGCCGGTTGGCGCGAAAGTTTTCCAGCCGACGGTGGGTCAGGGGAGTGATTGGCCTGCCGAGGAAGCGGTATTGTTTCGGTGCGTCCACTCAGGATTTCCGGGATTCGAAGTCAATACGCGGATCGATGATGGTGTACATCAGATCGCCCAGCAGGGTCAGTAGCAAACCCAGCAATGAGAAAAAATACAGGGTACCGAAAATCACCGGGTAGTCGCGCTTGAATGCCGCCTCAAAGCCCAGCAGGCCGAGGCCGTCGAGCGAGAAGATAATCTCGATGAGTACGGAACCTGTGAACAACATGCCCACAAACGCCGCCGGAAAACCGGCAACCACAATCAGCATGGCGTTGCGAAACACATGGCCGTACATGACCCGGCGTTCGGACAGGCCCTTGGCACGCGCAGTCAGGACATACTGCTGGCCGATCTGATCCATGAAGGTATTTTTGGTGAGCATGGTCAGCGTGGCAAAGCCGCTGATGGTCATCGCCAAGACCGGCAGGGTAATGTGCCACAGATAGTCGACAATACGGTCGGGCCAGGACAGCTCCTGCCAGTTGTCGGAAACAAGCCCGCGCAATGGAAACCAGTCCAGGTAACTGCCGCCGGCAAAAACCACCAGTAGAAACACCGCGAACAGGAAGCTTGGAATGGCTGAGGTGACCACCACGACCACGCTTGTCCACAGATCGAAGCGGCTGCCGTCGCGCATGGCCTTGGCAATGCCCAACGGAATGGAAATCAGGTAGACCAGCAGCGTGGTCCACACACCGAGGGAGATGGAAACCGGCATCTTGTCCAGCACCAGATCGATCACCGATTCATCGCGGAAAAAACTGTCACCGAAATCGAAGCGGAGGTAATTTCCCATCATCTCGAAAAAGCGCACATGAACCGGCTTGTCGAAGCCGAAACGCTGTTCGAGTTCCTTGATAAATTCAGGGTCCAGCCCCTGGGCACCGCGATATCCGCTGCCATCACCGCCCGACGCGCTGGACTGCGGACCCGTTGGTAAGGTCTCGCCGACATCGCTACGGGTCACCCGACCGGTAATTGCGGCGCCGGTGCCGGTCAATTCGGAGATGACCTGTTCCACAGGGCCGCCCGGTGCGATCTGGATGATAGCGAAATTGATCACCATGATGGCGAACAGCGTCGGAATCATCAACAGCAAGCGTCGGGTTATATACGCGCCCATCTAGTGGTCCTTCATGGTTTTGACTTGCGCCGCACAAAGCGGCGGATGACCAGCCACGCCAGCAACAGGCCGGCGATCACCCAGGCCAGTGCAACGCCTAACGTCGGTGTGTTCGATTCGTCGACGCTGTCCGTGGTGAGGTCGGACATAATGGCGTCAAGCTGCGTGGCCTTATCGGCATCGTACCACCACAGACTGGTGTTGACCCCTGACTTGACCAGCATCGCCGGGCGGTCATATTTGTCCCAGTAAATCACCCGGTCGGCGCGCAGGTGCCAGTTGGGTATGACGTAAAATCCCCACAACAGGACACGGTCGAGCGCCCTGGTCCAGGCCACCAGCTCTTCCCGCGAGCACGCCTCGATCACGCCCTCGATCAATTGATCGACCACCGGATTTTGAATACCGGCGAAGTTGCGGCTGTCGGTTTGCGATGCGGCCGAACTACTCCAGAAAATACGTTGCTCATTGCCGGGCGATTCCGACTGGCCCCAGACGAACACGAACATATCGAAGTCAAAATCGCGCAGCCGATTGACGTATTGACTGCTGTCCACTACCCGCGCACTGGCGTCGATGCCGAGTCGTTTGAGGTTGCGAATGAATGGCAGCACGATTCGTTCAAAATCCGGCGTGACCAGCAAAATCTGGAAGCGAAATGGCTCGCCAGTCTGCTTGTTCACCAACTGGTTATCGACAACCTCCCAGCCCGCCTCGTCGAGTAGTTTGAAGGCAGTACGAAGATTATCCCGTGGCCAACCGCTGCCATCGGTGGATGGCGGCTCATAGGGTTGTTCGAAGACCCTTGGTGGCAGTTGATCACGATATTGGTTGAGGATTTCCAGCTCGCGTCCTGTCGGCAAATTCTCGGACGCCAACTCCGAGTTCGAAAAATAGCTGGTGGTGCGGCTGTACTGACCGAAGAAAAGTTTCTTGTTAGTCCAGTCGAAATCAAATGCGTAGGCAAGCGCCTCGCGAACTTTCGGATCGGAAAAGAACGGTCGACGAGTGTTGTAGACGAAGGCCTGCATGCCCGTAGGTTGGCCATGTTTGACCACCTCTTTTTTCAACCAGCCCTTGCGAACAGCCGGTGTGTCGTAATCCAGTGCCCATGCCTTGGCCTGGTTTTCAATGCGAAGATCCAGATCGCCGGATTTCAATGCCAGCCGAATGGCGGTATCGTCGCGAAAGTATTCGTTACGAATAATGTCGAAATTGTACTGGCCGACGTTAACCGGAATATCACGACCCCAGTAATCCTCGACCCGTTCAAGTTCCACGAAGCGGCCGGCCTCGAACCGACGAACCCGGTAAGGACCGGAACCGAGCGGCGGCTCCAGGGTCGTCTTGCTGAAATCGCGATCGGCCCAGTAGTGTTTTGGCAGAATCGGCATCTGCCCCACAATCAGTGGCATCTCGCGATTGGTGGTGTCGGAGAAGCTGAATTTCACTCGCCGCCTGTCGAGTTTTTCAACCGCGGACACGTTACGGTACATGAAACGAAACTGTGGCGATCCCTGCGTGGTCAATGCATCGAACGACCACACTACGTCGTCCGGGGTAATCGGTTCGCCGTCATGCCAGCGGGCAATATCGCGAATGGTAAAGATGATCCAGGATCGATCAGCCGGCCATTCAAGCGACTCGGCAATCAATCCATACAGCGTAAACGGTTCGTCTTCGCTGGAAGTCAGCAGGGTTTCCACGGAACCCGTGCTGGCGGCACTGCCCTTGGACAAAAACGGATTAAAACTGTCAAAGCTGCCACGCGCGCCCTGCCGAATGGTACCGCCCTTGGGTGCATCAGGGTTCACATAATCAAAGTGCTTGAAGTTAGCTGGATACTTGGGTTCGCCGTGCATGGCGATGGCATGGGATGTGATAATGCCATCGCCGAGAGCCTCACATTCCTGTGCAAGACTGTTCGTCGCCAACAGCAGTAAACCGCTGCCCGCAATAAGACGCGTTATGCAAATGAGGTGTCGGTGAGAAGGGCGCATCGGCGGCATTATACTTAAAGCGTCTGTCAGGTCGCAGGTTTACCTTGGCGCATGATTCAACCACGGCACAATCTGTCTGTGGTATTACCACTCTTACAGATTCTAAGGGCGCTCGATGAAAATACCGATGAACAACTTTATACGATGTCAGGTCGTCTTTAATTGAATCACTTGAAAACATGCCGATCTGATTAATGTGATCGATACCGAACCGCACAAAGAATTCTCTGCGCGATTACTCCATTGGTATGACAGCCACGGGCGTCATGACCTGCCGTGGAAGCGAAGTCGCGATCCTTACCGTATCTGGATATCGGAGATCATGCTGCAGCAGACCCAGGTGGCGACCGTGATTCCCTACTATTCGCGCTTCACCGAGCGATTCCCCGATGTTGGCGCGTTGGCCGCAGCCGATCTCGACCAGGTATTGGCGCTGTGGGCCGGACTCGGCTACTACGCCCGGGCGCGCAACATGCATCGTACTGCCGGCATTATCGTCAACCAATATGACCGCAAGTTCCCGCAGGCCATGGAAGAGGTGATGTCACTACCGGGCATCGGCCGTTCAACCGCAGCCGCTATCCTGGCACTGTCGCGCGGTGAACGCCACGCCATACTCGACGGTAACGTCAAACGTGTGTTGTCCAGATGTTTCCGGGTCGAAGGCATTACCGGGTCGGCTGCCACGATAAAACATTTGTGGAAGATTGCCGAACGCCTGACGCCGGACACACGAGTCGACGACTACACCCAGGCGATCATGGATCTCGGCGCGGTGATCTGCACTCGCAGTAAACCGATGTGTGATGCGTGCCCCGTGGCAGGATTGTGCGAGGCGCACATCCACCAGGTCGTCAGCCGCTACCCGTTGCCGCGAGCCAAACGGACAAGACCGAAACGTTGTGCCGAGTTCCTGTTGTTGCTGACACAAAGCGAAGAGGTCCTGCTTGAACGACGCCCGCCGACCGGGATCTGGGGTGGCTTGTGGTGTCTGCCGCAAACAGATGACAGTGTTGAGTGGATTGAACAGCGCCTTGGTCATCGCGACCTTCAGTTTGAGAATCATCCACCCTTTATTCATCAATTCACCCACTTCGATCTTGAAATCCGACCAATCGGCGCGATGGTTGAAAGGGAGGCCATGCATCTCGCCGATGACGATGCACTTCGCTGGCATAACCGCGAGGATCTTGACACCATCGGCTTGCCGGCGCCGATACGAAAATTGTTTGATACTTTAAATATAGGCAATACCACTAACTGAGTTAAGGAACATACGATGGCTAAAACCGTACAATGCGTATATCTCAACAAGGAAGCAGAGGGCCTTGACATGGCTCCCTGGCCGGGCGAGATCGGTCAGCGCGTACTCGACAATATTTCCAAGGAGGCGTGGGCCGAGTGGATGCGTTACCAGACCATGCTGATCAACGAGAAGCGGTTGAAACCCATGGACAAGGAACACCGCAAGTACCTTACCGAGCAGATGGAAAAGTTTCTCTTCGGCGGCGAGGTGGATGAAGTCGAAGGCTTTAAACCGAAGTAACTGTTAGCGCCCGTTGGGTATGACCCGCCTAAGTTAAACCAAATCACTTGATGCGAGACTGATTGATGCGAGAGGTACACGCGATTTCATTTGACCTGGATGATTCACTGTGGGCAATCATGCCGGTGATCCTTCGCGCCGAACAGGTGATGCATGAACGGCTCGCCGAGCGGTTCCCCGAGATTACCCGCCGCTACGATTTCGAAGCAGTCCGCCTGGTTCGCATGCAGGTGGTGGAAAAGCATCCGCATCTGGCGCACGACTTATCGGAACTGCGTCGGCTGTGTTTTGTCGAGCTGCTCAAAGAATGTGGCTACGACGAAGTCCACGCCGATGACTTGATCCATGAGTTTCTTGAACTGCGTCATGACGTGGAGTTGTTTGAAGATGTCGTTCCGTCACTCGAACGTCTGTCGAGTCACTACCGGCTGATCACGTTATCCAACGGCAATGCCGATGTCGATAGGCTGGGCATCGGCAATTATTTTGAAATCAAAGTCAGCGCCCGTTCCGAAGGCGTTGCCAAACCCGATACGCGAATATTTCACGCCGCCTGCCAAGCACTCGATCTGAACCCGGGTGAAGTATTGCATGTAGGCGATCACCCGGTTGACGATGTCCGGGGTGCGCGTGATGCCGGATTCAAAACCGCCTGGCTGAACCGGGACAACATAGACTGGACGGAAACATTTCGGCCGGACATGATATGCGCCGATCTCAACGAGTTGTGTACCCGGGTGCTGGACGAAGAATATGTCGACACGTAAAGAACGCTATATCGAATTGCCGCAAGTCTCTGCCGGCAGTCTGCGTCTATTGAAAGTCGTCACATACGGCTCGCCGGATGCGGAGCCGAAAGTGTATCTGCAGGCCTCGCTGCATGCCGATGAACTGCCGGGCATGATGGTGTTGTACAAGCTGCAACAACTGCTTAACGATATCGATTCCAGAGGCGATATTGCAGGTTATATCGTTATTGTGCCGGTCGCCAATCCCATCGGCCTGGCACAGCGCATGCAGGGTAATATTTTAGGCCGGCTGGATTTCGAAACCGGTAGAAACTTCAATCGCGGATGGGGCACGGGCGGCGATGTTGATCTGGTCGAGGATGCGATCACGCGTTTAGACAAAGCGAATGACACGTTCGGCAACGATGCGATTCACAATCGTCAACTCATTGCCGAGGCGTTGCGTCAAGCCGTACGTTCATTACCCGCATTTGACGAAGCCGCGACGCTCAAACGCACGTTACTTGAATTGGCTATCGATGCGGATATCTGTCTCGACCTGCACTGTGACAACGAGGCGGTCATGCATATGTACACCCATAGCGATAGCTGGCCGCGTGCCCGCGAGTTGGCCGTGTGGATGGATTGCGAGGCGGTGTTTCTGGCCGAGGAATCCGGTGGTCATCCGTTTGATGAATCGGTATCCCGGCCGTGGTTTGAGATAGCTAAACACTATGCAGAAGTGGCCTTGCCGGATGCACCCTTGTCTGTGACCCTGGAGCTCCGTGGTCTTGGCGATGTTGATGAATTGCTGGCCGCTACTGACGCCGAACATCTGGTCGAATTTTTAAAGGGCGAAGGCGTTATCAATGGTGCAACGGCAACCTTGCCCAAAGTGCGCTGCGACGCCACACCGCTCGCGGGTGTCGAACATATACGCGCAACAGAAGCGGGCCTTGTGTCGCACTGCGTAGCCGTCGGCGATCAGATCAAGACGGGTGACACAGTGGCACGCATCATCGATCCCATGGCAAGTTTTGGCGACGGCGTGACTGAGCTGCGCGCGGGAACGGATGGTCTTGTATATGCACGCACTCATCACCGCATTATTGCACCAGGGGACGTCGTAACTGGTATAGCCGGCAGCACGCCGCTGGCCGGCAAGGGAAGCGGCTTGTTAACCGACTGAATAAATACTCGCAGCGAACGATGGGCGAACGGAGGATAAAATATGACACGCAAGGTTAAAGTTGCCATTGTTGGTGCAGGAACTGCCGGGCTGAACGCCATGGCGCAGGTGCGGCGAGTGACTGAGGATTTTGTATTGATTAATGGCGGACCCCTCGGCACGACGTGTGCGCGGGTCGGGTGCATGCCGTCCAAAGTCGTCATACAGGTCGCCGATGATTTTCATCGACGCAACATCTTTCCACGTGAAGGTATCGAAGGCGGCGATCATCTCAACGTGAATATTGAAGACGCCTTCGAACATGTTCGTGATATACGCGACATCCTGGTCGATGGCGTGCTCAGTCATTCAACCGATGAAATGGGCGATGAGTTTATTGATGGATATGCACGGTTTGTAGAACCCGGCGTACTCGAAGTGAATGGCGAACGCATTGACGCCGAGAGCATCGTACTCGCTGTGGGCAGTACACCCGTTGTACCGAAAAATTGGCAATCATTCGGCGACAGAATCCTGACCACCGATACCCTGTTTGAACTTGAAACGTGGCCCGAGTCGATAGCGGTGATTGGCCTCGGTGCCATTGGCCTGGAGCTTGGCCAGGCATTGCTGCGAATGGGAGTCAATGTGACCGGATTCGATGTGGCCGATGCAATTGGCGGTATCGATGACGCCGACGTTGCCAAGGTCGCAATCGATATCATCGGCAAGGAATTCCCCCTGCACCTCGGTGAACCAGCCGATATCAGCGAGGCAGAAGACGGCAGGCTGAAAGTCAGTGCGGGCGATCATACTGTTATCGTCGACAAGGTACTCGTCGCCATGGGCCGGCGCTCAAACCTGTTGAACATGGATCTCGACAAAGCCGGCATCACAATGCGCGAAGACTCCCTGCCGGAATTCAACCCGAACACGCTAAGGGTTGTAGGCTCGCGGGTGTTTGTTGCCGGTGATGGAGACGGCTATCGACAGATTCTGCACGAAGCAGCAGACGAAGGCCGTATCGCCGGATACAACGCTGCTCGCAGTGAGGTCATCACCTTCGCCCGCACCGTGCCATTCGCCATTGCCTTTACCGATCCCAATATCTGTCATGTCGGTGCACGCGTAAGCGAGCTTGAAGCGGATACATACGTAGTTGGCGAGATCAAATTCGGGCCGCTTGGTCGGGCGCTCATCATGGGCAAGAACAAAGGGTTACTCAAGCTGTATGTCAGAAAGATCGACGGCCGTCTGCTCGGTGCCAGCATGGTTGCACCCAAGGGCGAAAACCTTGCCCATCTCATCGCCTGGAGCATCGAGCAGAACCTGACAGTACGGGACATGATCGCCATGCCCTACTATCATCCGACCATCGAGGAAGCTTTGCAGAGTGCGCTGCGATCCGCCATCGGTCAACTGCCAGAACTCAGCGAAGGAAAGGATTATCCGCTCGACTTAAGACCGCTTCATGAACTTGTCTGAATGCAGTTGTAGTTAAACCGTTTTGGATAGCATCAACAAAAAGTAAAGCAGCCAAGCGCTAACGTGTCATAAGCCAAAAGATCACCCGCGAAGCGGCTTGATGATATCGATATGTGGTTCGAACACCCCTCGCCGCCGGTCGTTGAAATACCGTTTCAGCGAATTGACGATCACCGGAAAGGCCAGTTCCTCCCAGGGAATCTCCTCCTCCGAATACAGGCGTGTCTCAAGGCTCTCCGGTCCCGGTGAGAACTTGCCATCCACCAACTGGCCGCGAAACACCATGTACACCTGGCTGATATGGGGGATGTTGTAGACCCCGTAGAGGCCGTCGATGATGACCTTGGCACATGCCTCCTCGTCGGTCTCACGCGCCGCTGCCTGCTCCACCGTTTCGAGGTTTTCCATGAAGCCAGCCGGAATGGTCCACAGCCCCGAGCGTGGCTCGATAGCGCGCTTGCACAAGAGGATGCGGTCGCCCCACTCCGGAATGCATCCGGCCACTATTTTCGGATTTTGGTAATGGATGAATTCGCAGCTCGCGCACACGTGGCGAGGTAAATTGTCGCCGCTTGGCACACGCAGCTCGACGAGTTCGCCGCATTGCGTGCAATAATTGATTGTAAGCATCAGATAAAAGGAACGGCCAAACGAACACACAAAAGATAAGGTATCCGCTAAATATACCACCGCTGTACGAACGCATGAGGCGGCATCCAGGCATCACCACGATGAACTTCAATCGAGCAGGCTTGACTGACAACCCGTAATGTTCTTAAATGCGCCGCTCGCCTCCCGGGCGCCAATCCACACAAACCGTGGCGCCCCGCATACCCTCAAATGGCCAGGTAGCTCAGTCGGTAGAGCAGGGGACTGAAAATCCCCGTGTCGCCAGTTCGATCCTGTCCCTGGCCACCATAAATATCAATCAGTTACGTGGTAATCGAGATACGGCTGGTCACAAACTGGTCACATCTTTCTCGCGGTCACGCTTACGCAGGTACCACCACAGCACGTCACCCCGGATGTTCCCGGTCTTGTCCTTCGTGCACTCGTTGTAGCGGCGGATGATCTTGTGGGTCTGCCAGTCTTCGACCAGCTTGAAGGTTTGCATGTAGGGCCGGTTGATGAGCTTCGAGGTCAGGTGCACGTACGTCTCGAAAACCGGTGCCGTTTCTTCCGACTGATAATTCGCTAAGAGCTCGCCGATCCGTTTTACACCGGCGCGCGCCTCGTTGATTTCCATATCTGTGTTTTAGTTAGCTTCTAAAGGCCGGTCATTCTTGTTGCTCCCGAGGTCGGAAGGTATGACCTTTCCCGCCTCCATGCTATGAAGGTTTGGGCGCGTCTTGTATGATCGAGGCGTATCTCGTTGTATCGCTCTTTGTCATTCCCGTTGTCCGTTCGGCCGGAGGTATGACCCTTGCTTTGAGACTGCTCGCTACTTGTCATCCATTCGAGTAGGGGATACGCGCCCCAGTAGTCTCAGTTTCGCTATGACGGTACTTTCTTTAGCCAAGCAAGCGACGCAAGAAAGCTCGTGGTTGTCGGTTAGGCAGAGCCACCAGTAGAAAAGGAGCGAAACGAAAACACGCCGAGAAAAGGCGTGTTACGAACTTGAATTCTTTGTGGCTAGCGCAAAGCACAAATGGTACTCCGCGCTTGCGCCAGCTACAAAAGACTCAAATTGTTTGCGGAGTACCATTAATTGCATGGTACTTCATGAAAACTAGAAAGCCAGCCTCAAGTTGTGGATAACTTGAGGCTGGATTTGTTGGTGTCGTCACTTCGGTAGTGCTAGAAGCGGATTATGGGAAGACGCTGAAGAGAATCGAACTGGTTGAGGGTGTCCGATAATTGGCTAATGACGGTGGCGATGTATTCTTTTTCGAATTGATTCATAGTCAATCAGGTTAATTTGTAAGATACACGATAGCACGAGTAGAGAAAGTCGAAGACTGGATAATGAGGCGAATGTGTTGTCTGGTAGTTGAAGTGGATCGACAACAAAGCGTTACTGGCCTAATAGATTGGCCGGCTGTGGAGTTAAAAACTAGCGGAGGTGAGCGACTGGGTGCGCAATGGCAGAACCGTACACAAAGAAGCAGGGTAGAACGAGAAGGGACGACACTGGTGAACACGGAGTACCTAGGGAAACTCTGATTAAAACCAGGAATCTGAGATAATCAGATTATTGTTCAATCGGTAAATTTTAGCATGCGCCAAACCACATTAGCTGAAGGCACGTTCGCCAAGTACAAGAAGCCGACGAGAAAGGAAAAGTTTCTTGCCC
>BQJD01000045.1 GCA_021604525.1 marine bacterium B5-7 | reverse complement strand
CCACATGGCATCCAGGGTATTTACCAGACGATAAACCACAACGGCAGGCACTCCCGCAGCCATATACCAGAACAACGCCCCGAATATCGCATCGTTGCCATTTTCCAAAACCGACTCAACAGCCGATCGTGAAATATCCTCTTGACCCATCTCTGACGTGTCTCGGCTTACCATGAGACCAACCTTTTTTCTGGCATCGTGCAAATCGGAACGTACCAATGCGTCACGCACTCGCTGCGCATGTTCAACCAGACTGGTCCAACCGATGGCGAGATAAAGAATTACCACATCGAAGACGATGGCTTCAGGAAACCGGTCAACCAAAACAGTAAAAATAGCGATGGGAGCAACCAAACAAAAAACTGCAATGAATCCACGCGAGATTGAAGGTGCGTATATCAATCTCTCCAGTTTCTGAGCCAACATTCCAAAGCCAACTAACGGATGGAATCGCCTCGGCTCAGCGAATAGGACATCCAGTACAAGTGCGACAATGACGACCAATAAATGTATTCACTTTCGATTGACTGCGAGTTTCAAATTGTCATGCGTAAACCCAACAGCATGTTTATGACTACATAACACAATATTTCAAATGCAATAAAAAGAGATCATTGAGCATAATCTGATTACCGCACCTCCAGCGATCGAAACTGGATCGCCTCGGCAATGTGTTCGGTATCAATCGCGCTGGTATCTGCAAGATCAGCAATGGTTCGTGCAACACGCAGAATTCGATGATAGGCACGTGCAGAAAGCGAGAAGCGATCCATGGCATGCTTCAGCAAATCCCTGGACCTGATTTCAATAGCACAGATGTCTTCCAGCTCGGCACCTCGTAATTCTGCGTTGGCAACACCCTGGCGCTTGATCTGTCGATCTCTTGCGGCAAGTACTTTGCATCGAATTACTGCTGTTGAACCATCAGGATCCACGGTGGCGGATAATCTTTCATGGGAAACCGGCTTGACGTCTACTTGCAGATCAATTCGATCAAGCAGTGGACCTGAAATCCGTTCCTGATATTTCCGGACCTGATCGGGACTGCATCGACAGCCACCCCGGGGGTCGCCCAGTTTGCCGCAGCGACATAGATTCATCGCAGCGACCAACTGAAAGGCTGCTGGAAACCGTCGCTGCCGGGCAACACGGGAGATATGCACTTCACCGGTTTCAAGGGGTTCGCGTAACTGGTCAAGCACTCTCGGTCCGAACTCAGGTATTTCATCCAGAAACAGCACGCCGTTGTGGGCGAGTGATATCTCGCCTGGTTGAGGCGGATTACCCCCACCGACCAGTGCTGCTGGTGAAATACTGTGATGTGGGCTACGAAAGGGTCTTTGCCGCCAGCGTTCGGGATCAAAGCCCTGGCGGGTGAGGGATAGAACCGATGCTGTTTGTAATGCTGCCTGATCATCGAGTGGTGGCAAGAGGCCTGGAAGACGCTGTGCCAACATGGTTTTCCCCGAACCAGGCGGTCCGGCCAGTAACAGATGGTGTCCTCCTGCAGCGGCGATTGTCAGTGCTCGTTTGGCGAGTGTCTGACCACGTACGTCGCCAAGATCCGGACTATTGACTGAATTAAAACCGGTTGACGCAATGGCGCGTGCTATTTTTGTCGTGCTGAGGAGATGTGCGCTGACTTCAAGCAAGTGATTGGCGCCATAGACCTCAGCCGACGGCGCCAGTGCCGCTTCGGCAGCATTGTTCATTGGCACGATCACACGCCGTTTGTCCGCTGCGGCTGCAACTACAGACGGCAACGTTCCGGAAATTTCCCTGAGCCCCCCTCCCAGGGCAAGCTCTCCCAGGAATTCGTAGCGGCTTAACTCACCGGTTTCCACCTGACCGGATGCGACCAGAATACCCATCGCGATGGGTAAATCGAAGCGGCCACCTTCTTTGGGCAGGTCTGCCGGGGCAAGATTGACGGTGATTCGCCGAGCCGGAAAGTCAAAACCCGCATTGAGGATGGCGCTTCGTACCCGGTCCCTGCTTTCCTTGACAGCGGTTTCAGCCAATCCGACGATGGAGAGTGACGGCAAGCCTTGTGAAAGGTCGACCTCAACATCGACACGAGTAGATACAATACCGGTTTGAGCACGGCTGTAGACGACGGCAAGCGGCATGGATACCTTCCCTGGTGTCGGATAATTCTGAAGCTTGGGTTTCGAGAGCGTGGCATGGTAATGCATATCCATAATGCAACACACGACGCCTTCGAATCGATAAATCTGGTGTATTCCGCGAGTATACCTGAGTGATGATTGGTCTTGCTGGCACGCCGTACAGTCATACCTGTTCAGAAAATTCAACCCTGCACAACCTATTAAATATCCCAAAACACCTTGAAATGTTTGATACTTTCAAGGAAACTAGTGACTGGGGTTAAACCATCGCAGGAATGAACAATGTCTAGCAAAAAACCTGAAGACGGCACAAACGTGTCGGAAACTTCCGCCTCTTCGGGCGAAGCCGTCACTAAAAGTCGTCGTGACGTGGTTAAGAAAACAGTTGCCGTAGGCGGTATCACCGTCGCTCTTTCAAATTGGAGCAAGCCCGTTGTGGAGTCAGTGGTACTCCCGGCGCATGCGCAAACAACCGGTGGACCTCTGGTCGCCTTTGTTTTCAATCTTTGATCGGTATCTGATTAATACGTATTACCTATCCGCTGAATCTGGACATGAGCGTTCGGGCACAGCGACATAATATTCGGGAGAGTAAATCAAATGGCAACGCTAACAGTGTGCTTGGTATCAGGCGGAGCAAATCCCCTCTACTCAATGAAATGCAGTGACGGACCGTCCAAAAATAATATAACCCCGGCACAGTTCAATACCACCGCTGCCACGGTTACATGTAACGGGAAAGACGTCACATTGCTTTCGGCCTCGCCAAATGTGGGCGGTACAGCAAGTGTGCGAATCGGGCCAGCCAAAACGGGTTCAGTCGTCACTACAACATTTGCCCAGGACAACACTGGCGTTTGTGCGGTAGTTGGAGGCGGTAGCCAGTAAGTCATACACATTACGTAAAGTATTGCGTAACGCTGTCGGAATTTACTTTCAAAACGACAGTAGGAATGATTGGCAGTTGAAACGGCGTCGCTTTGCGGCGCCGTGTTTGTTTGCGAACACGATAATGAGATAAAGCAAGCAGCATTAACGCCTTACTAAAATAATATCGGCCGGCGCAAACAGTGTGTTCACACAACAAACAGGTTATAACCAAAGTATCCGGCACCTCACAAATGGATATTGAATCTAGCTTTGAACTGACAGATGGTGAGATAGTCGCCGTATTCGATCTCGGGCAGGACCATCGTTTTACCTACGAAGCACCGCAGAGAAATAACGTATCCCTGCAATTTTATGCACCACTGCGAGATCATGCCTCCATGGCTAACGTCTCGACGGCAGTATTTTCCGAACTTCACAAGAGGCTACCGGACACTAGCCTGCATAATTATCTTCCCGGTCCCTGGGTTAATAATGCGCTAACGCAATTTCATGGTATCGACCACGATGCGCCGATCGCTTACTTTATCGGTGTTCCCGACCAGGTACCCGAATTTTTCTTTGATCATCCAATCGCCATCGGTGGTTTCGTCTGCGAGACTGATCGCATTCTTGATGAGTGGGTTGCTATCTGCAATCGCCTCGCTCTTGTGACAGTCCCTTCGAACTGGTGTCGCGACGCATTCATTGCGTCCGGTGTAACCACGCCGGTGATGGTCGTCCCCCACGGACTTGATCCGGAATATCGTCCGTACAAAGAGAAAGAACGTCGCGACAAGTTGATATTTTTTAATTCATTCCATTCTCATTCGTTTTATTCCCGCAAAGGCGCAGAAGAGCTGGTGCGCAGTTTTCTAAAGGTGTTTCACAAGCGTGACGATGTGGTACTGCGGTTACGCACCGATAGATGCCAACACCTTAGTACCTTGCAGCGCACCTACGACTTCGCAAACCTGATCGAGACGGAAGAACTAAGCTATGTATCAACTGAAGAATATGCTCGCATATTCTCCGATGTACACTGTACCGTGCATCCCTCACGAGGCGAAGGGTTTGGTTTGGTACCGTTTCAATCAGTTGCCTGTGAAACACCGGTCATTGCGCCACACGCTACTGGTATGGCGGATTATCTTGACGCAAACAATAGCATTGAGCTCAAGACCAATGGCCGCATCAATGGTGAAGGTGTCGGTAACGCGGCGGGAACATACTTCACCATTGATGAACAGCATCTCGCCGACCAATTGCTTTATGTCGATGCCAACTGGTCCGACGAATATGCGAAAGTACGAGCCGCCGGACCCGAGTTTCGGCACCGTCACGCGTGGGATAGCGCACTCATGCCTTTTGTTGATTTAATTGTGAGGTTGCACAAATTAAACGATGTCGATGCAATGCAGGGGCTGATTGACAAGGTAGTTTGTGCTTAAGTTCTGATATCGGTATTAAAGGCCACTCATAAAAATGAGCCAACACCCTTTCGTATTCAATAGCCTGATTTATAACGGACTGGATCTTATCCAGGACGGCATTGGGAATCATCTCAGCTTGCTTGATCGACTTGTATTCAATGACCTGCCGGCTAGTCACAAAAGCCTGCTTGAGATATCGAATCCAACGAGAGGGGTTGGTTACGGTCAGGTCGAGAAAGACCTGCATCTGCAACATCCCGATCGTTTCAAGAATGCCCTGTTACTGGATATCGCACGGGAAACCTGGAATGCGGATCTGATACGTCAACAAGCTGCCCGAACCATATGGCACAAACGCGTATTCAACGCCGTAACGGCTGTCTATCTCATGTGGGAAAGTGATCGCTTGTGGGAAGATTACGCCGATCTTGTTTCCGTTTACGATTTCTGCATTGTTACTTCATCCATTGTCGATGACTTTCTTCGTCACAGACATATTGAATACATCAAGTTAAAGCATCCATACGACTTTGCCATCACCACGAATAGCACGCCGGTTGCTAATGGCAAGTTTCGATTCGGAGTATCCGCTGGCCTATGGAGTCGCAAGAATGTCGTCAAACTCGCAAAAACATTTGCTGACACATTTGCCGGGAGAGGCGATATAGAGCTTAGTATTCATACCCGATCGGATGTGACACACATCGACTACCAATCCGAGTATGCAGTTCTCAAAGCGCTTCAGGCCAAGTGCCCCGGCATTTCTATTATTGCCGAATCACTTTCCCGAGAAGATTACCTATCGTGGCTCGCTTCACTCGACATGTATTGTTTTGTATCGTCAGGCGAGGGTTACTCGGTTACACCGCGCGAAGCACTCCATCTGGGTATTCCGATCATCCTGTTCAATGCCCATGTCCATAAAGAATTTTCCCATTTGCCTGGGGTATTACCCGTATCTTGCCGTGGCGTGAAACGTGCGGTACCGAACATCTCACGGCTGACGTTTGATATCGGAAACGATTGGACGTTTGATGCAGGCGAACTGGCTAATGTGATGCGTTACGGGCATGAATTTCATGCATCACTTCGTGATGAACTTGAATCGCGAATCAGTGAAGTTACCGAATATCATGATCCTTCGCGAATCAAGGACGATTGGATTAAGGCACTAAACGAAAAGTATCGGCACCACATCGGTATAGTGCGACTGCACTATCCGCAAATAGATGAATCCCTGGTCGACATGAATCCGGATTCGAATATCACCACATTGAATACGCCGAACTTTCTCTCGTCAACGGGTTACTTTGTTGGTAATCGCGTTCACTGTCTGCGTGCCATCAACCTTGAAGGTCATTGCCTTTATGGTCCCTACCTGCCCATCGAATCTGAAGGATCGCTTCAAGCTGTTTTTACCATCGACATTTTCAGTTGCGAGTTTTCTGCGGTAATCGCCAATCTGGAAATATATGATGGCACCAGTGATGAGATACTCGAGTCGCTTCCCGTGATGGAAAAGACTGTGCAGGGCATAAGCAATACCTTCACATTATCCACGCGAGTTGTACCCGGGCAGATTATCGAGTTTCGCGTCTATTGGTTTGCAACTTCGGATATCTGCCTATCTAATTTGAAAGCCATCTTGCGACCCGATCAGAAAGCCACTGAAACCGGTGGTGCATGATGAACCTGCGTCGTCTGATCATCCATATCGGCATGGATAAAACCGGCAGCACCGCGATTCAACACGTACTGAACGATAATCCGCTGGCACTTGGGCGATGCGGTTATCGATACATTGAAGCCGGGCGGGACGAAGAATTAAATCACCAGCCACTTACCACCTCGGCTGAAGAAACAATCGACAGATGGCGTGAGATTGCTGAAGAATTCAAACAATGCACAGAAACTGGAATTGTCAGCTTCGAAGGACTTTATCACTACACGGAAAATCACTGGAACTGTATTCTCGACATGATCTCTCCGCACCCAATAACCATCGTATTTTATATTCGAAGACAGTCGGAGATGATCTGCTCCGGTATTGCCCAGCGGGTGAAAATGCGCTGGGGTAATCTGGCATTTTTTGAGTATACGGAAACCAACTTTGCTGAAATGGCTTGCGGATACCATGACAAGTTGGACATGTTGGCCCGAGTGTTTGGCCATGATCGCATCCACCTTCGTGTCTATGAGGACTCACAGTTGATAAACAGTGACGTGGTGACCGATTTCTTTACAACCATCGGCATCAATCTTTCTAATGCAACAATACGCGATGGGTTCAAAGAATCAAGTCAAATTGCAAACCCAACAATTGATGTCGAAACTATCTTCGTACTCGATCATCTCGACAAACTCGGAGTCGATCCCGAAACGCGTTTTAATGCAGTACAACTGCTACGTCCAGTATCTCGATCCGACCGATCGACACTGGTGCCGGACTCAATCACACAAGCTATCGAGGATACCTATTCCCGTGATAACAGGCTGGTTGCCGAATGTTGGTTTTATCGGGATACACTATTTTATGACCCACCAAAGTTTCGCTATCGGCAACCGGACCCTGTACGCGTATCTGAACTGTTCAAGTTACTGGAAGATAATTTTATTCACTGTCACGAATCCAGCAAGAAACCCAATACTGTCTTGAATTGAATTCATGATCATTAACGGCGTACACCGTCCTGTTCGATGGCAGTCAGGTACTAATCAGAACCAAATGTCATACACAACCCTTCAAAATATTAACCAGGTTTTCATCGAGCGAAATCTATTTGAATCGACAAACTTCAATGTCAATGTAATGTTCTCCATGGATATTAACTGTCCGAATCGGGAACCTGGGAAGTAACCAGTGATTGTATGTTGTCAAAGTCCCTGGCACCACGCTACAGGTAATACTCAAAACGTTGAAACACGTGGTGATATCACATTTTTGTTCAATCAGTTCACCGCAGATGCCGATGCGTTCGTTGACATCAAGTTTACTCAGAGCGACTTGTCTCGCGCCTTTCCTCCGGAGCGGCGACTATGGGTCCACTTGGAGCCTGTTCTTCTTACCGATTATTTCAGAGGCTTCGAACAGTACTATCAAGGGGGCATACTCTCCTGGCACATGGGACTTGAAAAACTGCCCCAGACCGTTGCATTTCGTCACGGTAGAGTTGGTGGTGGTTCAAGGGATTCGGATCGCGGCAAGCGATTCGGATTTGGTGGCCACATCAGTGCGAAGAATAACCCTGAAATGGAGGGCTATCGTTTTCGCAATCAAATTTTAGATCGGCAAAACGAGATACTTATTCCGTCAACTATCTACAACTATCGGCGATCCTGGCATGGTATTTCACACGATTATCCACGCGATAGTACTGACGATGTCATGGACTACATGTTTCATCTGGCAATCGAGAACAATCGTGAGACGCGCTACGCAACCGAGAAAATTGTACGCGCCTGCGCCAATATGTCTGTGCCACTCTACTACGGCGATCCAAAGATTGACGAGATATTCGATCCACGCGGTATCATTTTTATCGATGAGGAATCATGGCTCGATACAATTAATCGACTCACTCCGGATGACTATTTCAAACGAATGGAGTTCGTCAGGAAAAATTATTTTCGATCAACACAATATTGGGACATGCTTGATCGAATTGCGGCCGGCATCATGGCATCGCCTGCAGCAAATTATGTACGAAACAACAAGCACACATTAATTGACAGCATACCGCAGGTCCGCTCTACAGTCGGACTCAATCAAACCGAACAGGGCTACGAAATTGTTTCCGGCACAGACGATCAAACCGTCGCCAAATGCAATGACGCCGCGGCATTCGTCTTCTCCCACTGTGATGGTGGCCGTTCGATTGGAGATATCGCCCAGATCATCGCAAGCAATAACGTATCAGCATCGATTAGTGAAATATCGTCCGATGTCCAGACAATAGTTCGGGTCTTTGTGAAAAACAGGTTTTTGGATCTCGCAACGACTTCAGTATCGCCAACGCTGGTGCCAACGCCTGTCAAAGGGTTGTCCTTGCAACAATCAGGTAATGTTTACTCAATTGTGGGTGCCACCCAACAAACCGTTCTCAATCCATCGGCAGCGATAGTGTTCAGTCTATGTGATGGCGTTAACCATATTATTGGTATCGCAGACAAGATCATCGAGCTGCTTGAAACCAATACAGATTCATCGCTTTCAGATAATAGTTGCAATGAAATCATAACGGATGTTTATCGAACCATACTGCGATTCGCTGATCGTGGGCTCCTGTCAATACGTGCTGAACGTGGCAGAGCCAATCATATTGATCGGTCGCGTTTCTCAGCAGGCAGACCCGATCGCGTAAAACCAAAAGTCCTTTTCATTCTTACTCGTTTTCCACAAGTGTCGGAAACGTATATCAAAACCGAGATCATGGCGCTGCGCGATATTTACGACATCCACGTGGTTGCCTTTGAAGATTCCAATCTGCGTTATCAGAATCATCACCCCTACCGACTCGTTGGCGTAAACGGCGACACCATGAGCGATGATCTACATGATCAATCCGGTGAGTTACGAAGGCTGATCGAAGAGGTCAACCCCGATATTATCCATACACACTATTTAAATAATGTTCAGTTAGTCGGCCAACTTGCCGAACAACTCGGCATCCCTTATACAGTCCGTGCACATTCCTATGATGTCATGGCCCGCGAATTCAGACATCATGAAGGCAGCAGCCTGACAAAACCACGGCAGTTTGTTGTGCGCGCAGCGCCGTATATCAACCGGGAAGAATGCCTGGGCGTGTTGACATTTCCCTACACACTACCGGTCTATGATATGGCAGGCGTGAATCCGGATAAGGTTACCTCCTGTTATCCCGTTGTGGATTTTTCCGCCTTTTACGATAGAAGCCCAAACCAGATCGGCATGTTGAACGTCGAACCATGTTTGCCCAAAAAGGCCGTTGCGGATTTCATCGACCTGGGCGCTCGATTTCGGGATTCCCGATTCAGCCTGTACGGCATGGGGCATCGGGTCGATCTCATCAAGGAACATAATCAGTCACTGGGTAGCCCCGTCGAAATATTCGATCCAGTAGAACCTGAAGAGATGCCTTCGATATATAAGCAACACAATTGGCTGGTATATACATCAAGTTTTCAATCCGGAAATCTCGGTTGGCCGTTAGCCGTTTTCGAAGCACAAGCTGCCGGACTTGGCGTATGTTTAGCCAACGTTCATCCGCACACGGCTGATCAACTGGGCGGTGCAGGATTCACTTATGACTCACTCGACGAGGCGGC
The DNA here is from genome assembly GCA_021604525.1 of marine bacterium B5-7. Taxonomy (GTDB): domain Bacteria; phylum Pseudomonadota; class Gammaproteobacteria; order Arenicellales; family CAJQKF01; genus BQJD01. The sequence goes on along the minus strand of BQJD01000045.1, from coordinate 19,791 downwards.
AGCGATTATCTCGAAACCTTATCCTGATGAAATGAGAGAGTTGGGTTTTGATAACGCTCGCAAGGCCGACATTTTTCGTCATCGCCATCTGTTAACCGACCTATGGAACGATGCGTTAAATCATGAAGATTACTCGGAGCGTACAGACGAATTCCATCGAGATGAATGATCTTCTTTGGGGTATCTGTGTATTCTTTAATCCTGCCGGGTTCAAAACGAAGGCTAAGAATTTTCGAACCTTTCGTAAACTCTCCAGGCAACAAGGAATAAACCTGCTCGTCGTTGAGCTGATAATCGGTGGTCAATCGCCTTCGTTATCCGATACAGATGCAGATATTCACATCGTCATTAATGGCACAGCAGACAATCATCTTTGGCAAAAGGAAGCGCTGCTTAATATCGCCCTCGATAACTTGCCGACGTCATGCGATTTTGTAGCCTGGATTGATGCGGATGTTATATTCGCAAACGATAACTGGGTCTGTGAAGCAATCGACAAACTGCAACACTCACCTGTCGTTCAACTGTATTCGACCTTCGTACAATTACCATACGATTTTAACCTGAACGTATTGTTTACAGACGATATGCGCTCAATCACGGAAAGCATATCCAGTGAACACAGTTTCGCAGCCGGTTTACGTCAATATGGTTCCAATTGGCTAAAGCCATTTGGCCGAACCGGCAATGCCTGGGCAGCGAGACGGGAGATCCTGGAGCGGCATCGTTTCTTCGATGCGATGATCCTTGGAGATGCAGACAGCTTCATGGCTTATGCATTCGTTAACCATGAACCGTTTTTATCACGGGTTGGCAACGATTTCCCCAGCGGTCTAATTAGCTATTATCATAAGTGGGCCAGGAATATTCATGCCGATGTGAATGGATCGGTGGATGTTGTCGACGGTACGCTTTATCACCTGTGGCACGGTTCGGTTGAAAACCGGGGTTACGCCGCACGCCGCCAGATACTCAAACGTCATAACTACAATCCGCAACGGGATATCGAACGAGACAGCAATGGCCTGTTGGCGTGGACAGTCGAGGTCAATGCCGCATTTAAATCTGACGTCATTCGTTACTTTAATTCAAGAGGTGAGGACAGCACGGTGAATACAGTCCACTCGAGTAAACATCTGCTCATCACCGGCATGAGTGGGTTAATAGGCGGGATTGTCGGCCGCGCTCTCGCACCTCGTTATCCAATACGTGCACTATCACGACACGTCATAACTGGTACGCCGACAGTGATTGCCGATATACGGGATGTAGAGGCCTTGCATGGCGCGTTTAATGGAATCCATACTGTTATTCACTTCGCTGCGTATTGTGGCGGGGACGGCATCACGAATATCGATGTCAACATCAGGGGAACATACAATCTCTTTGAGGCTGCAGTGGCTGCAGGCGTTAAGCGATTTATCTTTATCAGCACTGGCGCGGTCCAGCAAATGTTCGAATTTGAAGAACCCAGTCTTGCCAGTGTCCAGGGACGGCTGGATGATATTCCAGATCCTCCTTTTATGATCAGCGCTACGGATCCGGTACGTCCGATGAAGATGTATGGCGCATCGAAGGCCTGTGCAGAGATCATCGGCAGGATGTATGCCGAGACAGGAAAGCTGTCCGTAATTTGCCTGCGACTCGGACGTGTTCGACCCGAAGATCGAGCGACCAGTCATCGCGAGGCAGCGGTTTACTTGAGCCATCGCGACGTTGTTCAACTGGTTGAAAAAGGCATCGAAGCGCCGGAGGAATTACGTTTTGGAATTTACTACGGCGTGTCTGACAATCGCACCCGATTTCGTGATCTTGCCGCTGCCGAGCGCGATCTTGGCTTCATTCCGAAAGACGGTATCCGCTCCGATGATGACTGGCAGACGCTCGGCGATAGCTGACAGGTTCTATTATCATGAGCAGAGTAATCAACATATAACCGATGTCGTCTTCAACCAGACTGATATTTGTCGTCTTCGATTCAGCCGATCAATACTGGCTGAAACACTGGGCGAAGGCAGGTGATTTACCAAATTTCAAACGCCTCGGCGATGCGTCTTTGCATGGTGAGATCGAAAACCGGCCCGGCGTATTTACCATTGCCACCTGGTTCTCGCTCGCAACCGGTGTTGAGCCTACCCGCCATGGCTTCTACTCATTTTCTCAATACGACCCTGGAACCTATCGCTTAACTAATATCGAAGCGGAAAAACTACACTATCAAACGTTATGGCAAGCACTCGATGAACAGGGCAAAAAATGCGCTGTTATCGACTTCCCGAGAATGCCCCTGCTCAAACTTCAACACGGGCTACAGGTCATAGATTGGTATCCGCACGACCTGTCGGCCAATGGGCTCGCGAGCGATCCAGAGAATGTAGCCATAGAGATTCAAAAACGCTATGGTTCAGATCCCTTCGAAGGACATTGTGATCGATTCCGACTCAAGTCTGCAGACGATTTTAAGGAATTCATCACTATTGTCGAAAAAAGAATTCAATGCAAAGTCGAATTTGCCGAAAGTCTATGGCGATCCTCACGGTTCGATACGCTGACTGTAGGTTTTGGCGACGCCCACTGTGCGGGACATCAATGCTGGCATCTTCAACACGCTGACCATCTACGTCATGACAAGATACTCGCCCATGCAGTTCCCGACCCGATAAAGCAGGTTTACCGTGCTCTCGATACGGCCCTCGGCCGCCTGCTCGATCTCGCCGACGAGAACACCAAAATAGTGGTTCTTGCTAATCCAGGCATGGAAGCCAATTATCACTCTAAAATTCAAGCCGCAGAACTGCTTGAACGCATAAACGAGAGTCTTCCCCATGGCGACCATGCAGTTAACACTATGAGTTCGCAACCCATGCCGGAACTCGCCCGGAAAAAATCATTGAGCGTGCCGGTCGGTGATACATACTTTGCGATTCGCGCCAATGTCATCGACAGAGAACGCTACGGTATCCTGCGAATGGGGATGGAACTCGATGCTTACCTTCAGGAGATCACCCAGGAAATTATGGCGTTACATCGCGAAGATGGATTATGCGTGTTCGATGACGTGATTCGTACAAGCGATACCTATCACGTGGATCATCAACATAACTTGCCCGACTTGATGTTCAAATCGCGCCGTGATCTTCCTTCCCGGGTCATCACCTCTCCACTGGTCGGCAGCGCTACTAGCAACTTCACCCCGCACCGTAGCGGCGACCATAATCCCTTGGGCGCGTATTGGGTCTATCCTGCACCCAACGGTGTCCTGAAAAGCGACACAGTACGTGATCTCGATATCGGCGTTACTTTGTGTGCACTCTTCGATACGGACATTGAAGATTGTGACGGTAATGTGATTGATCAATGGCTGGTTTGAGCAGGACCCATCTCAAACTGGCTGCAACCTATCCATATGGTGTTAGATGCCCGCTCAAATGCTCATCTACCCATGCAAACTGCGCGTTTTCTCTCCCATTCGCCCTTGTCTTGGCGGCCTTTGTTCGCTTTGAGACAAGTTCCAGTAACAATTGGCGGGATTAATGAATTCTACTATTGAGGTTTATGCCGAATCGGCACTTGGCGATTACGGATTTGGTGATAACCACCCGTTTGGCAATGATCGTCTCGGCGCATTTAAGCGTGAGTTCATTGCGCGTGGTCTGGATCAACTTGTGGCATTGCCACCCTCACGCCTTGCCACTTCAGAAGAACTGCTTCGCTTCCACACACAGGATTATCTAAAGCGGGCACAGTCGTTATCGAAGATCGGTTTCGGATATCTCGATCTCGGCGACACACCGGCACGTCTCGGTATATTTGATGCCGCTGCCAGAGTGGTCGGTACTGCGCTTGAAGCGGCCGAATCACTGATGTCGTCGGACACCCGCCGCTGCTTCCTGCCCATAGGCGGCCTGCATCATGGTCGTCGCGACAGCGCGGGTGGCTTTTGCGTATTGAATGACTGCGGCGTGGTCATAGAAACACTGAAGCAACAATATGGTCTTGATCGGATAGCCTATGTGGACATCGATGCCCATCATGGCGATGGAGTATTCTACGAATTCGAGGATGATCCGAGTCTTCTCGTCGCTGACATCCACGAAGACGGTCGTTTTCTGTATCCCGGCACCGGTATGTCGGAGGAAACCGGTCGTGGCCGTGCGCTTGGATTAAAACTCAATATTCCCATGCTACCGGAAAGTGATGAAGCAGCCTTCTTGAATGAATGGCCACGGGTTCTTGAACATGTGGCGCAATTCAGCCCCGAATTCATCATGCTGCAAGCCGGCGCGGACAGCGTTGTCGGCGATCCATTAACACATCTGGAATTCACACCGGCCTGCCATCGTCACGCCTGCCGCACTTTATGCGACCTTGCAGATAGTCTCAGCAGTCCACTCATGATTATGGGCGGTGGCGGGTACAACCTTCATAACATCGCCCAAACCTGGTGTGGAATTGTCGAAGAACTACTGATCGATTTGTAGTGCACTGGCCTTTATCGCACTAAAGCGGTGCGGTAGTAGGATTTTCTACCCAAAGCTCGCAGATTTCGCCCCGTTTTGGGGCAATTCACCTGACATCCCACAATCGCCCCCTCAGTTCATGATGCCTTGAATATCCACTCCCATTAAATTTGGCATGGATTAGAGTGCTTGGGAAAATACTGTCATCTCCGGAATTTCTCCTGCAAAGTCAACGTATTGACTCATAACTTTGGCAGATCAGGAATATTCGCGGGCCATTTTTCAGGATGCAAATGATCCAGTTGGCATGGGGATTGCTCTAGAACTATTAGCAGCTTTTTACGTTGTTCATTTAAACCCCATCGCAAACAGGAGCAATCAAATGAAACTGGTCACGGCCATAATCAAACCGTTCCGGCTCGATGACGTGCGCGATGCATTGTCACAAATAGGCGTGAAAGGAATCACGGTCAGTGAAGTGAAAGGTTTCGGCCGTCAGAAAGGTCACACGGAACTGTATCGCGGCGCTGAATACACCGTCGATTTTCTCCCGAAAACCAGGATCGAAGCAGCTGTAAGCACCGATATCGTCGACCAGGTGGTCGATGCAATCAGCAATGCCGCCCGAACCGGCAAGATTGGTGACGGCAAGATATTTGTCTATGAGATTGAGCAGGTGATTCGTATCCGCACCGGAGAAACGGGTGCCGAAGCCCTGTAACACCCGCCCAGTCAATCAAGACAACTGAACCAATATTCCAATCGTCAACGCACTCTGACACCGGAGCATATAAAGTGGAAGACATTCTTAACCTGAGGTATTCAATTGATACCTTTTACTTTCTCGTCATGGGCGCCTTTGTCATGTGGATGGCAGCCGGCTTCGCCATGCTCGAAGCCGGCCTTGTTCGCGCCAAGAACACCACCGAAATCCTGACTAAAAATATAGTCCTGTATGCCGTCGCCTGCATCATGTACATGCTGGTTGGCTACAACATCATGTACCCGGAAGAAGCGGTTAACTCGTTTTGGCCGGGCATCGCCTTCCTGCTCGGTGCCGATAATGATCCAGCAACGGTAGTCACTGCCGCGGCCGATGCCTGGTATGACGGCAGTTACTATTCAGGTCGATCTGATTTCTTCTTCCAGGTGGTATTTGTGGCTACTGCCATGTCCATCGTTTCGGGCGCCATAGCCGAGCGTATGAAACTGTTCCCGTTTCTCGCCTTTGCAGCGGTCATGACCGGGTTTATTTATCCGTTGCAGGGCTTCTGGAAATGGGGTGGCGGCTTTCTTGATGAAGCCGGGTTTCTCGATTTTGCCGGGTCCGGCGTGGTGCATTTAACCGGTGCCGCCGCTGCTCTTGCCGGGGTCATCCTGCTCGGCGCGCGTAAAGGCAAGTATGGCAAAAATGGTGAGATTCATCCGATTCCTGGTGCCAACATGCCCCTCGCTACGTTGGGTACATTCATCCTCTGGTTTGGCTGGTTCGGTTTTAATGGCGGCTCGGAGCTCATTGTCTCCAATGCTGGTGAAGCCAACTCGGTTGCCGCGGTGTTCGTCAACACCAACGCTGCCGCAGCCGGCGGCGTTGTGGCCGCGCTGTTCACGGCTCGTCTGGCGTTCGGCAAGGCTGACTTGACCATGGTACTCAATGGTGCGATTGCCGGACTGGTGGGTATCACTGCCGAGCCGCTAACACCAAGCCCGGAGTTGGCTACTTTGATCGGTGCCGTTGCCGGCGTTCTGGCAGTATTTTCCATACTTGCCCTCGACAAGCTCAGGCTCGACGACCCGGTTGGCGCTATTTCCGCTCACGGTGTTTGCGGCATCTGGGGACTTTTTGCAGTGACCTTGTCGAATCCCGACGCAACCATCTCGGCGCAGTTTCTTGGAATCGGCGTGATATTTGGCTTCGTATTCGTCGCAAGCTTCATCATCTGGTCCATTATCAAGGCAACAGTTGGAATCCGCGTCAGCGAAGAAGAAGAATACGCCGGGGTGGATATCTCGGAATGCGGTCTTGAAGCTTATCCCGAATTCACTAGCGCGGGTAAGTAATACGGAAGAACTAACAACGCGAAGCCTACTCCGCATCAAGGTAAAAGGGGTGCCCTCGGGCGCCCCTTTTTTATCCCTTGTCAGTGACTGATGTCGGTCTGACTTTATCTACACAATGCCGTTTGTTAAATATCGGTCTGTTAACCAGGCTTGACTCGAAATTTTACGTAAGCTTCCGCGCGAATCCGGCGAAGCCATTGATCATATGCCTCCCTGCCTTTCTGGTCACGTAATCGTCGTTCAGCCTGCTGACGAAGCAATTTATCACTGATGTCCTGCTTGCGGCGATCGAGCACTTCAATCAGATGGACACCGAAGCGCGTGACTACCGGTTCGCTGATTTCGCCAATGTCCAGATTACGGACTGCTTCTTCGAATACCGCCGAGGTATCGCCCGGAGAAATCCAGCCAAGATCACCGCCTTTAACACGAGTTGACGTATCCGTTGAGTGGACTCGCGCCAACTCTTCAAAGTCTTCACCCCGAATTATCCGCTCGCGGATCAGTTGTGCATCTTCCATTGCCTGACTGATATCGTTCGTTTCTCCACCTGAAAACAGAATATGCCGTACATGCCACTGCTCCACCAATTCTCCACCACCACCACGACGATCCACCAGTTGAACCAGGTGAAAACCTTCAGACGTCTCAATTACCTTGCTGGTTTGTCCTGCTTCCAGGTTTTTTACTGCTGCATAGAAAAAATCCGGCAGTTGACGAGCGCCACGCCAACCGAGATTACCACCGTCTGCAGAAGTTGGACTATCGGAATACTGTCGGGCAAGGCTCTCAAAGCTTTCACCTGAATCCAGCAATTTGTTGATCTCGGTTATTTTTTCAAGCTTCTCACTACGTTCTGCAGCGTTACCTGGATCGTCAAGCAGGAGCGATATGTGGGCTACCTCATACTCGACATTTTCAGCCTTTGCTTCACTCGACAACGTGGTAACCATGTCATCGATTTCCGATTCGCTGACAATGACTCGTCGTCTGATCTCACGGTCGATGAGACGCTGGATTTTAAGCTGCTTTCTGAGTGAATCGATGTATTCATCAGGATCAAGACCACTTTGTTGAGCGCGTCGTTTTAGTTCGGCAGCACTTAATCCTTGTCTTACAGCGATATCCTCAATGGCACGATCAACTTGTGAGTCGGATACCTTGATACCGGCGCGATCTGCCATCTGCAGTTGAATTCGCTCGAGAATCAATTGCTCCATTACTTGTTCTTCGAGATCACGACGCTCAGGAACACCTCTGCCTCTGGCACGATACTCGGCAATGGTTCGTTGCATGGATTTGATGTATTCGCTTTCCGTTATAACGCCGTCATTAACGATAACCAATACCCTGTCCATTACCTGGGCAGCTACTGGCGAGACAATGCCTGCAAGAGTGGCCAGAAATAATACGACCTTGATCAAACGACGCATATTCGTCATATACATGGATAGTTCACACATAAAAGAACGTTGCCCGAACGGACAACCGAAAGATAGGTTTTTTGCAAGTCAGGCGACCTGATCACAACCGGTATGCAGCAGTATTCGCGACAATAAAAACCGGAGACGTAATCACAATTACGCACAATATACTGCTGAATACCTGTATCACGCAGCTCACACGCTCAAGACACGCGTTCCAGGGTCGTAAATAAAATCGCGATAATTGTTGTCCAGTGAATATCGCAATGTTAACCGTCAATATGAGGATGAGAAGCGGCCAAGATCCTTCAGTTCGAGTGTCAGGAAAACAGACGTTTCATCCTGGGTATTGCGATGACGTCGCTGTTCACCGGAAATCCGCCATGCCCAGCAGCATGCGTCGTAGGTAATACTGGCGCTGGTTGCCAGGTTCTCGCTTTCCTTAATGTCATACAAGGTTGCCATACCGAATTGCCACTTACTGGCTATCGGCCAGTTCAGGGATAAATCCAACTGCTCAGAGGAATTATTGAAATCCCAATAAGAGGCACCAAATCGCCGCCGATCACCATCGACATATTGGGTATCCACACGGAAAACCTCAACTTCGCTGTCCTCGTAATTGTACTCAACCGACGAGCCGACTTCCCACCGGGGGGTCAGGTTGGCACGAATCTGTGCCAGCAGGTTGGATGTACTCTCGGTATCGGGTGCCTCACCTGGCGTCAGTTGAACTATACGATCAGAGAAATAAAAGATCTGTGCAATCTCTGCTTCCATTCGCTGCCGACCGTTGTCCGTATCTATGAGCCGTGAGGTGACACCCACAGTCAGACGATTTTCATCGCCCACACGGTCCGCACCGAAAAACCTGTTGTCACGAAAAAAGTTGCTGATATTGCTGAGATTACCGCCACCGGTATCGAACAGCGGAATATCATCCTGATCTTTTTCGGGCGCATAGACATAGTACAGCCGGGGCTCAAGAGTCTGGTAATGAGGACGCCCGTTCCAACTGGTATCACGCTCAAATACAATTCCCGAATCGACACTGAATATGGGAACCGTTCGATTCGGGTTGTCCTCGGTACCTGGAAGAACATTGTCAAGATTGTAAGTTGTGTGACGCACTGACAGCTTCGGCGTGACATAGCCATAAACCGCATCGATTGGCAGGCTCACCCAAGGCGTGGCGTCCAGTCGGACCCCGTCAACACGATCTCCTGGATGTGAGAAATTAACCAGCTCACTGTCGACACCGTACTCTAACATCGCATCCCGTCGACGCGGTGAACTTGCATTTAATGTCAGACGCGGCAACCGTTCGTAAGGCTGAAAGTTCTCATCCAGCGCGGAATCGACACTCTCGTAGTCGAGAACGCTGGCGCCGAAGCGAACAATTTCGCCACTATATCGCACCTCGGCGCGCTGACTCAGGAAGCTCGCACTCGACAGGTTGACATCGTTGGCGAAGTCATCGAGATATTCAGTATCCGAAACCGTTTCAACATCGACGTTGGCATCCCAACGTTTGTCCTCACCGAAACGATGGCGATGATCGTAACTCAGGGCATAGCGATCATCGCCGTATATATCATCGCCGGGCAGATAGGCCGCGCGGAAAATGCCGTCGTACTCCTCACCCAAATATCTGTATTCACCCATCACCTGGACGCCACGATCGGACAAATATCGCATGTTGATTGTAGCGTCCATTTCCGGTGCGATATTGATGTAGTAAGGCACCTCGACAATGGCACCGGATGTATCGCTGGTACCGATTGATGGAAACAGGAATCCGGTCTTGCGCTCATCGTTAATGGGAAAACTCATTCGTGGGAAGTAAAAAATGGGCACGTGAAAAAACCGCACCGACATCCCTTTGCCTACGCCCACACCGGTGGCGTGATCGAGCGTCACTTCCCTGGCCTTGATATAGACACTTTCCTTGCCGATGGGGCAGGTGGTCATCCGCGCCCTTACAAGCCGCTGGCGGTTACTGCCCTCGAAAAATATTTTCTCGGCTTCGCCTCGCATACGGGCCCGAACCGGGCCTTTATTGACGACAGCTTCCTCGACATCCGATTTCTTCTTATCTTTTTTATCGTCGAGCAGATCTTCAATCGACCAGTCGATACTTTCCAGATCGTTGTCATCCAGTGACGACAAACCGTTTGTACCGAACCCGGTCTGTCGAAATTCTCCAGAATCCTTCTGCTTGCGCTTGCGCTTGGAATTTGCCCTCTTGCCGAGTTGGAAGTCGACATTGTCGGCATCGCCGATGAAGGTCTCCATTTCAAGCATTAACGTAGCAGCGTTGAGCTTGTCTCCTTTGGGTGAATACAAGGTGACATCGTCACGGGCATTGACCGTGTAGCTTTCCTTATCGTAAACAATCTCCTGGGCAAATATGGCCTGGGAACCCTGAATGACTTGCGCATTCCCGGTGAGAACCAGCGTATTGGAGTCCGGTGCATCAATCTGGTCGGATTCAAGGATCACATCCTGAGTGTCCGGATCAAGGCCGGCGGACTTGGCCACAGCCTCGGGAATATCGATGATGTCTGCGGGACACACTTCAGGTCCGGCGAAAAATAGTGAACTGTCCCCGGCCTGAACAGTTGGCGTACTGATCAGCATCAACAACCCTGCACCGATCAGGTGACGGCGAAAGCCGTATTTCGGGTCTGTTTCAGATAAGCCAAGGGGTCTGATACGGTATTCGCACATGGTCAGGGGTGCCTATGTCGTCCTATTTTTACGTAACGCCAGATTGCTATGGCGCGTTGTACGGGCTGCTACGCGCTATGGCAGCCGCTGCCCGTGCGGATTCGTTCGCTGACGATTATAGAGGTTAATCCCGCCGCTGAAAATCCCGTTGCCCAATGATCGACAAAATCAGCGTCTGCTGCATTAATATATCGTGTAGCTTAAGACTCCCTTAATATCGAAAATCTCCACAGCCAAATGTAATGATGGATGCCTTTATTCTTGCCGCAGGCCGTGGTGAACGTCTGCGGCCATTGACCGATATAACGCCCAAACCTCTTGTTAAAGTCGCCGGCAAGCCCCTTATCGTGCACCATATCCTGAATTTACGCGAAGCCGGTTTCAGTCGCATTATCATCAATGTATCGTGGTTGGCTGAGAAAATAATCGACGCGCTTGGCGACGGTAGTCGTTTCGGCGTCAGTCTTGTGTATTCCAGGGAACCCGGATCGCCGCTGGAAACTGCCGGTGGAATCATTAATGCCCTGCCGTTGATCAAGAGTGAACGCTTTGTGGCCGTTAACGCGGATATCTGGTGCGATCCGCCCTTCGATCAAGTACTGGTGATACCTGGCGAACAAGCCGGTTTGCTGCTGGTTGAAAATCCTGCCCACCATTCAAGAGGCGATTATGGCCTTGAGGACAATTGGCTGGTATGGCCCGATCAGTCGTCAAATGTCCTGACTTTTTCCGGAATTAGCTGGTTTTCCCGCAACCTGTTCGAAAATCGCCCCAAAAAGATTCTGCCATTGCGCGATGTGATCGCCGAAACTATCGACCGGGGCACGGTCGGTGGACGGATATTTGCAGGACGCTGGATTGATATCGGCACGCTTGAGCGGCTTAAGGAGGCTGAACGAATAACCTGCGGCGATGTCACTCCTCGCTGAGCCATTTTCATGGGGTGAATGACAATAATAGTCCTTGCTGAATTACCATATCGGGCATCCTGAGCAGATTACGCGGCAGATCGACATCTGGCGCCCTTGATTCAGGACAACTGCAACGGGAGATTTAAAACGTGAGCGTATTGATTGAAGAAACCCGCGATGGCGTTGCCCGCCTGACGATGAATCGTCCGCAGCAACTGAACAGTCTCACCAGTGAGCTGTGCGCATCGCTTAACGACTCCCTCACCCGCGCCGCGGCTGACAGCGCGATTCGCTGTGTGCTGCTGACGGGTGCTGGACGGGCCTTTTGCGCCGGCCAGGATCTGGACGACATCGGACTCGATACAAAAACCCCGCGACAGATAAAGGACATTCTCGAATACGATATCAATCCGATAATCCGTCTGATTCGTGGCATGGACAAACCGGTGGTGTGTGCGGTTAACGGCGTGGCGGCTGGTGCTGGCGCAAACATTGCTTTTTGCGCGGATATAGTCATCGCTGCTGCATCAGCGCGGTTTATCCAGGCATTTCGGCATATCGGATTGATCCCCGATGCCGGCGGTAGCTGGCTGCTGCCGCGACTCGCTGGCAACGCACGTGCACTGGGCATGGCGTTATTGGGCGAACCGCTCAACGCAGAGAAGGCCGAGCAGTGGGGACTTATCTGGAAAAGCGTTGCCGATGACGAGTTTATCGACGAGGTCGAGAAAATTGTGTCGTCACTCGCAACGGGGCCAACCACGGCGCTCGGGATGACGAAGCGGGCGTTTATCGAAAGTGCCGGTCACAGCCTGATGGAGCATCTCAATCTGGAAAGGGATTTTCAGCAGGCTGCATCGACCACCGAGGACTACAAAGAGGGTATAAATGCATTTATGAATAAGCGCAAGGCGCAATTTCACGGCCGGTAAATCATAAGATAATGTACCGTTGGTCTGGTGTTGGGCGGCGCCCCTTTTATCGCTAACGACCAGCCGGTACGATTACCCTGTACGGGTTACAAAATTCACGATATGACAACCGTCCTCACCCTGTTATCAGGAGATCGTTATGAACGATAAAGGAATCGACTTTTCAAAGATGCCGGATCAGGCTATTGGTGTCATCACGACGCCGGCAACCTTCTTTCGCACCATGCCGCGAGACGGTGGATTTATTGATCCGATGGTATTTGCCATCGCCATGAGCCTGGCAGCGGCGTTGATCCAGATCGTTCTCGGTCTGATCGGGCTCGGTCAGGCTGGCATGACCACAATGGCGGCAACCGGTTTCTTCGCCATTATCATGGTGCCGATATTTGTATTGGTCGGCTCATTTATAGGCGCTGCCATAGCATATGTTATATGGCGCTTCCTCGGCTCTGATCAAAACTACGAAACCGCATTCAGATGCGTTGCCTATATGACCGCCATCATGCCGTTGACCGCATTGATCAGCGCCATCCCCTACCTCGGCACTTTAATACATGTCGCCTGGGTATTCTGGCTAATGATCATCGCCAGTACCGAAGTACACGGCATTCGTTATAAAACTGCGCAATTGGTATTCGGTATCATCGGCGCGATCATTGCAATAATAAGTATCAGCAACGAGTATGCGACACGCCACTTCAGGGAAAATTTCGAACAGTTCTCAAAGCAGTTCGGCCAGGATATGGAAAATAAATCGCCCGAGGAATTGGGCCAGGCTGTCGGCGAATTTCTAAAGGGTCTCGAAAACGCCAATCAAAAGGAGCAACCCGAGTAGGTTGGTGTTGACGGCAACGAACAGGATCGATCGTAATCAAATAGCTCCTGGCAAGATAGCCTCGTTACCGCTCAGATGTTGAAATGAGCGATCATGAAAACCCGTCCGGCGGCGATAAGTCAGTTACCGGTGAAGCGGCATTTCTGCTAACACGTGACTGGCGCGATACGTCATCCGGTATCGAACTCGACCTGTGGGCGAAGACAGCCACGGATGCGGTTCGTATTACTATCACCGGCGAGCGAGCGGTGTGTTTTGTCGAGCGTGAAGCGTCCGTCCCGCTGACCCAGGGCGAGCGCAGGGCAATTGATCTGAAATCCCCGGATGGCGCTGCGGTTGACGCACTCTATTTCAACTCTCAGGCAGACTTAAAAAATTTCGTTTCGCCACCGCCCATACCACCACGCAGCCTGTTCGAGACCGATGTCCGGCCGGTCGACCGTTTCCTCATGGAACGCTTCATTGAAGGTCCGGTACTGATCAAGGGTATCGTATCTGATCATGGCAAGTTTCGGCGATTTATAAACCCCCGCCTGTCTCCGACCGACTTCAGGCCATCGCTGTCGGTCGCCTCGCTCGACATCGAAACGGACTACACCAACGACACACTGCTATCGATCGGTGTCAGTAGCAAGAACGACGAATGTGTATTTCTGAAAGCCACGGATTTTGATCCGGATTCAAGCGAATCACCCCGTGTCGTCATCTGCCAAACGGAATCATCGCTGTTGACCGCATTGTTCGACTGGGTCGAGCGTACCGACCCGGACGTATTGATCGGCTGGAATGTTATCGGTTTCGATCTGAAAATAATCGAGAAACGATGTCAGTCGCTCAACCTGCCGTTTCGTCTCGGTCGCGGCGGCGCGCGTGCACATATCATACCCGCGCGTAGTCAAAGCCAACTGGACATTGCACGGGTGCCGGGACGTGTCGTGATGGATGGTATAGAGTCGCTGCGCGCAGCCTTCTATACATTCGAGAATTTTTCTCTGGAACGCGTCGCCAACGAATTGCTTGGTCGAGGCAAACTCATCGACAAACCAGCCGGCAACAGCCATGCCGGTGAAGAAATCCTGCGGCTGTATCGCGACGACCCGACAGCGCTGGTTAGATATAACATCGAGGACTGCCGACTGGTTTCGGAAATCTTCGAGAAAACGGAGCTGGTTGAATTCAGCATAGAGCGCGCCGCCAGCACCGGGCTTTCACTCGGTCGGGTGGGCGGTTCGGTCGCGGCATTCGATTTTTTATACCTGCCCCGCCTGCACCGTAACGGCTTTGTTGCCCCTGATCCGCCACTGGCCGGCGCCAGTGGATTATCGAGTCCGGGAGGCTATGTTCTCGATTCAAGGCCAGGCCTGTACAACGATGTACTGGTACTCGATTTCAAGAGTCTGTACCCAAGCATCATCCGCACCTTCCTCATTGATCCGGCCGCCTTGTGGAAGCCAGGAGATAACAGGGTCGAAGGCTTCGATGGCGCCAGCTTTCATCGCGATGGCACCATATTACCCGGCCTTATCGACCGCCTCTGGGAACGCCGCGACGCTGCCCGCCGTCTTGGAAATACAGCACTCAGCCAGGCGGTTAAAATCATCATGAATTCATTTTATGGCGTGCTTGGTACCAGTGCCTGCCGCTTCTATGACAACCGTCTGACCTCCAGCATCACCCGTCGAGGACATCAGATCATCCAGCAAAGTCAGCAACTCATCGAAGACGAAGGTCTCAATGTTATTTACGGCGATACTGACTCCCTGTTCGTGTGGCTTAGCGGGAATCCGGATGAGTCACAAGCGCGGGCCACAGGAGAGGACCTTGCAGACATGTTGAACCGGGTGATGAAGCAGCGCATTCGTGACGAGCATGGCTTGACGAGCTATCTGGAGATCGAATTCGAAACGCATTATCTCAAGTTCCTGATGCCGACCATACGCGGTTCCGGCGCGGGCAGCAAAAAACGCTACGCCGGTCTTGTCAGAACAACTGATGGCGGGACAAATATGATTTTCAAGGGACTTGAAACGGTTCGCAGCGACTGGACTCAACTCGCTCGCGAATTCCAGCACGAGTTGTTCCGCAGAATCTTCCTCGGCGAGCCCTTCGAGGGTTATGTGCGCGAGACCCATGAAAAACTTTACCGGGGCGAACTCGATACACAATTAATCTACCGCAAGCAGTTACGGCAAGACCTCGATCGTTATCGCAAGAACATACCGCCCCACGCACAGGCCGCACGCAAGCTCGCATCACCTGGACGGCACATTGAATATGTTATTTGTAAAAGCGGGCCGGAGCCGGTTAAAGGAACCGACCTGACTGCAGCAGAATTCAATCTCGACTACGACCATTACAGCGAACGTCAGTTGAAGCCGGTCGCCGATACCATCCTGCTTGCCATTGGCTCAAGCTTTGATGAGATTGTCGGTGGTCAGTTTGAGATCTTCAGCACATCAGCGGTAACCGACCAGTCAACTTAACGTCTGGAAGGTCAGAACTGCAAGACAACTCTCGCCCGTCATTTCCCTGATGATGACCAGAGCACATCTCAAAGCGAGCGAAGGTCGCCAGGACAAGGCAAATGGGAGGAAAAACGCGCCGTTACATGGGTAAATGGGCATTTGAGCGAGTATTTAACACCGTATTGGCGGGTTGCAGCCAGTTTGAGCCAGGCTCTATCCAACAGACAACAACGCTTTAATCTCGGAAAAGGTCGCCGCCGAATCGAATGCTGTGAATGAACCGTCTTGCAGCATGGCTTTCGCCGCTGTGATGGTTGAACCAAATGCCGTCCTTGCCAGGGAGGAACCGGTACTCACACGACGAACACCGCACTGCTCAAGATCAGCCAGGGTAATTCCCTTGAGCCCGATACCGGCAACCACATTAACCGGCTTGGTCACAGCACTGCATACCGTCCGGATACAGTCGAGATCAGGTAATCCCGGCGCATACAGTACGTCTGCTCCCGCCGCTTCAAATGCCTGAAGCCGCTTTAGGGTGTCATCCAGATCAGGACGACCATGAAGATAGTTTTCTGCCCTGGCCGTTAATATGAAATCAAAATCCAGCTTATCCACCGCCTCGACAGCCGCACTGATTCTCTCGACGGCTAGCGACATATCGTAAATCGGTTTGTCGTCCAGTCCGCTCGTGTCCTCTATAGTGCAACCGACAAGCCCGACATCGGCTGCTGCATAAATGGTTTTCTGAACCTCCTCAGGTGAATCGCCATAGCCATTTTCCAGATCCGCTGATACCGGAAGCATCGTTGATTCAACGATCTCCTTTGCATGTGCCAGTGCAGCTTCCCGAGAGCATGCACCTATGTGGTCCAGAATGCCTTGTGAAAATCCAAAACCGGCACTGGTTGTTGCAAGCGCTTCAAACTTTAGTGCGGTTAGTATCCTGGCGGTACCGACATCCCAGGGATTCGGTAGAAGGAAGATGCCAGAACGCTCATGCAACCGTCGAAATATCTTCGCTTTCTCATGCTGTGTCATTGCATTCACCATTGATCAATATTTTTATGACAATCAATAATAAGTGATAGTCAGTCGTGCGCTCAATTTGTTTTACCCGAGATGGTGCTTAATGAAAACATGATTAGAGGCCGCGACTTTTCACCCAAAGCAAGAATGTATAAACGATACCTGTAATATACAGTGTTCCAAAGATTACCTTGTTATATCTGGCGAGCCATCTCGGCAGACAGATATCGAAATTATCCTGCCGGTCTTGTGTGTAGCGCGCTGCCATGACAGTCAGTGGGCAACTACCGCGATTCAGCGCGAGGATGATAACCTCAACAGCCACCACTGCTATCAACACTTTTGAAACATTAAGGCTTCCAAAGTAACTAAAAACGAAGATGGCTAAAATACAACCAGCGAATATCACCCAGACAACTGTATGAATGAGCTTAATCAAACCAAGAGAATTTGATGAATTCATTTATTGTATTCGTTTGCTATCCGGTTCGCAGTCGAACAGCCTAAGACTGACACCAGCGTCAAGCATCAACACTCATCGAATCGTATTTCATCATTGAGCGATATGTTAATAGCGTAACGCCATTTTTGATTTGGCGCGTTCAAACAAACGATACAAATCCTGATACTTTTCCGATCAGGGTCTTTGTTGTTCAGCCACTTAAGAAGAACAAGCGCTCAAGGCAGTATTAACAACCATCCAGTAAAAAGCAGTCACTTGATAGCGGACCAGATAGCCTTGACGAGAACAATAAGTAAACCTATGCCTCCTGATAACAAAGCGATAACACCAAGCGGCATGAAGAAACTCTCATGCAGTACGCCGTTATCATCGACATACTGATAAAAAACATTCTCAAGGATAATTGATATCACACCAATCATCAGCAAGATTATGCTCACTCGAAATACAGTTATTTTCATATTGGTTTCGTTGTAATCAGCGCACAATGCATCTTTTGCCAATCTGATGCCTTCACCTCTACAGAACCAACGCCAGGATGCCATGAATCGAAATCATGCTTTGTTATCAGACATGATCGGTTCACCAAAAAATATGAGAAGTGAATCTTCATCAATGACATGGAATTCACGCTGGCCGTATGCTTGATTAAAAGGCGATCGCACACGACCATCTGGCAGTCTGTCCAGATTGGGCTTCAGCTCTTCGTATAACTCATCAAGCCCTTCCACATCGATATAACAGGATAATTCCCGATTCGGATCATGGGTGTCGATCCCTTGAGCAACCTGGACAAGGCGTATCGCAACGCTATCTCGCTGCAGGTAGGCATAGTCATCCATCTGGAGTCGAACCTCGAACCCGAGAACCTCATGGAAGAACGTTGTTGACCGATTCATATCCGCAACCGGTACTAGCGGCGTTATCTGTTGAAAATGAGCCATTGAATATTATTCTCTGATTAGTGATCGCCCACTGTCAGGCGGTTTCCTGATGTGCTTTCCAATTATGGTTCCAAGCCATGCCATCGGTATATACGCAGCGAGCAGATCAACAAACAAGTACCATACTGGGGATGGGATCATGAATGCATTTACTATTCCACCGAGCATGAATACACCACCAATGACATAAGCAAATACGGATGAATGGCTAACAACCATCATGTATGCGACAACAGCACCCGTTAGCGTCCCAATCGCGTGTGCCAGAAAAGGGAAAATAAAGTGTTTAGGCTCAAACAGGTGCATTGAAGCGGCAATACTTTCCACATCAGTCACATCAACACCAGAAGGAGCCGGTATGATTACAGGACCGAAAATCACCAAACCCATATTTACCAGGCCACCGACGATTATCGCAAAGATAAGTACCGCTGTGTTCTTTTGAATGGATTTCATCAATCGGACTTCCAAAAACAAATCAACTTGGCTGCCAATTCAGTTACATTCGCACACCGGATACAGCCCACGCCCGTGCAACCAATAAAATCATACCGTCTGGATCGGTTGGTAATGCATTGCGGACACGGGCCTCAAGCTTTGCACGTTCACCGTCAGATAGGCCAACGCAATAACCAGGTGCAGGCGCTACATCATTTAGAAACGGTTCCCAGTAGTCGTTAAAATCCTGGAACGGTGTGGGTATATCTATTGGAGTAACCTGGACGTTTGTAAAACCGGCCGACTCGAAAAGATTTTGCAGGGGTTTAGGACGGCATACAGGAAATCTTACGCCTTCATCATGCTCACGTGCTTGTGGATTCAATTCCACAGCCGCATCCCAGAAATACCTCATGAATTGCGTATGCCCGGCATAGTCCCAGACATAAAATGCAGCGACACCGCCGGACGACAGTACGCGTAACACTTCCCGCATCATAGCTTCTTTATCCGGCACAAAGTTCAGCACAAGTCCCGACACTGCATAGTCGACATCAGCGTCTTCGAGTGGAAGATTATCGCCCGTTCCATTTTTAAACTCGACATTCTCTTTCACAACCCGTTGCTTTGCCATTGTCATGAACGATTCGGACGGTTCAACTCCAATCAATCGACCAGGTGATTGCGACATCAGAATTTGCTCGCAAAGTGCGCCTGTACCACAGCCGATATCGAGCCAACTTGCTTCAGTAGGCGCATCAAGCCAATCCAGAAACCGCTCGGCTACTGTTGAACTCCACCGACCCACATAACGTTCGTAGGCTTCGCTATCTGACCATTTATCTTTCATGATTGCGGCTCAGCTACCAAGCTGCGAATTGCCTCCATCGAAGGTGGATGTGCCAACGTTTGATATACAACGCAATAACGCTCAGTTAGACGCATGAGGGTATCGAGCTGTTCATCTGTTGCGTCGGTGTCGAGCTCAAACTGCAGTCGTATATTCTGAAAACCGACTGGAACTTCTTTGGATAACCCCAGTGTCCCCCGAAAATCAAGGTCACCCTCGGCCGTCAGTGTCGCATCTCGAAGCTCTATG
>BQJD01000044.1 GCA_021604525.1 marine bacterium B5-7 | reverse complement strand
GATATCAAGCGAATCGAAACCATATGGACTCGGTGTCTCGAATCAAGCAACGGAGACTTTCTGTTCGGTGCGTTTTGCATGGCAGATGCCATGTACGCACCGGTTGTGATGCGTTTCGTTTCCATGGAATACCAGGGAACGAGTCGAGTTGCAGATTATATGCGTGCCGTATGTACCAACGCCGCCGTCAGGCAATGGTGTGAGGAGGGCGAAAAGGAGCCCTGGGTCATTGACCAGTAATTCACATTGTTTTATGTGAACTGCGACGCCTCGTAGCGTTGCAGTGCCGCCCAGTCATCGGCGTAGTACTCGCGGACCGACTCAACTGCAGACCCGGGCGTCAGCTCATCGGCATGGTCGTTACGGGTTTTGTAAAACCCCGCTGCAATCAGCAATAGATAGCTGCGGTACAAGAGCATTCGCCGGCGTAGGCGATGCATGGTATGCCGCTTTGCGCCAGTTTCAGGTGATCCCCCCGGATTATATTCAGGATCTGTCAGACCGAGTCGTTCATTGATGCGCCGCAGTCGAATCAGTCTGGGCTCTGAATACGATTGATGCACCGGTGCGGTGCGTAGTCGTTCTTTATTGAGTCGTGCACCAAGATGATTGGCCAACTTGAGGAAGAAGTCATCGGGATCCGCCCTCAAGCGATCATAGGTCATCACGAAAGGCGGTTTTTGAAATAACGCTTCGACTCGGGCAATCATGTCCATGTAGCACAGTTGATCGCGTTTCCAAACTCCTCGATCACCGTCGATATCGACATAGGCGTCGAGTGGTCGATGGCCACCGTTTTTTACATACCGACGATAGTGGGAAGCAATCCATTGATCATGTCGGCGAAAGAAAAGCAGAATGTGTGCGTTGGGATACTGCGAATGGATTTCCTTTAATCTACGGTCGAGATATTTTCCGCATTCCCGCGAGATCAGATATCGGTCGTGCTCACCCGCTTTGATTATCCGCGAATGTTGCCTGAAGCGGTTGCGAGGGATGTAATGAATATTTTCGAGTGCGGGGAAGACGCTTTTTTGCAGATACGTTGAGGCCACTTTGCCAAGACCAGCGTGATAAAAGACGAGTGGCTCGCGGTCCATGGATGAATTCATTGGTGTCGATGATTGGGGAAGACGGGATCATACTGAACCCGGGTGGGGTCTGTCCATGAAGGTTTCCTGGACGCAGGGATGACATAATACGTCTGTGTAATTGGCATCGGTACCAGCATTCAGTTAGTCTTCGAACAGCGCATTACAGATTGATCGTCATTCAATCCATGTGCTTTTTAATTGATCGCCGATCAATCCGTATCTTGATTCTTCCAACCGGAGTACATGTTTGAAACGACGGGATATGTTCCGCTCCCTGGCGCTGGCGGGTGGCGTTATTACCGGTCCGCCGATTCTGTATGGTTGGATCAACGGGGTTCGTTTTCCAATCTTGCAGTTCGAGCCTCCATTAAGGCCGCAACGTCTTGATCTCCAGCGACCATCGGTTGTTATTGATCTCACCGATGCCTACCTGCAAGAGCCGTCACGTCAAGGAGATGGCCTTGCGCTTACGGTACGTGCATTCTCGCCGCACCCCAAAGTGGTGATTGAGGCACGCCAACAACTCGATCTCGATATCATTATTCGTAATTTGTCACCGCGTGCTGAACTCGAACCATCGTCTGGTATTTCCATTCGCGAAGAATCGCTGACAAAGATTAATCGAAGACTTCAAATGACACTACCCGTAGGCCGTCATGTGATTCGCTATGGGGTTCCCTTCGAGAACTCATTCAGTTTTACAGCTATTGGCGATAGCGGTAGCAGTATGGAACTTGGCTGGTGCCTTGAACGCTCTCATCAGTTGGGTGCGGATTTCATGTTGCACACGGGTGATTTTTTCTACAGCAACAACGATCCATTGAGATTGCCTGGCATTCTTGATGAGTCGCCGTTACCGGTATACGCCGCTATCGGCAATCACGATTTCAGTGACAATGGTCGATTCCTGGCCGATGATTTCACTTATATTGTCGGTCCAAGAAATTATTACTTCCGCTTAGGTGATACCGCTATCGTGTCGTTCGATACGGGTGCATCGACCTGGCCGGTTGGCGGTGCTGATCGACACTTGCTTTTTACTGAGCTTGAGCAGTTGAAATCGGATGTTCGTCACTGGGTGTTGATGACCCACCGCCCATTGCACGATCCGCTCGCCGTTTCGAGATATGAAGAGCCGCATACCTTATCGAACCGCGAAATCAAGTGGGTGATTGAAAAACTTGTTGGTCTGACACCCGCACCGGTGTTGCTCACAGGACACATACATATCTCAGCGGGGTTTGAAGAGGATGGTATTAAAACGTATATCACCGGCATGGGCCTCGCTTCAGGTAATCTTGTATCCGGTCGCGCCGTTGCGAGGATACTGCAGGGCGAGAAAATTCCGGGGCAAGGGGTGAGCTATAAATGGCAACCGCTTAACATGCCGGTTCGCTTCCATTGCCACGAGAAAAATGCGAGTACTGTCAAATCGGCAGGTAAAATCGCACCCGAAGGCAGTTTCGGCGAAAGCTGCCCAAAGGAAGAGGTGGATTCATAGCCACGAAATAACATATTGAACGACTTCCTTGCCGCCAGATAGTTATCAAGATTTCTGCATCTCATTTGAGTAAGCATTTTGAACGTAGGACAAAGACGACTGGCTGCCATTCTCGCTATTGATGTGGTGGCTTACTCTCGTCTGATGGGGCGGGATGAGGCTGGTACCCTGGCGGACCTGAAAGCCCATCGCGCAGGATTAGTCGATCCAACGATAGATCGCTTTGCCGGGCGCATCGTCAAGACGACTGGCGATGGCATGCTGGTAGGGTTTCCGAGTGTAGTCGATGCTGTCGAATGCGCTGTCGATATTCAGAACGGTATGGTGGAGCGAAATCGCGACGTCAGCAACGATGATCAAATCATATTGCGAATGGGCGTTAATGTGGGCGATGTCATCATCGATAGCGATGATATTTTTGGCGATGGCGTGAACGTTGCAGCTCGACTTGAATCGATATCACGCCCCGGTGGTGTCTGTATTTCCGACCGGGTTCATGAGGATGTCCGCAACCGGATTCAATCCGGGTTCTTTGATATCGGCGAGCAGAGTTTGAAAAATATTTCCAAACCTGTTCATGCCTGGCAGTGGATTCCTGAAGGACAGTTATCGACTACAACCATCGAATCTACCGATCAATGGCAACCGCCAGTTGTGGTCATACTGCCATTTGAGAATATGTCTACGAATCCTGAATTCAGGTTTCTTGCCGAAGGTTTCACCGAAGACCTTGCAACGGGGTTGTCCAAGCTTGATACGTTGAGAACCGTGTCACGAGCCGCGAATGCTTCATATGGTGATCGTAAGCTTAATGCCATTGAGGCGGGCCGGGGATTTAACGCGGGGTTTGTAATTGAGGGCAGTGTTCGAACAGCGGGTAATCGTATCAGGATTAACGCAAATTTGATGGATGTGAATTCAGGAAGGAGTTTATGGGCGGAAAAATTTGATGGCACGGTTGAAGATACCTTCGACTTACAAGATCATATCAGCCAGGAAATCGTCACCGCCCTTGAAGTCTGACTGGCCGATGGTGAACAGGTATTAACGTGGCGAAGAGAAGCGGCAGATGCACGCGCCTACGATATATTCCTGTCGTCGCGAGCCTCATACAAGGAATATTCGCGTTCGGGTAACACGCGTGCCAAGCGTGGATTCGAGGAAGCGCTTCGATATGCCCGTAGAGGCGTTCAGATGAATCCTGGAAAGCCGGAGTTCTACCTGACATCACTGGCTGAAGCCTATGTGGCTATGGGTTCTTATTCGCAGGCGAGTGTCGTATTGGAAAGAATTCTGTCAAGGCGACCGCAATGGTTGATGGCAAGAGCCCTGCTGGCAGTCTGTTACATGCATCTGGGGCGTAAACAGGATGCCGTGAATGCGATAGCGATGATTAATGAACAAAGCCCGCGTTTTTCGATCAGGCGTTGGATCGGGTGTATTTTCTATCCGCACAGAGCCGATGTTCCGGATCTGATGGCGGCGTTGCGGGATGCCGGCATGCAGGAATCTTGACGCGAACTCAAGAGTAAAGCTTTTTCCACTGGTGAGTTTTAATAACAATTTGGCCGAATGGATTTAATAATCAGGCCTGGTAATCACGCATATAACAAAAAGTAATATAAAAAGAAATATATATTCTTTTAATGAATTAACAGATTTGCATACAGTAGCGCCATTCCTGGAGTCAACCGTCTGATTCCAAAGGTTGAAACCACATCGCAACGGAGCGCCAGCCATGTATGCCTACAATTTATTTGATCAGTCATTGATTGATGGACGGGTCCGCGAATTTCGCCAACAGACTGAGCGTTATCTGGCTGGACGATTAAGCGAGGACCAGTTTCGGCCCCTGAGGTTGATGAACGGGCTGTATTTCGAATTACATGCACCGATGCTGCGAGTGGCAATACCCTACGGCACTCTGCATGCCGACCAACTTCGCATGCTGGCGCGAATAGCCCGGGAGTACGATCGCGGATATGGTCATTTCACCACTCGGCAAAACATACAGTTCAATTGGCCGACAGTGGAGATGGCGCCCGATATTCTCGACGACCTGTCGCGGGTGCAGATGCATGCCATCCAGTCCAGCGGTAACTGCGTTCGTAATATCACCACCGATCATCTTGCCGGTATTGCGGCTGACGAAATCGAGGACCCGCGCCCCTGGTGCGAGCTGATCCGACAGTGGTTCACCTTGCATCCAGAATTTTCCTACCTGCCACGTAAGTTCAAGATTGCGGTTACCGGATCGCCGCGTGACAGGGCGGTTTCCCTGCTGCACGATATTGGTCTTCATATCGTTCATGGTGAAAACGGTGAGCGCGGTTTTGCCGTCTACGCCGGTGGCGGCATGGGGCGTACGCCGGTCATTGGTTCGCTGATTCGTGACTTTCTGCCAAGCACCGATCTGATCGGATATCTGGAAGCCATACTGCGTGTATATAACGAACTGGGCAGG
This sequence comes from marine bacterium B5-7, assembly GCA_021604525.1. GTDB lineage: Bacteria > Pseudomonadota > Gammaproteobacteria > Arenicellales > CAJQKF01 > BQJD01. Next base: position 25,939 of record BQJD01000044.1, on the reverse strand, counting down.
CGTGATAACAAGCACAAGGCACGCATAAAGATACTGGTTCGATCACTCGGCATCGAAGCGTTTCGTGATCTGGTCGAACAAGAATGGCAGCGTGTGCAAAGGGACGTTCCTCCCCTTGACGATGACGAGTTCAGTGCGATTCTCAAGCGTTTCGCAGGACCCTCATTCGACGCGGTGGTGGATACAGGCGATTTCGCGGCGCGGCAGTTAATGGAGCCTGCATTTGCCCGCTTCGTTGAACACAATACCATTGTTCACCGACACGCTGGCTACCGCGCTGTGTACGTGTCATTAAAGGCGCCAGGTCAGGTTCCAGGTGATCTCGATGCTGCGCGTATGGATGCGGTGGCTGATCTTGCACAGCGTTATTCATTCGATGAGGTTCGCACAACCCATACACAAAACCTGCTGCTACCTCATGTTGCCATGAGTGATCTATACGCTGTCTGGAAGGTGCTCGACTCGCTGCAACTGGCAACGCCAAACATATCCCGATTAACCGACATCATCTGCTGCCCGGGTCTTGATTACTGTTCGTTGGCCAATGCCCGTTCAATACCAGTGGCTGAAGAAATCTATCAGCGGTTTGCAGATATCGATGAGGTCTCGTCTGTCGGTGAGCTGCGTATCAATATCTCGGGTTGCATGAATGCCTGCGGCCATCACCATGTGGGTCATATAGGCATCCTTGGTGTCGAAAAACGGGGTGAAGAATGGTATCAGGTCACCCTGGGCGGATCGTCCAGTGAAGATGCTGCACTCGGTGAACGAATTGGACCGGCAATATCGCGCCATGACATTGTGAATGCGGTTGAACAAATCGTTCATACCTATCTCGATCAACGCATCGATGCCGACGAATCATTCATACAAACCTACCGGCGCATTGGCGCCTCGAAATTCAAGGAGAGAATTTATGGCGAACAAGCCTGAACATGACGATACTATTTGCGAGCGTTTGCTCAGTGTGGATGCCGATACGGACATAGAAGAATTGGTCAGTGCGAGCAACGATGTCGATCGCATATTGATTCATGTGCCGGTATTCACCGATGGCCGGATTTTCTCCCTGGTTCGACGATTACAGGAACACCGTGACTTCACCGGCAAGATTGCAGTACGCGGGGATATGCTACCGGATCAGGTGACATTGTTGCATCGTCTCGGCGTCACCGAAATTTGTCTTGATAATGGACTTGACATCAACGATCAGCCTCGTGAGATAACTCGCAGTTACCGCGAGCGTCGTATTGATGTCGTACTACAAAATAACCATGACCAACGACAGGTGAATCAGGAGGCCGGGCGATGAGTAATCCATCGGCTACACTTGTCGCGCTTCAATCCGGCTTCAATAATCAGCCAGGTAAAACGCCCGCGCCGAGGGACATCCTCAAAGCTGCACTCGAACACTTCGATGCTATCGCATTGTCGTTCAGTGGCGCCGAGGATATCGTATTGATCGACATGGCAACACGAATTCGACCGGATATAGCAGTCTTTACACTTGATACCGGTCGACTGCATGCACAAACCCATGAGTACATGGAAACAGTACGTAATCACTACAAACTCGATCTGGAAGTATTGTTCCCTGATACCGGGGCGGTGCAATCGCTGGTTCGTGAGCAGGGATTATTCGATTTCCGCGAGCGGGGTCACAAGGCCTGCTGTGCAGTGCGCAAGGTCGCGCCATTGCGTGGCAAGCTGGCTCAACTTGACGCATGGATCACCGGACAGCGACGCGATCAGAGTGAAGGAACGCGCAGTCAACTTGATGTTGTCGAAATTGATAGTGCATTTCAAGGGGCCAACGGCACGCTGATCAAGTTCAATCCATTGGCACATTGGTCGTCGAAACAGGTGTGGAACTATATTCGCGAACACGAAGTACCTTTTAACCCGTTGCATACCGCCGGTTTTATCAGTATTGGTTGTGAACCCTGCACCCGACCGGTTCATCCCGGTCAACATGAACGCGAGGGTCGTTGGTGGTGGGAAGATGCCGTTGCCAAGGAGTGCGGATTGCATGCAGATAATTTACGCAAAGCGGGTTAAGTAAGCTTCAGAACATAGAAGGAATCTCATGCGATGGATCCGCTGTTTGTCATACCAGGTTTTCTGACCGCTGTTTTGGTGTCCATGACCGGGGTCGGTGGTGGTGCCTTGATGACACCGGTGCTTATCCTTTGTGGGGTTGACCCAGTCACTGCGGTTGGTACTGATCTTGCCTATGCAGCATTTACCAAGGCTATTGCAGTACCGCTTCATCATCAACGTGGCAATGTTAATTGGCCACTGGTAATGAACATGTGCGCGGGTAGTGTGCCAGTCGCGTTATTAACCCTATGGTTCATAAACCGCTTCGGGATTGACGACGATGCATACGGGCAATTGGTGACCTCGGTTTTAGGCGCCGCGTTGGTGCTTACCGCAGTCGTGATCCTGTTGCGTCCGCGGCTTTCAGAGTCGCGAGCGTCTTTACTGGCCGCGACAATATTCAGTTCGACTACGCAATCGGTTGGCACGCTATTACTCACGGTGTTAAGCGGTGCAACAATAGGGTTACTGGTGACAATATCTTCAGTCGGGGCCGGCGTAGTCGGTGCGGCAATTCTGCTGTTGATATATCCGAAACTTGTAACCTCACGAATCGTGGGAACAGATCTTGCCCATGCACTTATACTCGCCGGTATTGCCGCTATTGGTTACTGGCACCGCGGATCGGTCGATAGTGGAATCCTTATACCGCTTCTGATTGGTTCTGTACCGGGTGTCTGGTGCGGCGCATTCTTCAGTGACCGGATATCCGGGCCCATGCTCAGATCGATAATGGCAACAATCATGATGTCCGTCGGCATCGGATTTTTTATCAAGAACCTGCTTTTTACATAACCAATTTTATAAGGGTTGCTCACATGACTACGGCATTGCCACAGCGAGATGATTCCGCGGTGGTTCGATTCTGCGGAGATTCAGGTGACGGGATTCAGCTCGTTGGTAATCGCTTCAGCCATGAAGCGGTTCGCAGCGGCAATGATGTTGCCACTTTTCCGGATTTTCCTGCCGAGATTCGTGCACCAGCCGGTAGTACCGCAGGCGTGTCGGCATTCCAACTGCAATTCGGTACCGATCGCGTTTATACCCATGGCGATCAGGCAGATGTATTGGTGGCGATGAATCCAGCTGCTCTTAAAACCAATTTTGCACGCCTCAAAGATGGTGGCGTGCTGATTGTCGATAGCGATGCATTCACCCGTAAGGCGCTTGCACAGGCTAAATATGACGATGATCCGCTTAAAGCGATTAATGCGTCGCGAGCACGGGTTATCCCGATATCGATGAGTGCTCTGATTCTTGAGGCGATGCGAGAATCCGACGCTAAAAGACGTGACATCTTGCGCTCGCGAAACTTCTTTGCACTGGGTGTTGTGTATTTCATGTTCGGGCGCGACTGCGACGATATCATCGAGTGGATAAATACAAAGTTTGTCAGTGACCCATTGGCAATGACGATCAACCGGCAGGCATTCATGACCGGCTATGCGTATGCCGAAACACTGGAACTTATTGCCTGGAAAGTGCCTGCGGCAGTACAGGATAATTCAACACCGCAACGAACCATTACAGGTAACGAAGCTTTGTCTCTGGGTCTGATTGCCGCCGCACGGCTGGCGGATCTCGATCTGGTGTTCGGCTGCTACCCGATAACGCCCGCGTCGGATATATTGCACAGCCTGGCGCGTGAACGCGACGACGATATTGTTACTTTCCAGGCGGAAGACGAAATCGCCGCGATTACATCTGCCATCGGTGCGAGTTACGCCGGGGCGTTGGGTGTCACAGCCACCAGTGGTCCGGGAATGGCATTGAAAAGCGAAGCACTTGGACTGGCAGTTTCGTTGGAGTTGCCGCTGGTTGTAATCAATGTGCAGCGTGCCGGGCCGAGTACCGGCATGCCAACTCGAACCGAGCAATCCGATCTTGATATGGCGCTATTTGGGCGAAGTGGTGAGGCGCCGCTGCCGGTAATCGCGCCGCGAAGCCCGGCGGATTGCTTTCATGCCGTTATTGAAGCGGCTCGCATCGCAATTGAGCGAATGACACCGGTCATACTGCTATCCGATGCGGCGCTTGCCAACGGCGCAGAGCCCTGGTGTCCGCCGGATCTTGCAGCACTACAGCCCATTCGCCCGGGGTTTGCTAAATCTCAGCTTAACGGCGAAAACAATAACACCGCCTTTCATCCCTATGCCCGCGATGACCGGTTGGTCAGACCCTGGGCTATTCCCGGTACTGAAGGCGCGCAACATTGCATTGGTGGCCTGGAAAAATCGGCTATCGATGGTGCAATCAGTTATGACGGCGATAACCACCAGGTCATGACTGATATGCGTCTCGATAAGATCAACCGCATACGTCACGACGTGCGCAGCTTTGACTTCCTTGGTCATCAGAATGAAAAAGATCTGACCGCTCGCTGCGGCCAACTATTGCTGGTGAGTTGGGGCAGTACATTCGGAGCTGTTCGACGCGCGGTGCTTGAGGCAATCAACCGGAGGCTGGCAATCGGTCACCTGCATTTGTCGTGGCTAAACCCACTGGGTGAAGGAATCGAACGGATTTTAAACAGCTTTGAGAAAGTCATTGTTCCGGAACATAACCAGGGACAGATGACCCGTCGTCTTCGATGTGAGTATCTGGTCGATGCGAAAGTACTTCCATTGATGAAGGGTCGCCCCTTTTCTCATGCAGAAATCACCAGCACCATCAGGAGCACGATTGGATAATGGAACCATCAATACAAAGTGTTGTTGCCCGCCCAAAAACTCGTAAAGATTATCAGAGTGACCAGGAGGTTCGATGGTGTCCTGGTTGCGGTGATTATGCGGTGCTTGCACAGTTCCAGAAAATGCTCGCATCCATTGGCGCGCGTAAGGAAGATCATGTCATCGTTAGCGGCATCGGCTGTTCGAGCCGGTTTCCATACTATGTAGACTGCTACGGATTGCACAGTATTCACGGGCGCGCCCCTGCCATTGCCACCGGCATCAAGTTGGCGAACCCCAGGTTGACGGTATGGGTGGTGACTGGCGATGGCGATGGCTTATCCATCGGAATAGGCCATCTCTTGCACGCACTGCGTCGTAATGTGGATATCAAGATATTACTCTTTAATAACCGTATCTACGGATTGACAAAGGGGCAGGCGAGTCCGACATCACCTGCTGGTCTTACAACCCGATCCACACCGGCAGGAAATGGTGACGCACCCGTTAATGCTATCCAATTGGCGATCGATTCCGGTGCCACTTTCGTTGCTCGAGTGCGTGATACCGATACCAGCGGCTTGAAGGAAGTCCTTGAGGGTGCAGCCGGTCATCGTGGCGCGGCATTTGTTGAAATTTATCAGAACTGTCCGGTATTTAACGACGGGGCATTCAACAAACCCAATGAAACATCGTTCGCACTCTATCTGAAAGCCGGACAATCGTTGATCGTGAACGATGATGAGGTGCTCGCCTTTACATCCAAAGGTGAACCGTGTCTGCGAGCGGCCCGCGGCAGCCGCAAGTACGTTCATGATCCGGCGGATCGCCTGAACGCACGTCGCCTGGCGAACCTGGATGGAGGCGGATTGAATGACGCGAGTTTGCCTGTGCCGTTCGGTATCCTGTTGAAAGTGGATGAGACCGTTCACCATGACACAGTTCGACGCGAACGCCGTAAAAGTGGTGGACTTGAAGCATTACAGCAGCGACTCGGCGCACCGATTGGTTCTCAAGGTGAATCAAAGATTGAAAGCGACCTGGACATGCGTCGTATTGCTTAACGAGTCCAGGTTGATCAGATGAACCAGTTGCGGTTATTCAGAGCGCCAGTTGGGCAGGCGCTTGTCAAGAAAAGCCGAGACGCCCTCGCGGCCCTCATCGGAAGCGCGTACATCGGCAATTTGGCCTGCAGTGTAATTGATGACTGTTTCGTCGATGGCGCGTCCGCTCACGTTGTAAACCAGTTGCTTGGCAATTCGACGCGCCGCTGGAGCAGCAGTTAGCAGCTCCTTGATTAGCGCATCACCGCGGTCAGTCAGCGCATCGGCGCTCACCACTTCGTGAACGAGACCGATGCGTTGCGCAGTTTGGGCATCAAATCGTTCACCGCTTTGCATGTATCGTCGGCTCTGGCGTGCACCGATGGCGGCGACCACATACGGGCTGATGACCGCCGGGATGATGCCAAGACGAACTTCAGACAGGGCGAATCGTGCTGTGTCCGCGGCAATCACGATGTCGCAGCAACTGGCGAGACCTACCGCGCCACCCATTGCCGCGCCCTGAATGAGGGCAACCGTGGTCTGGGGTAATTCATTCAGGCGACGCAGCATGTCGGCTAAGGCAAGTGCGTCATCAAGGTTCTGTTGGCGGTCGTAATCCGCCATGCGCCGCATCCAGTTAAGGTCGGCGCCGGCTGAAAAATTCTTGCCACGACCACTCATGCATACCACGCCGATCGATTGGTCGTCGGCAATCTGGCTGAAGGTGTCGGACAGGCTTTTGATCAGTCGATCATCGAAGGCGTTATGTACTTCGGTGCGATCAAGAATAAGGTCGATTACGCCGTTGTCATGCGTCTCGATAGAAAGTCCGTGCATGAGATCCCGTATGGTCAAGTTAAGGGTTGATTGAATTTCGTACCGGGCAGGTGTCAGTTACCAGCCGCCACTATTGGCCCAGTCGATCACTTCGTCGATGCGATCATGGCCCCAGAATGGTTCACCATCGACAATAAAAAATGGTGACCCGAAGATGCCTCGACTGATAGCCTCAGCGGTAATCTCGCGAAGCTTCAACTTCATGCTTTCGTCAGTGAGCCCAGCCTGGATCAATTGTGAATCGCGTCCCTTTGATGCGATGTCGATAACTACATCGCTTTTTGAGATGTTCTTGCCATCGACAAAATACGCCTCGTAAAGCTGTCGGGCAAGTTCGCGTGCCGGCGTATCCCCTTCAGTATTCTGGATATAATAAAACGCCCGGCATGCGCCGGCGGTGATTACCGGGAACGGGTCGGGCAGGTTGATCGGCACACCTGAACGGCGGGCGCTTCGAGCAACATCATTCTGCGCATAGTCCCAGACAAGCGGATGATTCTTCAGTGGCGCGCGTCCTGTTTCCTTGAAAACCGCACCCATGAGATACGGCCTGAAGACAAGCGCTCGACCGCTTTCATCCTCGATACGCTTTGAAGCGCACTGCGCCAGGTATCCATAGGGTGAAGAAAAATCAAAGAAAAATTCTATCGGTTCACTCACGCACGATCTCCAGGTTCAAACCAGTTCGAATGCCATTGCCGTTGCCTCGCCACCACCGATGCACAGTGATGCAATGCCGCGACGTTCACCACGCTGCTTCAAGGCATGGAGTAAGGTAGTCACGATGCGTGCGCCGCTGGCGCCGATCGGGTGACCCAGGGCACAGGCACCGCCGTTGACATTCACTTGCTGGTGATCGAGTTTTAGCTGATCGATGGCTGCCAGCGTGACCACCGCAAATGCCTCGTTAATCTCCCAAAGATCGACATCCTTGACCGACCAGCCGATCTGTTCCATCAGGGTCTGCATCGCGCCAACCGGCGCGGTGGTAAACCACTTTGGTTCGCGAGCATGACTGGCATGTCCCACGACCCGGGCGAGTGGTGACAAACCAAGTGACTCGGCGGTCGATGCCCGCATCATGACCAGCGCTGCGGCACCGTCTGAGATGGAGCTCGAATTCGCGGGAGTTACAGTGCCGTTTTTACTGAACGCCGGTTTCAGGGACGGTATCTTGTCGATGTTTGCTTTGTGGGGTTGTTCATCGTGAGCAACTTCAATCTCCTCACGACGCGTGACCACCTGAACCGGTACGACTTCGTCATCAAAACGGCCTTCATCGATCGCGCTCTTTGCCCGCGTCAGCGAAGCGATGGCGAATTCATCCTGACGTTCCCTGGTGAAGCCATAATGGCTGGCGGTATCTTCAGCGAATGCACCCATCAGTTTGCCCGGTTCATAGGCATCTTCAAGACCATCAAGAAACATGTGATCTTTAACTGCGCCGTGACCGAGGCGGTAGCCGCCTCTCGCCCGATCCAGCAAGTAGGGTGCATTGGACATGCTTTCCATGCCTCCGGCGACCATTATCCGGTTGCTGCCTGCAATTAATGTGTCATGCGCCAGCATGGCTGCCTTCATGCCTGAGCCGCACATCTTGTTGACAGTCGTACAATTTGCCGACAACGGGATTCCGGCGCCAAGGGATGCCTGACGCGCCGGCGCCTGGCCGAGACCCGCCGGTAACACGCAGCCCATGGTGACTTCTTCTACCGAATCATTGTCAATGTCGGCAGCTTCAAGTGCGGCGCGAATTGCGCTGCTGCCGAGTGATGGTCCAGCCAGTGGCGTCAAGACACCGAGAAAACCGCCCATCGGTGTGCGCTTGGCGGAGACTATAACTACAGGATCGTCGTTCATTGGATTTCTCAAATTCGGTAGATAAAAGTTGGGTTATGTAGTTTCAACGTGTCTCGTTAAACAACTCCCGGCCAATCAGCATGCGTCGGATCTCGCTGGTGCCGGCGCCGATTTCATACAGCTTGGCATCGCGTAGCAACCGACCGACCGGATAGTCGTTAATGTAACCATTACCGCCAAGGGTCTGGATTGCATCGAGCGCCATCTGGGTGGCACGCTCGGCCGAGTACAGAATCGCACCGGCGGCATCCTTGCGTGTGGTCTGGCCGCGATCACAGGCGTTGGCGACTGCATAGACATAGGCTCGACAGGCACCGAGAGTCGTGTACATATCGGCGATCTTTCCCTGAATTAACTGGAATTCGCCGATCGGCTGATCGAACTGGCGACGCTCGTGTATGTAAGGCAAAACTTCGTCGAGGCAAGCCTGCATGATGCCAAGGGGGCCGCCGGACAGCACCACGCGTTCGTAGTCGAGGCCACTCATCAGGACGGCAACTCCTTCGTTGATCTGGCCGAGTATATTTTCGGCTGGAACCTCGCAGTTATCGAATACCAGTTCACAAGTATTGGAGCCGCGCATGCCCAGCTTGTCGAGTTTCTGGGCGGTGGAAAAACCATCGAAGCCTTTCTCGATGATGAACGCGGTGATGCCGCGCGGCCCTGCGTCGGGATCGGTCTTCGCATAGACCACCAGCACATTCGCATCAGGACCATTGGTGATCCACATCTTGGTGCCGTTAAGCACATACCGATCACCCATGGATTTGGCGGAAAGGCGCATACTGACCACATCGGACCCGGAGCCCGGCTCACTCATCGCCAATGCGCCGACAGATTCGCCGCTAACCAGACCGGGAAGATAGCGCGATTTCTGTGCGTCATTACCATTACGGTGAATCTGGTTCACGCACAGGTTTGAATGGGCGCCGTATGAAAGACCCACCGAAGCGCTGGCGCGGCTGATTTCCTCCATGGCGATAGTGTGAGCGAGATAGCCCATGGCGCTGCCGCCGTATTGTTCATCCACCGTGATACCAAGCAAGCCGAGCGCACCGAGTTCCGGCCATAACGCCATGGGAAACTCGTTGTTGCGATCGATGTCGGCGGCTTGCGGGGCGATCTTCTCGCTCGAGAATTCGCGCACCATATCGCGCAGCATGGTAATGGATTCGTCAAATCCGAAGTTAAGACTCGGGTAGTCGATAGCGGCCATTGATGCGAACCTCGTTAGCGGGTAATGCAGGCCAGCGTTTGACTCATGCTGGCGCAAATTTTCATGTTGTCGTGACTGCCGACGCTGACTGTCACCTCGGTAAACGTCAAGTTGCGGCCGGCACGAATCACCTGCCCCTGGGCAATCATCAGTTCGCCGGCAGCCGGCCTTAACAGGCTGATCTTGAACTCCACCGTCAGCACATCGGCATTTGCCGGCATGAGGGTAAAACCAGCGTACCCGCCGGCAGAATCTGCAATGGTGCTGGTTACGCCGGCATGGAAAAACCCGTTTTGCTGACACAGGTTGTCATTGAAGGGTAACTCAATGATACAGCGGCCTGGCTCACATCCGACAAGGCGAGCACCCAGTAGCTGCATGATGCTCTGGGATTCGAAACTTGAGCGAACTCGCTCGGCGAAGTCGGCATTTTCCGGCGTGAAATTGCTCATTGGCAAAAATGGGTATCCATGAAAACGACAGGATTCGGATGTACGTGATGCGACTGGCTGAGTAAGCTTAATTGACGTTTACGTAAACGTCAATTAAGAGGATGATTCCGTAGATTAGCGGCAAAGGATTTCAGCGACGCTGATTGAGAATTGAGGATCGACATGCCTGTCCCAGTAAGCATCCAGTAACCTTTTCGTTATATCACCCATTACCCCGTCACTCACAGGAAGATTATCTATCTTCGTGATCGGCATGATTCCTCCCGCAGTGGAGGTGGCGAATATCTCATCAGCCCCCAGGGTTTCATCTACCGTAACCGCACGCTGTTCCATGGTGAGTCCAAGTTCCCCTGCGAGTTCGATTACCGAGCGACGAGTTATTCCTTCGAGCACGCCACGGTTCGGCGTCGCAATCACCTTGTTCTTGACCACGAATACATTGAATCCTGGTCCTTCAGTCAGGTTGCCTGAGCCATCGCGCAAAATTACGTTGGTCGAACCGCGAGCAAAGGCATCGTACAGACCCATCACAAAATCCAGCCAATGATAGTTTTTAACCCTTGGGTCTACTGATTCCGGTGGGATTCTCTGTATATCCGAGATCGCAACTGCAAGACCCCTATGCCTGTCTTCCGGGGGCAAAATCCAGCCAAATGGAATGGCAAAGCAGATGAGTTGATTTTCAGCATCCCGTGGATCACGAGAGAATGCGGGAGAAACGCCACGGGTCAGAATCATTTCCACATAGGCGTTGTCATGTCCCGATCGGCTGGTGCACTCGGCGAGAATCTTTTCCAGTCCAGGTCGGTCCACTGGCAGCGTCAGATGTATTCGGGAGGCTGATTCAATGAAGCGATCGATGTGCGAGTCGAGCCTGAAAAATCGACCTTTCCAAACATGGACGACATCGTAGGTTGCATCCGAGCGGAGAAAACCCCAATCCAGAATGGAAATTTTCGCTTCCTCGATCGGAACGAATTCCTGATTTATATAGGCGGTTCCAAGTGGTAGCGACATTGGTAATTTCCGGCAACAATGCAATGACACTGACAGTATAGCTTGGGCAAGAATTCACCCTGTCAGTTGCTCAAGCTGTAAATTGTATTAGGTATCCGGCAAACGTCATCGGGTATCAGGAATAGATTGTTGGAACAAATTTAATGAAACGTGTTCGATCACGTTTTAGCTTCCAGGGTTTATACCTTGCTCAAAGATAAGCCTGGATAACGCCACTGGCGTCTCACAGATTGCATGTGCCCCCCAGGTCAGGATTGACTCGCCTGGGCCGAGATATCCCCAACCAGCCACCACCGTAGAGCAACCGACCCGCCATCCCGCGATGATGTCGCGACGATCATCACCGACATACATACCATGAAACGGCAGTGTGTCGAGCAGACGAAATGCCTTTGTCAGCGGGGCTGGATGCGGTTTTTTAACGGCGAAATCGTCGCCGCAAATAACGCACGCCGGCTGATGCCGAAGTGCCAGCAAATCAATTAGCGGCAGGGTATAGGCGCGTGGCTTGTTGGTAACGATGCCCCAGGGTATTTGGGCCTCAGCCAGTTCTTCAAGCAGGTCGTCCATGCCTTCAAACAGACAGCTATGCACGGCCAGATTCCTGCCGTAGTAATCGAGAAATTCTGCCCTTAGTTCAGCAACGTGAGAATCGTCGATACGGGTGTTAAGCCCCAGTGCAAGCAGGGCGCCCGCGCCGGCAGAGACGTATGCGCGGACAGCTTCATCTGCCAGGGGCTTTAGATCAATCGACGTGAGAACATGATTGAGTGCAGCGGTCAGGTCAAGCGCAGTATCAACCAGGGTGCCATCGAGATCGAATAATACCGCCTGCGGCCTGATGCCGCTTACGCTCGCGGCGTCAATCAATGACTTGTCGATTCCGTTGAATCGCCGCTGGCGGTGCAATGTGCCAGGTAGTTAATCTCAACGCCGGGCTTCAGGCTGAAGCTGCGGCTGAAAGGGTTGTAGTGGATGCCGATGAGATCGCGAACATCCAGCCCAAAATGCCGGCACCAACCTGAAAGCTCGGAGGGCCTGATAAGTTTGGCATAGTGGTGGGTGCCGCGTGGCAGCAGTCGCAGCACGTATTCGGCACCGACAATGGCCGCAAGCCAGGCACGTGGATTGCGATTGATAGTCGAGAAAAATACTTGTCCACCGGGGCGTACGAGGCGTGCTGCCGCCGCGACGATACTGGCCGGGTCGGGTACATGCTCGAGCATTTCGAGACAGGTCACCACATCGAATTCACCGGGTTGTTCGCTCGCCAGTTGCTCTGCCGGGATCTGGCGATAGTCTACTTCGATACCACTTTCCCTTGCATGCAGACGCGCCACAGTCAGGGGTGCGGTACCGAGATCGATGCCGACAACCTGTGCGCCGCGCTTTGCCATGGCTTCGGTCAGGATACCGCCGCCGCAGCCGATATCGAGGACGCGGGCGCCTTCGAGAGCTGCACGTTGGGCGATGTATTCGAGTCGCAGGGGATTCATGTCATGCAGCGGTTTGAACTCACTGTCCGGATCCCACCAGCGGTTGGCGAGCGCCTCGAATTTCGATATTTCGCTGGAATCGACGTTAACGGGTTCTGCGTGTTCCACGGGAGTCATAAAGATTGTGATCGAATAAGGTGACGATTCCGCTGCAACGAGCGGTCATGTGGATGTTGCGCGCGAATGGCGTCGGGATTTGAAAACGTTATGTGCATTTTACTTGCCAGCCGAGCGACTCGCCAGTACATCGCGCCAGCGACAGGCTTCAGCCATGACGGCGGCTGTATCGATATCGGTCAATTCGAAATTCTCGAGCCGATGTTGCCCTGCAACCCACACATCACTGACCTGATCAGACGATGCGCTGTAGGCGATCTGTGCTGCTGCATCATAGATGGGCATGGTTCTTGGAGTATCGAGATTGATAGCGATCAGATCGGCAAACTTGCCGATTTCGATACTGCCGATATCGCTCTCCAGTCCGAGCGCACGCGCGCCGGCAAGCGTCGCCGATTCCAATGCCCGATGGGCCGGCATAGCGGTGGGTGATTTGGCTACACCCTTGGCCAGCAGCGCGGCGCATCGGGTTTCCTCGATCATGTCGAGGTCATTATTGCTGGCGGCGCCGTCGGTACCAATGGCCACATTGACGCCGGCATCGAGCAATGCAGCGACCGGACACATACCGCTGGCAAGTTTGAGATTTGATTGTGGACAGTGAACCACACTGATTCCCTGATCGGCAGCAAATTGGATCTCATTATTTAGTAGTTGTGTCATGTGAACGGCGATGAGCCGCGGTGTGGTCAGACCCAGGCGGGCAAGTCGCTCCAGCGGACGTATCCCGAAGCGGTCGATGGACATGTCAATTTCATGAGCACTTTCGTGAACATGCATATGTATGGGCACATCCAGTTCATCGGCAAGGGTCTGAATGCGCATTAAAGCGGTATCTTCAACAGTGTAGGGCGCATGGGGTGCGAATGCTGTGGTAATTCTCTCCTCATGACGCAACTCATCGTGAAGCCTTAAACCTTTCTCTATATATTGGCTGCTGTCGGATGCAAACACCGTCGGCATTTCCAGAACGATCATTCCGACTACGGCGCGAATACCGAACCTGAGAGCGGTACGCGCAACGATTTCAGGGAAGAAATACATATCGTTAAAACACGTGGTTCCGCCACGCAGCATCTCGGCGATAGCCAACTCGCTGCCGGCTTTGATGAATGCCTCGTCGATATGGTCGCGTTCAGCCGGCCAGATATGTGAGTTCAGCCACTCCATTAACGGCAGATCATCGGCAAAGCCGCGCATCAGCGACATAGGGGCGTGGGTATGTGCATTTACAAGTCCCGGCATCAATGCATGCTGGTCGCGCTTTATCCAATGATCCGGCGCATAGCGCTCCCGTGCCAGTGGCTCTTTCAGAATGTCCACAATACGTCGCTGGTCGATTATCACCACATGGCCTTCAAGGATGGTCTGTGACGGATGTACGGGAATGATCCAGCGTGCTTCAATCGCTAAGTCGACCGGTTGGCGAGTTTGTTGCATGGCAGTTCCGTTATCCGGCCGATTGTGAGCCTTCAAGATGAGTTGGGTCGTCTAGTGGACAGATTTAAATTGACCGGATTATTCCATAATTTCAGCATCTGTCCGCGTTTTGCGGGCGGCGGACAGCCAGTATTGAATCAGGTGAATACACTTTAACGAAAGTTTAAGGATAGTTAAGGAAAACATTCCGATAGTTATTGCCGGTTAAAGTCGTTTTCTCTATAATGCGCAGTCCGATTGCGGGGTGGAGCAGTCTGGCAGCTCGTCGGGCTCATAACCCGAAGGTCGTAGGTTCAAATCCTACCCCCGCTACCAAATCATTTTAGTGATGATCTACGACCCCGCGGATGCGGGGTTTGTTTTTTCTGGATCGGGTTGCACGTACGGATGACGCGCGGCCGGATCCCATGACGTGGCGTATGCTTGACGATTCAACGGAACTGCGCAGGTTGATCGAGCCCTTGGTCGAGGATCTCGGCTATGAGCTATTGCTGGTCGAAATGGCTGGCGCCGGGCATAAGACGTTACGACTGTACATTGATGCGCCCGGCGGCGTCATGCTCGACGACTGTGAGTCGGTGAGTCGTGCTGTCAGCGCGATGCTGGATGTCGATGACCCGATTACCGGACAGTATGACCTTGAAGTGTCATCCCCTGGCCTTGAGCGTCCACTGGTGCGTGAAGATCACTTCCGTCGTCATATCGGCGAACGAGTCAGGGTGCGCCTCGCGAGACAAGTCCTCGGGCGCAAGCGCTTTACGGGGATACTTACGGAAGTTATCGATAATGGCATCGTTGTCGATGTCGACGGCGAAGCGTATGCGCTACCTTTCGACGACATGGAAAGTGCGCGACTGGCCCCCGAATATCGGGGAATCCAGGTTTGAAATGATGACCCGGCGGATTATTCAAGGCTTGTAAATACCGTGATTAGCAATAGTGAAATTCTGCTCATGGCAGATGTCGTGTCCCGCGAAAAAGGGCTCGAGAAAGAAGTCATTTTCCAGGCTATCGAAGCGGCCCTGGCGACAGCGACTCGCAAACGCCATAGTGAAGATATTGAGGCGCGGGTCGCGATACATCGTGATACCGGAAAATATGACACCTACCGTCAATGGGAAATCATTGACGACGATGCGGAAATCGAATTTCCCGATCGGCAACTGACACTGAGTAAGGCGCGCGAGCTCAAGGCCGAAGTCGAGATTGGCGGATTCATAGAAGAAGCACTTGAGCCGGTTGAATTCGGCCGAATCGCCGCTCAGGCCGCCAAACAGGTAATACACCAGAAAGTACGTGAAGCCGAGCGTCATCAGGTTTTTGAGGAATATCAGCCGCGTGTCGGCGAGATGTTATCTGGAACCGTGAAGCGCACCGATCGAGGCGACACGGTAATCGATGTGGGTGGCGTTGAGGCTGCATTACCACGTTCCCGAATGATTCCACGCGAGGCGCTTCGTCCGGGTGATCGGATTCGTGCCATTTTGGAGGAAGTCCGGCTGGAGTCGCGTGGCCCGCAGCTGGTTCTTGACCGTATCTGTCCGGAACTATTGATCAAATTATTTGAGCTGGAAGTTCCGGAGGCAGGTGAGGGCATTATCAATATCCTCGCAGCGGCACGTGATCCCGGTATTCGCGCCAAGATCGCGGTACGTTCCAATGACCGCAAGATTGACCCGGTGGGTGCTTGTGTCGGTATCCGCGGAGCCCGTGTGCAGAGCGTGTCCAACGAGATAGCAGGCGAGCGCGTCGACATTATCCCGTGGTCTGATGATTCGCCGACCTTTGTCATTAATGCGCTCGCACCTGCAATGGTCGAATCGATCATTCTCGACGAAGACACCCGCAGCATGGACGTTGTCGTGCAGGAATCGCAGCTTTCCCAGGCGATCGGTCGCGGTGGACAAAATGTCCGGCTTGCCTCTGAATTAACCGGCTGGGATTTGAATATCATGACTGACACGGATGCCGCTGAAAAAGCTGAAAAGGAAGCTGGCGAGGTGCGTGACAAGCTGATGACAGCACTGGGTGTGGATAATGATATTGCAGAAATTCTTGCCCAGGAAGGATTTACCAGCCTTGAGGAAGTCGCCTTTGTCCCTCGTCAGGAATTACTCGAAATCGAGGAGTTCGATGAGGCCCTGGTAGACGAACTCAGGAGTCGGGCATCCGACAGTCTGTTGACCCAGGCGATCGCCCAGGAAGAAGCCAACAGTCCGGCAGAAGATTTACTGACCATGGATGGCATGGATGACGAAACCGCACATTTATTGGCATCAAAAGGTGTGCGGACAATGGAGGAACTGGCCGAATACGCCGCCGATGAACTAACCGATCTGACCGGTATCGAAACAGAACGTGCTGGCACGCTGATAATGACCGCGCGCGCACCCTGGTTCGAGGAGGAATAGGCAACTACGTTATGGCTGAGGTCACAATTAAAAATTTCGCGGATCAGATCCGCATACCACCGGAGCGCTTGATTGAGCAGCTTGCGGCGGCCGGCGTCAGTGCGCGGACACTCCAGGATACCCTGTCCGATGACGACAAGGTGAAGTTGCTCGCCTATTTGCGGGGCGGTGAATCCGGGTCGCAGGTGGCTCGAAAGAAGATCACCATGAATCGCAAGACCACGAGTGAGATCAAGCAAACCTCGAAAACCGGTGCTTCTCATACCGTGCAGGTTGAGGTTCGCAAGCGTCGTACATTCGTCAAACGTGGTGAGCTCCAGCGTCAGGCCGAGCTTGAAGCCGAGCAGGAACGCGCTAAGCTGGAAGCCGAAGAACGCAAACGCGCTGAAGCCGAAGCACAGATTGCCGAGGTGGAACGACTCAAGGCCGAAGCCGAAGCTCGTGCTGAAGCGGCACGAGCCGAGGAAGAACAACGTCGTGCCGAGGCCCAACGACTTGCCGAACAGCAGGCCGCGGCGGTAGAAGCAGTAGTCGAGCCAGAGTCAGCAGAAGCTGCCGGGGAAGATACAACGGTTGTTGAAGACGAAGTCGATGCAGCAACGGCAGAACCCGTCGAAGTACCGCTGCCCGTTGACGAACCACAAGTTGTTCCGCCGGTAATGCCGGAGGCGTTGCCCAAAGGTGAAGATCGCCAAGCGGATAAAGGTGATAAGGGCAGGAAAAAACGCAAGGGTAAATCTGCCCGCCAGGATCGCGAAGAACTTCACGTCGCCCAGGACAAGCGCGGACGGCGCAAGCCGCGTGCAACCGCCAAACCAGGTAGGGTTCACTCAATAACCTCCGGCCAGCATGCTTTTGAAAGACCAACTGCGCCGGTGATACGAGATGTGAACGTGCCGGAGACCATGACGGTCGTGGAACTCGCCCAGGCAATGAGTATCAAGGCAACGGAAGTTATCAAGAAGATGATGGAAATGGGCACCATGGTGACCATCAATCAGGTTCTTGATCAAGACACGGCAATGCTTGTTGTCGAGGAGATGGGACACGTCGCCAAGGCGTCAACATTAACCGATCCCGAATCGATGTTGCTGGTGGAAGATGAAGAGCGTGGTGGCAATGAGAAACCGCGAGCGCCGGTAGTGACCGTTATGGGACACGTTGATCACGGCAAGACATCGCTGCTCGACCGGATTCGCAAGACCAAGGTTGCCTCTGGCGAAGCGGGTGGTATCACCCAGCATATTGGTGCGTATAAAGTCACCACCAGTCATGGTGAGATTACGTTTCTTGACACACCGGGTCACGAGGCTTTCTCGGCCATGCGTGCCCGCGGTGCCCGCGCAACCGACATTGTAATTCTGGTGGTTGCTGGCGACGATGGGGTCAAGCCCCAGACCATTGAAGCAATTCGCCATGCTCGCGACGCCGATGTGCCGATTGTGGTCGCAGTTAACAAGATGGACCGTGAACAATCCGACCTCGAGCGCGTCAAGCAGGAACTGACCAACTACGAAGTGGTAACCGAGGATTGGGGCGGTGATGTACAGGTTTGTCCGGTATCGGCACATACCGGCGAAGGCGTCGATGCATTACTCGATGCCGTGTCGCTGCAGGCCGAATTGCTCGAATTGAAAGCCGATCCTTCTGGCCCCGCACGCGGCATCGTTGTCGAGGCGCGACTTGATCGTGGCCGCGGACCGGTGGCCACCATTCTGATTCGCGAAGGAAAACTCGATAAAGGCGATGTTTTACTTGCCGGGCGTGAAAGCGGTCGGGTACGTGCACTAACCGATTTTTCCGGTAAACCTGTAAAGAGTGCTGGTCCCTCCGACCCGGTTGAAATACAGGGTCTTTCCGGTGTTCCAGTTGCCGGTGACGAAGTCACGGTAGTGGCTGACGAGCGCAAGGCCCGTGAGATTGCACTGTATCGTCAGGGCAAGTTCAAGGAGGTCAAGCTGGCGCGCCAGCAGAAGGCCAAGCTTGAAAACATGTTCGATCAGATGGCTGAAGGAGAAGCGGGTGCACTCAACTTGCTGGTTAAAGCAGACGTTCAGGGCTCAGTCGAGGCGCTGACAGACGCGCTTGAAAATCTGTCACGTGACGATATTCGGGTGCGCGTCATTCACAGCATGGTGGGCGGCATCAATGAATCGGACGTCAATCTGGCGATGGCTTCTGACGCCATTATTATAGGCTTTAACGTACGCGCCGATGCCGCTGCCCGCAAATTGATCGAATCCGAGAGCATCGACGTCCACTACTACAACATTATTTATGATGTCGTCGACGAGGTTAAGGCAGCCATGACCGGCATGCTCAAACCGGTGATCAAGGAGCGTGCTGTTGGTCTGGTTCAGGTGCGCGACGTGTTCCGTGTTGCCAAGGTCGGCGCGATTGCTGGTTGTTACGTCACCGAAGGCGTCGTGCGTCGTAATCTGCCGGTTCGAATCCTGCGCGACAACGTTGTTATTTTTGACGGGCAGATTGATTCCTTGCGACGTTTCAAGGAAGACGTGGCTGAAGTACGCACCGGTTTTGAGTGCGGTATTGGCATCAAGAATTACAACGACATCAAAGTCGGCGACCAGATCGAGGTGTATGAACTGGTCGAGGAAAAAATCACCGTGTGAGACATTTTGCATCGGGTTGGGGCTGCGGGCCACAATGGGACATAGTTCCGTCTGGTGCGTTGTCGCAGTAATCGATGTGATTGCCTCTTCCCTCGTCTGTTAATTTCGCAAACGGTTACCGTCGTGTATCAACAAACTGAGCGCACTCGTCGTGTGGGTGAACTCATTAAAAGAGAAGTTGCCGAGATTCTTCGACGCGATCTCGAAGCCGATAGCTTGAAGTTCGTGAATGTCACCGCTGTGACCGTAAGTCGTGATCTTCGAAACGCAACGGTGTTCTTTACCCTGATTGGCGACAAGGGTGATCCTGAGACCGCAGCCAGTGATCTGGCTCACGCACGTGGTTACGTTCGCAAGCTATTAGGTGCCAGAGTACGAATGAAGCGTACTCCTGATATCCATTTTAAATATGATGACAGCGTGACACGCGGATTCGAACTCAGCAAGCTGATCGATTCGGTACGGCACGACGATGCAGAGACTGATGACAATGAGTAAACCTGGAATCGGCAGCGGTCGCCGCGCCCTCAAGCGCCATATTAACGGCATGCTGTTACTGGACAAACCCACAGGAATTTCCTCCAACGGCGCATTGCAACGTGCCCGTTATATGCTCGAAGCACGAAAGGGCGGTCATACTGGCAACCTGGATCCAATCGCCACCGGTCTGCTGCCGCTCTGTTTTGGGGAAACAACCAGGATTTCCGGTTTTTTTCTGGATGCCGACAAGCGCTATTGGACACGTATTAAACTGGGTGAGGCGACAAATACACAGGATCGTGAAGGCGAGGTGATATTCTCAAGCGATAAAACGGTTTCCGCTGAAGCGTTGTTAAAAGAAATTGACCGTTTTCGGGGTCAGTTCGAGCAGACGCCGCCGATGTTCTCAGCCATCAAAAAAAATGGACAGCCGCTGTACAAACTGGCTCGAAAGGGCATCGAAGTTGAGCGAGAAGCCCGGCCGGTGAATGTTTATAACCTCGAAGTGAAGGATTTTGACGGACAGTTCGTCGAGGTCGAAATTGCCTGTTCACGTGGATTTTATGTTCGAAGTCTCGCCAACGACCTGGGTGAGGCCTTGGGTGTCGGTGGTCACGTGGTCGAACTTCGTCGCCTTGGTGTGGGTGAACTCGACGTTGCCGATGCTGTGACACTTGAAGAATTTGACGCCTTGGGCGATCCCTCGGCAAGGGCGGCGACACTGCTTGGCTCCGATTCCGGATTGGGTCATTTACCCAAGGTGGATCTGTCCGTTGACGCGACCTTTTATATTGTCAGGGGTCAGAGTGTCAGCGCCTCGAATTTGCCCGATTCCGGCTGGGTTCGGTTGTATTCGAGTCATACAGGTTTCCTCGGTTTGGGGGAAATTACTGACGATGGGCAGGTTGCGCCGAAGCGATTGTTCACAAAAACCCGCTCGGTAAGCCCTAGAAGTGATGATTTGCGCACGAATCATCGAATTTAGAGTTGAGCCACTTCGTGCTGGAGGCTAGAATACGCGGTTTTCTCGGCCCGCAAGAACCCATCATTTCTTTCGGCCTGCTCATTGCGCATCGTTGTCCAGCCAGTTCGGGTTGTACGCGACGCGGTAATTATAGATTCACATCTTCAATCTGAGACTTAATCAAGATGTCCCTGACGGTAACGCAAAAATCAGAGATCATTGACCAACACCAGCGCAGCAAGGGTGACACAGGTTCCCCTGAAGTGCAGGTAGCGTTAATGACTGCACGGATCAAAGATCTGACCGAGCATTTCAAGATTCATAACCACGACCATCACTCGCGACAAGGATTGCTTAGACTGGTCAATCACCGCCGCAAGCTGCTTGACTATCTTCATTCTTGCGACGCAGATCGTTACAAATCCCTCATTGCCAGCCTCGGATTGCGCAAGTAAGCCACTGCCAGGTCCTCTTTTCGGCCAATCGGCTCCCTGCCTTGCCCCGACAATGCGGGCTCCGTTTCTGGCGAAATTCAAATCGGAGCACATAAATTGACACGTGTTGTAAAAAGTTTTCAGTACGGCGACCACGAGGTTGTTATCGAGACTGGCGAAATCGCCAAACAGGCATCAGGTGCAGTCATCGCCAGTATGGGCGAGACAGTGGTCATGGTGACCGTTGTCGCGCAGAAGGAATCCAGTGGTAAGGATTTTTTCCCGCTTACCGTTGACTACGAAGAACGAAACTATGCCGCCGGTCGAATACCAGGCGGCTTTTTTAAGCGTGAAGGACGACCTTCCGAAAAAGCCATTCTCACCTGTCGATTGATTGATCGGCCTATTCGCCCGTTATTTCCGAAAGGGTTCAACAACGAAATCCAGGTGGTCGCTACCATTATGTCGGTCGATCCCGAGATCGATCCGGATATAGTTTCCATGCTGGGTGCCTCCGCAGCGCTCCATGTTTCCGGGGTTCCGTTCAATGGGCCAATCGGTGCGGCCCGCGTCGGCTTCGTCGACGGACAGTATGTACTGTGTCCAAAGCGTAGCACCATAAAAGAAGAGTCTCGCCTCGATCTGGTGGTCGCCGGAACCGAAAGCGCAGTACTCATGGTTGAATCCGAAGCTAAAGTATTAACCGAGGAGGAAATGCTTGGCGCAGTGATGTTCGGTCATGGCGAACTGCAAAAAGCCATCACCGCGATCCGCGAACTTGGTGAAGAAGCAGGCCGACAGCCATGGCAGCTTGTTGAGAATTCCGAGGATACCTCCGTCCTTGATCGTGTCGAAGCACTGGCCTCAGCCGATATTAACGACGCTTATCAAATCGCTGAAAAGGTTGCGCGTCAGGACCGCATGGTTGAAATTCGTGAGAAAGTTGCTGCAGAACTGTTGTCTGAGGAAAGTGCAGCAGACGAGATTGACGCCGTTAAGAATGCGATCAAGACGTTGGAGAAACGTGTCGTACGCGGCCGTATTCTCGACGGACAGCCACGAATCGATGGACGCGATCTGGTTACTGTTCGGCCCATAACCATTCGCACAGGCGTATTGCCGAGAGCGCACGGGTCGGTACTGTTCACCCGTGGTGAAACCCAGGCTATCGTGGTGACCACGCTGGGTACAGAGCGTGATTCACAGATTATCGATGCGCTCGAAGGCGAGTATCGCGATCCTTTTCTCCTGCACTATAACTTTCCGCCGTATTCTGTCGGTGAAACAGGTCGTGTGGGTAGCCCCAAACGTCGTGAGATTGGACATGGCAAGCTTGCCAAGCGTGCAGTTGCAGCAATCCTACCCGAGCCGGGCACTTTCCCCTACACCATTCGAGTCGTCTCCGAGATCACCGAATCAAACGGTTCTTCATCCATGGCAACGGTCTGCGGAGCCAGCCTGTCGATGATGGACGCTGGCGTGACTGTAAAGGCACCAGTGGCGGGTGTCGCCATGGGTCTTATAAAGGATGATGACCGTTACGCAGTGTTGACCGATATTCTTGGTGATGAAGACCACCTCGGCGACATGGACTTCAAGGTTGCCGGTACGGATGATGGCGTCACCGCACTGCAGATGGATATCAAGATCGAGGGAATTAGCCGTGAGATCATGGAAGCGGCCCTCAATCAGGCTCGCGACGGACGCTTGCATATTCTTGGCGAAATGGCCAAAGTGTTGGATGCACCGAGAGAGGAGATGTCGGATTATGCCCCGCGTATATTGACCATGCGTGTAAGTGTGGACAAGATTCGCGATGTTATTGGCAAGGGTGGAACGACCATCCGCGCAATTTCCGAGGAAACAGGTGCACAGATCGATATTGATGATGACGGTACCATCCGCATTGCGACAGCCGATCTTGCCGCAGCCCAGGCTGCCCAAAGCCGGATTGAGCAGATCACCGCGGATGTTGAAGTCGGCATGATATACGAGGGTAAGGTCGTCAAGCTAATGGACTTCGGCGCTTTCGTTAACATTCTGCCGGGCCGCGATGGACTTGTGCACATATCGCAAATTTCCAATGACCGGGTAAACAATGTCAGCGATGAACTGAGCGAGGGTGACCAGGTCAAGGTAAAAGTGCTGGAAGTCGACAAGCAGGGGCGGGTACGTCTCAGCATGAAAGCGGTTAACGCACCGGAATAACGATAATATGGTTGTTGTGAAAAAGGAGCCTTGCGGGGCTCCTTTTTTATTTCCGATTACGTCGATTCCAATAAGCTACGCGGTCCGATGAAAATAGTATTGCAACGGGTTAAATCTGCCAGCGTCGCTGTGGGTGAAGACGTGCTTGGTCGCATGGAATGTGGAATCGTGCTGTTGGCAGGATTCGGCCTGGGTGACGAGGAGCTAAAGCTTGATCGAGTCGTTGAGAGGTTACTCAACCTGCGAATTTTTCCTGATGACAACGGCCGACTCAATTTTTCCTTAAAGGAAGCGGGCGGCGGAGTGCTGATTGTGCCGCAGTTTACTTTGTTTGCACGAGTCGATCGGGGCCGGCGACCGGATTTTACCGAGGCGATGCAGCCGGATCGGGCGTGTTTACTATTCGATGCTTTCGTTGATGAGTTCAGAAAAACCGGCATTTCTCCGGTTGAGATGGGTAAGTTCGGTGCAAACATGGCGGTATCGCTTGTAAACGACGGGCCATTTACCCTGGGGCTCGAGTTTCATACAGCTACCAACACAAACAATCAGTAGAATCTGTATCAAACTGGCAGCAACCCCCAATACGGTGTTAAATGCTCGCTCAAAAGTTCATTTACTCATATAAACTGCGCGTTTCTCTCCCATTTGTCCTGTCCTGGCGGCCTTCGCTCATTTTGAGACAGGTTCTGGTATTGGAAAACCCGGATGGATCATCATTGATTCTTCACTTTTGAATAATTCCGTCCTCTTTCACGTCAAGAGATAAAAATGAGCAAGAAAAATCCAGCCGCTACACCTACCTATGAATTTGTAGTGGAATGGGGCGATTGTGACCCGGCTGATATTGTCTATTACCCCAACTATTATCGCTGGTTTGATAATGCATCTCATCGGCTGATCGTTGCTGCCGGTTACTTTCTGGACGTAGTGCGTGACGAGCACCTGGCACTTGGATTTCCACTGGTTAATGCCGAGGCGAGCTTTTCAGCACCGGCTCGGGTCGGCGATCATCTGCAAATCCATTCGCAAGTTATCGCCGCTGGTCGCAAGTCTTTTACCATCGAACACGAAGTCATGCGTGCAGAAACAGTGCTGGTGGTGGGTCGCGAGATTCGTATCATGGGTAAACGCAACGCCAACGGTATCCTCGAAGCGATGATTCTCCCAGAGAAACTTAAACAGGCATTTGGTGTTGAATAACATCAAACAGCCGTATATATCGTCAAGCAGTATTGAAATCGGGGGTAACCATGTGATGTGCATTTTATTTCATGGCATGTGCGGTCATGTGGAACTTTCGTGGTAAGGGCGCTAAACTGCTTCCTACCGCTTTAAAATCCTTGAACTTGCCGGGGTGCAGTTAACGGGATAATCGCCAACGGAACGCAATTGAGAGCGTAACGGGATATTGGCGACACCCGCATCGAATCTTCACCGCCAGGCGGGAATGTGAGCGGCAACCTTTTGCATTCCGGCAACGTTTCCGGAATTGATTAGTCAAGTCTAGGAGGATCCATGCTTAAGAAAACACTATTCGCTGCTGCCATGACTGCATTTATTGCGCAGCCGGCAATCGCAGCCGACCCGGTTAAGATCGGCTTTGTAACCACACTAACTACCGGTGCCGCGGTACTGGGCAACGATATGAAAAATGCCGTCGAGCTTGCGGTTGAACATCTCGGCGGAAAAATGGGCGATCACCCTATCGAAATCATTTTTGAGGACGATGGGTTCAAACCCGAAATTGGAAAACAAAAAGTCGACAAGTTGGTGAAGTCGGATGACGTCGACTTCGTTGCCGGTTTTATCTGGTCTCATGTTTTGCTTGCATCGAGTAAATCGGCACTGGATGCGGGTAAGTTTTTGATCAGCTCCAATGCCGGACCCAGCCAGCTTGCCGGTGAGTTGTGTAACAAGAATTTCTTTTCTACTTCGTGGCAGAACGATCAAACGCCGATGGCCATGGGTGAAGTATTAAGCCGCAAGAAGATCGGCAAACTATACATCATGGCACCCAACTATGCTGCTGGCAAGAATATGGTGGCCGGTGTAGAACGTACCTTTAAAGGTGAGGTAGTCGGTAAGGATATGACCAAGTGGGGTAAGGACTCGCAGCTCGATTTCTCTGCAGAACTTGCCAAGGTCAAGTCGTCGGACGCTGATGCCCTGTTCGCCTTTTATCCGGGCGCTGCCGGTGGCGCCTTTATCAAGCAATATCAGCAATCAGGCCTGGCCGATTCAGTTCCTCTGTTTACAGTTTTCACTGTGGATGCGATCAGCCTGCCCAAGCTTCAGGCTGGTGGTCTTGAAGGTGTGCTTGGTACTCAGCATACTCAGCAGTGGTCTCCTGATCTCGATAACGAACAGAATAAAAAATTCGTTGCCGACTTCAAAGCGAAATACGGATCCTACCCGTCGTTTTACGCTGCCCAGTCCTATGACACGATTAATCTGATCAATAGCGCAGTGGTTGCCGTGGGTGGCAACCTTGACGACATGGATGGTATGCGTGCGGCAATGGAGAAGGCGGATTATCCGTCAGTACGTGGACATTAC
>BQJD01000043.1 GCA_021604525.1 marine bacterium B5-7 | reverse complement strand
TTGTGATGCTTGATCTGAACCGGCCAATTGCACCTTGGCTTGCGCCACCAGTTGATGCGCCTTTTTCAATCGCTCAGCCGATCCTTCAAGTAGCTGGGCATACGGTGTATCGGTGAGTCTGAAGTGATCTTGACGATCACCTTTTTCTCTGGATGCGACCGTCACCTAAATTTACTTTGTTTAATTCATTCAGTCAATACTAAATTATAGTGCAGATATCTTTTACTCGACCAATTTGATTAATATTCGGTTCTTCCCGATCTCCCGTAACCGTTACGTTTATTGACGTGTCAATAAATCTCAGGGCAGGCAGCTCATTTCTCGTTTGGCAACATAACCTGTGCAACGACCGTTGATACGATGCTGGATACAATATGAATAATAATCTTCGCGCCGGGTTGATCATGGTGGCAGCCATGCTGATGCTATCCCTTAACGATGCCGCCATCAAACATACCGGCGAGCGCCTTGACGTCGGC
The DNA here is from genome assembly GCA_021604525.1 of marine bacterium B5-7. Lineage (GTDB taxonomy): Bacteria > Pseudomonadota > Gammaproteobacteria > Arenicellales > CAJQKF01 > BQJD01. The sequence goes on along the minus strand of BQJD01000043.1, from coordinate 30,948 downwards.
CAGATACTGATGCTGCGCGGTATCATCGTTATGTTCATTTTCGCCATCGCCTTGCGCGCGTCACGACTGCCTTTATTCAGTGCCGCTTTGAAGGATCGCTGGACCCTGATACGGGGCGGCTTCGAGGTCGCTGCAACCGTTTGCTTCCTGTCAGGACTGGTACTGTTACCGTTGGGTGTCGCATCGGCATTGGTGTTTGCATCGCCCATCTTCACCACCATTGTGGCGCGGCCGTTGACCGGTGAACGTGTCGGCGCCTGGCGCTGGCTTGCGGTGATTATGGGTTTTTGCGGCACGGTACTGATCACCCGGCCGTGGAGTGCTGACTGGTCAATCGCCATGTTGCTGCCAATTGCCGCAGCCGTATTCGTCGCCGGACGCGACATCGTCACGCGCTATATCGGTACAGGCCAGTCTTCGCTGCACGTTGCCCTGGTTACCGCAACGCTGGTCACACTCGGTGGTGTAATCATGGCGCCCTGGCGATGGCAACCGGTTGATCCAGCCAGCCTCGGCTGGATATCCTTGTGTGGGGTTCTGATTGCCGGCGCCTACTTCTCTTTGATTACCGCGTTTCGTTCAGGCGATCTGTCTTTTGTCGCGCCGCTAAAATACGTTGCGCTGGTGTTCGCTATCGGGCTTGGCGCACTTATCTGGGATGAACGTCTGTCGTTGGTGCAAATTATCGGGGTGGTGTCGGTCAGCGCATCCGGATTGTTATTGTTTGCGGTGGAACGACGACGCGTTAACCACGATTGACCAGTACCGGCGCGGTCAATTCGGCAAGCGAGCACTTCTGTACGCCATCCGCATCGAAATTGTCCGCATCAAGCCAGCGTTCATAGGCTGACTTCAATTGCGGCCATTCATGATCGATACAGGCATACCACGCCGTGTCACGGTTACGTTCTTTTGTTACCAACATCTGTCGAAACACACCCTCGAAGGAAAACCCAAAACGCATGGCAGCATTACGTGATGCGCGATTGAGCGCGTTGCATTTCCATTCATAGCGACGGTAACCAAGTTCGAACACCCGTTTCATCATGAGATACATTGCCTCCGTTGCAAGGGGCGTCTTCTGCATCAACGGTGAGTAATGAATGTGTCCCACCTCGATTGAAGCGGCAGGCTGGTTGATTCGAAGATAACTGGCCACACCCACTGCACGCTCCGTTGCATGATCAATCACGCTGTGAAACATCGGGTCATCGCCTTCGCATGTCGAGTGCATCCATTCCCGAAACGACTCTATATTTTCAAATGGACCATAGGGCAGATAGGTCCAGTTTTGATCATCGCCTTCGGTACACAAAGCATTGAACAACGAATCCCCGTGGGCAGCCGTGTCGATTGGCACGACGCTGCAGAACCGACCCTGCATTTCGGTTCGCGATGGACGTAGTGGTGGCATGAAATCAGTGACAGGATAGCCAACTGTCTGACCGAATTCATTGGTATCGTTTTGACTGACTGGCATCGTGAATAGCCCTATAGTTCGGCGATGTGGTTATAGCGCAGGTTGTGCAATAGAGGAAAGACAAACCCGCACAACCGTTGTTGGCAATAAACTAAAGCCCTCGCCGGCTATATTTTATTGCCAGAAGGTTCTAGCGAAAAAAGGCTACAGGCCAGTACGAATTCTCGCTCCGCTGACGACATCAAAAAGGTAACACTGATCTGCCTTGATCCCTAACTTGAGCATACCGCCCAGCGCATCCCGATGACCATCGAGCCGCACGACAACGTCCTCGTCATGATCATGAATGTTTCCATGAACCAGAGTATCTGCACCCAGTGGCTCTACAGCCAGCACATCGAGATTCACCGATTCCACAGCGTCTTCGTAAAAGTGCTCCGGGCGCACCCCGACAATAATCTCATCGCCGATACCTGCAGGCACTGGCACCCTTATCGACGACAGATGTGCCGCACCATTTTCAACAGGACAGTTAAAGAAATTCATCGACGGCGAACCGATGAAGCCCGCCACGAACCGGGTTTGTGGATTGGTGTAGATCTCCATGGGCGTACCGATCTGCTCGGCCACGCCGGCATTCATCACGACCAGACGATCCGCCATGGTCATGGCCTCAACTTGGTCGTGGGTAACATACAGGCTTGTTACACCGAGTCGTCTCTGCAGGTTTCTGATTTCAAATCGCATGCGAACGCGAAGCTTGGCATCCAGGTTGGACAACGGCTCATCAAATAAAAACACCGCCGGCTCACGCACGATGGCACGTCCCATGGCGACACGTTGGCGCTGACCACCCGATAGCTGTCTCGGCTTACGCTCAAGCAGATCAACGAGCCCAAGCAATGCAGCGGTTTGCTCGACTTTGGTACGAATCTCGGTTTTCTCCATACCGCGAAGCTTCAGTCCATAAGCCATATTATCGAATACGTTCATATGCGGGTATAACGCATAGTTCTGAAACACCATGGCGATATCCCGATCCTTGGGTTCAAGATCGTTAACCCGGCGACCATCGATGATGATTTCACCCGCGGTGATTACCTCAAGACCAGCCACCATTCGCAACAAGGTGGACTTACCGCAACCCGATGGTCCGACAATAACTATAAATTCACTGTCACTGATATCAACATTTACGCCGAACAACACCTGTGTTCCGTCATAACTTTTATCGACATCCTTTATGTGGACACCCGCCATGCCTACTTCTCCGTTTCCGTTAATCCACGTACAAAAAGTTTCTGCATGGTGATCACGACAAGCACCGGCGGGATCATGGCCAGCAGCGTAGTCATCATGATGAGATGCCATTCAGGAGACTCTTCAGCGGCTTCGAGCATTTGCTTGATGCCCATGACGATGGTGTACATGCTTTTATCTGTGGTAATCAACAATGGCCATAAATACTGATTCCAGCCATAGATAAATAAAATGACAAACAACGCGGCGATGTTAGTACGTGACATGGGGAGCAGGATGTCACGAAAGAATTGCATGGGGCTCGCACCGTCGATTCGAGCCGCTTCCAGCATTTCGTCAGGGACCGTCAGAAACACCTGACGGAACATGAACGTCGCCGTTGCAGATGCTATCAGCGGAATACTGAGACCCCAGTAGCTGTTCAACATCCCGAAGTTAGCTACAACCGCATAGGTCGGCAGGATTCTCACTTCAACCGGCAACATGAGTGTCAGAAAAATCATCCAGAAAAACATCATCCTGAATGGAAACCTGAAGTAAACGATAGCAAACGCTGATAGCAGGGAGATAGCTATCTTACCGATGGCGATCATCAATGCCATGACAAGACTGTTGAACAGCATGATACCGATGGACTGTTCCCGCGCATTGCCCACACCATCCATGAACGCGGTTTTCAGGTTGACAAAAAACTGATCCCCCGGCAAAAGCGGTAACGGAACCTGGGTAACACGAATTGCATCATGACTCGCAGCTACAAATGTCACCCAGATAGGGAAAGCCACCAGCAAAATTCCAAGAATCAATACAAGGTGGCAAAAGAAATCCGCGAATGGTCTGTTCTCTACCATCAGTACTGCACTCGCCGTTCAATATATCGGAATTGAATAATTGTCAGGAAGATGACGATAGCCATCAGGATGACTGATTGTGCTGCCGAGCTGCCGAGGTCAAGACCTATGAAACCGTCGTTGTAGACCTTGAATACCAGAATCTCTGTTGCCTTGGCTGGTCCACCCTTGGTGATCGCATGGATAATGCCAAAAGTATCAAAGAACGCGTACACGATATTGATCACCATGAGGAAAAACGTCGTGGGTGACAATAGCGGAAGCGATATGGTGATAAAGCGTCGAGAAGGACCGGCACCATCAATGGCGGCAGCTTCATGCAAGGATTTGGGTATGGCCTGCATCCCCGCAAGAAAGAACAGGAAGTTGTAACTGATCTGTTTCCACGCTGCGGCCATGATCACCAGAGACATTGCCTCGCCACCATTTAACCGGTGATTCCAGTCGTAACCGAATCCATCCAGCATATAAGCAATAATGCCGAGGGTTGGGTCGAACATGAACATCCACAATGCACCGGCAACTACAGGTGCTACCGCATAGGGCCATATCAGCAGCGTACGGTACAGTGTCGAGAACCGTACGATACGATCTGCTGTGGCAGCCAGTAAAAGTGCCAGTGACATCGACAGGAAGGCGACACAGAACGAGAAAAATACCGTACGGAAAAACGTATCGACGTACAGGGAGTCCTTGAATAACTCAACGAAATTTTCGAACCAGACAAACTGCGTAGACAAGCCGAAGGCATCCTGTATCAGCATCGATTGATACAGCGCCTGACCTGCCGGCCAGATAAAGAATATCAGTGTGATAAGCACCTGTGGTGCAACCAGCAAGTATGGCAACACACCCGGTTGGAAATGAACGCGCTTGATCAACGGACTATCGGATATCTGTCAAAAAGAACAGCAAAGGAGAAAGCACAGGTTGCCGGGAGATCCCCATGACCTGTACTTTCTCGATCATTGCATTCAGGCAGAAACTACCCAGGTGACCCGATCAATTATTGATTGGCTTTTTCAAACTTGCGAAGCAGATCGTTACCCCGGGCTACAGCGCTATCCATCGCTTCCTTGCCGGTTTTGGTTCCATTCCAGACAGCTTCCATTTCCTCGTTGATAATATCGCGTACCTGCACAAAATTACCGAAACGAACGCCTCTTGAATTCGGTGTTGGCTCATTCAGGCTAAGCTGCTTGATTGCTGTATCGGTACCAGGATTTTCTTTATAGAATCCTTGTTCTTCAGACAGTTTGTACGCGGCCTTGGTGATGGGTACATAGCCTGTTTCCTGATGCCACCAGGCCTGCACTTCAGGAGAAGACAGGTACGTCATAAACTTGGCGATGCCCTTGTAGTCTTCATCATCATGGCCACGAAGCACCCACAAGGTGGCACCGCCGATAATGGAATTTTGTGGTGAGTCGATGACATCCGGATAATATGGCAACATGGCCTGACCGAATTTGAACGTCGCCTGATCCTTGATGCCGCCATAGTAAGCGGACGAATTAAACCACATGCCGCACTCACCATTGGTAAACATCGGCAGGCTATCACCACGGCGTCCACCATAGACGAACAAGTTGTCCTTTTCCCAGGACGCAAGATTGTCAAGGTGTTTTACGACGACATCGTTGTTAAACGTAAACTCCGTGTCTAATCCGGCAAATCCATTTTCCCTGGTTCCAACCGGAATGTTGTGCCAGGCGCTGAAATTCTCGACACTCACCCATGACTGCCAGCCAATAGCGAATCCACATTTCATACCGGAAGCAACGAGTTTTTTCGATGCTTCGGCAACTTCAGGCCATGTCGCAGGAACGCTATCGATACCAGCTTTGGCAAATGCATCCTTGTTGTACCACATGACCGGTGTCGAGCTGTTAAACGGCATCGACAACAATCGACCTTCCGGTGTTTGGTAGTAACTGATCACAGCGGGCAGATAGTCCGAGCTATCGAACGGCTCGCCACTGTCATTCATGATATCTTCAACCGGATAGACAGCCCCTTTGGCGGCCATCATGGTAGCGGTGCCAACTTCGAATACCTGTACGATATGGGGCTGCTGGTGTGCGCGAAAGGCTGCTATCGCTGCGGTCATGGTCTCTGTGTAGTTGCCCTTGTATACCGGCACAACGCTGTAATCCGACTGGGTGGCATTAAAATCCTCGGCAATTTTGTTTACACGTTCACCGTTGACGCCACCCATGGCGTGCCACCATTGAATCTCGGTCGCCGCATTGGCGGTAGCGATAGACAGGAGAAAGGATCCTGCCAGGAGTGTTAATTTTTGGATGTTCATCGACTCCTCCGTACTAATATATTTATTTGTAATACTGCCCGCGGCCAAGGTCGGCTCGTCAAACAGGCCACGCGCAGGGAAAGAATACAGTATGCAAGCCGTGTTTTACAAAATTATGATCTTAAGTAAAAACACACGCAAGGATAAATCACTCAGACGGGATATGTCGGATCGATGACAAGGCCCACATACACCAGCCCGTTATCAATCTTGACCGGATATCGCTTCAACGGCGTGTCCTTCGGGTCATGGCACGGCATACCGGTACGGATTTCATAACTCAAGCGATCATCATCGACATAAACAAGGTCGTCTTCAATATAACTGTCAGCAAGCGACGCATCGAATACCGGACACCTGTCATCGGTAGCGTAGAATTTTCCATCGAGATTGAATAAGGCAATATATACACCGTTCACTTCTATCTGAAGCGCCTCCTGGTCGTCTATGTCGCGTACGGTTGCGACTTCATACCATTTCTTTATTGCAGTCACTTTGGAATGTTAAACCCTGGTATCAAGCACTGACAGGAAAACCGGACTCGTAACATGATCGGCATATGAATAATTTTGCCGATAATGTCCCTGGCGGAGTTTATGCTAATTATTCTGTCAATTTGAATAGTCCCGGCAACGTTTTTTTAACATTGATTATCGTTAGGGCAGACAGTCGATTACCAGGCATCCTCAGGTCGTGGATTTTCGTATGCCGTCAGTCGAGTCCCATCATGGATACTATTTGGCCTGTTAACTCGCTGTCGTCACGAGCCAGCTCTCGCATGATGGAGAAATGATCGAACGGCGCCATCGGTTTTGCTCGCGTGTTGTCCCAGACGTTAGCCAGATCATTGCTCTGACGAGCGAATTCGTCGCCCTCTGCATCGCCATGGATTAGTTCTACCGGTCCGTTACCGTGTTTTTCGAGTAGTACCGGAGAGAATGACGCCACCGCCACATCGTCAAGACCGAGAACTTCGTTCAAAAAACATTGGCGTATCGGTTCCAGATCGTACAATCCGCTGATACCGCATGCACCCTTGACAATATCGTTCGACACGTTCGCATCGAGTGCAGCAAAATCTGTCGCCATCATCATCGCCGCGATATGTCCTCCCGCGGAATGACCGGAGACATACATCTGATCCGGATCGCCACCATAAGCCGACACGTTATGATATAGCCAGAGCACTGACCGGCGGCACTCGTCGATCAGTCGGGCCATATCCACAGTCGGGATCAAAGTGTAATTGACCACCGCAATCAAGGCGCCGTGAGGTGCCAAGCCATCGGCGACAAAACTGAAGTCATCCTTGTGCATGGCTCGCCAATAACCCCCATGGAAAAAGATATGAACCGGCTTGTGTCCGCCACCGGCGACGCCGAACAAATCCAGGGTTTCCTCATGAGACTCGCCGTAGGATAAATCGAGTGCAAATCCGAGATGGGCCCGGGTTGCAACACTACGCTCGGTATACCAGGCAATATGCACGGCCGACTCACTGACCTTGGCGCGATTATCGTACTCGGCATCAAGTTCGGCGCGTGTGTATTGTCTAAAAACTGTTGGGTCTGTCATTGTCGATATCCAAACTTGTTAAAAACCTGTCTCAAACTGTGTAAAGGCTGCCAGGACAAGGCAAACAGGAGAGAGAGCGCGCAGTTTACACAGGTAAATGAGCATATGAGCGAGTAGTTAAAACCGTTTTGACGGGTTACAGCCATGTTGAGACAGGTTCTGGTCAGGTCAAATGATAGTTCGAACGAGAATCCACTGTCAGGGGATGAGGACGGTCGACCCCGTCGTCTTGCGCGCTTCAAGATCACGATGCGCGGTAGCGGCATCGGCCAGCGGATAAGTCTGGTTGACATTGATCTTGACTGCGCCACCAAGCACCACGGAAAACAGATCTTCCGCCATCGACACCATGTTCTCGCGGGTCGCGGTATAGGTCATCAGTGTCGGGCGGGTCAGGAACAAGGATCCCTTCTGCGCCAGGATGCCGAGGTTGAAAGCATCAACCGGCCCTGAGGCATTGCCGAAACTGACCATCATGCCAAGTGGCGCCAGGCAGTCGAGAGAACCATCAAAGGTATCGCGGCCAATGGAATCGTACACCACCCGCACTCCTTTCCCGTCGGTGATGTCCTTCACCCGATCAACAAAATTTTCCTCACTGTAGTTTATGGTGTGATCGCAACCATGAGCACGGGCCAATTCGGCCTTTTCATCCGAACCCACCGTGCCAATAGTGATCGCACCAAGATGCTTCAGCCACTGGCAGGCAATCAGGCCGACACCACCGGCAGCGGCATGCAGCAACACCGTATCACCAGACTCCACCCGATACGTTTGCCGCAGCAGGTATTGCACGGTCATACCCGATAACATCATTGCTGCTGCATGAGTGTCGTCAATCTCATCGGGAAGTTTTACCAGGCGATGCGCAGGCATCAGGCGTGCTTCGGCGTAGGAACCAATGGGGGGATTGGCGTAGGCAACACGATCCCCGACCTTGAGTTCAGTGACTCCCTCACCCACCGCATCCACCATTCCCGCTGCCTCAAGACCAATGACCGCCGGCAGATCTGCAATGGGATATAAACCGGTGCGATGATAAACATCAATGTAGTTAAGGCCGATGGCGCTTTGGGTCAGGCGCACTTCGCCCGGACCCGGCTTGCCGACTTCAATGTCGTCATAGCTGAGTTGCTCGGGGCCGCCGTGGGCATGGATGCGAATGGCCTTGGTCATGATATTCCTCCGGAATTTGTAAAATATTACTTACAACGCATTATTGGGTCTTGGCGAACACCATGCAACGTTGTTATTCAGTGAAATTAAATGCACGAGTACATCCCCATGCCGCAGCGATGTGACAAAAGGCGGATATTTACGCACTACGCTGTAAAGCACTTACGTTGTCGAGACAAGCGCGTGAGGAGTAGTCTGATCCTGCCCTGGTGGTTCGGTTATTCCGGGCTGGCGACGTTAACATGTTGACCAATGGATGGTCCGGCGTTAATAGCTCCGGATAACTCACCACCAGGGTAACTCCTCTCTCCTCTTTCCGTAAGACCTCGCCCACCGTGCATGCATGCGTACCTGGTTCACAGCCCATCGGGTTGTTGTACACTTGTCCATTGGCAAAACTGTTAACGTCAGGACGCGGCAAATCATGCGCGAGATCAAAAACTTCATCAACAGCGAATTTCGTGCCAGCGAATCCGGGAAGACCTTCGACGATCTGAATCCCGCCACAGGTCAGGTCATTGCCCGGGTTCATGAGGCGGGTAAGGCGGAAGTCGATGAAGCAGTCGCCGCAGCGCGAGACGCGCTTACAGGTCCCTGGGGCTACATGCCAAGCGACGAGCGGATGGCGTTACTGCATCGAATTGCCGACGGCATCAACGCCCGCTTCGATGAGTTTCTTGAAGCCGAGTGTCTGGATACCGGCAAGCCGATGTCGCTGGCTTCAAAAATCGACATACCGCGCGGTGCCGCCAACTTCAAGATTTTCGCCGACCTGGTTAAGAACGTACCGACTGAGAGTTTCATGCTCGACACGCCAGACGGCGCCGGCGCGCTCAACTACTCCCAGCGCAAACCCAAAGGCGTAATTGCCGTTGTTTGCCCGTGGAATTTACCGCTGCTGCTAATGACCTGGAAAGTCGGTCCAGCACTGGCATGTGGCAACACGGTGATCGTCAAGCCATCGGAAGAAACACCGGCGACCACTTCACTGCTTGCCGAAGTCATGAATGAAGTCGGCATGCCTCCTGGTGTGTTTAATGTGGTCAATGGTTTTGGCCCTGATTCAGCCGGTGCTTTTTTAACCGCTCACTCAGGTGTCGATGGCGTCACCTTCACCGGCGAAACCCGCACTGGCTCAGCCATCATGAAAGCCTGTGCTGATGGCATACGTCAGATATCCTTCGAATTGGGCGGTAAAAACCCGGGTATCGTGTTTGCCGACTGCGATCTTGACAAGGCAATCGAAGGCACCCTGCGGTCGGTATTCGCCAACTGCGGCCAGGTCTGTCTTGGCACTGAGCGTATGTATATTGAACGCAGCATCTTCGATGAATTCGTCACACGCTTGAAACTGGGTGCGGAAAAACTGCAACCTGGCCGCTGGAACGATGCAGCGACCAACATCGGCCCACTCATCAGCGCCGAGCATCGCGACAAGGTTCTTGGTTATTTCGACAAGGCGCGCACAGATGGCGCACAGGTTGTAACCGGCGGCGGCGCTTTCGAACTTGAAGACGACCTTGCCGGCGGTTACTGGGTGCAGCCCACTATCTGGACCGGGCTCGACGATAATGCCGCGGTGGTTCGCGAGGAGATTTTCGGACCCTGCTGTCATGTTCGTCCATTCGACGACGAGGCTGAAGTCATTGCGCTTGCCAACGATACACGTTATGGACTGGCCGCCGCGGTATGGACGGAAAACCTGACACGCGCCCATCGGGTCGCCGGACAAATTAATGCCGGCATCGTATGGGTTAATTCCTGGTTTCTGCGCGATCTTCGCACACCTTTTGGCGGCATGAAGCATTCCGGTATTGGCCGCGAAGGTGGCGTACATTCCTTTGAGTTTTATACCGAGATGAAAAATATCTGCATCAAGCTGTAAGCGATGGGAAACTATCAGTCGATGGTCGGGAGCGATTCATGATTGAACTCAGAAACATTCACTACTTGCGAATCGGCACCCGCGATCTCGATGGTGCCGAGCGTTTTTGCACTGAGGTCGTCGGCCTGCAAAAAATTGAACGTAATGAAAACGCCCTGTACCTTCGAAGCGATAACCGACACCACACCCTGTGTTACTTCGATGGTGAAGCTGACGATCACACCGTCGGCTTCGAGTTGTCAGGCCACAAGGGTCTCGACCGTGCGCTCGATACGCTTGATCGCGCCGGCGTGACTTGTGGACGCGGCACTACCGACGAGGCAATAGCGCGTTATGTTCATTCGTTCGGCTGGTTCAATGATCCAAGTGGCAATCGCATCGAGCTTCTGGTAAGACCTTTCGAGGCTAACCGCCGATTTTTTCCGGCACGTGATTCAGGTGTTACCGGCTTTGGACATATCGGCCTTAATTCAACAGACACGGAACGCGATGAAGATTTCTGGACGACACATTTCAATGCCAGGGTCAGCGACTGGATCGGCAAGGCACCTCTGATTCGAGTTGCATCGACCCATCATCAGCTTGCACTGTTTCCATCGGAGAAATCCGGCATCCAGCACATCAATCACCAGGTGGCGGAAGTCGACGACATCATGCGTTCCTGGTACCTGTTACAGGATCAAGGCATCCGCATAGTCTTTGGTCCGGGTCGTCACTGTACCTCGGGAGGTTATTTCCTGTATTTCGAAGGCCATGACGACATGGTATTCGAGTACTCCAATAGCGACCGATTGATCATCGAAGACGATTCAAGTTACCGGCCGCGACAATTTGCCATGGAGTATGCGTCGTTTTGCGCCTTCGGCAGCAAACCGGATGTGACCGAATTTTCCTGAATGAGGATACGCACTTTGCCTAAAGATAAAGCGGGACGAGGCGACAATTAAAACGCCTGTTGGATGACGCGGCGATTCAGGCGATGTACGATACTCAAAGACTGACGACAACAGATCGTGACGGGGTAAAACAACAATCGTGTCCAACATCGACTCAAGCGAAGTCATAAAAGGCAAGGCCAGGCCGCGCGGGCGGTTTCCGCACTACCGGCGCGCCGGTGACTTCATCTTCGTTTCCGGCACCAGTGCCAGATTACCCGACAACAGCATTGCCGGTGCCGATGTCGATGAACTGGGCACAACCCGGCTCGATATTGGCGTACAGACTCGCGCGGTTATTGAAAATATCCGCGATATTCTTCGCTCTGCCGGCGCCGATCTGGACGATCTGGTGGAGATTTCGACCTTCCTTGTAAACATGAACGATTTCGCCGGTTATAACGCCGTTTATGGTGAATTCTTCGATTACTCCGGACCCGCCCGCACCACGGTCGCCGTACATCAACTGCCGCACCCTCATCTGTTAATCGAGATCAAGGCGATTGCCTGCAAACCCGTCGCTACACAAGGTTTGAATACATGAATCTTCACCCGTCTCATCGACCCTTTAATTTCAACAAGTGGATCGAAGAAAACCGTCACCACCTGCAACCACCGGTATCAAACCGCCATCTGTTCGATCAAAAAACCAACATGATCGTCATGGTGATCGGCGGACCGAACCAGCGTGTGGACTTTCACGACGATCCGGTAGAGGAATTCTTTTTCCAGATTCAGGGCGACATGCTCCTTAAAGTTCACGATAACGACACCATATACGATGTACCCATTCGTGAGGGCGAAGTATTTTTTCTGCCCCCCCATGTTCGCCATTCGCCGCAGCGGCCAGTGGATGGATCGGTCGGCCTGGTTGTGGAAGGCGCGCGAGGGGCTGGCGAAAAAGACGGCTTCGAGTGGTACTGTTTTGAATGCGGTAAGCGTGTTCATCGAGTGGAAGTCATCCTCAACGACATCGTCAAGGACCTGCCACCGTTATTCAACGCGTTCTACGATAACCCCGAACAGAGAACCTGCAATCATTGCGGCACGCGGCATCCGGGCAAGGAACCGCCGGCCGGTTGGGCAGTCCTTTAACACCGGCCGATGATCAACAATAAATTACCCGAATCAGCCCTGATGATTCATGACATCACGCCTGTTTGTACGAGGAATATTTGATGACCGCCGTGGTCGACATGCACACGCACTTTTATCCTGAAATCAGCCACGACCAGGCACGCGCCTATGATGCGGCGACGGGGCCCTGGCTTAAAGTTCTGGGTGATGGTCGCGGCATGTTAATGCGCGGCGAAGCGGAATTTCGACCGGTTTACGATGCCTGCTGGAATGCCGATCGGCGTCTTGATGAAATGGATCGCGAAGGCATCGATGTGCAGATCATGTGCGCGACGCCGCTACTGTTCGGCTACCAATCTCAAGCCAGGGCAACCTACGACTGGGCGAGGGTGATCAACGATATGGCCCTTGAGATTTGCGCCCGCGCGCCTGACCGCCTCAAGGCGATGTGCCAGGTGCCATTGCAGGATCTCGATCTCGCCTGCCGGGAAGTCACACGCGCTCGGGAATCGGGTCATATCGGCGTGCAGATCGGTAATCATGTTTCCGACCGCAATCTCGACGATGACGACATCGTCGCCTTCCTGATGCATTGCGCCAACGAGAGTATTCCCGTATTTGTGCATCCGTGGGACATGATGGCACGCGAGCGCATGCCCAGATACATGCTGCAGTGGCTGGTGGGAATGCCAGCCGAGACCCAGCTTGGCATTTTGTCGCTGATTCTGTCGGGCGCATTCGAGCGGTTGCCCGAATCGCTGAAAATTTGCTTCGCCCATGGTGGCGGTAATTTCGCCTTCCAGCTCGGTCGCGTCGATAACGCCTGGCAATGTCGCGACATTGTTCGCGAGCGCTGCCCCAATCCACCCTCGAGCTACGTCGAGCGGTTTTATGTCGACTCGGCGGCGTTCAGTGATGCTTCATTGCGCCTGCTTGTCGATGTGATGGGCAGTGAACGGATCATGTTGGGATCGGACTACCCCTTCCCGTTGGGAGAGCAGCGCATAGGCAGTCTGGTTCGCCAGTCGGCCCATCTTGACGAGGTCGCACGTTCGAATATTCTCGGTAATAACGCCCGGACATTTTTTGGGTTAACATAATAATTTACAGATATAAGGGAATACGCAGCACGCAATCATGTGCCCGTGTATTCAAAAATCAGCAGATGACAATCACTGTCAATTAAGAGGAGCATCATAAAAATGAAACAATCGAAGATAGCCAGACATATCACCCTTGCAGCAGCATTGATTGTTGCTGCAGGCACTGCGAGCACGGCAACCGCCCAGGAAGTCGTTCTCAAGCTGCACCACTTTCTGTCGGCAGGTCATCAGAACCAGAAAACAGTTATTGAGCCATGGGCGCAAAAGCTTGCTGAGCAATCCGACGGCCGTATCAAGGTCGAGATCTATCCGCAAATGCAGCTTGGCGGCAAACCGCCACAGCTACTCGATCAGGTGCGTGACGGTCTCGCCGATATAGTGTGGGCGCTACCCGGGTACACCGCCGGCCGTTTCCCCAAGATTTCGGTGTTCGAGTTGCCATTCATGGTGTCGAACGCGGAGGCAACTTCACAGGCACTTCAGGCCTACTATGAAAAATATGCGCGCGATGAATTCGCTGATTACCATGTTCTATGGTTTCACACCCATGCACGCGGATTGCTGCATACACGCGAGAAACCGATTACCACGGTGGAAGATTTCCAGGGCTTGAAAATGCGCGCTGCCAACCGCAGCGTCGGCGATGCCTTGCAGGCGCTTGGTGCCTCTCCGGTATTCATGCCGGTTCCGGCACTACCTGAAGCATTGTCCAAAGGCGTGGTCGATGGTGCCGCTATTCCCTGGGAGATCGTCCCAGCGTTGAAGGTACAGGAGCTGGCACCTAACCACTCGGTTATACCCGGTGAGCGTGGTCTTTATACAGCGGTATTCGTATTTGCCATGAACAAGGAAAAATACGAAAGCCTGCCCGATGATCTGAAGGCCATCATTGATCAGAACTCCGGAATCGAAATGTCGAAATTCACCGGACACCGATGGGATCTCGCCGAAGGACCGGGTGAGCAAGTTGCAATCGATCGAGGTAATCCGATCGTGACCATATCCGATGAAGAAGTTGAAAAAATTCGTGAAAAGACGGCTTCGGTCACGGCCGCATGGATCGAAAACACGGATGACGGCCAAACGCTCTATGATGCGGCCGACGCACTCCTTGACCAGTACAGCCAGTAATACCTGGAGGAGCAACCGGGTTACTCTCAAGTACATTATCCGTGGCGGCGATTCCTCCGCTGCCACGGGTACGCTTCACACCTTACCTACTGATAAAGCAATTCCATGAATCTTGATCTTGACGGTAAACGGGCGCTGGTCTGCGGAAGCAGCCAAGGTTTAGGACGGGCCTGTGCAATACAATTTGCCCGCATGGGCGCTAGCGTTACGTTGTTTTCGCGCAACCGCGACAAACTCGAAGCCGTAGCCAGCGAACTCGATAAAAGTCCGAAACAAACACACCACGTTCTGGTCGCAGACTTTACCGACACGGATGCAGTCAGGAAGGCGGTCGACGACCACGTCAACACAACCGGTCCGTTTGAGATACTGATCAACAATAGTGGCGGACCGCCCCCCGGATCCGCACTCGATGCCGATGTATCCGACTACATGGTCGCCGTCAACATGCATCTGCTGACTTTTCAGCATCTGGTACAGGCGCTGGTGCCGGGAATGCGCGAAACGGGCTATGGTCGCATCATTAACGTGATCTCGACTTCGGTCAAACAACCCATTGCCGGCCTTGGCGTGTCCAACACGGTTCGTGGCGCAGTTGCCAACTGGTCAAAAACGCTTGCCGGCGAATTGGGACCTTACGGCATAACCGTCAACAACCTGCTGCCAGGCGCCACGGAAACCGATCGACTCGAGACGATCATGGGCAATCGCGCCAAGCGGGAAAATACTACGCTTGAGGCGATTGCCGATGCAGACAAACAGAAGATTCCCATGCGGCGATTTGCACGGCCTGAAGAGTTTGCCGATGCTGCTGCCTTTTTAGCATCACCATCGGCGGGTTATATCACCGGTATCAATCTGCCGGTCGACGGCGGCCGTACTCTGTGCCTGTAGAACGGTTTAAATAGCTTCAGGCTAATTGTTTCAACTCTCGCTGCGTCGACCCGACACTTCAAATCCCGTCTGATGCGGTTCATCATCGACCATTTCGGGTGGGAAACCGGGCGCGCGAATATCGAGACTCGCATTATCTTCAATCCGCCGGATGATATTCGGCGAAAGCTCGTGGTCGCCATAGCGGGATATTCCATCTCGAAAGATATCGATCAGTAATGGCGCCAGTTCAAGTTCGAGATCGGCGCGTTTGGCCACTTCGTTAAACAGTCCGATATCCTTGGCAACCAGACCCATGGTGAAACTGATATCGCGGCTACCGTTCAGGATGACCTGACTCTCTGTCTCATGAACAAACGAATTACCGGAAGATATACGTATCGCTTCATAAGCAGTGCCAAGATCCATCCCGGATACCTTGGCGGTCGCCAGGGCCTCGCACAAACTGACCAGATTGGCGGTGGCGAGATAATTCGTGATGACTTTCAGAACCGAGGCTGAACCGAGCTCACCGGTATGTAAAACCTGACGCCCCATGATCGTTAACAACGGCAGCATGGTCTCGAAGGTATCTCGATCCGCGCCGGCGAATATCGATATGTTGCCGGTTGCCGCGCGATGGCACCCACCCGATACCGGGCAATCAATCGAACGAGCTCCAAGGGCCGCAACCTTCTCGCCGAGCCGAACAACCTCGGCTTGATCGGTGGTACTCATCTCCGCCCAGATTTTCCCCGGGCCAAGCCCTTTAAGCAGGCCCTTGTCAGATTCGAGCACCTCTGCCGAGATTGCCGGGCTTGGCAGGCAGGTGATCACTACGTCCGCCTCCCGTGCCATGGCTTCAGGGGATATACCAGGCTTGGCACCAGCATCGACTAACGGCTTCATGGCGGCTGTGTCCAAATCGAAAACGGTAAGTGGTATACCACCCCGCAGCAGACTGCCAGACAACTTTCCACCGACATTTCCAAGACCGATAAAACCGACATTCATGACTCATCACCCGTGGTAGCTGATTGGTATGCGGAAGTATAGCCTCGACGGGATCGATAACCTTAATGATGTCTTTAAGATTTGCGACATCGCAACTGATCTCTGCAAAGCAAACAGATATCTGCTTACCTTGACCACCGACTGGGCCCGCGCCTATGTCTGCACCTGCAACCGGCTGTGGACAACAGCGGAAATCGGTGACGCCAGACTATCGAACACCGGCTGAATGGTTTAATCAATGTGTTGCATCGACCGATTGAATCCACATACAAATCCTGAAACGCGTGTTGTCTATCACGCGAATCTTTACGCTAAACGACAAACACCGCCACCAGAACGTTCGTACACATAGCGTGACGAATGCTCCAGAGGCGGTGCTTGTATCACCGGGTGATCAGGTATAACCCTGATTCACTCAAGACACATCGTGTGCAATACCTGGCAGGTTAACGATCCCTGGGTGGACAGGTTTTCTTAGGGCTAGTAGCGGCCACCACCGCCACCAGGACGTGACGGACGGCTGGCGCGTGGCTTGGCCTGATTGACCGTGATGCTTCGACCTGCAAGCGCCTTGCCATTCAATCCCTTGATTGCGGCATCGGCCTCAGAGTTCTTGCCCATTTCAACAAAGGCGAAGCCTTTGGACTGGCCGGAAAATTTGTCGCTGATGAGGTTGACGCTGTCGACATCACCGTATTCGGCGAACACGCCGCGTAGCTCTTCTTCAGTGACGTTATATGGAAGATTGCCTACGTAAATATTCATGATCGGTTATCTCCGATGTGTGGGTAAAAAGTTAAACGGGCGCTTTTCAGGGGCGCCCGCTCAGCAGGTATGTCGGAAACCGGCATCTGCCTTCGACTGGGGTGATTATCGCGAACCGAACCGGGCATCGGCGCGTTCGCCTCGCCTTCCAGACCCCGGCTTGGCGTGCGCCGGACGACCACGCTGGTTGCGAGATGCACCGGGTTTACGCGCCGGCCGACTACCCGGCTTGCCGGGACGAACTCCAGATTTGGCCGGCCTGGCACTGCGCCGCGGCGGTGCGAAACCGTCGATGGGCACCAGCGGAATCTCACGACCGAGAAGTCGTTGGATGGCATCCAGATACGCATATTCGTCAGCGCTGACTAGCGACACTGCCGTACCGGTTTCACCGGCACGTCCGGTTCGACCGATACGATGCACGTAATCTTCAGGCACGTTAGGCAACTCAAAATTGACCACATGCGGCAGACGATCGATATCAAGTCCACGAGCGGCAATATCAGTTGCCACCAACACTTGAACGGCGCCACGCTTGAACTCCGCCAGGGCTCGCATACGCGCACCTTGACTCTTGTTTCCATGGATCGCCGTGGATGGAACACCATCCTTGTCCAATTGCTCGGCGAGACGATTGGCGCAGTGCTTGGTGCGGGTAAATACCAGTACCTGACTCATGTTGCCGTCAACGATCAGTTGGGTCAGCAGCTCACGCTTGCGGCTTTTTTCAACCGGATGAGCAATCTGCTCCACCAATACGGCGGCACTGTTATCCGCCTCGATCTCGATATCGACACGATTACGCAACAGCCCATCGGCCAGCTTGCGAATCTCTTTGGTGTAGGTTGCCGAGAAAAGCAGGTTCTGGCGTGTCTGTGGCATCATCGAAATCAAGTGCCGGATATCGTTGATGAAGCCCATATCGAGCATTCGATCCGCTTCATCCAGAACAAGAAATCTGATATCGGACAGATCAGCGTTACCCTGACGAACGTGGTCGAGCAGACGGCCGGGTGTTGCCACCAGGACGTCGACACCGCGACGCAGACGATCAATCTGGGGTTTGTAACCGACACCACCGTAGATGGCGATCGAACGAATCGGCAACCGTGCGCCGTAGGTTCGAACACTGTCCTGCACTTGCGCTGCGAGCTCACGCGTCGGCGTCAGCACCAATGCCCGCGGGCGTCGAGTCGCTTTGTCGCGTCGACCCAGGCGGTCGAGCAGCGGCAAGGTGAACGCGGCCGTTTTACCGGTGCCGGTCTGCGCGCGTGCTAATACGTCGCGGCCGGAAAGTATTTCAGGGATTGCGCGAGCCTGAATTTCGGTCGCGCACGTATAGCCTTGGTCAGCAACATTGCGGACCAATTCGGCCGAAAGGCCGAGTGTTTCAAATGACATGATTATCCTTTAGACGGCCTACCCAGGGGTACTGGGCCGGTCTAGGCGGTTGATTACGGGGGTTGTTCGAGGTGAGACTTAACTTGGATGGGAATCAGCCGCGAGACACGGGCGCCGACCAGAAGGCGCCAGACAGCCGCGAAGTGTAACAGATAATCTGCCCGCAGAGATACCGATATTTTTAACCTGCGACCTCAACCACACGGCTTATTAAAAATCATCCGTGGCAAAGACATCGAAACCTCGTTTATTGACTGTTTAGCATGTGAAATAGCCGCCCTATCCGAAGTCAACTTATCGTTGCATACCGGACGATGCCGGCATATCGTGTAGGCTTTGCTTAAGCTTAAGGATTGTTAGGTGAACGATAAGATTGAAACCCGCAATATGGCCCTGTTCTGCGATTTTGAGAACGTTGCTCTTGGTGTACGCGACGCCAAGTATGAGCAGTTCGATATTCAGAAAGTGCTCGAGCGACTGCTGTTAAAGGGCAACATTGTGGTCAAGAAAGCCTACTGCGATTGGGACCGTTATAAAGAGTTCAAGTCGGCCATGCACGAGGCCGCCTTCGAGTTGATCGAAATTCCCCATCTGCGTCAGTCCGGTAAAAACTCGGCCGATATTCGCATGGTGGTAGATGCCCTGGACCTGTGTTACACCAAAACTCACGTGGATACTTTTGTTGTTATCAGCGGCGATTCAGATTTCTCCCCACTGGTCAGCAAGCTTCGCGAGAACGACAAGGTGGTGATTGGCGTCGGCGTCAAGAATGCGACCTCGAATTTGCTGATTGCCAACTGCGACGAATTTATCTTCTACGACGATCTGGTCAGGAAATCAGAGAAAACGGCGCCCAGCCGACGCAAAACCAACGCCAAGAAAACCTCCAAAAAGAAAACCCCGGCAAGCGATGAGGAAGAAAAGAAGCAGGAGGCAATCGATCTGGTTCTGGAAACGGTCGATGCGCTGCTGGAGGAACGCGGCGAACAGGACAAGGTCTGGGGATCCATGGTGAAGCAGACCCTGAAGCGTCGCAAACCGGGATTCAACGAGAGCTACCACGGCTTTAGGACGTTCGGCCAATTACTGGAAGAAGCACAGGCACGCAATCTGTTGAAGCTGCAACTCGATGAAAAATCCGGTGGCTACATCATTACCGAGTTACTTCGTGACGATTGACTGAATAAAGCACCCGGTTCGAATAGTTATATTGCCGATTGACAGCCAATACCTGAAAACACCATCGTGCTGGCCGGACGAGGATCAACTGCGATTATTGAAAATCGTACTCGGTCGAGATGAGGATGTGCCATCGCGATGGCATGACTGGAAAACCCGTGTCGATTTCGATGCCATCGATTATCCGTCCCTGCAACTGATCCCGCAGGTTTATCGACGTCTGAAAACGATCGTCCCGCACGAACCGCTGTTACCGAAAATGCGCGGCATCTATAAAAAGATGTGGTTTGCCAATCAGATGCTGTTCAATAACACCATCCCGGCAATGGAGACACTGAACGCCAACGGCATTGACTGGATGGCAATCAAGGGCGTTGGCATGCTGCGCTACTATCCGGGCGATGTAGGCCTGCGGCCGATGCACGATTTCGATATTCTGATTAACAAACACGATCTGGAACAGGCAGTAGATCTGCTGATAGCAGACGGCTGGCGAGCAACTCCCCCGTTAGGCCGAAATGCAATTCGGCTCGGTACCCATAGCGAACATGCCTTAAGTCTCGCCCGGACTACAACCTGTATCGACATCCATTGGCACAGCTTGCACCAGGATCTGTCTGCGGATTCTGAGTCCGATATATGGAAGTACCGCCAGCCCGACCGATTGATCGACCGTAATATCGAAGTTCCGGCGCCAACCGAACAACTCTTCCTGATGTGCATACACGGAGTACGCTGGGAGGATACTGCCAAGCTGCTCTGGGTCGTCGATGCGGCCATGCTGCTGGAGCAGGCGGGTGATGAGATCGATTGGGACCGACTGTTGGATCATGCCGTGCGCAGACATTTTGCCTGCGTACTGGCAAGTGGTTTCACCTTCCTGCGTGATGATCTCGATATTCATACGCCTGCATATGTATTGAATAGATTGCAGACGCGGCGGGCCATGACTTTCGACTCATTTATCAGTGAACCGTTAGAACATCTCGAACTCGAAGCCCTCAGCCGACATCCTGGCGTCCGTACCAGATCACAACGTTTCGCCAGTGACGCGATGCGTCACTGGCGATCGGCCGGATTGCCATCGAACCCTTGGCAGGCCCTCAAGCATTGGGTCATGATCACCCCGGATGACCCCAAGCCTATCGAGGCGGGATTGCGCGCATTGCTGCGTATCAGCATAAAGTGGTGGCCTCTTAAACATGCACTTGGATCACGTTATCAAGGCTTGTTCCTGCGCCGCCCTCCAACCTTTATTAAGGCGCCATTGGTTCGTCCGGGCGAAGTCGTGCATTTCACTAAAACAGGCATCGGGTCGGAGCTGGCGATTGAAGGCTGGTCTGCTGCCGAGCCCGACTTTACCTGGTCCGAGTCGTGTCATGCGAGGTTGTTATTCAAACTTGAAGATGACCCGCTTGCCTGCCATCAGGTGAAGTTTTTTGCAGGTGCCTACCTGCCGCCTGGCATACGTCATGTTAGCGCAGATATCCTGATCAATGGCGTGCCCATGGCGCGTTGGCGGTTCGGGCGTGATCTCGCCCACGGTATGGAACGGCAGATGTCGTTACCGGCTCAGCTTCAGGGAGCAAAACCGTCACAAACCGGATCGCTGATTGATATCGTTGTTCAGAATGCAAAACTTTACTGTCCTGCACAGCACGAAAATTCAAGCGATCACCGCTTTCTCGGCTTGAAACTATATTGGATGCATGTTGAGCGGAACCAGACTATCTCAATTGACGACCCGATCGATTTCACCTCTAAGGGAGAGGGTAAACACCACCTCGGATCGGGTTGGTCAAATCCTGAGCCAGCCGGTACCTGGACGGTTGATGAACGCGCCCGTCTTCGACTGACCCTTGATCGGTCGTTTGGCCCGACTATCGCCGTCGAATTGACACTGACTCCGTTCGCGCCCAGCGGACACACGCAGATGATTACACTTGTCGCAGCCAGCACACGCAGACGCTTTACATTTGACCTGCATCAGTTAGAAACGATAGTTGTACCTATCGACAATCCGGCAAGCGGTACCGATAACGAGATTGATATCGAATTCAGGATTGCCGAACCGATATCACCACTGGAATGCGGATTGTCGACAGACGAGCGTCGACTTGGTTTGATGCTAAACCGGCTTCGTCTGATTGATCCAACCTGAACAAACAGTATCGAGTCACCTCATTAATCGACAGAACCCGGTCGTTGAAGCCAATGAGCTTAACTGGTACCGTTATCGGCCTGTTTTAATACCCAATTCCAGCATTCAGCCGAGGATTTCTTGTTGGCCAGCCATTATCAGATCAATCGCCCTTTTGTTATTCGCGAATCTTTCGACGACGAAGACGTTATCGTCAATCTCGATACCGGCAGCTATTTCAGCCTCAACAAGACCGGCACAAAGATCTTCAATTTACTTGAGGCTGGCGCGACCATCGACAGCGCATCGGATCATATGATCCAGACTCATACAGGCGATGTCGCGGTCATCGACCTTGCGGTTTGCAATCTCATCGAACAGTTGCTCACAGAGGGGCTGATCCTGGCAGTCGAGCGCACTGAGTCGATGGATAATCATGATGCCGCACCGATTCCTGATGACGCCGAAGAAAAACCAGCGTTCACACCGCCCATACTTGAGAAGTACACCGACATGCAGGAGATGTTACTGCTTGACCCGGTACACGATGTCGACGACTCCGGGTGGCCTGCCCGCAAGCCTGATTCCGTTTGAGCCTGACCGATATCTTCACAATACCTGCGCAAACCACGCTGGCTAACCCCTGATCGATACATGTCGAACAACGCGCCCGCCCACTTTGCTGGCGAACTCAACGAGCGCTTCGAACACGCTTCCAGACGTGCACGACAGGTTGTCGAGTTCAATTTCAACGTCGCTGGAATGATCGTTCGTTTGTGTTTCGCAGGCGAAGCGCTGGTACCAGCGATATGCCGTGCGCTTGATCACCTCAAAACTGATGCCACCGACAAACCCGCACTGACTATTAATCTGTGGGATACGGTGTCGACCCATACACCGATGCTTCCGGCGCCGTTTGGAATTGAATCCTACGGACCGCACGGCACAATATCCGGATACTGCAACGAGTCGTACCAGACGGTGTACGACACGAACTACGGCATATTGATGATGCTCGATTACAGCGCGAAGCGTGCATTCTGGTGGACCCGGGACGCAGCGCATTTGCCGGCACACGAGAAGGCATCACCGCTTCGAACGCTGTTACACCTATGGACACGGCCGATGAACTGCTCGCTGTTGCATGCCGGTGCAGTGGGCAACGCCGATGGTGGCGTACTCCTGGTGGGTCGCGGGGGCATGGGAAAGTCTGGTACTGCGCTTGCCTGTCTCGCAGCCGGCATGGATTATGTATCTGACGACTTTTGTATTCTTCGTGATGATCCTGAGCCGAGGGCTTTCAGTCTTTACTCAACCGCCAAAGCAGGTGATGCCACACTGCAAAGAATACCCGTTCTCAAGTCGATGCGTGACTCGCCAGCAGAATTTGCGCCGCATCGACAAGAAGATGAAAAAGAAGTCTTCTTTCTTCATGAACACGTACCATCGCGCATTGTTGATCAACTACCGATAACCGCTATCGTCATGCCACAAGTAAATGACGGCGCCATGTCGATGTTGTCGCCTGTCAGCGCATCTTTTATGACTACCCACGTGGGTCCGAATACGCTGTTCATGTTACCCAATTCGGATGTATCGACGATCAGTATCTTCGCCAACGTTGCCCGTAAGCTGCCCTGTTATCGGCTCCTAGTCGGTAGTGATCCAACACCTATAGCCGATACGGTTGCGTCACTACTGCCAACACCACACAAACGCACCGAACTCAAGTGATCACTATTCATAAGGATGCCGATAACCACAAGGCACTGGTCACCTTAACCATCGGTCGCGAATATAATCTTTACTGGCGGCGTTATTGTCAGCGATTCTGGCTTGCCTATGCAAAACGTCACGGCTACGACATTGTTTGTATCGACAAACCGATAGACGAAAGCCGCCTTGGCCGTAGTCGTCCGGTTCACTGGCAAAAGCATCTGCTGTTATCCACCGGATTGGCTACTCGCTATGACCGACTGGTTATCATCGATGCGGATATCGCCATCAATCCCGACGCGCCTTGCGTAGTCAATCAAACACCCATCGATAAGATTGGCGTTGTAGACGAATACGCAACGCCCACACCTGAACTTCATGGGCTGGCACAGGATCGACTGTACGATAATTGGAGCTCACGCAATTTTGACTATATTCGAGATGATTCCGCCCATGCTTTTTACCGGAATGCGGGCTATCAAAAGTGCTTCGATCGTGTCGTTCAGGCAGGCATGATGGTGGTCTCAACCAGGCATCATCGTGACGTCTTAGAGAGCATCTATTATAAGTCGGCGCCAAACGATGACGAACGGGGTAATCGGGAGATGCGAATCACCTCCCACTCTTTGCTCAGCTCATCAAGGATCCATTGGCTTGATGGACGTTTTAACATGGTCTGGTCACTGTACCGCGCGGCATATTGTCCTGATCTGATTGATGGCGCGAGTTCCGAGGCAATGGTGAACAATCTTCGCCAGGCGATCAGTGAAGTCTATTTTCTGCATTTTGCTGGCGAGTTTCGCCATATTCCCCTGCTGGATCAGGTTGCTCCGGAAGCTGGAACATCCCCATGGATGAAACCGGCGACCATTCAGTCCTTCCAGCAACCCCTGAATACCCCGGTGGTTCTCATTGTATTCAACCGACCCGAATCGACAACCCGTGTGTTCGAGGCGATTCGAAACGCCAAACCGAAACAATTATTGGTTATTGCCGATGGGCCGCGCGTGGAACATCCAGAGGATGTGGAACGCTGCGCCGCAGCTCGCGCGGTGATCGATGGCATCGATTGGGACTGCGAAGTACAAACCTGTTTCAGTAACACCAATCTTGGCACACGCAAACGTGTGGTCAGTGGTCTCGACTGGGTTTTCTCGATTGTGGATGAGGCCATTATCCTGGAGGACGACTGCGTCCCTCATTCAACCTTTTTCAGCTTTTGCGAAGACATGCTGAATCGCTATCGCGATGACTCATCAGTACTGACGATAAGCGGCAACAACTTCCAGTTCCGACCACAACCTGACGACGATAGCTACACATTTTCACGCTACCCGCTGATCTGGGGATGGGCCACCTGGCGACGTAGCTGGATGCGCTACGATGAGTCGCTTGAAAAGTGGCCGGAGCTGCGCAACTCCGATTGGCTCAAGACGATATTCGGGAATACGGACTCGATACGTTACTGGTCTTATTTGTTCGAGAATACATACAACGGATTCGATACCTGGGACTTTCAGCTTTGCTTTGCATCATTCCTGAGCGGGGCGCTCAACATCCATCCTAATGTAAACCTCGTCAGCAATATCGGTTTTGGCAAAGACGCGACACATACTTGGGATAAGGGTGATCCGTTTGCCGCGATTCCCGCACTGGCCATGCAGTTTCCACTGTCACACCCGCCAACTGTTACTCGTGACAGTGAGGCTGACGACTTTATCGAACAGGTTCTTTTTGGAGGCATAATGCGCAGCCTGCTGCGCGGTCTCGGCCAGCGCATACGACGCCGGCATCAGCGGGACGTCGTAATTACTCAATGAATCCATGAGCGCACGCAAAGTCATTGACCTCGTGGACGTCATGGAGTCAGTCAGTTTGGGCGGCGCGTCCCGTGCGGCGATTGCCGTGGCAAAACACACCGCACGTTATGCGCGCGATCACGCCGAGTTACGCTATCGCTTCATCAGTCTGAAACCGCCTGACTTGCGCGCGGTGAAGCTGGCAAGTGAAGCGGGTATCGAAGTACTCCATGGACTCGACCGACACGCGATCGATGAGCTACTCGGCGCTGCGGATATCGTACAGGTTCACTTCTGGAACAACCCGGCAATCTACGAATTTCTGGGTGAACGACTGCCCCCTTTTCGATTGGTACTCATCTGTCATATTTGTGGGAATAGTGCACCACATCTTTTGCCAGCAAAACTCGGACACTATGCCGACATGTTTATTGCAATAACGCCAATAACACTTGAGCTCGATTCGCTTAAGGAAATTACAAAGAATGGGTATTCCACGAAGACAACCCTGATCCGTGGCAACGCCGATCTTGACCGCATGCGTGGAGTTAAACCTGTACCTCACGAGACATTCAATATCGGGTATATCGGCACCGTCGACTTTGCCAAGATGCATCGCAGCTTTATCCGATTGCATGCCGATCTTGATATACCGAACCTGCGCATTATCGTGTGTGGTGATGGCAACGCCAAACCGATCCTGATGCGTGAGGCAGAAGATCTCGGCATTCGGGAACAATTCGAGTTTCTCGGGTACCAGGAAGATATCCGGGACATCGTTTCACGCCTGGATGTGTTCGGCTATCCTTTGGCACCTGATAACTATTCCGCCAGTGAATTGGTGATTCAGGAGGTTATGAGTGTCGGCGTAGTACCTGTTGTCTTGCCCTATGGCGGCGCTGCCAGGATCATCGAAGACGGAGTATCCGGTGTGGTCGCCAGCGATACGACAGCCTATCGGCATGCACTCAGGCAACTTTATAAAAAACCACCGTTACGCCATCAACTATCAGCAGGTGCGAGAAATGCGGCTCGACATAAATCAGGCGCTGCTAACTCAGCCGCACGATTTTACGAACTCTATCGAAGCCTCATTAAGGTAAAGCCGAAACCAAAACCCGGCCTGTGGGAACACAAAGTACAATCGGCAAACCGGTTCGATACTGGTTCCAGCCGCTTTATTTTCTCTCTGGCCGATGCGGCGTCCGCATTCCGCTCCAGCCGGGACGGTACAAACATTGAAGATACACTTGATGCGGAAGTTCACATTTTCCACTCCCAAGCGGCCCTTTCAAGCGCATCCGGCGGCGGAATCCTGCACTATCGAAGTCACTACCCCAAAGATCCCTGGCTGCGCCTGTGGGCGGGTCTGGTGCTTGAGGCCCACGGGCAAAACGCCCTGGCACTGGCCGAATATCATACGGCCATACGTCGCGAACTCGATCACTGGCGTGTTCACGCTTACCTGGCGCGGGCGGCTGTACGCATCAATGCCAATGATCTGGCAGCAGTGTCGCTTGAACGGGTCAACAGGGACGCACCGTCATATCTTCAGCGCATACTGAATTCACCACCTCACTAACGGTTAGAATAATGAACCAGAATTATCAACCCGTTTTTGACGGACACGACATGTCGAGTAACTTGAAGTGACCTCAAATCACACACAATCGATTGCACGCACAACCGTTACCGTCATCATACCGACCCGCAATGCCGCGCGGTTTCTGAATCAGGCGATCGACAGCGTGCTCGCCCAGACTTACCCGGTCGACGA
The DNA here is from genome assembly GCA_021604525.1 of marine bacterium B5-7. Classification (GTDB taxonomy): domain Bacteria; phylum Pseudomonadota; class Gammaproteobacteria; order Arenicellales; family CAJQKF01; genus BQJD01. The sequence continues at coordinate 3,560 of BQJD01000043.1, read as the reverse complement.
GATCATCGTCGTCGACGGCAACTCCGGCGACCGCAGTCGCGATATCGCGTTATCTTATTCGCAAGTAACCCTTGTGGAGCAACCCGTCACCGGTTTGGGAGACGCCTGGAATGCGGGTATCGATGCGGCTCACTCCGAATGGATTGCCTTTCTCGACAGCGACGATTTATGGTTACCGGAAAAAATTGAAAACCAGATTCAAGCGCTGAAACAAAATCCCGACGCCGGACTCATCGACGGCAAAGTTCGTTTCTTTCTTGAATCCGGACAAAAGCTGCCAAAGAGTTTTCGACCAGAACAGCTTAATGTGGAGTCCGTCGGATTCATGCCGACCACCTGGCTGGTGAAAAGAAGTGTATTTGATCTCATCGGTACGTTTGACTCGTCGCTCGAAGTAGCCGTTGACATCGACTGGTATCAAAGATTACGCGACGCTGGTACACCCATCATCGCAATTGACAAGCTGGTAGCGCACAAGCGAGTCCATCAAGAAAATCTTTCATTAAGCACTCGTTCGCAGGCGGTGTATAACCATGAATTGATCGGCTTGATCAAACAATCTCTCAACCGCCGCCAGCGGTCGTAGTTGACCATGAGCACTTTACCCAAGGTCAGCGTGATCGTGCCGGTTTACAATACCGAACGCTATCTTGGTGAGGCGCTCGATAGTATCGAGGATCAACAATACCCGAATCTTGAAGTCATCGTCATCGACGATGGCTCCACCGACGGTAGTGCGAAAATAGCGCAGACGCACTCACTCAAGGTGATATACCACTATCAGGAAAATGCCGGCATCGGTGCAGCGCGTAACACCGGCATATCCCTTGCCGATGGAATATTAATCGCACTGCTGGATGCCGACGACATCTGGCTGCCGCATAAGCTGCAAACCCAGATTGATGCACTGACTGCCAATCCATCTCTGGATATGGTCTTTACCATGCTAAGCCAATTCATCAGCCCGGAACTTGACGAGTCAGACCGACGGACACTTCGCGAACCGCACCAACCCGTACCTGGCATTTGCGCAACCTGCCTGCTCGCTCGACGCACCGCCGTCGACCGGGTGGGGCCGTTTTGTAGCGATCTTAAAACGGGAGAATTTATCGACTGGATGGACCGCGCGCGGCAGCTCCAACTGCAATCGATTACACTGAACAGGATATTGGCAAAACGCCGATTGCACATTGCCAACACCGGTCGGCGTGTGCCTGATTCATCACAGGACTATGCAAAAATGGCGAAGGCCGCCCTGGATCGACGACGGGCCCGTCAGTCATAACTCGGTGGATTGCGAACGGCTCTTGCAGCCGGCGCCAGAAGCTCCCTTTGCGCAGGTGTCAGTTCATCCAGCAACGATGAAGGATAGTCGGGTGCGGGCGCCCAGTTCATAAATCCCGGTGTGTACTTATACAGTATCGATCGACGCGGATGAGATGCCGCCCAAGGCAACGTGCCGTGGGTCAGCGCTTCAGTAAAAACCAGCAAAGATCCCGCAGGAAGTTTGGGCTGTACTAATAAGTCGCCACCCTCTACGCCACTTCGAATCTCATCAGGACACGGAAAATTTGCCTTATGGCTACCCGGTATACAACAGAACCCACCATCGCCTGGAGCTATATCCGTTAGTTGCCAACAGGCCACCGTTAAGCCAGTGTAAATCCGCCCGTTGCTTACCATATAGCTCTGCGAAGGATCATGTGGAATACCGCCACCGTGAAGCTTGAAACCTTCACATCCTTCCTCCATGGCAAGTAGCATAGGCATGTGATCGAGCCTGAATCCGGGCTCCAGCAACTCGTCAAGAATGCCTACCAGGCGTGGATGATCGAGCAGGCGTCGGAAAACATCGCACCAGTGAGACTCAAGCTCCAGCAAGCGTCGCGATAGTTCAAGACGCCCCCGTACTCCAGTAAAAGCTGCCGATCCACCTGCCAGCGATTGATTCTCCGGCCTTGGCCGGATATCACTTTGATAGTGATCGATTGCCGCATTGGCCAGCTCAATGTCCGCTTCGCTCAATACGTTTTCGATTATCAGGAAACCATTAATATCGAAAAAATATCGTTCAGTCTCGTTCATTTCATCATACTCATCGTGCTCGGCCGGATGATTTATATGTGTATTTCGGAGGTTTTCCTGAAACTTTTCCCTTATTGACGGGTCATTGATATATAGGCGATAACTTCCACAGTGACATGGACGTAATATGTAGCTCCTCAATAGACACTAATTACCGTGACTTGTTTTATAAAAATGAGCATATTGCGGTATTTCGTTTTTCAAAATCAAGCCTGACCAAATCATAGGAAACAAGACTCAGTGAAAGCTTATCGAATTGCCGTAACCGCCCTTCTGCTCGGTTCGACCATTGGCACCGCCCAGGCGGTCGAACCTGTAACCACTTTTTACCTTGGTCTTGGCGCCACCTCGCTCGCGCTCGACAGCGACCGGGTCTTTGATGTACCCACCCGCTCGCCCGGTCACACTCCGAAGATCGGTAGCCTTGTTCTGGGTGCGTACTTCAACGATCAATGGGCCGCCGATCTCTCGCTGGGTACAGATCTCAGCAACAATGTCGATACCGATGTCGTTGCCATAAACGGCTACCGCTTCTTTGGCGAAAACAAATGGCGGCCGTTCGTATCCGCCGGCTTGAGCAGATTCGACGTCGACGAGGCAACCGGGGACGAACAGACCGACCAGATTCAGGCGGGCTTCGGCTTGTCCGGGGCACTAACCGAATCCGTTGAAATGCGGGTTGGTTATCAACACTTCTTCACAGTAAGCGGGGACTCATTTGATGACGATGCGGTCAATGTCGCCGTCAACTGGAGTTTTGGCAAACCCGCCCCGGCACCGGTCGCTGCTGTTGCGCCAGCGCCTGAGCCCGCGCCGGCACCGGCTGTCCAGAAAAAGGAGGTTATCGACACATATGAGCTACTCGTTGAATTCGACTTCGATAAATCCGAGGTGAGATCGATATACGAACCACAATTCAAAACCATCGCAAGCATCCTCAATCAGAATCCGGATATCAGCATGACCATCGAAGGTCATACCGATGCCATCGGCACCGATGAGTACAATCAGGATCTGTCCGAACGGCGCGCAGAAGCGGTCAGACAAAAATTCATCCGGGATTTCAATGTGTCGCCAAACCGAATTGGCATCATGGGATATGGCGAGACCCAGCCGATTGCGGACAACAGCACACCAGCAGGCCGGCAAAAGAATCGTCGAGCAATTGCCGTTGTACTCAAAGCTCGCAGTGCTTCACAGTAAAAATTGATGCGTTAGATTGTCAGCGCTAATACAGACCCGTGATTAACCTCATGGGAACCAAAAAGGCCTCCCGATGGGAGGCCTTTTTGGTTCTGCCTGATTCTTGCACCTTATTATTGGTGGACGGTATGTAGTCGGCCCTGAATAATTCACAAGGCACTGTAATTGAAGGAGAAAGGGTGGAATAGGTGATGAAGGAATTGCAAGGAAAGGATAAAATACGGACTGTTTTCCTGCAAATTTGAGGACGCTTTTGATGGGCCCGAAAGAGA
>BQJD01000042.1 GCA_021604525.1 marine bacterium B5-7 | reverse complement strand
GAACCTGAGATTGGCCACATGAAGAACGATGGACATCTTGGCCGCAACTATCTCAAGGGTACGGATGGTGATGCGATGAATGTGTTACTGGTGGCCAGTGGTCACAATCTACGCAAGGTGCTGGCCTGGCTGCGGGCCCGGCCTTTTTGCGCCTGGATTCTGCGGCTGTTTAAAGACGCGATGGGCGTGATGTTTGCATCCGATCATTACGTAAATCGAGTCCAAACCGTTTAAACGGAATTATTCAGGTCCGACTATAGTAGAAATCGTTTTGGGATTGTTACTAATTTTACAAAGAGAAACCATTGTCAATCGTCTACTATAGAAACCCGGAAAGTCTTGTCAGAATCATGAAAGCTGAGGGTGTTCAAAACTCTGTGTCAGCGCTGGTTAGTCCCAGGCTGATGTGATCATCCAGTCGTTGAGGGAAATGGATGGTCAATTGGGACAGTGTCAGGTTCCAGCTGACCATCTCCTTCAACGGCGGGAATGGTTCGATTTAGCTTTTTTACAACGCCATCAGAGAAGCCCTTTCGTGTTGGCTTGCCTGCACTTCATCGACTTCTTCCGTAATACCGTCATAGCGAATCGTACGGCTTTCTTCGGTAAAATTCGTGAAGTTTTGAACCAGTGACGATCCCGGCCACATGAGCGCCATCTCACCTTCTTGAGGCCGATACCAGGCTGTGTATAACGTACCGAAGCCACGCTTGTAGGCGGTTGAATATAAGGGTGGTTGCAGGAATGAGTCGATGAAATTGCCTTCAGTTTCCTCGCTGTCTGCCAGACGATTGATCAGGAAACTTTCACGCTCGGTGGAAGCCGTTGCCTCGGCGTGTGTTTGCCACTCGACGCGACCCTGATGGTTGGTGGCTACCGGTAGCTGACGAATGACCACGCGTCGGTCGGGGGAAACGAATGCGGTTCGATATTGATTACTTTTGTCGAGTACGGTGACATTGTATGACATGTGCGTCGGGATTCGGCCCAATGCACGGGTGGCTTCTTCAACCGTTTCGCAAAATTCAAGTATGTAACGCAGTATGAGAGGTACTCCAAAGCCTTCACCGACAACCCGTCGCCCACCGAACGAAAGCGAAACTGCAAGTCCCGCATCGTTCATGCCGTCGAGCACGCCCCACAAGCAGTCGCTCATGGCAATGACCTTACGACCGTTCCAGCAACTGTATAACAAAGTACCTTCGCACAGGCTCGGACTATAGTCATAGTTTCGAATCAGCAGTGCCTGATCTGGATCCGGCCAGATGGCTTGAGAGCAGCCCGAGATATATGGTGGCGGACAATAATGGCCGAGAAATCGTGCGGTCATATCAGAACCGCCCGCGAGATCGACAAGGCGCTCATATGTCGGCATCAATTCGGGCATGTGCTTGCGTAGCATCTGGCGCGTCTTTAGGTAACTGGGTCGTGCCGCATCACCTTCGGACAGGAACCACTTCTCGTAGGCACTCCAATGCCTTGAAAGAAGTTTCAGCCAGTTGCCGTCAGGGCGTGGCTCGTATACGGATTGAAAACGTAACTGCATCGTGGTTCCGGCTAAAGAATTTTAAATGCGCCTGCTTCAAGGCTCATCGGAACATTGTCCTGGTTGACATTTTCAATTGATTGCGAAGCGTAGGCACTGCGAATATCGCGTATCCAGCGTAACGCCCTTTCATTGAGTGTGAAGTCGTCATTCATCAAGCGTCCACGGGTAATTAATATGCCGAGATCGGCACCTTTGTAAAAATAATCGTTTTCTCCGACGATTCGCAGGTAAAAGCCTTCTTTTTCCGTTTCAATTCCACGCCGGTGATAGTCGAACCGCCGGTAGACCATACGACCATCGTCTTCAAGGCGCCATATTCCGGATTCAGGCGCTGCGCTGACCCATTCGACACGATCGTCGCAAAACTTGATGACCAACTGGCTCCAGCTATCAATGTTCTCGGAGTCTGCCCAGCGGTTATTCAACTCTTCGACATCAAGATCGAACTCGATGTCGGAAAATTCAAGCAGGTGAAACAGAAACAAGGGCGCATCGGCGTGTGCAAATGCCGCGCTGTTGGTCATTGTACTCGCGCCGGTCACACGCGGATTGAGTTCGCCGAGATAAAGCTCACCATTGTCCTGATCGATGAGAAAATCCAGTTCAAAATAGCCGCGATAACCGGATTCACGCAATGCTTCGCCAAATTTGTAGGTGTATTCGCGCGCCTTGTCGCGAACATCCTGGGTGAAGGCGTCGGCAAATATCTCGTTACCGCACCAGCCACCCTTGTATGGGGTCAATTCCTTGAAGCCGACCAACTCGGTCATCAAGGGACCAACAATAGTACCTTGTTTGGTGGTGCATGCCTCGATTGCGGAACCGCGAACATTGACACGCTTCATGATCTTGATTTCAGGTTCCCGTTCGATTTCCTTTGCATACTTTTTATAATCCGCTTCGTCGGATATAAACCAGGTGGTTTTACCCGAGTCGCCGAAGGCGGACTGCACAACAAGATGCTCGCCAAGGTCGCCTGAGACATTGCGCAATGTCTCATAGCTATCTACTTTTGCAAGCACATTTGGCACGCTTGGAACACCGGCCTTGTCGCCTATGCGGACAGTCTCGATTTTGTTGTCCACCCGGCTACGCAATTCTGCCGATGGAAACCAGATGTCGAGTCCAAGTTCCGCGCAAAGAGATTCAGTTTCTTCATCGAACATCAAAAATACAGCTTTGCCACCTGGGCCGCGTTTTTCTATGAAGTCGATTACCTCCTTGTGTTGTAACAAGTAGTTGTTGATATCCTCGATGCCTTCGAATTCGCGGTGCGGCGCTTCAGACGGAACAAACACGCTCGGATGCCTGCCGTCGAAGCAATCGATATAGTTGATGTAATGGAAATTGCGTACCCACTCACTGATACCCAGGAGATTGAAATTCGTTGCACTAAAAAAGAAGATCGGCGTTTCGTTGCGATGAAAATAACGACGAATGTCAGATATATTTTTGAGCTTGGTCACGGGGCTACTCCTCGACTTTTCTCGTGTATTAATTGGTTCTTTATCAGGTTCTTTAAAAAAATTGCGCAAACATTGTATGTAACGACGGGTGTTGAAGACCTTCATGAACTCCATCACAGTGCTGTTCCAATACTAACTGGTAATGTAATCAATCTTCCGCAGGCTCTTCATGGGAGCCAGGGTCGGGTGCAATATCCGCTGCAATATCCGCGACAGTGACAGGGATTGGTGTCTGGCGTACGGAAGCAAGTGCTTCATCGAGAAAAACACGCAGCCCAAGTTCCTGTCGATAACCATGAATCTCCTTAACGTCCAGCGCGCGCATGAAAGTCAATATCTCCTGGCTCAATATTTGGCCGGGAACGAGGATCGGGAAGCCCGGCGGATAAGGAATGACGAAACCCGCCGATACCACGTCGCGACCGGCGGCGAGTTCCTGGTCGATCAGATCCTCGTCGATGCGCAGGTAGTCACAAAAGCGCTCGTCATAGGCGAGGAAGTAAGCAGTGCGGATATCGCCATCCGGTGTGCCGGACTCCCGACCCGTGCTGAACACAGGATGAAAGCGGCTGAAGTCCGGTAGCGGTGGAAGATCGGTCGTTAATGAATGGACGCGTTTGTCGAAAAGTTTTCGTTCACGCGGGCTACTGTCGTTCCATTCACGGTCAAGTTCGTTGGCTATCTTTACCAGCACGCCGATCAGGTAGGCTACGGAACTGCGGGTGGTGCCAATATTGGTCATGAACAGCACCGTGTTACGTGATGTCTTGTTGATCTGGATGCCGTATTTATCCATTAGATAACGATTTTTGAATGTATCGCCATCGACACCGGTTTTGCCAATATACAAAGTGATGCGGGTAGGATCGACAACAAAGTGATCACTCGCCCAGGCCTCCTCCATTCTCATGTTTCTCCAACCTGTTACGGGGTCGAAGTAAGAATCGATGCCTGATGGGCGAAATTCTTCCGGAACCATGTCGCTTGCCACCAGTACGCTGAAATACTTGCTCAACAACTCGTGGGTGGCGATCCGTTCGCGCAACGCCATGGCAAGATCGAGCTGCTTTTGCACGAGCTCATATCCTTCGAGTTCGACCTGACGCCGCCCGATGTCCAGCGATGCCAGAATCTGGTAGTTGGGCGAGGTGGATGTGTGAGTCATGAAGGCCTCGGAAAAAGACTCATCGACCTTATGTCGAAACTGCTGATCATATATGTGGATCATCGATCCCTGACGCAGGGATGTCAGTGTCTTATGTGTCGACTGTGTTGCATAAACCCGGATTTTGACAAGTTCGGGATCGGGCATCAGCCGTGTATGAATCAAGCCTTCGGTATCATTTTTTGCTTCAAGCTTATCGAGCTGCTTACGGAAAGGTTTATAGGTCTCCTGGTATGAAATGCTACGGTAACGTGCTTCCAGTGTACGTGCGCAATACATGGCGGTACGTTTGCGATAGGTTGGATGAAAGCTGGCAAACGCAAACCATGCCTCGTCCCAGAGGAAGATAAGATCCGGTTTGATGGCGAGGCATTCCTCCATAACCTGTTCGACGTTATAGACCACGCCGTCAAAGGTACAGTTGGTCAGTAACAGCATCCGTACCCGATCCAGCAGTCCGGCGCTTTTATACTCAAGTAACCGACGCTTGATGTCGGTGAGCGGCACCGCTCCGTACATGGAGTAATCGTCGAGTGGATAGGAATCGAGGTAGGACACCATGGCACCCGCCAGCACCAGACCGTAATGATGCGACTTATGGCAGTCTCGATCTATAAGAACAATATCACCGGGCTTGATCAATGCCTGAACAACAATCTTGTTGGAAGTGGATGTGCCGTTTGTTGAGAAATAGGTGCGACGTGCCCCGAATGCGCGTGCAGCAAGCTCCTGGGCTTTTTTTAGTGGTCCGTGTGGCTGAAGAAGCGAATCGAGACCGCCCGATGTCGCTGAGGTTTCCGCTAGAAACACGTTCATTCCATAGAACTGCATCATGTCACGGATCCATTTCGACTTGGTCAGCGATTTGCCGCGTGAGATCGGCATGGCATGAAATACGCCGGTCGGTTTACGGCTATAGTCTTTGAGCGCAGTAAAAAACGGAGTTTGATAACGACTTTCTATACCACGCAGTATCGCCAGATGAAGCTCAAGATAATCTTCCTGGCGATAGAAAATGCGTCGAAACTTTTCAGTTATGGTTGCTGCGATTTCTTCGACCGCAACATCAGTGACAAGGTAGAGATCAAGTTCCGGTCTAAGTTCGGACATCATGGCACCGAGCAGCGGTCCACGATCGGTGTCAGGCTGTTCTTCAGCATCGGAATCACTTAATCCGGCGAGATAGCGTTGCAGTATGTCGAGTTGGTTCTTTGAGCGAAAGGGAAATCCGTAACGAATAACGCATGCCTGAATATTGTAATTAAACAAAATGGCGATCAGGGCATCTTCAAATGTGGGTACAGATATCAGTTCGTATATGAAACGATCCTCAGCCCGCCGCATGCTCCTTAAGCCGGATCGGAGCCTGTTCTCCTCATCAATGGTCATCTCTTCGACGAACAGCACTTCGAAATACGGCTTGGCAAGTGGGCCATCGAGATCCAGCGGATCACCTTCCTCCTCTACATCGAGTTCCTCGCCTTCAGCAATTTTCCTGATCGATGAAAATGTGCTGCGTCGGTACGAATGGTTGGTTAATGAGCGAACCAGTTGCTCGACCATCCGTGCAAAGATGGTGTAGTCCTCCCGTTCGAATACCTGCCAGAGAATTCGAAAATCTTCACGCGATGGAAAAGCAGTGTAATACTCGATGGTTTCAAGCATTGTCATCGCGTCGTGCGCTGCTTTTCTGAAGCGGGCAACATCCGCCTTCCTCGCTGAACGAGAGGTTAATTGCGATGTATAGTGTTCGAGTCGATGCCATGTATCGAAACGCAATTGACTCGCACTGTGGTAAAAATCCAGTGATTTTCTGAGTATCTGAGGGGAATTGTCAGGCATGATTTCCTCGAATTGCTACTACACGGTTGGATCTAATATGTTGCCATTAAATACTCTTTGAGTATTACACGTAGCAGACTTTGCGTCATGTTGATAAATATTTGGCGCTGGATAGAAAAGGGTATAACGGTTAATCAAGTATGCATAAAGTCAATGCAGCCAACTGATGTTGGACATTGCAACTTACAGGTACAGGCCGTTCCAGAATGAGAATGTTGTCGTGCAACAAAAGTTGTCATTGCAGCGAAGGAGAACTGAAAAAATGCATATAATTTTCATGTTGATCCATTTGGAAAGGTTTTCATTCCTGCAGGACTATAGTTCAATGTAATGTGTTGCATGATAGCGAGGTTGGTTTATCATTCGTCATGAATGGAATGCTGTGTTTAATATTTAGTAACCGTGAATCACGTTACCGATACTCTACTGATTGATTGCTGACGGTATATTCAATGACAAAAAATGACTCGTCTCAAGATAATCTCGTCGAGATTACACCTCCAAGCACGTTTGCTTATCGCAAACCATCCGATGACCACAAGGGTCAAAAAGAGATCGTTGTATTGTGTAAAAGTCCTACCATGAGGGGATCGGTGCACGTTATCCGAAAAGGCGGCGGAGAACACTTGCACTCACACAGGACGGTTGATGGTTTCTGGATGGTGATTTCTGGAAGGGTTCGTTTTTATGGTGATAATAATGAGCTATTCGGTGAATTCGGGCCGATGCAAGGCATCATGCTGCCGCGTAATAATCGTTATCGATTCGAGTGTGAGAGTGAAGAAGATGCGGAAATTATTCAAGTGCTCCACTTTGAATCGGATTCGGGATTCCAACGTGACAACCACGAAGAACCGAAATGGGATCGTCATAATTTGAAATGGTTTGATGGAAGTACCTGATAAAACCTCATGGGTGCCCCATGAATTACGTTTTCCTCAAAACCTGACGATAGCGTTCCGCGACGAACTCGAAGCCCCAGTGAAATGCATACAAATACGGTGAATAGCGTCGTTGGTGATTTCGAAATCCCAGTACATATTCGCTGATAGTGCGTAAACCGTACTGTGTCCTGAGCCAGCGATCTAACCCATGGGAAAAGCCGTGTTCGTAGTATCCGAAGCGCCCTCGCTTACTATGGCGCTGTGTATTTATAATTGAGTCCGGCACATAGGTTTCATAGAACGCATTGAAGTCTGTCTTCGACTCTTCGGAGAATGTGCATAGCGCTGGAATGTCTTCGGCGCCTCCCTTTTTCTCCAGTCCGAATTGTTCTCTGGAAACGCCGGCTTGTTCCACTATTCGTCTCGGTATGGGTCGATCATAATTGCCTCCGATTCTAAACGCAGCCATTTCATCAGAACGGCTGATCTTGAGCAGAGAAGGCGCGAACACACCACAGGTGTAGGGTAAATGAAAGTCGATATAACCCCGATCGAGCCGAAATTCCAGCGTATTCTGAACCAGGGTTTTGCGTGCTGTGGGTTCCTGGTACCAAGGCAGGGAGCGAGCCGGATCAAGACTCCAGAAGTGCTCACCGTGGCGGCCAGTTACGAATATGCGATTCAACAACAGATCACTTGCCTGATCCATTGAGCTGACGATTGAGCCGAAGGGGTTTTGAAAATGGAGTTTCAAAAGATCCGGCCTGGCATCGCACAGGTTGATCCGATCATGCACTTCACAATTCAGGCCAAGCTGCCTGGCGATGAACTGGCCGTTGTCATCCTGATAGATCGAACTGTCATTGGCATTGCTTCGTCTGAATGTAAACGCATCTTCGCAACCGGCGTCGGCGGACAGGACTGAAGTTGCCGGAGAATCATAGCCTGTCGAGATGGATGCAAGGGGCTTATACCGAACATGTCGGGCTGGGTCCGCAGCATTGCTGAAAACATGTCGGGTCGTATCGAGCATGATCTTATGATATTCATCAAAGGACATTGGTGCACGACCGAAGTCTCTCATCTGTTGCTGAATAATTTTACTGTTGCGAATATCGATATTATGGCAATCGTGAAAAGTCACTTTCAGATTGTCGAGTGTTTTGATTCCCTGGTTTCTCTGGCGAAGCCCGGTACGGTAGCAACGAATAAAATCGAAATAGTAAAAAGGGTAATCCGGTTTTAACCTCTCATCTGCCATCGTCATGACGAAAGCCAGTGAGTTTGACAAATAGAGCGAGTGTCCCTTACTGAGTGAATAGCAACGTTCGAGATTGTGGCTTGGCGAAGAAAATCGGATCATGTCGCCATGGATGCGGGCACCCGTTCCGGTAAATGTGACGGCTTGCTCGAATCCACCATCCTTGAATGGTCCGTCCCATGCACCTTCTACAAAAAAATCAGGATGTGTTTCAACACCGGAACCATGGTGTACGAGAATGCCATCGCTATTTAATACTGCACCCCAGGCAAGGCGAGGCAGGGAGCTATTATGTTGATATTGAAATCGCAAACTTAAGTCTTCATTGGTTTTGATCGGACATCAGCAAGCATCGCGCGAACGTATTCGCTCTATGATTCCAGTTGTCGAGATGCCGGGTTCATAAGGAACCTTGATACGATATTCCGGTAAAAAGTCATTCTTTCTGGTTTGTCTTCGAATCAGGTCATCTGTTCCACCTACCGCATATACTCTGGCAGCAAAGCCGTTTTCCTGTAGCCATTCATTATTAAGCAATCTGTCGTGAAGGCGTACTTCATCAACATAACGGCAGGATTCGACAACACGCATTCTTTCTTCGGCATTGAGTATCGGAACCCGTTTGTATGTGGCGGCCAGTTCATCGGTCAAAACACCCACAACCAGATAGTCACCGAAATCACGTGCACGTCGAAGGAAAACGACGTGTCCATAATGGAAAAGGTCTGCCACCATCGTAACGTACACTTTCTTCTTTTTGTTGGATGTCGGGACCATGGACTCGGACTTAAATGCAATTATTAGTTGGTAACAGCTTCAGATGTCTGTCGAATATGGCCTTCGCGCCGTTTTGGTCGATCGCGTTATTCCATAGTAAATCGACCAGATGATGACAATCATGAGAACAAGTCCAATAGGCCGAAGAAGCATATCAACGTAGTGACCTTCGTTGACGAGTATACTGCGGCGCAGGTTTTCATCTGCAGTGGGTCCAAGTAGTGCGCCGAGTACCAACGGCGCAAAAGGATAATTTTGCCTGTTCAGTATAAAGCCGATAATGCCAGCGACAAACATGACTGCCACATCAAAAGACGAATAAGATGCTGCAAAGGTACCGATCAGGCAAAACATCAGGACACTTGGCATCACAACGCCCGCAGGCATCGATAGCAGGTAGATACTGGGTCGAATCAGTGCGAGTGCACTCAGGTACATGAATATATTGGCAAGAAGTAATGCCACATAGAGAAACAGCAGGAATCCTGGCTGGTCACTCTCAATCGTCGGGCCAAGCACGACACCATGAAGAGCTAACGATGCAATGATTAACGCCGATGAGCTATTCCCCGGGATGCCGAGTGTGATGGTTGGCAGCAAACCACCGCCGATGTTGGCATTGTTAGCGACCTCTGAACACACCACGCCTTCGAAGTCGCCGCGCGAGAAGCGTCGTCCGGTGAATTGCTCGCCAAGGCTATAGGAGACATACGAGGCAATGTTGGCGCCCACGCCCGGAATGGCGCCGATGAATGTGCCCACGGCGCTGGATCGCAGTGCGCTTTGCCAATATTTCATGACGAAGCTTAGCGGTGGCAATAGACGGCCCATCTTCGCGGGAATTGATTTCGGCGTGCTGCTATTTAACACTTTCAATGCTTCCGCAAGTCCGAATAGCCCGATGAGTATCGGTAAATAGTGAATCCCTGCATTGAAGAAGCTGATATTGAAAGTGAATCGGTCGACCCCGTGGATCAGGTCTTTGCCAACCATGGATATCAGCATGCCGAGACAGCCCATTGCCCAGCCCTTGACCGGACGTTCTCCGCTTGTAAGTGAGCCGCTGATCGAGATTCCAAGCGTTACCAGTAAAAACATTTCCCAGGAAGAAAAATTGAGGGCAAGCGCAATCATGACTGGCGCAAGCAAGAGAAGAACGAATAACCCTGCCCAGTTTCCAAGCATCGAGAACGTGAGCGCTGTTCCTATTGCAAGACCGCCCTCGCCACGCTTAGCCAGGGGATAGCCAGCCAGTTGCGTCGGGACCGCGGATGGCGTACCAGGCATGTTCAGCAGGATCGCAGAAATTGCCCCGCCAAACTCTGCGCCGGTCCAAACAGCAATCATGAAGATGATGGATAGGGATGCAGGCATGGTGTAGGTCAGCCCTACCAGTAACGCCATGGCCATGGTGACCGACAAGCCGGGCAGGGCGCCCCAAATAATGCCTAAACCAGCACCTGCAAAACAGGTTGCGAGTCCGTAGACGCTCAGTATGAATGTCCAGTCGAACGCCATCTTGTCGGGTATTATCGTTGTATCGTGTAGATGAAATGTTCCAAGAGGCTTCCACTTCCAGGTAAAGGCATATGGAGAACAACCTGAAATACTATAGTAATAACAAGCGGCAGAATTATGGATACCATCAATCGTCGCACTAGTGATGCACTGCTCCAGAATAAATATGTCATTGCGAGGTAGAACAGTATGGCGGCAACTTCAAATGGCATCAGGTCGAGCAAGACGAAATAGAACAGGCCAGTCACACAGGCGGCTTTGATAGCCTGACCAAAATGTTGGTGTGTATCATTTAGGGTTTGTGCAATAGAGCCAACCTGGCTTGTTTGTTTTGCAGGTTGAATGCGGCCTTTAATGGTGGAGAAACAGATCGTTACCGCAAGCAGGAATAATGCAATACTGAGTATCAGCGGCATCAGGCCCGGTGCGGTTCCCCATCCACCAGGGCGTTCCATGACTAAGCTGTGAAAACCGAAGGAAGCTGAAACAATAATGAGGCATATACCAGTTACCAGCTCACTGATGCTGTGATGAGCGGTTGATCGTGTGTCATTCGCCATCAGCGTTATATCGCTGGTCGGTAATGTTTGGGTGGCCAGAAGTTTTCAAACTCGGATATTGGTGGAATGCCAAGTACCTGGGGGTCGTATTTCGATTTACCAGCCTCATGCAGCAGGTTGGCGGCTATGCATTCCCAGAGGGCAGCTTTCTTGTCTGCCTCGGCACCAACAAGCGGATTGACGAATCGTACTTTCGCTGTTTCAAGTTCAACAAATTTCAGTGATGTTGCAGCCTGCATCCAGGCGTTGGCAATTTGCTTAAGTATTAAAGGGTCGGTATCACGTTTTATGGCCATGGTGGAACCGCCGCCGAATGGAGTATGAGTTTGTAACCCGGGAACGAAGTGGTTAATCGTCTTTAGTGTTATGCCGCTCACGGACAAATCGCTGGTTGCACAAACACACAGGTTACGAAGACTGCCGGATTTTATGCTACCCAGATGTTCGTGGATCCCGCCGCTAACTACATCGACTTCACCATTCAGGCAGGCCAGCAAGGCGGGTTTGCCGCCCTTGTAAGGGACATCGACGAAATCAACTTTCGCAACTTTCTTTACTAACGTACCACCCAGATGCCACGACCCGCCGATGCCGCTATTGGATACGGTGAGCGCTCTCAAGTTTGACCGGCATCTTTCGAGGAAGTCATCGAAATCCGTGATTGGTGAATCTGCCCTGACGGAAAAGCTCATGATTGTTGTGTCGGCCATATAAAACTGCCAATCACTATAAGGGACAGTAGCGTGTTGCCCGGTCACCCGAAGTCCACGATTAAAACCCGAGGACATTAGCCACCAGTAGCCGTTCGATGGTTTGTTCCATATAAAATCCGTGGCAATGGCCGCAGCAGCGCCGGGTTGGTTAACCAGCTTTATCGAAGTATGTAGGTGATCCTCCAGTAATGGTGAGATGGAGCGACTTACAAAATCCGTCCCACCACCTGGCTTGTAACCAATAACGGCGGTAATTGGACGTGTCGGCCAATCGTTTGCAAATGAATCGAGCGAGGTGGTTGCAAACATCCCCACCAATAATTTGGTTAGAAACCGTCTTCGATTAGTATCATGCATCGGTTTATCACTATGTTAAAACGAGTTTGCAATATCAGACACCTGTAAGCGTAATCCAGTACCATACGAAAAGACTTGCAAGTGCTTAAGACCTCCTTCTGCATCGTCGCGCGAGCTGGAATGTTTGCCATTACAGACTGTCACATTCAATGCGATGGATGTACCTCACGAATGTAATTAACTGTCAATTCATTTCGGTGATTCAGGATTAGTTTCCTGCTCAAGGTGGTAGGGCGGGCGCAGGGTAAAGGTGTTGGCCTGTTCCCGAGTGAGACGCATTCTCGCATTCAGCCCCCATCCTGATCCTTCCAGTATTGTGCTTAAGTCCCGTCGCGACAGACGATAATACGTGGCTATGGCTGCGGGTATTGCGATCAGTGCTGCGGTAATACCCAAGGCTATCAAGATGACCTTCAAACTTAAACCAGCAAGCGTTTCGGTAATGAATGCGAAGGACGAGCCGATCGCCGCTATTGCAATGCCGCCTCCAGCCAGCAATCCTCCGCTGGATCCATCCTTCTTTTTGTCCTTGTCACCATCGCCACTTTTGAAAAGTTGTTGCTCGGCTTTAGAGGAAAATTCTTCAAGGCGGTTAATAAAGGATCGACCCAGGCGCACGAACGGGTCGATCATGGCCTCACCGATAGAGATCGGATTCTCGACGATATCGACTATCTGTGCATGCAGCTCGCGCCCGTGGATGTCGTTGAAAATTCCCCATTTGCCAAGATGAATATTGCCATGATTACCGGAAGTAATCGGCACTGCGACTTCATATTCCAGTGTGTGGCCGGGTCCGTAAAGTTCGAGATACATCATAAAGATATTGCTCGACTTTACGACTTCGATATGTCGTTTCCTGTCATTTACGGTAACGGCAAGCGTAAAGTGCCGGCCATCCATAATGAGTGTTCCCATTTCAAACAGCGCACGGCTGTTTGGATCGTACAGATGCGGAAAACTCACAAAACTGTTTACCAGGCCAAGCAAGTGCCCTTGGTAGAGCAGCAGCCTTTCAAGTTCCTTGAGATTTTCGAGAACAAACGCGGTTCGATGACTCTCTGCAATAAGCAGTTCAAGTTGTTGTCGATACTTGCTGTCGTTGACATATCGCGCCATGGTATCGAAATCAACACATTCAACCGATACTTGAGGTTTTCTATCAAGCCAGTCGAGATACGGATTGAACATGGTCAGCAATGATTGAAAAGTATGCTTATCAAGATGCGTTATGGCACTGCTCAGAAGTGGCTGGGCAATCTCACTTAAAAACGTTTCGATATTCTTTTTGAAGTATGGGTTCATCTCGCCGGTCAGATCGAGTACGCCTTCGTCATTTAGTTGAGCCAGTGGGGCGTTGGATAAATACGCCTCGGCATGTTCACTATCCATCAGGTTGCTGGCGATATTTCCCTCAGGTGTATTCATTGCACTTGCCAGCAATTCCGGATTTATTCTTTTCAGATCGCAAAGCAGGAAATATTGTATGAACTTCTTATGTAATAACTCGAATGTCGGATATAGGCTTGCGGTTTTGGTGCCGAGTGGCCAAATCTTGCTTGGGCCTTCTTCATTCAATGCGCCAGCTTCAAGCCGCCAGGTGAGAAAACGCTGACACTCATCCATGAATGTATTGAGTGTCTCGGTATCGGCGCCATGTTTGCCTTGGGGATGTTGTTTGCCGCCTACGGACTTCACAAGGTCGTTAATGAATCCATGGATATCTTTATCTGTTGTCGCTTCAGGAAGAACAATGCCTGCCTGGTCAAGACCGCCGTCAAGGACTTCGTTTTTGATCTTTCGTAGTTGTGCAAGAGGAATAAGCTTGTCGTTATCTGACAGCCTGGCCAGAACCTTGTTCGCTGACTCCCTTATCTGTTGCCCGGATTCATCGCATGGATTGATGGCGTCAATATCGAGTGTCAGATTACCGTCACGGATATCTTCCGGCTTTTTGTGATATCGAAGCAGGAAGCGAATGGCATCCTTGACCTCTTCGGCGCGAAGCCTGCCATCACAATCCGAATCCACCAGATTCAAAAAAACACTATCTGTATTGATAGTGTTGGTAGGTGCCGTTGTCGCAACCCAGTGAGCCTCGTCCAGTGTCAGAACAGCTTCGAGATCCTTATCGTTGGCTATATTTAAATGATAGGCATCGCCAAGTCGCCGGAAGGGCCTGTTTCCGGATGCGCTGGTTGAACGGTTGTCATCTTGAGTTGATGTAGAAGATTTCATGGTTATTATTTCAAGGTTTCAGGCTATGACGGTTGTTACTCCATGGCACGTAGTGTTTGCTGAATCTGCGTGCTGCTGTCGAGCGCCAGCATGATGATCATATCGCCTGGTTCAGCCCAATGCAGTGCTGCATCAAGGGCATCTGTCTCCTCTTCGAAGTATTGTATTTGATCCTCCCTGGCGCCACAGCGTAACAGTTCATCGCGAATGACTGTGTACACTTCACCATGGTTTCGGCCTCGATGATAATGAGCGAGCTCAGATATGTTGACAGCATCGAGGCCAATCGACCAGGCATGCCGGGCGAGATCCCTAATGAGGTCATCGGGCCGGTCGCCGGCCTGGCCGAAGGAGAGTAGTCGTCGTTTGGCCGGTACTGCCCGGGACATGTCCAGAACGGCACGCATGGCTGCCGGATTATGGGCGAAGTCAACGATGACGGTGGCATCGTTGACGACATAATGATTGGCGCGACCCGGGTTGTCGTCTCTTGACATACTGATGAGTCCGGTGCGGATATCGTCAGGTGCTGCGCCAAGTTGTTCCGTCAACGCAGCGGCAGCCAGTGCATTGGCGATGTTGTGACGAGCAGCGCCACCGAGAACTATCGGTATATCAATACTGTTACATAAATTCTGATACTCATTACCTTTGATGCGAACAAGTCTATCCTCCTGGAGTACATAGGCCAGGCCGCCTGCACCCGTATGCTCTGCGATAATCGGGTTGTTAGCATCAAGACTGAACCATGCGATTGCGCCGCTGTAGTTGACGGATTTGTAAACCAGTCGTTCATCATCGGCATTTAAAATTAACACGCCACCGGTACTCACGGCACGTGAGACAACCCATTTGATATCGAGAAGTTCGTCAATGCTTTGTGATGCGAAGTCGCCAAGGTGATCTTCAGAGACATTGGTTATTACCGCAGCATTCACCGTGGCAACGCCGAGTCCGCGTCTGAGCAACCCGCCTCGAGCTGTTTCAAGTATGCCGACGTCAACTTCTTGTTGACGAAGTGCCTGACGTGCACCGCCGGGTCCTGACCAGTCACCACGATCGATGATTCGGTCGTTGACTGCAATCCATTCAGTGGAGCTGATGCCGACATTGAGGTTGGCGGCACGCATGATTTGACGTGCCATACGCACTGTGGTGGTTTTACCGTTTGTACCGGTGACCATGCCGACAGGTACGTTATGGTAATCGCTCCAATTGATGGTGCTTACATCGGGAATTTCACGACAGGGCCAGGTCGTTGAGCCGCTGCCGAGGCCGATGGATACATGGTCGTCATCCCAGAGCAGCTCGACATTGTGCAGTTTGGCTGCGGCTTCCAGAGCCAGTAGCGGTTCATTAGCCTCCTCTTTGATCGCGTTGATGATCATATCGAACTGCTGATCGAAATCCGGCGCAGCAGTTCTGTTGATCTTTGCTTCACAGCTGGCAAATGCCCATTCGTTGATACTTGTTGCCGCATACAACGCATCAATCGGTGCGCTGAATGCAAGACTGACGCCCGCCTTGAATTGCCTGTATGCGAGTGTCTCGAATTGCCAGCCAAGTCGTTGCAAGATGGCCGAAATATGTGACTCCCACAACGGGATCAACCGGTCGGCTTCCGCCGTCGTACAGCAAACATCGATGATTGTGCCAGCGCTATTGAGTAACAGGTTCGGTCCTGTCAGCCGACGGGCATCGAGCAATTCCATTTTGTCACTCAATCGCCTGCTTCGCGGGCAATACGAACGCCACGTTCGTCGCTGATGATTTCGAGATCATCAGCCAGGTCGAAGTCGAGACCGTCCGGCAGTTTGACCGAAGCCGCCGACTTACCGACAGGATCGTCAGTCTGAGTGCCGGAATTGAAGTAGATGATCTGCTTCCAGCTACGCTTGATGGCGTCAGCCAGCACCAGCAATAAATCTGTCGGTTGCGCCATCTCGAGCGCCGCTTGAATTGACTGCTGCTCATCCGGGATGACCTGAATGCGATCTTCCGTTACGCCGCACGCCATCAAGGTATTTTTCAGGATGACCGCGACCTCATCTTCTCCCCGACCTCTTCGATGATCGTCGCAACGACAGATAAAGTGATCGAAGTGGGTCGATGCCAGCCGGGCAATTTCCTCGATGTCTTCATCGCGTCGATCACCTGGTGCGGATAAAACAACAATGCGTCGGCCTTCCGGCTCGAACCGCTCGACCAGTTGACACATCGCCTTCACCGCAGCCGGGTTGTGGGCATAGTCGAGGATGACCTTGAAGGGATGTTCATCGAATATATTCATGCGACCCGGCGCCTGGAAAAAAGTCGCATCGAAGGTTCTAAGGCCATGACGAATGTCTTCAAGGCCAACACCCATGTTATGTGCCAGGGCCGCGGCGAACATGGCATTTTGCACATTGTGCATGGCGCGGCCTTCCGCTGTAGCAGGTATCAGATGGGTCCATACCAATGGGATATGACTCTCGTTGTCATACAGGGTGATCATATGACCATTTATACCCTGTTCGAGTACAAAGGCCTGGCCGCCGGCGCGAATATGCTGCTTGACCAGCGGATGTGCCGGATTCATGGTGATATAGCAAAGCGTTTTCGCATCGGTATAGTCAGCCATTTGCAGGCAATGCACATCGTCGGCATTGAGTATGGCTGCGTCTGTTGCGATTTCCAGGGGTACACGCTTTATCTCGGCAAGCTGTTCAAGTGTATCGATGCCTTTAAGGCCGAGGTGATCGGCAGTCACATTGAGGCAGGCAGCTACGTTGCACTGTCGAAAACCAAGGCCGCTTCGTAACATGCCGCCGCGCGCGGTCTCCATTACCGCCGCGTCCACCGATGGGTCGCGCAAGATAATGTTCGAGGATATGGGTCCGGTCATGTCGCCGGGCACACTGAGTTGCCCGTCTATGTATACACCGTCAGTAGAAGTCAGGCCGACAATGAAGCCGCGCATTTTCAAAATATGGGCCAGCATTCGCGAGGTGGTGGTTTTTCCGTTGGTGCCGGTTACAGCGGCAATTGGAATCCGGCTCGGCAAGCTTTCTGGAAACAGCATGTCGATGACCGGTCCCGCGACATCCCGCGCTGTACCTTCACTAGGCGCAACGTGCATGCGAAAGCCGGGTCCCGCATTAACTTCGCAGATGCCACCGCCGGTATCTCTATACGATTCGGAGATGTCGTTAGTCAAGAAATCCACGCCGCCAATGTCGAGGCCGATGGCGGCAATGGATCGAATGGCCATGTCGCGATTATCCGGATGAATGACATCGGTTACATCGATGGCCGTTCCACCGGTGGACAGATTGGCGGTCGATCGGAGGAAAACGATTTCATCAGCCGCGGGGATCGATGTTCGCTCATAACCACTCAATGCCAGCAATCGCTCGGCCTGATCATCGAACTCCAGGCGGGTCAGCACTTTTTCATGTCCGACGCCACGACGTGGGTCCTGATTAACAATGTCGACCAGTTGTTCGATAGTATGAATGCCATCGCCGACCACGTGTCCAGGCATGCGTTTGGCAGCCGCCACCAGCTTGCCGTTCACTACCAGCAGGCGATGGTCGAAGCCTTCGATATAACCCTCAACGACAATTGTGCGTCCATGTTCACGCGCTTTATCGAAGGCAACCTCGATCTCCTCCGGCAACTTCAGATTAATCGATACGCCACGGCCGTGGTTACCAGCCAGTGGTTTGAGTACCACCGGGTAGCCAATTCGTTCGGCGGCGCGTTTGGCGTCGCTCGATGTTCTGACAATCCGCTGTTTGGGAACGGGCAGACCGAGATCGCGAAGAATCGTATTGGTTTCCTCCTTATCTGATGCCAGTTCTACCGCAATGTTGCTGGTGCGTGATGTGGTGGTTGCCTGTATGCGTTGCTGGTAGCGACCATGTCCGAACTGGACCAGGCTTTGGCCATTGAGTCGTATCCAGGGAATGTCGCGTGCCTCGGCCGCCCGCACCAGCGATGCGGTACTCGGACCGAAGGCGCGACTTTGGGCATAGCGAATGAAAGTATCGCGCGCCTCGCCAAAGACCCAATCGTTAGCGGGTGAATCTGAGGGTTTCAAATTTTGCGGAAGCAGACTGTAGATCAGCAGCAGGGCAAGTCGGCTGGCTTCCTGTCCGACTTCCGCATCGAGGTATTCGAATACCATGTTATAAAAACCCGGCTGACCGTCGATGGAACGCGTTCGACCATAGGTTACCGGCGAACCGGCGACGTTTTGCAGTTCAATAGCAACATGTTCCATCACGTGACCAAGCCAGGTGCCTTCGTCTTCACGCATGCGGCGAACGAAGCCGCCGGGTTCACGATACGAGCAGCCGTGTTCGTCAAGGCCGGGCAGATGCGTGAGTAATGCCGTGATGAAATCATCACCAAGGCGCATGGTTGGCCAGTGTTCGAGTTCCCCGAGATCGAGCACGTGTCGGATGACGGGGAAGTGCGCGAACGTATTGGGACCAACATATACGTTTGTGCTGACTATTTTCATAACGACGTCTCCTCCTTAATACTTTATTTCGAACGCTTATATTTTGATTCGTTGACTATTCGGCAAAAGCCTCCCGCGAGTCAATCTCGAAACGGCCGCCCTCGACCATGATGTGAAGCTTCACGCCGATCAAGCTGACCGGATCTCCGCTGCGGGCTCGATCCATTGAGGAATAGGAAAGCTCGCTTGGGTCGATGATGGTGATACCGCCGCTGCCGACGACCTCAAGGTTATCGCCTGGTCGGATAAAGGCCGCGGTATCTTCATCCAGTCCGATACCGACTGCAAATGGGTTGTAGGCAAGTGCTGTCAGCAGACGACCCAGTCGGTCACGCTGACGAAAGTGTTGATCGATGATGAAGCTGTTGGTCAGGCCGAGACCGGGAGCAAGAGTCACCATGTCAGGTGACGGTGTACTGCCTTCATTGCCGCCGGCGATCATGTGTTCCGGCATGAAGGCGGCACCGGCCGATGTTCCGGCAACATGCATGCCTTCGGCGTTGCGTCGGCGGATTCTTTGCGCAACAGGTGTACCGCCCAATGTGGTTGATAACCGCAACTGATTGCCTCCAGTCATGAATACGCCGGTGGCGGCATCGATGTAGTCGAGCGCCTCGCTTGATTGGCAGTCTTCACGGGTAAGCAACGGCAACACGCGTGCATGACGTATACCGAGTTTGCGAAACAGCTTCTCGTAGTTGCGCCCGGTATCTTCCAGTTCAGATGCTGTTGGAATAATGGCGATACGTGCATCAGCACCACCACAGATCTCGACAAAGCGATCAAGAATTTTGGGATCGTGCAGCTTCTCTTCGGCACCGCCGATAGGAATAATGTAGCCGCGTTCGGAATTTGTATGATTTATGGATGGACTCATCTGATGGGAATTCTTTATTGTGGAAAATTATATTTCGGAGCTGATTTGTTTAGGCGCGTATCGCTCGGGCCCTATTCGAAGTAGCCGTGCACGCATTGCAGGCCGTCGCGTACCTGCCAGATACCGGATAACATGACATCGCGTATATCGTGATGCTCATCGAGAATAATGAGGTCGGCGGCCATGTCAGGGGCGATTCGTCCACGATCATGCAGCCGCAGGATACGTGCAACGTTACAGGTGAACGCAGGTAACGCCTGATCTAATGGCATTCCCGCTTCGAGCAGATATTTCAAGCTTGCCACCAGACTTGCCGGTCGGCCGATATCCATGTGTGTCAACTCGCCGCGTTCATTGAACCTGGGCAAACAGCCGCCACCGTCCGATGAAATCGTTACATTGTCTGGAGGTGCCGAGGATTGCAGATAGAGACCGAGCGCCTGTTCCGCGGACCAGGCATCCTCGTCGTCAGCAACCGGACATGCGGTGATGTCGACGGTACAACCACGTATTGCGAGCTCAAGCGCCTCATCAAACAACCCCTTACGTCGATTGATGTGGGTTGGATTGAAAGTTCGCGCTGGCAATTCTGACGTGTCGAGCGCCTGACGGATCAGTTCCATGCCTCGCAAGCCATCACCCAGATGCAGGTGAACAATACCGGCTTTGCCCGTGATCAATCCGGCGACATGTGCATCGCTAGCCAGTCGTAATATCTCGGCCAGGGTCGGTTGGCTCGAGCGATGATCACTGATGGCGACTTCGCCGACACCGATTACAGGATCCAGAAAGACGATATCGTCCCGAATACTGCCGCAAAAAGTAACAGGCGGTATATGGTAGCCGCCGGTGTGGCACCAGGCGTTCAGGCCTTCTTCACGAAGTGCATGCGTCTGTGCCAGTAATGAGCGAGTATCCCGGGTGGTGTCGTCCGTACCCAGTACACCGACGACACTGGTGACCCCTGCGGCAGTAAAATGAGACAGAGGAACGGGAGGAATCCGGCTTTTGAAGCCGGACTCGCCGCCACCGCCCGTCAGATGGGCATGACCGTCGATGATGCCTGGCAGCAGTCGCCGGCCCTCGATATCGGTTACCTCGATATCGACGCCGATGATGTCTGGCGTGTGGTCGCCGAGCCAGATGATTTTGCCTGCCGCAACCAGTACATTATTAATGCCAATATCAGATGGCGCGAACACATGAGCGTTTTTAATGAGATGCAACAAGACAAATCGCCTGGGGAAATAAGAATCGGCATTTTACACCAGGCCAATGGGCTGGTGAGTGGGGGACTTGATACTTGTGTATCGTTATTTTTCGTAGTCGCTGAAACTTCTCCCAGCCGGATTGCACCTACTCTACGATAACTCCGCTACCATCGGTGCTTTTCACCCAGCGACGAATATCTTCATCAAAAAAAGCGTCTTCGCCGATATACCCAAAAAGATGATGAAGATATTCCATCAAGCGACCCGGTGCCGGATAGTTTCGACCAGCGAGAGTAATGTGGCCTAGTGGAAATACATAGTCCATTGGCACCACGCCGCTCGTTGGGCTACTCGAAGGCAGGCAGAGATATTGCCGATCATCGTCCTTCCAGGGTTCCGATAAACACGCGGGTGTGCAATCGTGATGTTGATTTATTCGACAGCTATACAGGTCCAGATTGGGCTTGTGATCCCATTGTCTGTCCTTGAAATGGACCGCCAGCGCGGTTGCGGTATGAAACCGGATACCGTTTGAGTCTCCCTCGATACTTGCGATCGGGAATTCCCCATCGTTGTTCGCAAACCAGCGATAAGGGTGATTCTCATCCGCATCGTTTATCACCCGGCTATGGTGAAGGACACTCACCCGTAAATCAGATGGCAGGCCGGTCTGCAGCACCGACTCTATCGCCTGCCAGTCAGTATGCATGACACGCAAGTCGATATCGTCGTCACCCGGAATCAGGTCGCCACTTCTATGTGCGCCGAGCAGAACACCTCGATCCAGCCAATAATCTATGAGCGCATCCTCAAGAATGTCCGCGGTCGATGTCAACAGGTATCTAAGCTCATCCATGACATCAGGTGTCATGAATTCCCGTTTTAGCGTTCTACCCATAATTTATCCATGTGATCATATTCTGTCTGATTCGACCCAACGTATTATCCATACACCTTATTCGTGATAGTGCCGGGGATATGGTGGCAATTCTGGTTTTGATAACATACCCGATTCATATCGACATTGGCACCTTGAGTATCAAGTTGCGGTACTATCCGCGGTTGCCGTGGTGATGCGTAGGTCCGAGTCTTATTGATTCGATTAACGAGCGTTGCCTTATTCTGTAATGCAAAAATAGTGGACCCCTGCCGAAGATGCCGAAGAAGGAAAAAACAAAGTCCCGTACCAGGCGTACGCCAAAATATACTGCCAAGACGGCCGACAAATACGAGTTGTACCAACTATCAGTGCAGTCTGTAGAACCCGATATCGAATTCATCCGACGGGTCTACAAAAAGCAAAACGGTCGACCCGCACGTCACTTTCGCGAAGACTTTAGCGGTACCGGACTTCTGACCTGCGAGTGGATCAAGAAAGGTCCGAAATATACGGCGGAAGCGTTTGATATAGATCCCGAGCCAATCGCCTGGGGATGCGCCCGACACTTCGCTGAGCTCGGTGAAAACGCCGAGCGCGCGGTAATCCATACGGCGGATGTTCGCGAATCGAGCGACAAGGCGCCGGACGTACGCTGCGCACAGAATTTTTCATACTGGATATTCAAGACGCGCGCCGAGATGATTGACTACTTCAAACGGGTCCGTGAAGACCTGGCAGAAGATGGCGTTTTTGTGCTTGATGCGCATGGTGGACCTGAAAGCATTGAGGAGCGGGAAGAAGAAACCTTGATTGAGGCTGGATTTACCTATGTCTGGGACCAACACTGGTATTCACCGGTAACCAATGAAGCCAAACTCCGCATACACTTTCGTTTTAAGGACGGCAGCGAGTTGAAGAGTGCATTCACCTACGATTGGCGTGTTTGGTCAATCCCGGAAATACGAGACATCCTGCTGGAGGCCGGTTTTTCCCGCGTCGATGTTTACTGGGAGGGCACAGACGACGATGGTGAATCGGGTAACGGTATCTATCGCAAAACCCGTTACGGTACCAATGATCCTGCCTGGGTGACTTATATAGTCGGGATCAAGTGACAAATATATATCTCGAAGATTTTCAACTTGCAGAGCGATTTGTGCGTCTACTCACCCTGTTTGAATATTTCCAGATTTAAAATCGCAGGCGAACCCAGCCACCAGGCATGCTCGGTATGGTCCTGAAGATGGTTGCCGGTATTGGCGTGCACCAGGATGGTCAGATCATCGCGATTTTGATCGAGCCATTCGATGAGTGATTCATAAACATCAGCCTTGAAAGCGAGCTGCTGACTCCACGCCGGATGCGGGCCGACATTCTTTCGATGAAGACGTCCTGCAACAACATCAAATTCTTTTGATGCACGTTCCGTCAGCTCGATGGCTGTATCGACTCTGTCGGCATCGAAGTAGACATGCGCATGGTAGTGCGGATGGGTAGCGGTTTGTGGTGGTTTCATGCTTTATCCCGTTTTCTTTCAAACATAATTCATGACTAAATTCGTAACTAACGATTATATCCGTCTGTTTGCAGCAACGATGAGCAATTCGGTGAGTTCATGATAAACCCTGGCATCAAGTCCGGTGATGTCTGTGATCTTCTGCAGCCTTGCGTAAATCGTATTGGGGTGTAGTGATAATGACTGCGCGGTTTTCAGCACATTCATATTGGCATTTGCATAACTATGCAACGTGACGGTCAGCATGCCGTTCAGCTTGTCATCCAGTTGATAGAATGCCTGCGACCACGCTGGCAACACGCGCCTGAACTCTTCGCCTGCCAACGATTGCAACAGCGTGAATGTGGGTATCCTGGCAAATTCCACGACACGCTGTGTTACGTTGGCCAATTCGAATGCAAGTTGTGCTTCCTTGTAGGCACGCGGAACTTGCGCAGTGGAAGGCACGTCGTTACTTACGCCGATCAATACAGCGTTGCCAACGGTCGATAGTGCAGTGCCCACCTGTTTTGCCAATACCGTGTGTGGGACGGTCCAGCCCGATGCACGACGTTTGGCTGAGAATATGATGATGACCTTGTTATCACGTAAGTCAATCAGGTAGCGTATACCTGAGCTTTGCAAGGTCCTGTTAATGGAATCCGCCATACGCCGCGCACGCGGCAGATTGGCCATTTCCGCTGGATCAACCGATTGCGCCAGCGCGACACAATACGACTGCCACCTGCTGAGATATCCGGCATTGCGCAACAGTCTGGCCACTCGCCCGTCTGCCTCGTCGTAACCTTCCAGCAAAATATTAAGGAGCTCGGCGCGTTGATCACCTACTACGTCTGCCAGGAGCCGTGTTTGCTCGACATAAGCGCTTGTGGCGATCGTACTGATTGCGTCTGTGTACTCGATGCTGAAGTCGGTGACGTTGGCAATCAATTGTTGGTCACTGTTATGTTTCCCCGCGGCTTTGAGAACCGCGCTACGCAGATGGCCGGAAATTACTTTATGGCCACAACGATAGGCATGCAAGGTGGCTTCCAATGGGAAGCGCTGTTCTGCCCGGTGCTCCGCATGTTCACGCACAAATTCAAAATTGCCTATAGAAGCCCCGCCTAACAGGCGCAGTATTTCGTCCGTGTGCTGCGCACCATGACGGGCTAGTTCAGGGAGTACATCGGGATTGTGGGTTGCAGTAAAAGCCGGTATCTCAGCGACCACGGTCTCGCCCAGTTGCGCGTTGATATTCTCCGCGTTCTGCTTCAGTTCTTCGACCACAAAAGCCAGAAGCGGACTGTCTCTCAGCCGATTCAGAATTCTGCTTAATGCCGGGAATTGATATTCGGGAATGATTTCCATTGTGTAGTTTGCACAATAAAAATGAAATAATCCGGGAAAAATGCCCGCTGTTTTCCATGAATATTGTTGATAGTCTCTAATTCCCGTTGTGTTGGCAACTTTGCTTGCACACTGACACCTGATTGGGTGCCTGGCCAATTCGATGGTAATCACAATGTTAATTTTATGGAGAGTTCACATGGCTAAATACTTGTTTGTATATCACGGTGGCAGCGCGCCTGAATCCGAGGCGGAAATAGCCGAGGTAATGGACGCCTGGGGACAATGGTTCGGGTCGATGGGTAGTGCCGTTATTGATGGTGGCAATCCGGTTGGACTGTCAACCACTGTGCAAAGTGATGGCAGCGTAGTGAGTAATGGTGGTTCCAATCCAGCCAGCGGCTATAGCTTGATAGAGGCGTCAGATACAGAAGATGCCGTGGCAAAAGCGAAAGGTTGCCCGATTTTATCTGCTGGTGGCTCCATAGAGCTTGCCGAAGCGATTGATATGTAAAAAGGCGGTTTACTGCTTCGGGGTCAGATGATATTCGATTCGAATCATCGTCTGGTCCCGAGACAGTCGAATTTATATTCCATGCACTGAACAGGAAACGAAAGGCGTTCATCGCCTGATTCCTGTATTGGATCTGGCCGCAATAGTCAGATTTGCAACTAACCAGCGCAATACAATTCCTCCCATTGCGCGATCTAAATCAAGATACCTTCGCGCTACATGCAAACGATAGTTTGTCGTCGCTTCCGTTTGTCAATAAACAATAATGCTGGCTGGTATAAAATACGGCGACTGCTAATCATCAGGTGCTCGCCGATTAATAGCCTAACGTGGATATCATGGTTGATAAATAGTCTGTCGTCCGTGTGTGCTTGTCGGTAACCAGGGAGTTAGCCCGCTCTGTAACCGGGTCACGAGTGGAGTGAATAGGCGGTTTTAAAAGTTAAATGAACGATTATTTGACAGTTTGACAGTACAAATATCGTGTACTACCGTACAACCAAAACACGGAGGATAATAAATCCAGTGCAAAAGGATATCGAAACCAATCGCAATTTAATTTTGAATGCTGCTGAGGAGTTGATGTCGCGCCACGGTTTTCATGCTGTCAGCATGCGTGAAATTGCCAGCGAGGCAGGTGTACATCTAGGCAGTGTCACCTACTATTTCAAAACCAAGGCGAATTTATTGTCGGAGATCTACCAGCGTCACTCCAGGCCAATGAACCAGCGACGTGTTGAATTACTCAACGAGGCGGAGCGAATAAAAGATCCGGTAGAGCGGCTGTCGGCGATTATCCGCGCCTTTGCAGTACCCGCATTTTCCTCGAATGTCGACAGTGTTGGTGGTGGTGCCCGGTTTACCCGTCTGCGGGCGATACTTTCCATGGAGGGTAACGAAATTGCCAAGAAAATCATCGCCACGACATTCGACGACACCACCCATACGTTCATGAATGCGATTGCACGTTGCCTGCCCAAGGTAAAGAAAGCGGATATTATTTGGCGCTGTCACTTCTTGCTGGGTTCGTTGTATTACACGCTTGTTAACGGCGAGCGCATCGACCGGTTGTCGGACGGGAAGTGTCGCTCAGGCGATCAGGAAATGGCGGTTAATCAGTTGGTCACTGCCATGGTTGCATCATTGCTGTCGTGTGATAAGGGTTACAAGGGTAAAGCCTCCATGACAACAACTCCGGCCGCAATGCGCAAACGAGCCTGACCATATTTCGCGTAGATTTTTATAAATTTATATTTATATTTTGAGGTTACGAAGACACAGTAGGCGTTTCACGCCACAGGAGAACAGGCAAGATGAGAGAGCCACGCGACTATGATGATATACCCGGAACCTATGTGTTCGATGCTGAGCAGTATCGCAAGGGATATCATCTCAACATGTTTTGCATGTCGCTCAACAAGGTAGAAAGTCGCGACCAGTTCCGCAAGGACGAGGCGGCATATCTTGACCGTTTTCCGATGACCGCTGAACAGCGGCAGGCGGTGCTTGATCGTGACTGGCTTCAAATGCTGCGACTTGGCGGCAATATCTACTATACCTACAAGATTGCTGCTTCAGACGGCCTGTCATTTCAGCACGTCGGTGCGGCGATGTCTGGTGGCGGCGGAATGAGTTTGGCGGAATTCAGGCAAATGATGCTCGATGGCGGTCGCCCGATTGATGGTAATCGCAGCAGGGGTGAACAAAGATATGGCTAGAATAATTGCCGGTATCGGCACTTCGCATATACCCGCTATCGGTGCTGCCGTAGACAATGGTAAAACCGGCGAAGCGTATTGGCAGCCATTAATGAATGGCATAAAACCTGCGCGTGAATGGATGAAAAATACCCGACCGGATGTGTGCATCATTGTTTATAACGATCACGCTTCGGCCTTTTCTCTTGAGTCCATTTCGACGTTTTCTATAGGGGTCGGCGATGTGTTCCCGCCGGCGGACGAAGGTTATGGGCCGCGTAAGGTGCCTGTTGTCGAAGGCCATTCTGAACTCGCCTGGCATATCGCTGAATCATTGATACTCGATGAATTCGATATGACCATGGTTAATGATATGCCGGTCGATCATGGTCTGACCGTGCCGTTGACGATCATGTATGACCAGCCGGACGCCTGGCCATGTAAAGTGATTCCGCTAAGTGTCAACGTCGTCCAGTATCCTCAACCGACCGGTAATCGTTGTTACATGTTGGGCAAGGCGATTCGCCGCGCGGTTGAATCCTTTGGCGACGACTTGACTGTTGCGGTTTTCGGTACTGGAGGTATGTCTCATCAGCTACAGGGCGAGCGCGCAGGCGTCATCAATCGCGACTATGATTTGAAGTGGCTGGACAAACTGGTCAATGATCCCGAATCGATTACAGGCATCAACCATACGGAATATATGCGTGAGACCGGATCGGAAGGGATCGAACTGATCATGTGGCTGATCATGCGCGGCGCAATGGCCGCCAACATCAACGAGGTCTATCGCTTCGATCACGTACCGGTATCCAATACCCACTATGGTCTTACCATCCTTGAAAACCGTTTGTAAGGATTGATCCGATGAAAATTTGCATGGTTGGCGAGGGAGCCTTTGCCAACAAACATCTCGACGCACTGGCTAAAATTGATAATGTTGAAGTTGTTGCTCTAGTTGGCGGCGTTGCCGAATCGACTGAGAAAGTCGCCAGTGACCGCGGTATACCCTTCTGGACTCAGAACCTTGATGAAGGTCTTGCCCAAAGCGGTGTTGATGCCGCTATTTTGACAACTCCGACGCCGATGCATGCCAGCCAGGCTATGCAGGTACTGAATGCCGGCAAGCATGTGCTGGTGGAAATTCCCATGGCCGATAATCTGGCCGATGCCGAAGCACTGGTGAAGACACAGCAGGCCACCGGTCTGACTGCCATGGTTGGACATACCCGGCGTTTTAATCCCAGCCATCAGTATGTTCACAATAGGATCGTTGCCGGGGACCTCAATATTCAACAGCTGAATGTGCAGACCTATTTCTTCCGGCGCCAAAATCTGAATGCACTCGGCGAACCGCGTAGCTGGACCGACCACTTGCTGTGGCATCACGCCTGTCATTCCGTTGATCTTTTCCAATATCAAACTGGCGAACTTGTAAGCGAGGTATTCGCCCTGCAAGGTCCGAAACATGCAGAGCTCGGCATTGCCATGGACATGAGCATTGGCATGAAAACCCCGTCGGGCGCATTGTGTTCCCTGTCGCTGTCATTTAATAACGATGGTCCGCTCGGCACGTTCTTTCGTTATATCTGTGACAATGGCACCTACATCGCACGCTACGACGATCTTGTCGACGGACACGAGCAACCCATCGATGTTTCAAAAGTCGATGTCTCCTTAAACGGTATCGAACTATGCGACCGTGAATTTATCAGCGCCATTCGTGAAGGACGTGAGCCCAATGCGAGTGTCGCGCAATGTCTTGATGCCATGATCACTCTTGATCGTATCGAGAAATGCCTCGGAGATTAATCGCATGGTGACGCCCGGTTATCTCGCCTTTCACCCGAATCCGAAAACGCCTGCTGTCAGGCCGCCGAAAGGTACATGCGATAGTCACTGTCATGTATTCGGACCGGCATTGCAGTTTCCGTTTTCACCATCTTCTACTTACGAACCGGTGGATGCCCCCAAGGAAGCCTTGTTTGAATTGCATCGCTTTCTCGGCATAGATCGTTCGGTAATCGTTCAGGCGAGTTGCCATGGTACCGACAACAGCGCCATGGTCGATACCTTGAAGACGGGCGGTGAAAATTATCGGGGAATTGCCGTCGTTGACGCTGGAGTGAGCGCTAATGAAATCGCCGAAATGCACGAAGCCGGCGTGCGCGGAGTGCGCTTTAACTTCGTCAAGCGTCTTGGTGGCGGAAAACCGCTGGATGTTTATCGAACAATATTATCGAAGATCAAGCCACACGACTGGCACGTGGTGGTTTACTTCGACGCCGAGGATATCGACAAGCTGGCACCGTTTTTAAAAGAGATCGACTCGCCGGTTGTAATCGATCACATGGGTCGTTCACCCGCCGCCGAGGGGACGGTCGGTCACGCATTCGGTTTGCTGCATGCATTGGTCTCATCGGATGATCGATTCTGGGTAA
This sequence comes from marine bacterium B5-7, assembly GCA_021604525.1. Lineage (GTDB taxonomy): Bacteria > Pseudomonadota > Gammaproteobacteria > Arenicellales > CAJQKF01 > BQJD01. Next base: position 3,106 of record BQJD01000042.1, on the reverse strand, counting down.
AGATAAGCTGTGCGGAGCGGCTGTCCCTTGTCGGTCCACCGTATCACGATGTGGACCCTATCGCCTTGTCACTGCTTGAAGCGGCGCCTGACAGAATTCTTTGGGGTACAGACTGGCCGCATCCGAACATGAAGTCGCATATGCCGGACGATGGTCTGCTGGTTGATCGGATCATGAAAATATGTACTACCGATGCAATAAGACAACAGGTTCTGGTCGATAATCCGGCACGCCTATACGGATTTTAACAACTCATCGATCGCTATCTGTTGCCATATATTAGAGGCGCGGTGGCTAGAACTGTTTTTTGATATAACTCAAATACGTTGCCGGATCGGAGGTCTACGGGATTTGTTGAACAGCCTGTGCCCGTGGGTTCAACTCATTACATCAGGGGGATAAAATGTTTCGACCTGTCGCAGTACGAAATATCAAGCGCGCTGAAGGCGCAGTGATCGATGGTCTTGCAAGTCAGGGTGTTGCCACCGTCCATGAAGCCCAGGGTCGTGTCGGCTTGCTCAAACCCTATATGCGACCCATTTATCCGGGTGCTCGTATCGCCGGCAGTGCGGTAACGATCTTCGCCCAGCCCGGCGATAACTGGATGGTTCATGTGGCTATTGAACTGTGCAAGCCAGGCGATATTCTCATCGTCGCATGCAGTGCCGACAACACCGATGGCATGTTCGGCGACCTGCTCGCCACCTCATGTCAGGCACACGGCATACGCGGTCTCGTTATCGATGCCGGCGTGCGTGATATTCGCGATCTCACCGAGATGGCGTTCCCGGTATGGTCACGGGCAGTATCTGCCAAAGGCACCGTGAAAGAGACCCTTGGGGCGGTCAACATTCCCATCGTCTGTGCCGGGCAGGCAGTTGACCCCGGAGACGTGGTGGTAGCAGATGACGACGGCGTGGTGATCGTCAAGCGACGCTATGCGGACACGGTGCTGGAGAAGGCCAATGCGCGTACCGCCAACGAGGAAGACAAACGTCAACGTCTTGCCAGTGGTGAAGCAGGACTTGATATGTACAACATGCGTGGGCGACTCGAACAGGCCGGGCTACGGTATGTCGATTCAATCGACGATCTTGGAGAAGAATAATGATAATCGATTGTCATGGTCACTACACCACCGCCCCGGATCAACTCGGTGACTACCGGCAACAACAGAAAGCGGATATAGAAAAAGACCCGATGCACCAGCATGTCATGGGTAAGATCGACATCAGCGATAATGAAATTTGTGACTCTCTGGAAGGTGCACAACTTAAATTGCAGACGCAGCGCGGCACCGATCTGACTATTTTCTCGCCGCGCGCCAGTTGGATGGGTCATCATATTGGTAACGAATCGACCAGCCGCACCTGGTCAGCACATTGCAATGAACTGATCTATCGTATCACCAAACTATATCCGAATAACTTCGTTGGCGTTGCGCAGTTACCGCAGTCACCGGGCGTATCTCCCAGAAGCTGTATCGAAGAGCTTGAGCGGTGCGTTACTGAATTTGGTTTCGTCGGATGCAATCTCAATCCGGATCCAAGCGGTGGCTACTGGACAGATCCGCCGCTTGGCGATCGCTACTGGTATCCGGTTTATGAAAAGATGGTGGAACTCGACGTGCCGGCGATGATTCACGTGAGCGCTGCTTGCAACCCGGCATTTCACACTACCGGGTCACACTACCTCGGCGCCGACACGACTGCAGTCATGCAGTGCATCACATCGGATATCTTCAAGGACTTTCCAACGCTAAGATTTATCGTTCCTCATGGTGGTGGCGCCGTGCCGTATCACTGGGGCCGCTTTCGCGGATTGGCAGACATGATGGGCAAGCCGCCGTTGAAAGAGCTCATTCTCGATAACATCTATTTTGACACCTGTGTGTATCACCAGCCCGGTATCGATCTTCTGCTTGATGTGATTCCTGCGCAAAACATTTTGTTTGCCTCAGAGATGGTGGGTGCGGTTCGCGGCATCGATCCGGAGACGGGGCATTACTTCGACGACACCCGCCGATACATCGACGGAAATAAAAATCTGACCGACGCAGAGCGGCAGATGATTTTCGAGGACAACTCGAAACGCGTATATCCACGTCTTGCCGCACGACTTCGCTCGTAAGTCGATGGGTGCGGCAAGCGGCAAATGGGTGATCGACAATGACTGACGTGATAGCCGTGCCATGTACGCTGATGCGTGGCGGTACATCCAAGGGCGCATATTTTCTGGCCGATGATTTGCCTGACGATATTGGCAGACGTGATGCATTGCTACTGTCCATCATGGGATCTCCGGACCCGCGCCAGATCGATGGGGTCGGCGGCGCTGATCCATTGACCAGCAAGGTCGCGGTCGTATCGAGATCAAAGCGTGACAATGCCGATATTGATTATCTTTTTCTCCAGGTGTTTGTTGATAAACCGGTCGTTACCGATTCGCAAAACTGCGGCAACATTCTCTCCGGTGTCGGCCAGTTTGCAATCGAACGAGGTCTCATCGAGGCCTGCGATGACACAACCGAAGTGAACGTGTACATGGTCAACTCGGACCAGTTGGCAACGGTGACGCTACAAACACCCAACGGTCAGGTTTCCTATGATGGAGACGCGGTAATCGACGGGGTGCCCGGTAGTGCCGCGCCGGTATTACAGAATTTTCCCGAGGCGGCCGGTGCGAACTGCGGTGCGTTACTGCCTACCGGTCGAACCTGTGATGTCATCGATGGTGTTGAGGTCACGTTGATCGACAACGGCATGCCGGTAGTCGTGATGCGTGCATCCGATTTCGACATTACCGGATACGAGTCTCGTGATGTACTCGATGCTAATGAATCCCTCAAGGCGGCGCTGGAATCGATACGCCTGCAAGCGGGTCCAATGATGAATCTTGGTGACGTCACCTCAAAGTCGGTCCCGAAAATGACCCTGGTATCACCACCCTCACATGGCGGTACCATTAATACACGGACATTTATCCCTCATCGTTGTCATGCATCCATTGGCGTGCTCGGTGCAATCAGCGTGGCGACCGCCTGTATGCTTCGTGGTTCGCCGGCGTCCCAGGTTGCAGATTTAAAAACGAACGATGAGGTTGTCGT
>BQJD01000041.1 GCA_021604525.1 marine bacterium B5-7 | reverse complement strand
TTTCCGATACCGTTAAAAAGGCTGCCTGATCAGGCAACCATCACCGCTGTCCGCCCAAGGGTCATCACCCCAGGCGGACAGCCGGTGAGAAAGTTCTCCTCCTAAGTGTTATGCGCCGATTCCACATCGGCGCTTTTTTTTGTTCGCATCTCCCCCAACGCGAACACCTGATTGATTGCCTGGCTTGATGACAAATGACAATTTGTCTGACGAAAGAGCAATACGCGTAGCTTACCTATAATCTTGAAAGGCTTGTTTCTTTGCTCGCCTGTATCCGGCTCCAGCCGTTAAAATGTGGACTTGACCGAATGGCACTTTTTTTGAAACCCGCATCAATACCTGATTCAGGTGCATTATTGGAGTGCCGTTATTTATGCCAGGGCATACAAACATGCCCAAATTCTCCTGATTAATTACGTTGATGGCGCATAGGGATCGACGTCATTGTGTTAAGAGAAGCTTGAAATGGGTCAAGAATTCACACGAAATATAACTCGTCCGTGACATTTTTGAGCATATGGATATCACTACTGCCTGAGGAAATAATGCGATGTGTCAGTTATTTGGTGCTTCATCAGCAACGCCAGTCCGCCTGAACTTCAGTTGGAAATCCTTCGCGCTACGCGGCTCGACCAGTGATGGCAATCCGGACGGCTGGGGTGTCGCAAACTATATCGGTCACGACGTGGCACTGTTTCGTGAACCGATACCTGCAGAGGATAGCCCACTGGTATATTTCCTTGGCAATCATCTGCCGATGTCGACTTTGGTTATTTCCCATGTACGCAACGCCATTGGCAGCGATGTGAGTCTTGCCAATACCCACCCCTTCGTTCGCGCGCTCGGCCCTCATAGTCATGTATTTGCACACAATGGCTATGCAACAGTGGAGTCACTGGCCAATGCCTGGCTTACGCCCATTGGCGAGACGGATTCAGAACATTTGTTCTGCCGGTTACTGAATTCTCTTGAACCGTTGTGGCGCTCCGGCAACGTCCCGCCGCTGGCTGAACGACTGCAAGTTGTGAATGCGTTTGCCACCGCTATACGACCTCATGGATCGACAAACTTTCTTTACAGCGATGGTGCGACACTGTTTGCCCATGGTCATCGGAAGACGCTCCCGGGTCGAAGAATAAGCAGCGAACCGGGCCTGCATTATTGCGAAAGCAAGGGTGCTATCGATGATCCACAGGGAGTACAATTTGACGGACCGACTACCGATATCGCCCTGGTGGCGACCACACCACTTGATGATGGTGAGTGGATCGCATTCGAGCCGGGTGAAGTTGCCTGCTTCGAAGCAGGACGCCGGGTAATACCGGACTGATGAACTGACCGGCACGATATAAAATGGCAATTCTTATTGATATCAGACAGGTAGACTGGATTACCGACGAGTCGCTTAAGTCCCTGCTCGAATCGTATTTGCCCAATGCAGATATACGCTGTGCCGCCAAGCCGGGCGACCCTGCCGATATCACCATGCTGGCGGTTTCAAGCACCGAACCGGGTGAGTTTGCGCAATATCCCAACCTGAAACTGGTGCAGAAACTTGGTGCAGGCGTAGAAACCATTGTCGGCGACCCCAGTCTGCCCCCACACGTTCGGGTCACACGCTTGAAATCGGATGCGCCGGCCAGGGAGATTAGCGAGTATTGCCTCGCCCATGTACTTGGCGAATTGCGTCATCTAAAACGATATGGTGATGCCCAAGCCCACTGTCGCTGGGATCCTGTACCGCCCCGATCAAGCCTTGGTACGGTAATCGGCGTCCTTGGTCTTGGACATATCGGCGGTCGGGTCGCGGAGGTATTTGCATCGCTGGGTTTCACGGTACACGGTTACAGTCGGCATCCCAAGCAGATTGAAAAAGTAACCTGTCATCACGGTGACGATGCTCTCGATACGGTGCTTGCCCTGGCAGACTTCGTGGTATCCATTTTGCCGTCAACACCGCACACACGGGGTCTGTTTGATGCGCAACGGTTTACCATGATGAAACCGGGCGCTGTATTGATCAATGTCGGACGTGGCGAGCTGATAGTCGAGCAAGACTTGCTCAACGCGCTTGATTCAGGACGCCTCGGCGGCGCCGTCCTCGACGTTTTTCACCACGAGCCCCTGCCACCCGACGACCCGTTGTGGCGCCATCCACGCGTTGTCATCACCCCCCATGTCTCGGGTTGGCATATTGACGACGGATTAGCCGACATCGCCGAAAATTTCAAACGGCTGCAAAGTGGCGAACCGTTGCTGTACCAGGTTGATCGGAACGCAGGTTATTAACAGACGTTGTAGATCTGCATTACCTGGTCTGCCACTTGCCGCCTATTCGCACTTTCTGACCAGCCGGTGTTTTATCAATCGCTTTTTTAGCTGCTGCCTTCTCGACTTCAGACATAGGTACGCTGTTCTGCCTGGCGAGCTTTTCGTATGCTGCACGACGTTTAGCGTTAATGGAGTCGATCAGCTTTTTAACTTCGTCACTGGCTGCACCGACCGCTGCCACGTAACCGCTATCTGTTTCCCCTGCAACTCCCTGCTGCTTTACCTGACCGATATCGAGCGCATAGGCACTGAGTGGCATCAGTATTGAGGTCGCGAGCACGACAATGAGTAAGTGAATACGTTTCATAACAATCTCCCTGAAAGAGGTTTTAAATGACAATTGCGATACGCAAATTAAGCGGTCGGCTAGAAAAGGCCGCTGTCTTCACTGAATAGTTCATCAAGTTCCTTGTCGATCTTGACCCGAATCTCGTGTTCTATTTTGACATTCAGATTAATGGTGATGGGTTCGCTCGGCGACTCAACTCGCACGGTTGGCGTGCAGCCGAAGCTGGTCAGCACCATGAGCCCCGCAGCCAGCGATGCAAAAAGTGCCCGTCGATTTGAATTCATAGTACATCCTCGGTTGTCATGATTGGGGTGTGTTGGTTTTATAGAACTCCTGCACCTTTTTGTCGATTGTATCGTTCAAGCCGCTAACGACACGAACGCTTTTCAACAGCGCCAACAGGTTTTGTTCAAGATTTACGTTGAAGTGAATCGGTTGCGAACGACCAATTTCCTCACTGGTACCTTCCATGTGTATCTTTAACAACAAGGTACCGTCGGCCTGGTAACGAGGCTCCACCGACAGTACGGTGTATTCAAACTCCTTGAGCGCGCGAAACAATATTTCAGCACCACTACCGGCACCGTCGCTGCCGGGATCATAATTGATGACGCCATCTTCGACGTTTTTAACAAGACCGTCGCGTACTGTCGGACCCTCTTCCGTCAGGGTAACGGGTATCTCGCCTGACACCCTTCCGCTGACTTCAAGCCCCGAAAACTGATCTTCGCCAACCATCCGTTTGAGATCGAGACTCTCGACGATGACATCGATACTTTGCTGGCTGCGCGTATCGATGGATGGTATACGGATATGGCCGTCGAACAACTCGCCACTCAAGTCTTTGACAACCACAACCGGCGCGCCATATTCGATTCCTTCGATATGGTATTCGCCATCAAGATTTTTCAACGATACGCCGAAATCGACAACTGCAACGGTAACCTTTGCGGGACGCATCGAAACAAGTTGTGGATACACCTCAAGATCAAGCTCGGTTGAGGCATCAGAGAAGTAAACACCCTCGACAACACCGCCGACCTCATCTAGCATGATCGACGCATTAACCCGTACGCCATCGTTATCGACTTTTACATCGGATGAGAATGACAGACGGCCATTGACCAGTTCCATGCCTTCAGGCCAGCCCTTGCGTAACAATTGCGACGCACGTTGCGGTGCAGTGCCCAGTTCGAACGGCGCGGCTGATACATTTAGTGCGATCATACCATCCGTGCTTACACTGAACTGGCCGGTCAGCGGAACAATACCGGCAAGGGCGGTAGTATAAGTGCCAGCGGTGGTTGTACGACCAAGATTTGCGGCCAGTTTGCTGTCCTTAAGCTCAACCTCGTATTCGCCACTGTTGATCTGCGCTGTTGCCACGGTGAGGTTCGTTTCTATCTCATCGCTGTGACCAATATGGGCGTTCGCCGCCATATCAGTTACTGACACCCGTGTGTCCGGCATCAGCAAAGATGCCGTGTTAGATGTCAGTAAAATGTCGATGTCGTTAGTATCCGGTTTCACCCCTGCAGCGGGCTTGACCACCAATGAACCACCATCAAGTCTTATATCGATTTCGCCATCGCGAACAGTGGCATCGATAAATTTGATGGACGTTTCGGGCATACCGAAACCGTCCGGGTCATTGAATGCCACACTTGCTTCAAGTCCCGTTGACGACACGTTCAGATCGTTTGATGATAACGAAAACGTGTCGGCTGCCAAACGAACAGATCCGTGCGGATGTTGCCAGTTAAATGGCCATGTCTCGACGAGGGTCAGTACCAGCGGATCGAGCGAGTAACCTTCCAGGGTGGATACGCCTGTGGTCATGCGCGCCCCCTTGGGCAGACGAATCATGTTGCTCTTTGCCGTCCAGTCAAAACCGGTTTCAACGGTAATGTGATCGCTCACAAACGTATCGCTGCCGGGTTTATCGAGCACAAGGCGTAGCGGTGTAATTGTCGCCATGCCGTGTGCCGTGCGCATCATGTGGGCATTTAGTCGCGCGTCAGCGAAGTTGATGCCACTGATCGAGCAATCTGACATTGTGGCATTGACTATCGCCGCCTCAAGTGGATTTTCAGTTAATCGTAGCCGTGCATGAACGCCGCAAGCTCCTTTGGGCGGCAGATCAACCCAGGGCGCGAGCCATTCGGCGAGATGTTCAAGGCTGGTCTTTGCCTCGGCACTCCAGTGACCGCCATCGGGTGCGTGGGTATCGAGATTGATCTCCAGCACCGGTGCGGGTTGTTCGGATGATTTGATTACCAGCGCGACTCGCCCGGAGCGATCAACGACCGCCTCAACCACGCGCGTCATATCATCGCCGCTGCCGTCCACAGTCTGGATGCCGAACCAGACGGCGTCAGCCTTGGTGACAACATGGGCTGTCATTATTGGAACCCGCGCCTCGCCCGGCGGCAGTACGGTAAGACGATCAATATTCATACCCTCGACGGGCAACCAATCTATCCATGACGACGAATCAATCACCGGCAGGGTATCGGGCACCACCAGAGGCAAGCTGTTATCGTCGCTCTGGTCGTTTTGCGAAGTGATGTCAATCGTTAAGCTGCCGATGTCGAGTGAGCGAACCCGGCGATCGAGAAGTTCGTTCAGTTGATAGCCGACGCGTGCCGTGTCGATATCGATGCTGAGTCCACTGTTGGCTTCAGTCAGCTCGAGGCGTTTGATGGTCATTCCGGTTACGCCGATATCTGCCACGTTGACAGCAACATCGTCGAAGCCATAATCGGCCAGAGCGCTGGTTGCAATACGACCAATAACGTATGGCAATGACAACCACGCAACAAACACCAATGCAATCACTGTTAAAATGGATGCACCCACAATTCGACCGCCCTTCATTACTCTCGCTTATTTCTTAAAAGTGCCCAGTTTGAATAGCCGGTCCTGTACCACGACTGAACCCACGATACTTAAGCCATGATCCAGCGCAACCGTTTTGGCCGTAGCGGCCTTAAAGTCTCACCCCTCTCCTTCGGTACCATGACCCTGGGTGACGGTGCCGATGAAAAGACTTCGTTCGCACTGCTCGATCTCGCTTTTGAGCGCGGCGTGAATTTCCTTGACTGCGCCAATATGTATAACGGCGGCGAAGCGGAACGCATACTCGGGCGCTGGATTAATAAACGAGGTCACTACGACGACCTCATCGTCTCAACCAAGGTGCGTTATCGCGTCGGTGGCGATGCAACCAGTGAAGGCCTGTCGCCTGCGACTATCGAGCGGGAAATAGATCGTTCGCTTAAGCGCCTCGCACTGGACGCGGTTGATATCTATTTCCTCCATCAACCGGACTATGATACACCGCTGGAAACCACCTGGTATTGTCTTGATCGACTGGCTCGGGCAGGCAAGATTCGCACTGTTGGGCTGTCGAATTTCGCTGCATGGCAGATTGTCGAAGCCGACCGGCTGGCCGCAGCAAACGGCTGGATTCGCCCGACCATCGCGCAATGTATGTATAACGTATTGACTCGCGCCACGGAAACCGAATTATTTCCCATGGCGCGCAGTTACGATCTGGGCGTTTGCAACTACAATCCCCTCGCCGGCGGACTGCTGACCGGCAAGTACGGTATCGGTACGTCCGAAACCGAAGGTCGGCTGACACGTAATGACCATTACCGGCGACGATACTTTGACAACCGCCAGCGTCAGGCAGCCCAAGCGATTGGCGAACTTGCCGTTGAGTCGGGTCGCCGACCCGTGGAGTTGGCCATCCGTTACTGTCTCGATCATGATGCGATTTCAAGCGTGATCCTTGGTGCGAATACACCAAAACAGCTTGGCGAGAGCCTTGATGCCATGGATGCTCAGTCGCTAAGCGACCACGAACGTGAACGTGCCGATGCTATTTACAATCAACTTGCCGGACCGATTCCGGCCTACAACCGATAAGCCGTATTTGCGCATGCTACTAACCCTGTTCACACACTACTTATGAAAAAAACACGCCATGCTCAAGCTGAATGATCTCGCCATACGTCGCGGTACGCGAGTTCTGTTCGAGCATGCCAGCGTCACGCTGACCAGCGGGCAGCGTGTCGGCATTGTCGGTGCTAATGGATCGGGTAAATCAAGTCTGTTTGAATTGATCCTCGGCCAGATCGAAGCCGATCACGGCGAGCTGGAAATTTCCGCATCACCGGTAATCGCACATGTTGCCCAACATCTTGAATGCGATTCACGGGACGCCGTCGAACACACCCTCGATGGCGATGTCGAGCTGCGTCAGATCGAGGCGCGGATGGCAGCGTCTGGTAGTGAAGCCTTGAGCAGTGCCGCCGGTGGTCGCGATCAGGCGCGATTTGAGGAGATCGATGGTTATGGTGCCGAGGCGCGCGCGGCACGTCTTTTAAGCGGACTCGGTTTCGACTCGACACGCATGCGTGCGCCGGCCAATACCCTGTCGGGCGGCTGGCAGATGCGTATCAATCTGGCCCGTGCCCTGATGTGTCGCTCCGACCTGTTACTGCTCGACGAGCCAACCAACCATCTCGACCTCGATGCCGTCATCTGGTTGGAAAACTGGCTGCGGCGTTATCCGGGAACCCTGCTGCTGATTTCTCATGATCGCGAATTTCTCGATCGGATCGTGCAGCGGATCGTGGCCATCGAAAATCGCCGGGTAACCGACACCACGGGTAATTACAGCGACTATGAGGCGACTCGTGCCGCACGTTTGGCCCAACAGCATGCAGCGCATCGTAAACAACAACGCGAAGTCGCGCACATCCACTCATTCGTGACCCGTTTTCGCGCCAAGGCATCCAAGGCGCGCCAGGCGCAAAGTCGTCTCAAGGCGCTTGAGCGCATGGAGTTGATTGCGCCGGCCCACATCGATTCGTCGTTTCATTTCGATTTCCTCAAACCCGCCGCCCTGCCCGACCCATTGATTCGCCTCGATGATGTCAGTATCGGCTATGGTGGTAATGCGATCATTGAATCGATCAAGCTAAGCATCTCGCCGGGCGACCGCCTGGGGCTGCTCGGTCTTAACGGCGCCGGTAAAACAACCTTCAGCCGATTACTGGCCGGTCGGTTGCCGTTGATGGCCGGACATTGTGTGCTCGCCAATCGTTTTGACTGCGGCTACTTCGCGCAATCCGAGCTCGACCTGCTACGTTTCGAGGAAACGCCTGCGGAGCTTTTTGGGCGGCTGTTCAAGCTTCACGATCAACAGGCGCTGCGCAATTTTCTCGGCGGCTTCGGCTTTAGCGGCGACCGGGTGTTCGAGAAGATCGCACCATTTTCCGGTGGCGAAAAAGCCCGCCTGGTGCTCGCCACGGTGGTCTATTCACGCCCCAACCTGCTGATTCTCGACGAACCGACCAATCATCTCGATATCGATATGCGCCTCGCGCTGACTCGCGCGCTGCAATCCTTCGAGGGCGCTGTGGTGCTGGTTTCTCACGATAGACACCTGCTACGTGCCACCGCCGACCGCCTGTTACTGGTCGATAGCGGTGTGATCAGTGAATTCAACGGCGATCTTGATGACTATCCGAAATGGTTGGCGACGCGTCGTCGCCGGGAAGCAACGATCCCGGCGACGATTCCTGTCGGCTCAGATCACGCCCCTGAAACGGTATCTGCCGAAGCGCTGACGAGATCGCCGGACAACGCTGGCGAATCGACGAACCACAAGATACGTACGGTAAATCCTGGTTCGTTGACAGATGAAAGCAACCGGCGCGACCAACGTCGTCGCCAGGCCGAACAACGTGCACGATTGAAACCAATGAGCGACCGGGTACGGAAACTCGAAGGCGTACTTGATCGTCTTCATCAGGAGCGCGATGAAATGGATAAGCGATTGGCCGATGGCGATTTGTACGAATCCGCATCGGCCAGTCGGTTGACCGCTTTATTGAAGGATCAGGGCACGTTGAATGATCGTCTTGAACGGGCCGAATCCGAACTGCTTGAAGCCATGGAGGCGCTTGAGGCGGCGCAGTCCAGCGATGCGTCACTGCGTCGGGCTTAACGGACGATGCCTGAACGCCAGCTATTCGGGACACGCCTGGCGAGCACATCTTCAACTTCCTCAGGGATCGGATTTTTCCACAGCGTTGATTCGCATGGCACGCATCATCACCCGCCTCGCGCGCAATACAACGGGTCGATCAACCATCCGTCCATCGACCGCAAACGCGCCCGCTGTCGGTGCATCATCCACGGCGGCAATCACCGCGCGGGCGTTTTCAATCTCATCTTCGGATGGTGAAAACCGCTCATTGACTACCCCGACCTGGCGAGGATGAATGCAGAACGCGCCGACTGCGCCCATCTTTGCACCTATTCCAAGTCGTGTTGCAAAGGAATCGAGGTCACGAAAATCGGCGATGGATCCGGGAAAGCCGTACAGCGGCACAGCTAACCGCCGGGCACACTCCAGCAACCGGTAAAAAGCGAACTCAATCGCGGGGCTATCGGGTTCGCACTCGAACTGATCAGCGAGGTCTTCGCAACCAATAGTAATTCCAGCGATGCTATGTAATTCACCTGGACGTATTGCGGCAAACGAATCAAGCCCGTTTATATCCTCGATCATGGCGATGATTGCTGCAGCAGCGCCACGATCGCCCAGTCCTTGCTGTAGCCGTTCAATTTGTTCAACGCCAGACGCCTTGGCGATAACCAGTGCATCGATTGTGTTGACAAAATCAACCAACGCATCGACATCGCGGGACATATCGGCATCGTCAGCATTGATACGCACCAGTACCTGCAGACCGGCGTTATGTATTAATCGAACTGATTGTTCCAGGTTGTTGCGGGCCAGTTCCTTGCGCTCACGGACCACCGCGTCCTCGAGGTCGAGACAGATGGCATCGGCGCCACTCGTCACGGCTTTTGCCACCATGTCCTGCCGGTCGGCAGGCACGAAGAGAATGCTGCGGGGCGGCAGTTGCCCCAAGGGTGAATGGGTCATGTTCGATCCTTAACCATCCCTGTCAGTATTTTCGCCTTTACCTGAAATCAATGACTCAGGTCCTTCAGCCGAATTATCTGGCGTGGCGATATTATTGTTCCCGAGTGCCGGCGCGCTGCTGCAGCCCTGCGACGCATCGCGCCATGTTTCATCCTGCCAGATCACCGGATGATCGGGTATGGGCAAAACCTGGCCTGATGTGTTGCCGGCCATCCGTCGTCTTAACGCCGAATGAGTGGACAACTCCGGCACGCCGTTCACCGCGCCGAATGCTATGGCGTGATCCTTGAGCCGCTGGCGGAATGTTGCCGCATCGAGAAACGATAGAATTTCCTGTATCTCATCATCGAGCGCTTCGCGTTGCGATACCCGGGAATTGTTGTCGATAAAACGTGGATCGTAGGCAAGATCGCCCCGCTCAAGAACCCGGCTGCAGAGTCGTTGCCATTCGCGCTCGTTCTGAATGGATATCAGCGTTTGTATTCCCTCGCCAGTGGTGTACACGCCATAGGGCGCGATCGATGGATGACGCAGTCCCTGGCGAGTCGGCGGTCCGGCGCCATAATCGTTGTGAATGAGTGGCACGGTCATCCACTCGGCAGCCACATCGAAAAGCGATACCGATAACACCGCGCCGCTGCCATCATGCTGGCGTCGAATCAAGGCTTCGAGAATAGCGGCGTGGGCAGTCATGCCGGCGCCGATATCGCAGATTGAGACACCGATACGGCCGATCTCGTTGGGGCCACCGGATATCGACGCCAGCCCGGATTCCGCCTGCACCAGCAAATCGTAGGCCCGCATTGACCGCATTTCGTCACTGTCGCCATAACCGGATATCTCGCAGACGATCAACGACGGACAGCGTGTGCGTAGCTCAGTGCGTCCGAAGCCGGCACGCTGCAACGCACCCGGCGCGAGGTTTTGTATAAAGACATCGGCCGATTCGATCAATGACCACAACGACTTGGCACCTGAGTGCGTCTTGAAATCGATTATCACCGATTCCTTGCCCTGGTTGAGCCAGACAAAATAGGAGCTGTCGCCTCGGGCCGCCTGGTCGTAACCACGCGCGAAGTCGCCCTCCTCGCGTTCCACCTTGATCACGCGGGCGCCGGCGTCACGTAATCGGGCGCTCGCCAGCGGTGCGGCAACCGCCTGCTCGACGCTGACCACGGTCATGCCTTCAAGTGGACGAGTCATGACGTCAATAACTCCGCGGCAGACCGAGGACATGCTCGGCGATGTAGGAAAGAATCAGGTTGGTGGACACCGGCGCGATCTGGTACAGACGGGTTTCACGAAACTTGCGTTCGATATGATATTCCCGCGAGAACGCGAATCCGCCGTGGGTTTGCATACACATGTCACCCGCCTTCCAGGAGGCGTCGGCAGCCAGCATCTTGGCCATGTTCGCTTCCGCACCACAGCGCTCGGCAGCATCGAACAGCATCGCGGCACGCTCCACCATCAGCGCGGCCGCTTCGGTTTCAGCATAGCAGCGGGCGATGGGAAACTGCACTGCCTGATTGCTGCCGATAGGGCGATTGAATACCACTCGATCAGCGGCGTATGCGACTGCCTTGTCGATAAAATAGCGGGCATCGCCGACACATTCGGCACCGATCAGAATCCGTTCGGCATTCATGCCGTCGAGAATGACCCTGAACCCATCGCCCTCGTCACCGAGGAGGCTGTCGGCGGGAATGTCGAGATCGTCGAAGAATAATTCGCAGGCATGGTGATTAATCATCGCATCGATGGGTTGCACATCGAGTCCATGGCCAATGGCCTGATCGAGTTCAACTATGAATGCAGACAGGCCATGGGTACGCCGCTCGACCTGATCCAGCGGTGTCGTCCGCGCCAGCAGTACCATCAGGTCGGAATGCTGGACACGGCTGATCCATACCTTCTGGCCGTTGACGCGGTAGCGATCACCCTCGCGTACAGCGGTGGTACGAAGCGCCGTCGTATCCGTGCCGGTGTCGGGCTCGGTGACGCCAAAGCTTTGCAGGCGCAATTCACCGCTGGCAATTTTTGGCAGATAACGCTGCTTTTGCGCATCGGAACCGTGTCGCAACACCGCGCCCATCACATACATCTGTGCGTGACATGCGCCGGCATGGGCGCCGCGGCGACTGATTTCCTCCATGATCGCGCAGGCATCTATCAGTCCAAGGCCGGCGCCACCATAAACTTCCGGAATGAGTACGGCGAGAAACCCCGCTTCGGTCATCTCGCGGACGAATTCGGCAGGATAGCCACGTTCGCTATCGAGGCGTCGCCAGTAATCTTCACCGTATCGCGCACACAGTGCGGCAACGGCTTCGCGCATATCGGCGCGCTCTTGTACTGTTGAAGACATGTCCATACCAAAATGGGTCGATGCGCAGTTACAGCGCACCCGGTTTACAATCCAGCATACCTGTTATGAAGTGAGCATTTTCTTTTTTATCATGAAACGATCACCGCCCGATATGACCAAAGCCGCATCTACAACCGCCACAGATACCCTGTTCGCGCGGCCGCTTGATGATGTTGCCGGGTTTTGTTTCGACGATAAGGTCGCGGCAGTATTTGAAGACATGATTAAGCGATCGGTACCTGGATATGCCACTGTCGTTGGTATCAGCGGCGTGCTGGCATCCCATTTTGCCCAACCCGATAGTCATATTTATGACCTGGGATGCGCTCTCGGCGCGACTGCGCTCGCCATGGCCGATAGCGTTTCGGCGCCGGGTTGCACGGTGATGGCAGTGGACAATTCCGCATCCATGATCCAACGTCTGCGAGAGCGTATTGAAACATCGACGATTGCTACTCCAATACAACTCGTTGAAGACGATATCCTGACAACACCCATCGACAATGCCTCGCTGGTTGCCTTGAATTACACGTTGCAGTTCGTGGCACTTGAACAACGTGATGAATTGCTCAGGCGAATTTTCAATGGCATGCGTAAAGGCGGTGTGCTGGTGCTGTCAGAGAAAATTCATTTCGAGGACCCGGCCATCGCGCGGCTATGCACCGAACTTCACCATGAATTCAAACGACGGCAGGGTTACAGCGATCTCGAGATCAGTCAGAAACGGTCCGCCATTGAAAATGTGCTGATACCGGAAACTATCGATACCCACGAAAGACGATTGCGTGGCGCCGGTTTTTCGCGTGTCGAGGTCTGGTTCCAGTGTTTCAACTTTGCCTCTTTGGTGGCCTTTAAATAATACGATGTCGTTGTTCGAGTCGGACTCAATTGTTGCAGGTACCGCGTTAGGCGAGTTGTCAGATACGCTGGGCGAGCTGGGCGAGCAGGCCGTTGCCAGAAAGCCCCACGGTGATCTATCTCAATGGCGCGATTCACTGGCAAAACTGCCCGATATTATCCCTGCCGACGTATCACTGGATAAAGCCATTGTTCGCGCCGGTCGAATTGAAGACGTCAATGACAATGACCTACAGCGGCTCGAAGGCGCTCTTCGATCCCTGATGCCATGGCGCAAGGGTCCGTTTGAGATCTGTGGCGTGCGCATCGATACCGAGTGGCGTTCCGACATGAAATGGTCGCGCTTTGAGAAACACATCACGCCGCTCGATGATCGCCTGGTGCTCGACGTGGGTTGCGGTAGCGGGTATCACTGCCTGCGCATGGCGGGCGCCGGCGCGCGCGCGGTGCTGGGTATCGAGCCGATGCAGCTTTTCGTTAGTCAGTTCCAGGCTATCAACCGCTATACCCGCTGCCCGAATGTTCGGGTCTTGCCGTTGACCCTTGAGGAGATGCCTACTGACACACAGTGTTTTGACAGCGTGTTTTCCATGGGTGTTCTTTATCATCGTCGCGCGCCGCTGGATCATCTTCGGCTGATTAAAAATTGCCTGCGCCCGGGTGGTGAGCTGATACTCGAAACCCTCATCGTCGATGGTGACGCGAGCACCGTGCTCATGCCGAATGGCCGCTATGCACGCATGCGTAATGTCTGGTTCATCCCCAGCGTGGCGATGCTCGAGATCTGGCTTGAACGATCAGGTTTTTGCGACCTGTCGGTCATCGACGTGTCCACCACCACCTCGGATGAGCAACGTCAGACCGAATGGATGAATTACGATTCACTCAGCCACAGTCTCGATCCATTAAACAGTGAACGAACCGTAGAAGGCTATCCGGCACCGCGACGTGCGATTATCATTGCACGGTTACACTAGAACCTGTCTCAAGCTGAGCGAAGGCTGCCAAGACAAGGCAAAAGGAGAGAAAACACGCCGTTTACTTGAGCGAATGAACATTTGAGCGAGCATTTAATACCGTTATGGGGAGTTGCCGCCATTTTGAGACAGGTTCCAACTACAGGTATTCGCTATTATCATCAACAGACTAATAAAGGAATTCGCCGCCGTGAAACATCCGCTATCTGCCATTATTCCCGTCATTGTTGTCTCAATGCTGGCTGCCTGTGCCACCAGGATCGAGCACCCCGCTGACCAGGGTGGCACGTGGTCCGACCCGGATTTACCCGCCAGGCAAGTCGTTGTAGCCGAACCAGAGCTACCTGCAAAAGAAGTCGCTGTAACCGAACCGGAGCCACCCGCCAAAGAAACTGCTGTGGCCGAACCGGAGTCACCCACCAAAGAAAGTGCTGCGACCGAAGCAGCGTTACCAGCCCAAGAGGTCGCTGCAACCGAACCGGAGCCACCCACCAAAGAAACTGCTGTGGCCGTAGCGAAACTCCCAACGGTGACTTATCAATGCGAGAGTGGAGCGATTATCGACGCTTACTATGGGAACAATCAGTCCGTCACGCTGACCTATCAGGAACAGGTCTATCGTTTGAAGATCGCGCGTTCAGCCAGTGGCGCCCGCTACGTTGGCGATGGGATGCAGTGGTGGACACGTGGTAGCGGCCCCGGCGGAAGAGGTACATTGTCGTCCATGCAGGCGGGATCGGATATTTCGACTGACCAAATCGAAAGCTGCATTATCAGCGATTCATAGTAGAACTCATCTCATATTGCTGTGCGTGCCCATGCGGTGTTGCATGGGACGATACCAATCATCATCCGGTCATTGATGTCCGACAACGATTGATTGAGCGCAGGCATCACGATGCGGCGCGTTCCAGATCCACGATGAGTTGATCGACGCCGGCATCATCAGGTATCAATTGCTTAAGCTTGCGTGCATGGTCGAGCGCAGTTTTGAATCGACCGGCGTCACGATTAAAGGTAATCAAGGCAACCAGCACGTCAATATTGTCGGGTGACATCGCATGGATCGGTTCTAACACCTTAAGGGCGTCATCGACCCTTCCCGATGCGTTAAGCGCAACCGCATAGATATATCCGAAGCGGATTGTTTGCGGTTCGAGCTGATGCGCGGTGGCTAACGGCTCCAGGGCGTCATCCAGTCGTTGCTGGCGTATTAACGACAGGCCGAGGGAATGATGGATCGCGGCTTCACCGGGCACCTTTTCAACACCTTCGCGAAGCACGGCCTCGGCCTCCATTTCGCGATCCTGTTGCGCCAGCATCTGCGCATAATTCACGTAGCCTGGAACAAACTGCGGGCCGAGTTCGAGTGCCTTCATATAGGCCGCGTCGGCCTCAGCCATGCGCCCTGAATCAAAATACAGATCGGCGAGGTTTAATTGCGCTTCCGGGCGTTCCGCGTTGAATTCCTGTACCTCGATATATTCCTCAATGCCACGATTAAGGCGCTCGAGCTGGGCGCTGTTCAAACCTTCTCCCGAATATCCAGCCAGCGTCCTTGCGGCAGCGATGCGAACAGCCTTGAGATCGTCCCATAATGAGGCGATCGCTAAAACCCGGGCGCGTGGTTCCAGCGGTGCGAGCGCATCGACCGCGGCAAGCCGCATCAGCGCATCGTCGGCATTCAAATTCATCTGGATCATCGCAAACGTATCGCGATCAGGATAGGCACCAAGATAGGTCAAGGCGCTGGCCCGGGCGATTACCGGCTGGCCACTGGAGGCGACGATTGATTTAAGCATGCGACTACCGTTGCTTGCGCGTGACCGACCGGCGGTTAATGCACGCGCATAGCCTTGCAGGCCTCGGGGGGTACTGCCATACCATTGCTTAAGCGTATCGGCGGCCCACTTGGCGTCCTGATCCTCATGGCAGTTATTACAGGCGTTTGGTGTGCCGAGCGTAACCGACAGATCGGGGCGCGGTATGCGTATACTGTGATCGTGTCTGGCATCGACCTGCATGTAGACCTTCGATGGCATGTGACACTCGACACATCGTGCGCCGAGCGATTCCTGTGGATGAAAGTGATGGGCCGAAGTGGCGTAACGATCGCCGGCATGACAGGCAAGACAGGTGGCATCACCGGGCCGCCTGAGGTCGGCAGTATGCGGGTCGTGGCAGTCGCTGCAGGTGACGCCGGCCATGTACATTTTGCTTTGCAGGAACGAACCCCAAACGTAGACCTCGTCCTGGATCTGTCCGTCAGCATGGTACAGACCCTCCGTTAACAGCGATGGCCTGTAACCGTCCATAAACGGATCGCCCGGATCGGTTTGATCGGTGAGCTGACTGCGGCGGCTATGACATCGTGCACAGACGTCAATCTCGCGGCTCGATGTGCGTGGCGTACTGCGACTCACCGTGCCGGTTTCAGGATCGCTCGACCAGCTTACGCCCGTGCGTTCATTGAATCGTACAGCAAGGCTGTAATCATCATCGACGCCATACTCGGCGATCGCGTCTCCATCATTATTAGCCCATTCAACATGCCTTGATGCCGGTCCGTGACAGGCCTCGCAGGACACATCGATCTCGGCATAGCTCGATGCGTAGCTTTGTGTCGCCGCATCGTAGTTCTTGCGATAGGCTGTGGAGTGGCAGTCCGCGCACATGTAATTCCAGTTGAGATTCGGACCAGTCCAGTGAAGTACATCGCCGGGTGGCACGGCATCGTCAGGGTTAAGATGAAACCAGCGCTGACCGCCGGCGTCCCTGGCGCGGGTGTCGAAAGCAACACTGAGCGCCTGCAACCGGCCACCGGGAAATTTCACCAGGTATTGTTGCAGCGGATAGACACCGAAAGTGAAGGAGATTTCAAAATCTTCCGGTTCACCGTCCAAACCGGCAGTGCGTACCATGAATCGGTCGCCGTTGCGATAAAAGTTGAACGTCTCGCCAAGGTGTTTGTAAGTAACGTTATCGAAATCCCCAAGCACACTGGATTCACTGACATGTTGCATGGCGAGGTCATGATGCGAGCCAGCATAGGCTTCATTTACATCCGCATGACATCCACTACACACGGCGCGACCGACATATGTTCGTGGTATATCGTCATCGGTAATGATCTCTGAATCATCTGCCGCTTGCGTGATATTCGCGAACGACATCACTGTCACCAGGACAAGTACAGCCCGGAACATAAGAGTACGAAAGTTCATATGGAATTATTGTAAACACAGTTCTCAAAGAATGCATCGTCACCAACAGTGACATGACGCGTGCGAATTAACAGGTTATCGCAGCATGATGTTGTAATGACCGTTATGCTAGCATAGCCACGGGATTAAACGACTTTGGAGGATGACACATGACGGATACGAACAGGTCTGAAGCGCAACTGCAAGGCGCGAACTTTCCTGGGTCACTTGGACCTGATCTTAAAAAGATTTTTGGTGATCTTGGCAAGAACTGGGGCTGGATTCTTGCTCTTGGCATGGTCTTTATCGTACTCGGAATCATTGCGCTCGGCATGCCGGTCATGATGACTCTGACCACGGTCATGTTCATCGGCGTACTGCTCGCCATCGGCGGTGCCGCACAGATTTTCAACGCCTTCAAATGTGCCGGCTGGAAAGGCCGCGTCGCGCATATCCTCATCGGTCTGTTGTACATCGTCGCAGCAGGCGTCATCGTTAATAATCCGGCATTGTCGTCTCTGGCCTTTACTGCCATGCTGGCCGGTCTTGTCGTCGCTGTCGGCGTGCTGCGCATTATCATGGCATTTCAGATGAAAGGTCAGCCCGGCTGGGTATGGCTGATCATCGCCGGCCTGATCTCCATAGGACTGGGTGCGGTTATTTACGCCGAGTGGCCGGTATCCGGCCTCTCCGTCATCGGCATCCTGGTGGCTTTCGAACTTATCACCAACGGCTTTTTTTACTTATTCGTCGGTCTTGCCGCGCGCAAGATGCGGCACGCCATCAATAGTTAGCTTCGCAACGAAAAGTAATTTTTTAATTTTTAAGGGCTCTTCGTGGTGGCGTTTGTCGTAAACGCCACCCGATGCGGGTCCGACTATCTCCTTGAGGTTCAGGCCGTCAAACTTTCCAGGGTGACTTCGGTTTCAAGCTTTCTGGGCACGGCGATATTCCTGAGCGTTACGTAGCGCGGCAGACCACCGCGATAGGGCGGGTATTCTTCGCCACGAATCAATGGCTCAAGATAGTCGCGGCAACGACGGGTAATGTTGAAACCATCGCGGCTGATAAAGTTTTTTGGCATCATTTTCTCCACATTGGCGACCTTTGAAAGCGGCGCTTCCTCGATTTTCCATCGATACGGCTGTAATGATGTCCGTTTGATTGCCGGCATCACGGCATTGCGACCCTTCAACGCCAGTTCCACCGCCGCTTTACCGACGTCATAAGCCTGCTCGACATCTGTTTTGGACGCGATATGGCGGGCTGCCCGCTGAAGATAATCGGCCACCGCCCAATGGTACTTATAGCCGAGTGCGTTCTTGACGATACCCGCCACCACCGGCGCTACCCCGCCAAGCTGGGCATGACCGAATGCATCACGGGTACCGGCTTCGGCCAGGAATGAACCCTCTGCTGTCCGCACGCCTTCAGAGACCACGATGGACACATAGCCAAACTGCTCGACTTTTTTTCGGACCGCATCGAGAAATCGCTTCTCGTCAAACGCCACTTCCGGGAACAGAATGATGATCGGCAGCGGGTGTTCTTCGGTCGAGGCCAGACCACCGGCCGCCGCGATCCAGCCGGCATGGCGCCCCATGACTTCGAGTACGAATACTTTGGTTGATGTGCGCGCCATGGATGCCACATCGAAACTGGCTTCAAGCGTCGATATCGCGATGTACTTCGCTACCGAACCGAAGCCAGGGCAGTTGTCGGTTACTGGCAGATCGTTATCGACGGTCTTGGGAATATGGATCGCCTTCAAATCATAATTCATGATTTTCGAAAGTTGCGATACCTTAAGACACGTATCAGCCGAGTCGCCGCCACCGTTATAAAAGAAGTAGCCGATGTTATGCGCCTTGAAAACCTCTATCAGGCGTTCGTACTGGGCGCGACTTTCCTCGAGGCTTTTCAGCTTGAAACGACACGATCCGAAAGCGCCTGATGGCGTGTGCCGCAAACCGGCGATGGCGCTTTTCGATTCCTTTGAGGTATCGATAAGGTCTTCAGTCAGTGCGCCGATAATTCCATTACGCCCGGCATAGACTTTACCAATACGATCTCGATGACTTCGAGCGGTCTCAATAACACCGCATGCGCTGGCATTGATCACTGCGGTAACGCCACCGGATTGCGCATAGAACGCATTTTTCTTCATCAGACAAGGCTCCCTTAATATTCTTAACCGTACTGTTACTGAAAATGTTGGTGTTAGTAAAGATATCCGTTGGCAGAGCCCGATGCTACGCCTTCGCGTTCGGCCTCATTGTGACGAACCTGACGACTTACTGAAATTGTCGCCCGCGATAATCGAGTGCAATACTAAGGTAAGGCGCTGCCATTTCCCTGTTCAATGGCTCAAGGTGAAGGCCAATGCGATGTCCGCGTACCAACATGCATCGTCTTCAGGCTTTGGGTGGTGACTCAGCACCCGTATCAGACGATCGACCGGATATGAATCATGCCGGCCAACACGGCCACTTTTTATTTTAGCCCCGGCCCCGCTGCAAGCGCCATTGGGGGTATATTTTGTTAGTGATACATCACCATTATATGGTCATTGCAGATTCACGACTTAAGAGGCATTGACACGTCGATAGGTCGCAGGTAGGGTAGCGGCGGCCGCAGGCCGGATTTAAAACGTCAGGTATCAGAGTGATTGATTTTAAAGCGCTTTCCTGACGAATAGGTCATCTTCGCCGGTGCGTGTCGGGGCGCTCCGACGAAAAACGCGAAGAGGCCAGCGAAAACCCGCCGCTATTCGCTATTTCAGAGACTTGAACATGCGCATCATACTACTGGGAGCGCCAGGCTCCGGTAAAGGTACCCAAGCACGCAAACTTGTGGAATTGTATAAGGTTCCGCAGATATCCACGGGGGATATTCTGCGTGCCGCGGTTGAAGAAGGCAGCGAGGCTGGCAAGAAAGCCGAGCGCATCATGAATGAGGGCGGTCTCGTACCCGACGCGTTGGTGATTGAAATGGTATCCGAGCGTGTACTAAAGACAGATACCCGCCGCGGCTTTATTCTTGACGGCTTCCCGCGCAACATTCCCCAGGCGCAGGAGCTCGACACCCGGCTCGGCTGGGTGACGCGCCCCATTCAAATGGTGATCAATTTCGATGTCACTGCCGATTCGCTGTTACAGCGAATCACCGGACGCCGCAATTGCGATGACTGTGGCGCAATATTCAATATATATACGAATCCGCCACAAGTTCGCGGTCGATGCGACATCTGTCAGGGCCGCAAACTCAAACAACGTGAGGATGACAACGAGACGGCCGCGCGCGCCCAGCTTAAAGCCTACCAGCAGGAAAGCGAACTGCTGATGCAGTACTACCGCGCCCAGCACAAGTTGCGAACCCTGAACGCAGATAACCCGCCACTCGAGGTATTCGAGAAGTTATGTGAAATGATCGATACCGAGATACGCCCACTTGAGAACAAGGTTATCTCCATTCACGGCTCGGTAGAGGGTGTGGCAACCCATACGCATATCATTGGTGGCAAAATCGTTCGCGAATCAAGCGGTACAGAGTCCCGTACCACTCGCATGCAGCCACGCCAGGCGAGTGAAATTAATCTCGCAGACAGCCATGAATCCAAACCAGGCCGACGCAGAAAGGCTGCCAGGAGGCCAGCGTCTGCCAAGAAAAACATCGCCGAGACCAAGTCAGGCGATATCGCATTAGAACCGGCTGTCAAAAAATCCACGGCTAAAAAGGCCGGTTCGAAAAAAGTCGCTGCTAAAAAGGCCACGGTTAAAAAGTCCGCCAGTAAAAAAGCGGCAACCAGGAAAGTGACAACCAAAAAGACCACGGTAAAAAAGACTGCTGCAAAGAAAACCGTGACAAAAAAGCGGAGTTCCAAAAAGATTGCCGCAAAAAAAGCGACGAAGAAGAAGTCGACGGCTAAAAAGGTGACGGCTAAAAAGTCCGCCAGTAAAAAAGCGGCAACCAGGAAAGTAACGGCCAAGAAGACCACAGCCAGCAAAGTAGCCAGGAAAACAGCAGCCAAGAAAGCTACGGCGAAAAAAGCTATAGCCAGGAAAGCCGTGAGCAAAAAGCGGGTGACTAAAAAGATTGCCGCGAAAAAGTCGACGAAAAAGAAGTCGACCGCCAAGAAGGCTGCTTCAAAAAAGGTCGCGGCCAGCAAAGTAGCCAGGAAAACAGCCACTAAAAAGACCGCTAAAAAGACCGCTAAAAAATCAACTGCAAAGAAAGCCACCAGAAAGCGTACTTAAACAATGGCCCTGAATCATCATTCAATGCAACGGACTTCAGCTTGAAAATTCAATGATTCCCTCGCTGACACCCGGACGATACCCGACCACACGCATGCGACGCATCCGGCGGACGTCATTCGCGCGTCGCCTGGTTCGCGAGAATCGGTTATCGACCGACGACCTGATCCAACCGCTGTTTCTGTGCGAAGGAACAAATCATAGCGAAGACGTTCCTTCCATGCCGAACGTGAAGCGACTGAGTCTCGATCTGCTACTCGACAAAGCCGCCCATCTACACGACCTCGGCATACCGGCAATTGCCTTGTTTCCCATCATCGATCCCGAAGCCAAGTCTGACGATGCGCGTGAGGCCTACAACCCCGAGGGCCTGGTACAGCGAGCTGTGCGCGAGCTAAAACGCCAGTTGCCCGAGTTGGGCGTCATTACAGATGTAGCTCTTGATCCATATACCAGTCACGGACAGGATGGTCTGATTGACGATAGCGGCTACGTAGTCAACGATGTCACCGTCGATGTGCTGGTACGCCAGGCGAGCAGCCATGCCGATGCCGGTGCCGATGTGGTCGCCCCATCGGATATGATGGATGGCCGTATCGGTGCCATTCGCAACAATCTGGAAGCACGAAGCCATCACAATACGCTGATTCTGTCATATGCTGCCAAGTATGCGTCGTCGTACTACGGGCCGTTTCGAGATGCCGTTGGTTCTGCGGGTAATCTCGGTGGCGGTAACAAGTATTCATACCAGATGGATGTCGGCAACAGCGATGAGGCGGTCCGCGAGGCGGCCCTCGATATCGACGAAGGCGCTGACATGATCATGGTCAAGCCAGGCATGCCGTATCTTGATATCGTTCGTCGCATACGTCATGAACTGGCGGTGCCGACCCTGGTCTACCAGGTCAGCGGTGAATATGCCATGCTCAAAGCGGCCGCCCTCAACGGCTGGCTCGACGAGCGCGCGGTGGTGCTGGAATCGCTGTTGGCATTCAAGCGTGCCGGCGCCGACGCCGTGTTGAGTTATTTTTCCGAGGATGTGGCCGGCTGGCTCCGCGCCTGAACTTGCGCGGTCACCCTTTACAGCACTAGCCCGGTTAAAAACACATGTCCAGTCCAAAACCTGTCTCCCTGGTATTGCACCAGTCGTCACGCGCGCTTGAAATAGAGTTCGATGACGGCGCGCACTACGAACTAAGCTGTGAGTATCTTCGGGTACATTCGCCTTCCGCCGAAGTACAGGGTCATGGCCCTGGTCAGGAAACACTGCAACTCAACAAACAGAACGTCAACATTACCCAGATCGAACCGGTCGGCGCTTATGCCGTGTGTCTGCATTTCGATGACGGTCACAATACCGGAATTTATTCGTGGGAAACGCTTTACAGGTTGGGCGCTGACAAGGAAACCAACTGGAAACGTTACCTTGAACGGCTCGAAGAAGCGGGTCACGGCCGACCTGCCGAGGCAGGCTAAACCGACATGTCAGACGAGCGATCCACGACCCATTTCGGTTTTCGCGAGGTCGATGCCGATGACAAGGCATCGATGGTTGGCGCCGTGTTTACCTCGGTAGCGGACCGTTACAATGTCATGAACGATGCGATGTCATTTGGCATTCATCGTGTCTGGAAACACTTCGCCGTTACCCAAAGTGGTCTCAAGCGTGGCGATTCCGTGCTCGACGTGGCCGCCGGTAGTGGCGACCTGTCACGCGCATTCGTTGACCAGGTGGGTGACACCGGCCGGGTGGTAATGACCGACATCAACCCGGCCATGCTCGACCGCGGCCGCGATTCGATGCTAGACCACGGCGTATTAAAGCCGCTTCAATACTGCATCACCGACGCCGAGAATCTGTGTTTCGATGACAACACCTTCAACTGCGTCAGCATCTCCTTCGGGCTGCGCAACGTTACCCGCATCGAACGGGCGCTGGAATCCATGTATCGCGTGCTGAAGCCGGGCGGCAAACTGATGATACTGGAATTTTCAAAGCCTACTTCGCCGCTCATGCGCAAAGCCTACGATCTGTATTCATTCAATGTCATACCAAAATTAGGCAAACTGATCGCCGGTGACAAGGACAGTTACCAGTATCTGGTGGAGTCCATCCGCCGCCATCCCGACCAGCAAACGCTGGCGTCGATGATGACCTCTGCCGGTTTCGAAAGAGTCGATTATCACAACCTGACTGCCGGTGTTGTGGCCCTGCATACCGGGTACAAGTTCTGACTCGCCGCAATCGATGAGCCAGACACGTGTGATGAACCCATTATCGCTGGGAGTTATTGAAAGCGGCCTTAACCGGGTGCTGCGCCAGGACCCCGACAGCCCTGCCAGACTCGAACCGCTTATAGGTAAAACGATTTGTATCGACTCGTGGCTGAAGGACGATCATTCGGTGTTTGTCACGTTTAGCGACGATGGCATACACCTCGCCACCGATCACCCGGGCACGGTGGATGCCGAAGTATGTGGCGGACCATTCAGCTTTGCCCGTGCCGCCATGAACCCGTCTGACCGTTCGGCATTCAACGACGGATCGCTGCAAGTGGAGGGCGATGCCACGCTGGTTCAGGCATTCTCTGATTTGCTGCGATACTACCGCCCGAATTGGCAGCAACGTCTGTCGCCGCTGATAGGCGATGCCCCGACCTGGCGGATCGAAAGTTCTATCGACACACTCGGACGCGTGCGCAAACGGGCAAGCGAGAAAACTTTCACCGATGGCGGGGATTATCTACGTGAAGAAATCCGCCTGGCGGCAAGTCGTGGATCGGTTGAGGATTTTGCTGACGCAGTCGACGAAATCGTTGCCGATGTCGATCGACTGGAACAACGCATCATTCGTCTCGAAAGCGATTCATGAAAGGGCGCAGACCGCTCCGGGTTCTAGCCATCGTCCGCGTGTTCGTGCGTCATGGTCTTGACGAATTCGTCCGTACGCTGCATCTCGCCCGACCCTATTTATACCTGCTTTATCTGTATCCCCCGTACTGGCGGCGCCGCGACGCCGCTCCGCGAGGCGTTCGTCTCCGCGAAGCGTTGGTGGAACTGGGTCCGGTATTCATTAAATTCGGTCAGGCGCTGTCAACAAGACCCGACCTCATACCAACTGATATTGCCGACGAGCTGACGTTGCTGCAGGATCGGGTTCCGCCATTCTCGCCCACCGTCTCCCGCAACATTGTAGAAACAGCGCTGGGTCAACCGGTTACCGAGTTGTTCGCCGCCTTCGAGGTGGAGCCGGTAGCCTCGGCGTCGGTCGCCCAGGTACATACCGGTGTATTAAAGGATGGTAGCGAAGTTATCATCAAGGTACTTCGGCCCGGTATCGAGAAGGTCATAGAACGTGATCTCGAACTTCTCTACACCATTGCCCACCTTGCCGAGAAATACTGGTCGCAGGGTAAGCGACTGCGACCGGTGGAGATAGTCGAGGACTACGACAAAACCATCCACGACGAACTCGACCTGATACGCGAAGCAGCCAACGCCAGTCAGCTTCGCACCAATTTCAAGGACTCCAACCTGCTCTATGTCCCCCGCGTTTACTGGGACTACACCCGGCGTGATGTAATGGTGATGGAGCGGATTCATGCCATTTCCATTCGCGATATCGATGCGATGCATGATGCCGGTATCGACATGCGCACCCTTGCCCATAACGGCGTTGAGATTTTCTTTACCCAGGCATTTCGCGACGGATTTTTTCATGCCGACATGCATCCTGGAAATATTTTTGTATATGAATCCGGAAAGTATTGCGCTGTCGACTTCGGTATCATGGGTACCTTGAGCGATGCCGACCAACGTTTCCTCGCGGAGATTCTGCTCGGTTTCTTCAATCGCGATTACCGCACCATTGCCGAGGTTCATATACGCTCTGGTTGGGTGCCACGCGATACTCGTGTGGAAGAGTTCGAGGGTGCTATCCGTTCGGTATGCGAACCGATATTTGCCAAGCCCATTAGCGAGATATCATTTGGTCGATTGGTTTTGCGGCTGTTCCAGGTGGCTCATCGGTTCCAGATGCCGGTACAGCCTCAGCTTGTACTACTGCAGAAAACGCTTTTGAACATCGAGGGCCTGGGGCGCCGTTTGTACCCGCAACTTGATTTATGGGAAACCGCCAAACCCTTTCTGGAACGCTGGATGCGCAGGCAGTACGGACCGCGTGCCGTGGCTCGGGGCATTCGCCGCGAACTGCCGCGATTCCTGGCTCTTGGACCTGAAATGCCGGCACTTGCCTACGATGTCCTGAGGCGCATAAAAAACGATGAGATAGCTGTAAAAACGCGCTCGGACAACGTCGATCAACTCAAGCAGACACTGGCCATTAACCACCGTCGTTTGACCGCAACGATTATCGGTTGCACTCTGTTATCAATTGCCACTGCCGTTTATCTGTTTGGCGATCCGTCAAACTCCAGTACCCGTACATGGATCAGCGGCTCCAGCGCAATTCTTGGCATAGCCATTGTCGTTGGCGGCTGGTTCACCGGCCAACGTCAACCAGACTGAATCCGTAATTAGTAACGACTGTCGACAGGGTAACTTGCAGACCGTGTATTGCCTGACGCTGCGCTTCGTGCTAACGTTAATTTATCGTAAGCCAAACTCGTCGCGAGGCGAGGACGGAAAGCCACGGATCTCAATCGAGACAGCCGGGTTGCCGCCAACAGATACGCATTCGTATGGTGTTGGCGCCCACTGCTCGCCGGGAACCGTTTAAGGTCACCGGTTTTTTTGTGCCTGACCGTCGGCTGCGACACGGAAATGATCGGGGGTATCGTTCGCGATATTCACCTTCCGACCGGACGTAACTTGAATTGTTGCGGAGTGTGACGCAACCCATGCGGGTTGTACGGGGTACAGACAAACCACCGGCTACACGGAATTGGATAGCAAGGACGACACGCCGGTACAACTATAAAGGCGATATAGAAAAAATAACGGGCGATAAATGGGAGTAAACCCAAAAAGCCTGCCAAAACCCTGTTGGACCTGAACGGTTCTTCAGGGTTTTTTTATTTTACGAGCCTCGCATTGAAGGACGATCACATGTCTGTTGACAAGTCAGCATATCGACAGCGTTTGATTCCGGTCGTAAACGATGCCTGTGGTCAGGGGTCTCGCTAACGGATTAGGGGTATGTGTCCGGCATGTCTCGGTATCGATAATGTGAATCGTCTCCACCCTCTCGAAATAAAGGTAGTCCGCGATCATTGATCGATGGCAGTGATCCGGGTCGCCCTCGGCGCACATGACTGCCACGGTCATGGCTTCGGCAAGATTTTTTAACCGCCCGATCGATTGCAAAAACGCATCTGTTTGCATGTGATCGGCATAGCCGCGCCAAAAACCCTTAACAGCGATATTGGGACTATTAACCACGCTGTTACGACGGCCACCGAGATTGACGCCAGCGAAGTGATAACGCAGTCCCGCGTTCTCGATGTGATTACGCAACACATCACCTTCAAACCACGGAAATCGCCGTGATACCGGTTGACGACGTACATCCACCAGGCATTCGATGTGATGCTGCCTGAGCATCTGAATGAAATAATCGAGGTCGCGATTGCTATGACCGACCGTCCAGATACGCATCAGCGATTCTCGCGCACCTCGGCGCAAGCGACACACAGCGCCGCCGCAGGATCGATTTCGAGACGTCCCGGTGCGATATTTTCACCACAGTCCAGACACTCGCCAAATTCGCCGTCATCGAGTCGCTGCAATGCGCTGGCAATCCGGGCAAGATCTATCTTCACACGACGCTTCGATTCAAGATGCATCTCATGTCCCTGCATCGCGTCCATGCGCGACAGTCGTCCGACTCGGGTTTGATCGAGTTCAATAGTCGATCGATCTTCTTGTGCGCTTATGGCGATGAGTTCCGCGCGGCGGGCTTCCAGCCGTTGCCTGAACCAGGTCTCGTCATGATTGGATGATGAATCATCCGGTGATTTAGTCGCTTCAGACATGAATAATTATTGTCAGCCAAGCCGGCGTGCCTTCCAGTAGTGCTTCGACCAATAGGATGAATTCAGCGAGGACTCGATAACGCCGCGACTCTCGGAAGCGTGTATGAATCGATCGCGGCCGACATACACACCCACATGATATTTGAACCAGCCGGTCTTGAAGAACACCAGATCACCGACGACGAGATTGTTACGTGATACACGCCGGCCGAGATCCGCCTGCTCTTCGGTGGTGCGTGGCAATTCCCGCTTGAACACCGTCCGGTAGGTCTGCTGTACAAATCCGGAACAGTCGATACCGGATCGACTATTGCCACCAAAACGATATGGGGTTGCATACCACACCTGGTAATGTCGCATAAGCTGATCGGCAACCGCCTCGGTGGATGTTCTCGAAACACCGGTTGAAAC
Organism: marine bacterium B5-7; assembly: GCA_021604525.1. Taxonomy (GTDB): domain Bacteria; phylum Pseudomonadota; class Gammaproteobacteria; order Arenicellales; family CAJQKF01; genus BQJD01. The sequence goes on along the minus strand of BQJD01000041.1, from coordinate 5,248 downwards.
GCAGCCACCAAGCGCGAGGGTAACCACCATGAATAGGGTGGTGATGTAGCGTGCGTATCGTAAGGATTGCATGAGTTAAGAATTATCGGCCAAACATGACACGCCATTGTGCCGTTGTGCGTAACCGCGGTCAAAGCGCGCAATCGTTATTGTTACAAGAACACCTTGGTGCTTGAGGTAGTGTTCAGAATTCCGTGCCATGGATTGATACTGCTTACGCCCTCAAAGCTTACTGTTCCGCAGCCTGAAATTGTGGTCCGTAATACTATAAGTATGAATCAATGCACAAACTTCATTCAGGCCCTAAACGCTTCGCATCAGCGGCGCGGCTCTGCCGCGTCCGACGGCATGCGTTTGTTAGATGAATGTTCGGTGTTTTTCAAAATTGAAACGATGCACCGCATAGCCATTTAAATCTTTCAAAAACACGTTTAGCATCAACCAGCTCACAAATTTTGGAATCTTAACTTCGTCCCAAAGAATACCTAGCTCTCTTGCTCGTCTGAACATTGGCATGCTTTCGATCTTTTTGTAACCATGCTGAATAAAAATTTCTTCCGGCGTATCAGGCCGTTCCGAAAACGTACCGCCAGATGCAACGAGCTTTGAATGCACTCTCTGCGCAAACCTGGTAAAAAACTTTTTTGTCATTAAATCACAATACAGCTCATGCTTGGGATAAAGCCCCTGGATAGTGCTAATGGTGGTTGTAATAGCTTCTGGTTCCAGATACATGAATACGCCCTCAATGACAAAAATCGTATGCTCCTCGTTGCATACTTGTACAAGTTTCCCTATCAACGATTCATGCTCGAAGTCTATGGAAATGCGTTTAAGTGGGTTAGTACATTTCCTCTACTGGCAATTTTTCGTTTTTGTAGCCTATTATCTGTGGCTCGTCGATTTCTAACCAATTGCCCCCCATTAATCGATATGGTCGAGTATCGAATCCTGCTCCAATAGTTACAATAGTCAGTTGGTTATTCTCGGCTAATTCGGACAACAGATAATCGTCGATCAGTCGACACCTGGTAATATTCGAAATGTTGGGCATTTTCTCGGATTTGAAAGGTTCAAATATTTGCCTACCTCTCTCATCCATAAATCTTTCTGCGTACACGTCATTACAGGTTGAGCGAACTTTTTTAGCATCCTCCATCCTGACACCACAACAGTAATACGCAGTATTTGATATTGGGTTCATTTAAGTTCTCGGGGGGGTTATTATCCAACGCCCATATAAGCGGCGCTTCATCTACTGGTTAGGCGCCTAATGGTTGTCGAAGTCATTATGTGGTGTTTTCAAGCTTACAGCTACGTACATTTCAAGAAGCGCCTGCCTTATCTGTTCCTCTTCCTCCACATACCGAACCTGCATATCTCTCACTCTAGCCTTCTGCTCGACAAAGACCGGTCCAAATCTTGGATCGTCTTGAAGATGCTGCCTGGAACCTTTCCTTGCGTAGGTTGCTTCCAGAAATCCGGTGGCTTTGCGCGCCAATCGAAAAGCAAAAGTTGCCGAGTTGTGTCCTGAGCCAGGTTGACAATAGGTCTGTAGTCGTTTTCTGAGCGAGTTCGTCCTACCGACGTACAAATGACTATTGCCTTCCGAAAACAGATAATTTCCAGCTTTTGGCATGTCGCGCGGGAGATTCTGTACGATCACAGGATTCATATCCATCAAGGATTGGAATAATGGTTCCAAGGAATCGATTAACAGCTTGAACGTAGAATGCATGGACTCGCACCTAACGCCCAGCATCAGCGGCCAACAAAACGCGTAGCGGTTTGTTGGTTAGACTGCATGCGATTGCTATGCATTTTCATACTATTTCTTTTTCTCTTTTATTTTTTCTAAAGCAAACTTATCCCACTCTTTAAATAACTCAAATGCTCATTCGCCACCCATTCCAGTCATTGATTCTAGTGCCCATCTGTTTTCGGGGTCGAGAAATCCGTGCACCCAATCTGTCCCTTCGATGAAACTGGCACTTTCGCATTCGGCAGCAAAGGGCCATGATACTTGAATAACACCAGATACACCGAAGATAGCACCGAGAAGAAATCCTTGAACCGTTGGTGACCAATCGAACTATTCACCTGAGCGAGGGTGATCAGACAATATCGCATGAAGCTTAACTTCTGCATTTCTGCCTAATAATTTCGAATAAAAGAAAAGATGAAGCTGACTTGGCGAACCAGTATTTAGATTGGCGATCCGTTTTAGTGGGCTAGATGAAAATCCAATTTTTCTGAGTGCTTTTTGAGATTGATTCAACTTCATGGTATTTACCTCAATTTATTTAGTGGGTGGGTTGACGTTGCACATTTAATTCCCCCCCGAACTTCCTCGGTATGCGTGCGTGCCTGTTCCAGGCTATTTATCAAGGTTGTGTGTTGTCACGTCTGCCTTGACCTGGGTGTGGTCGCCATACTTTTTGGTCATTAATTTCGCTGCGAGCCATTTGCGCGTATCGATTGGTACCTTTGACCGATGAATCGATTCATGGTCGACTACAAGTTTCTCGCCGCGTGGTGTTTCGATAACTTTATCGTCGTATGAGGAGTTATCGGCAATTTCAAGCATTTCATCGACTAGAACTTCAATCCGAAAGCTGTCGCTAAAACTATACTGTTGCAATAACTATGATCAGAACGATGCTATTCTTTGGCCTTTAAAATTATACGAAATACTAAATGGCGATCTACCAGGTAACAAAAAAAGGATTGAGTCCAATCAAGGCAACAAACTTTTCCGATGCGGGCTTTAGGGAACGAGAGCATCTTCAACAATTGATCAAAAGACAAATTGATGTGATCTCACCGGATACTCTGGTTATATCTGAAGAATTTGGAAATTGGGACAACAGCCGTCGCAGGATTGACCTACTAGGAGTTGATAAAGATGCCAACTTGGTAGTTATTGAACTCAAGCGTACGGAGGATGGTGGTCACATGGAATTACAGGCAATTCGTTATGCCGCCATGGTGTCTGTCATGACCTTCGGTGGGGCTGTTGAAGTATTCGCAACATACTTGAGTAAATCTGGACAGGAGGGTGACGCACGAGACCTATTGTTAGAATTTCTGGGATGGGATGAACCAGATGAAGAAGAATTTGCGCAAGACGTTCGGATTATTCTTGCCTCTGCAGAGTTTTCAAAGGAGGTTACCACTTCAGTACTATGGCTTAATGAACGTAGCCTTGACATTCGATGTGTGCGATTACGACCATACCAGGATGGTGACCAACTACTGTTGGACGTTCAGCAAGTCATCCCTCTACCAGAGGCCGAGGAGTACCAGATCCAGATTCGAAATAAGTCACGACTTGAGCGTGTTGCCCGTACTCAGTCCAGGGACCTCACGAAATTTGACGTAATTGCTGGCGATCAGACATTCAGTCGACTCCCGAAACGCCGAGCGATCTATCAAGTTATACGGTATCTATGTGACCAGGGTGTAGACCCGGAAGAAATTCGCCAACTTCTTGCATGGCGAGGTAATTCTATTCGGGTGATAGAAGGGAATTTAGGCGCCGTAGAGTTCAAACAACAATTGGCTGAGCAACAAGTATCAGAAGGGAAGAAATCTGATCCGACGCGCTACTATATTGAAGAGGATGAACTATTTCATACGGCCAGGAAAACCTTTGCGTTGACAAAAATGTGGGGACCACGGACAGCCGAGGCAATTGATCAGTTGTTAGAGGCTTTTCCTAATCACCAAGTATCTTACCGAGAGAATTTGGGCTAACTCCATACTCTGGCGTTGGGAGTGCTCGTTATGGCCTTGGCGCAGGAATTCGGGGATACTGAGTAGTCAGTCTCAGGTCCGAACACAATCCATTCGCGATCAAGATACCCCACTTCAATTCATGTGTTTTTGGACAAAGGCATAACGCTTTACATCAGCGGTCAAAATGAGAGCGTTGCGAACATTTTGAACCGGCTGCATGCGTTTGTTATGTAGCACATGATAATTGCTAATTTGATGGGGAGATGGCCACAACAAGCTTCCCAACAAACTCTTTCTTTTTAAATTCCTCTTGTGTCTATCCGAGATCCTCCAGCGCAAATATTTTTGCAACCAATGGTTTGATATTTCCTGAAAGGACATAATTCAGGACGGCCTCGAAATCTTTGCGAGTGCCTTGGGTTGCGCCATGTAATTCAAGGTTTTTCAAATATATTCGTCGCATACCTATCTCAACCATTGGACCACCCATTGCTCCGCAGGTTACGTACCGGCCTTGTGGTTTAAGGATTTCTATACGGTCAGGCAGCAGGGGGCCCGACACGGTGTCGACGACAACATCGATTGGCTCGTTATTTGTGAGCTTCGCCATGGCCCCGGATAAATCGCCTTCACCTCGTGTGATGGTAGCTTCGGCACCAATAGAAATTACGGCTGCTTCTTTTCCGGCTCCAACGAGGGCATAGGGGATTGCGCCACGTGCCCTGCAAAGCTGGACTACACCCGATCCGACGCCTCCGGAGGCACCGGTTACCAAAACTCTTTCACCCTCCGAGACTCGTGCTCTTCTGAGCATTTGCTCCCCGGTGATATACGCACAACAAAAGGTTGCAAGTTCGATGTCTGATAGAGATGTCTCAACATAATGGGCATTTTCTGCTGGAACCGCTACGTACTCAGCAAAGCCTCCGGGTCGCCCCGACCCGATGTAATCGTGGTTTGGGATATCACTTCCAGGCCCGACATATATTCCAAAATCTATCATGACGCGCTGGCCGATTCGGGAGGAATCAACATTAGCCCCACAGCCAACAATCATACCCGCTATATCGGCACCCTGAATAATTGGAAATGATAGTGGACTATCTCTAAAAAGAAGCTACAGCATCAGGATCATCAGATACGCCATAGACGCCTTCACGAACCCAGATATCTGTATTATTAATACCGCAGGCACCAACTCGAACAAGTACTTCGTCTGCATCAATGTCGGGGGTCGGCCAGTTATTCTCAAACACGAGTTTTTCTGGTCCACCGTGCCCGGTTAACAGCATTGCTTTCATCGTCTTTGGAATGGGCATGGTTTAACCCGTGCTCGAAATACTAATGATTTGGAAACGTGCCATATAAAGCCCCGCATCAGCGGCCAACAAAACGCGTAGCGGTTTGTTGGTCAGACTGCATGCGTTTGTTATGCGGCGCCATCAGTTTTCCTCGCAGTAATGCTAACTTCTGGCGGCGCATATTCATCGTATTGTGGAATATCATCACT
>BQJD01000040.1 GCA_021604525.1 marine bacterium B5-7 | reverse complement strand
GTTCTGGCCTGGCTGCGGGCCCGGTCTTTTTGCGCCTGGATTCTGCGGCTGTTTAAAGACGTTATGGACGTGATGTTTGCATCCGATCGTTACGTAAATCGAGTTCAAACCGTTTAAACGGAATTATTCAGGTTCGACTATGTACTTTTTACTGGAACCTATCAGATTGATTAAACATCCTGATGTAGTTGTCTCGATGCCGTTATACGAGTCGCGGACGCCTTATTGACTGTGTGACATGATATCCAAAGCCGCTTGAGGTACCGATATCCTGAATTCTTGTTGTGTTGTCCGAGCTGTAAACGGGGGCAACAGGAATCGCATATTTATATGCCACCAGTAATATAAATGCCGTTACAACCGCTATTATTATGTTTTGAATATATCCATTCATAATCGTTTCTCCCTGAGATTTCGTTTCTCCCCTGATTGTGTTCATTGCAATCTTTGTTGCGTTCAAACACATCAAACCTCAATGGAAACTTCTTTTACGTGAATACCCGGACAAGGTCGAGGTATTAAGTCCGTAGTCAAGGGACACTTTCTTACTTGAGTTAATATGCGGGATTTGCTAATCCCGTTTGTCACGGACGATAAACCAACAATTTTATGTCAATGCTTGAGTCAGGTATTGATGCTAGCCAGTAACAATAAAAAGGTTGATGTCACGCTCGTGATCGGGAACCTGATTGCCGTCGTGCATGATAGGTAAGCGCCAGAATAATACATTCCGACAATGCATCTATCGGAAGCGGCTGATCGCAATCGATGATAATGGCGCGATTGGATTCAAAGACAAGTTCATCCGGGAACATCGTTCTAAAGGTATCGACAAGCGATGTTTGGCAATGAAAATACATAGCGCATTTTTTCGGTTGCCCTTTAAGCTGATCGATACGAATCAGGCTGCCGCTTTTTGATTCGTTGGTCAGGTATGCCGGCTGCCCCCAGCGCAAAGCTTCTTCAATGGGCCCAACACCATCTGTTTTGGATGCCGTCTCAAGAATCAATTCGCGAAGGCGTAATAGAACTGCACGGCATGGCTCGTCCATACCGTTTATAACGGTTGCGACAGCGTCGCTTATAAGATGCTGTGATTTCATTTGATATATCGATAGCTTAACTTAACTTACGTCTTTTCGATCAAGTTCATTTAGCTGTTGTTTCAGTTGCTTGGCAGCCAGAGCATACCCCCCATTGGCGCCGTCAAGGAAGTGGACGTGATCGGTATCGTAATCCTGCACTATGCAGGTGATCAGAGCTGCATGAGATATCTGCATTCCATAGACGATTGATCGTTGTTGACGCAATGAGTCAAGATAGGTCGTCAACTTTTCTCGCTGTTTTCCGGTACCGGAAAGAATCATTCGGAGTACCTCGTCGAACTTCCGATAGTCCGAATTTTCAATCAGCTTCTTTTTATAAAGGCCCCAATCGGTATTCCGGGTTTTGATGCCCCGTGCCATCACCCACTTGCCGATGAGAACAACCACCCACAGCCGCACATAATATCCGACACGCTGCAAACCCGTACCAAATGCAGTCTGAACGCGCGCCTCATTTTTAAGTTTGGCTATCGATGTTGGCAATGACAGTGCGCTTTCCTGTAAAGGATGATGCTGTGAGGCGGGACCATAGATTTCAAAAATCCTGTCGGTTATTCGAGTAAGGGTGTCGTGTGCCACCTCGGTAGACGTAGCGAGAACTTTAATCATCAACGCAACCGATTCACCGTGCGCACTCGGCACCTCATTCCAGCGGCATTCGAAACCATCAAAGACTCCATCCACATCAAGTTTACTTGTCGTAACGAGATATGGATTGTCCGTGCGTGGATCCTTAACCAGGGTTTCAGCATAACCAAGACCATTACCTTGGAACATCGCCTGACTGAAGTGAGCAGTTGGATGATATTTCCCCACCAGGATCTCGTGACCGGCGTCAACAATGTCCGTCATCGGTACCATGCCGACTCGCAAATCGAGATTAAATGAATTTATGGCCATATCACGAGCTGCCAACAGCGCCGCCTTGACCGACTCCGTAGCCGATGATGGCACGCAAACGGTGGCGCCATCGCCACCGAATACGTAGGGGACCGCAAGCGGCCGCACTGCATTTAACAGAGCAACGATGGATGCTGTGCTAACCGAGTTCACTTCCTTGTATCGACCGGTTTCGATAGCTTTGGTCGAGCCGCGAATATCGGTAATAACCACTTGCCAGTCATCCGGCAGCGGACGATAGAATTCACGCTGCAAGTACTCCCGGAATCCTTCGAAGCCGGGCAACTCTTCGAAGAAGTTATCTGAACGCAAATCCGTCATTTATTTCACATGGATTGTTGTGACCTGGTCGATTCGTTATCGTCATCGTTTTATCGACCGGCTGCAAGCATCGTCTTTCAATACCAGGGTTTTAAGTCAAGGTGTCATGGTACTGCTTGCATCGTCGCAAGGGGAACAAATTCTGACGGTCGCGATACCCTCGATAACCCGAATCGACCTATACTTTGCACGACCACTGACTCACATTGAATCCTGGCCTGGACTTTGAAGTACTCGCTTTTCAACCTGATACGGAACACCTTCAGCGGACATTCCCGCTGGACTCCGGCGTGGCGCGATGCGACCCCAAAGACACATTACGATGTCATCATTATCGGCGGGGGTGGACATGGCCTTGCGACCGCTTACTATCTCGCCCGCGAACATGGAATTCACAATATCGCCGTGTTGGAGAAGGGTTATATCGGCGGTGGTAATGCGGGTCGTAACACCACCATCGTGCGCGCCAATTACCTGCTTGAGGGCAATCAACCATTTTATGAGTGGTCGTTAAAGCTATGGGAGTCACTGGAACAGGAACTCAACTATAACGTCATGATGAGTCAGCGCGGCGTCATCAACCTTTATCACAGCGATGCCCAGCGCGATGCTTATGTACGCCGTGGAAATGCCATGTTAATGCACGGCTCCGATGCTGTATTGATGAAACGTGATGAACTGCGCGATATGCTGCCGTATCTGGATTACGACAACGCGCGTTTTCCGATTCTCGGTGGCCTGATGCAACCACGCGGCGGCACGGCACGACATGATGCCGTGGTATGGGGCTATGCCCGAGGTGCCGATATGCGCGACGTCGATATCATTCAGAATTGCGAGGTTACCGGCATCCGCATGGAGAACGGCGCAATCACCGGTGTCGACACCACGCGTGGTGCAATCGGTGCAAACAAGATAGGTCTGGCAGTCGCCGGAAATTCCTCCCGACTCGCCGCCATGGCCGGCATGCGTCTACCTATCGAAAGCCATGTGTTGCAAGCCTTCGTTACCGAAGGGCTGAAACCGTTGATCGATCATGTAGTCACCTTTGGCGCGGGACATTTTTATATCAGCCAATCGGACAAGGGTGGCCTGGTATTCGGTGGAGATCTGGACGGCTACAACAGCTATGCCCAGAGAGGCAACCTGCCAATGGTTGAACACGTGCTGGAATCCGGCATGGCGATGATGCCATCGCTAGGACGACTGCGCGTATTGCGTCACTGGGGCGGTATCATGGATATGAGCATGGACGGCAGCCCGATCATCGACAAGACACCTATCGACGGACTGTACCTGAATACCGGCTGGTGTTATGGCGGCTTCAAGGCGACGCCGGCATCCGGTTGGTGCTTTGCCCATACCATCGCCCGGGACCATGCGCATCGCTACAACGCTCCCTATCGGCTCGACCGTTTCATGACCGGCAACCTCATCGACGAACGAGGCGGCGGCCCCCGCCCCAACGTGCACTGACCCATGCGAATCAATTGTCCCCTTTGCGGTGAACGCGCCAGCGATGAGTTCAGTTATCTGGGCGATGCAACGCCCGGGCGCCCACCCAGCGGTGCCAGCCTGAAGGAATGGCACGACTACGTCTATCTTCGCGACAACCCGCGCGGTCCGCATCACGAATACTGGCACCACGTCGGCGGCTGTCGCGCCTGGCTCGTGATTCACCGCGATACCTTCACCCACGAAATATTCGATGTCGGCCTGGCATGCGATATTGAGGAGTCGGTGGGATGAAGGAGGCCGCTTATCGCAATTCAGCCGGCGGCCTCATTGATCGCGACCGACCATTGAAGTTTTATTTCGATAATGTCAGTTACCAGGGCTTCGCCGGCGATACGCTTGCCTCGGCGTTGATAGCCAACGGCGTACACCTGACCGGACGCGGCTTCAAGTATCACCGGCCGCGAGGCATTTATACATCGGGCACAGAGGAACCCAACGCATTGGTGGAACTGCGCGAGGATGCCCGTCGCGAACCAAACACCCGCGCGACCCTCATCGAACTATATGATGGACTCAGCGCGATGAGCCAGAACCGCTGGCCATCACTCGCCTTCGACATATTGTCTGTCAACAATCTGTTATCGCCGTTTTTACCGGCCGGTTTTTACTATAAAACCTTCATGTGGCCGAAGCAGTTCTGGGAGAAAATGTACGAGCCCTTCATTCGGCGCGCGGCTGGTCTCGGGCGTGCAGCGAATAAACCCGATCCTGATCGCTACGAACGCGCCACGCTGCATTGCGACGTACTGGTCGTCGGCGCCGGGCCGGCTGGTCTTGTTGCCGCACTCGCCGCCGCCCGCAGTGGCGCCCGGGTTGTGTTGGCGGAACAGGACCATCGTGTCGGTGGACATCTTCTCAGTACATCCACCACGCTGGATAGCAAATCTGCAGAGAGTTGGTCGGACGATATACGCACGGAAATCGAAGCCTTTGAAGACGCCCGCCTGTTAACGCGAACCACCGTATTCGGATATTACGACCACAATATTCTAGCCGCCGTCGAGCGACTTGCGGATCATCTGCCGGTGCCGGGCGCCCATGGCGCACGACAAAAATTGTGGCGTATTCATGCCAGCCGCGTCATCCTCGCCTGCGGCGCGTTCGAGAGACCACTGGTGTTCGGCAATAATGATCTGCCGGGCATCATGCTGACCTCGGCTGCGCGAACCTATGCCATGCGATACGCTGCACGACCCGGCAGTCGTGCGGTGATATTTACCAACAACAGCAGCGGCTACGATGCCCTCGCTGATCTTGCTGCCGGCGGAGTCAACATCGTCGCCGTTATCGACCCGCGATCCGACATCGATTCACAGTCAATCGCACAAGCCGAAGCAGTCGGCGCCAGGATCCTGAATCGTGCGGTGATCCTCGGCGCGCGAGGTCACCTGCATGTACGCGGGGTAGATGTCGACGCAGCCGGCGTACGTGAAAGAATCGATTGCGATCTGCTCTGTGTATCCGGTGGCTGGAATCCGGATGTGCACCTTCATTCGCAGACCGGCACACGGCCAGTATGGTCTCCGGACATCGCAGGTTTTATTCCTGCTGAATCGAGACAAAGGGAACTATCCATCGGCGGCGCGGCAGGTCAGTTCGATCTCGCCAATGCGCTGATCACTGCGCGTCAACGCGGTCTTGATGCGGCACGGGAATGTGGCTTCATGAGTAGCGCATTCGACCTGCCGGATGTCGCCAAAGGCAGTTCAGCCTACAGCATCGAACCCCTGTGGCGTGTGGCAGGTTACCACGGTAAAGCCCTGGTCGACATGCAAAATGATGTCAAGGAAACCGACATTGGCCTGTCGGCGCGAGAAGGATATAAATCCGTTGAGCATTTGAAACGGTACACCACATTGGGCATGGCGACCGATCAAGGCAAGTTATCCAATGTCAACGGCCTCGGCATACTCGCCGATGAGCTCGGCTTCTCCATCGAGTCAGTCGGCACCACCACTTTTCGGCCACCGGTGCTACCAGTCGCCATTGGTGTTTTCGCCGGCAGCTCACGTGGTCAGCATTTCTCTCCGACCCGCTATACACCGATGCATGATTGGGCGGTGCGTCACGGCGCGAAATTTGTTGAAGCTGGCCAGTGGCTTCGTCCGCGTTATTACCCTCGCGATGGCGAAGACATGCTGGCGGCATCCTGTCGGGAAACACTGGCGACCCGCAATTCGGTGGGCCTTTGCGATGTATCCACCCTTGGCAAGATCGATGTGCAGGGCGCAGATGCACCGGAGTTTCTGAATCGCCTGCACAGCAACGGTTTTGCCAGGCTGCCGGTGGGCAAGGCCCGCTACGGGCTGATGCTTCGCGAAGATGGTCTGGTACTAGACGATGGTACGACCACGAGACTGGCCGAACACCATTACTTTATGACCACCACCACTGCCGAGGCGGCGGCGGTGATGGCGCATATGGAGTACTACCATCAGGCCATCTGGCCTCAGCTCGATGTCCAGTATTGTTCCGTTACCGAGCAGTGGGCATCCATGGCCATCGCCGGACCGAATTCTCGCGCGGTATTACAAAAGGTACTTACCCGTATCGATCTGTCCAATGAGGCCTTTCCATTTCTCGCCGCGACCGAGTTCAACCTCGGTAATTTCCGCGCGCGCCTGTTTCGCATCAGCTTTTCCGGTGAGCTCGCATACGAATTGAATGTCCCAGCGGGTTACGGCGAATCGCTCTGGCAGGCACTGATGAATGCCGGCAAGGAATTCGGCATTACCGCCTATGGTACCGAGGCACTCGGTATCATGCGTATCGAGAAAGGTCACATCGCCGGTCCCGAGGTCAACGGCCAGACTACCGCCGGGGACATCGGTCTTGGTTCCATGCTGAGTTCGAAGAAAGAATTTATCGGGCGTCCGCTGGCAGCTCGCGAAGCCCTGGTCGACAGCGCTCGCGAACAACTGGTGGGCATCCGCTGCAATGACTCGTCGATGCGTCTGTACGCCGGCGCGCACCTGGTTGAACCAGACAAGGCGGCGGTCATCGAAAACGACCTCGGTCACGTCACCTCGGTAACCTATAGCCCGATGCTGAAAACCTGGATCGCGCTTGCCCTGCTCAAAGGTGGAACCACAAATATCGGTAAAACCCTGAAGGCGGTTAATCCACTTATGAAGCATGAAGTGAATGTCGAAGTGGTCTCATCGCAGTTTTTTGACCCGGAGAATACCCGCCTCCATGTCTGAATTTACTTACACCTCACCGCTCGCCGGTGTTATCAAGCCTGGTGTGTACGGTGCCAGCAAGACTGCGCCTGGTGTCGCAATTTTGGAGACATGGCGGTCGCTGTATTCAATCATGCCGCGAAACGGCCAACAGTCTGTCGTCTCGGGAGTGACCCGCGAGCGTTACGGTCTGCCCTTGCCTGACATTGGGCGTGTCACCAGCAATGCTGAGCATTCAATGATCTGGTCGGGACTAAATCAGTGGATGCTGGCGGGGGCATTGAATGAGACGGATATTAACTTCCCGGAACTCGCCGACGCACTGAAAGACATGGCGGCGCTGGTTGACCATAGTCATGCACGATCGATTATTCGGTTATCCGGCAGTCAGGCACGACATACGCTGGCTAAACTGTGTGCGCTTGATACCCACCCACGTTCTTTTTCAAGCAATTATTCAGCCGCGACCCGGATGGCGCACATCAGCACCCTGATCCACCAGATCGATGCAGCGCCACTATACGAAATTTATGTACCTCGCGCCTTCGCGAGGAGTTTCTTCAGCGAGCTGTGTGAAGCCGCCGCGGAGTATGGCTACATCGCCGAACCCTTGCGTCGCGACCCGTAGAATCGGATCACACGGCCCTATGGGAAAGTCCGTGATTTGACCTCTCTTCCCTGCCCGACAGGCCCGGACATGATTAAAAGGTAGCGGTAATTGGGATTGGGCAGCATTTGCGTTATAGTTTCAAACCCCCTGCAGTCTTGATGGCGGGGCCGTAAAGACCCACTCTGCGGGCGCTCTGTCACAATGATTATCAGCGCCCATAAAACGTTTCGGAACAATTATTTCCGGTCTGTGGGCATCTACGCGCTGTGACGCGAGCAGGCGGTTTCATACCAATCGCCAGGCAAAATTATTAAATGTAAGAGGTAGACACAATGCATCTTGGCGATAAACATCGCAGCCAATACGGCCTTGAAAACCATGGGTTAACGGACCCTGAGAACGTCTATTGGACGCTGACCACCGCCGCGCTCTACGAGCAGGCTCTGACTCGCGGCGAAGGAATGCTGTCAAGTCACGGACCGTTGGTGGTCAAAACCGGTCAACATACCGGGCGATCCGCCAACGACAAATTCGTGGTGCGCGATGAAAACACAGAAAACGATGTGTGGTGGAGCAAAACGAACGTGCCCTACACGCCGGAGAAGTTTGACGCCCTGCACGCCCGATTATGCGACTACCTGAAAGGCAAGGACATCTTCGTACAGGACTGCTTTGCCGGCGCTGATCCCGACTATCGTCTGCCGATTCGCATCGTCAACGAGTATGCCTGGCATAACCTGTTCGCGCGCAACATGTTCATCAACGCCAATGAAGAGGAGCGCGCTCGCCACATACCGGAATTCACTGTGATTAACGCGCCGGGGTTTTTAGCCGACCCCGAAATCGACGGCACCCATTCGGGTACGTTTATCGTTGTTAACTTCACCCAAAAACTGGTCATCATCGGCGGTACCAGCTACGCCGGCGAAACCAAGAAATCGATTTTCAGCGTACTGAATTACCTGCTGCCGAAAAAAGGCGTGTTTCCCATGCACAGCTCTGCCAATATCGGTGAGGACGGCGTCACCGCGCTGTTCTTCGGGCTCTCTGGGACCGGCAAAACGACCTTGTCTGCTGACGCATCACGCAAGCTCATCGGCGATGATGAACACGGCTGGAGCGAGAACGGTTTGTTCAATTTCGAAGGCGGTTGCTATGCCAAGGTCATCAACCTGTCGGCCGAACAGGAACCGGAAATTTTTGCCACTACCCGCCAGTTCGGTACGGTACTTGAGAACGTCATCTTCGATACCAATACCCGCCAGGTCAATCTGGACGATGGCAGCCTCACCGAAAATACCCGTGGTTCATACAATATAGGGCAAATCCCCAACGCCACATTAACCGGCCGTGGCGGTCATCCGAAAAATGTCATCTTCCTGACCTGTGACGCCTTCGGTGTTCTGCCGCCGGTCTCACGACTCACCCCGGCTCAGGCCATGTATCATTTCATCAACGGCTATACCGCCAAAGTGGCTGGAACTGAAAAAGGCGTGACCGAGCCGACTCCCAACTTCAGCCCATGTTACGGTGGCCCGTTCCTTCCATTGCATCCACGCAAATATGCAGAGATGCTGGGCGAGAAAATCGAAACCTATGGCGCAACTGTGTGGTTAATAAATACCGGCTGGAGTGGTGGACCTTATGGCGTTGGCAAACGCATGGCCATTAACCACACCCGTGCCATCGTTAACGCAGTCATCGACGGCAACCTCGATAATGTGCCAACCGACGTGCACCCGATATTCGGCCTTCACATGCCGATTGAATGCCCTGATGTGCCCGCCGAGGTGCTGAATCCGAGAAACACCTGGCAGGACAAGGACGCCTATGACGCGCAAGCGAGGATGTTGGCCGGAAAGTTCGAGGAAAACTTCGAAAAATATTCTGAAGATGTATCCGAGGAAATTCGTGCAGCGGGTATGAAAGCGGCCTGACCTCTTATCTTATGCCATACAAAAACGGGGCCACTGAAGGCCCCGTTTTTTATGACCCGATCGGGTTTAAACCGTGAACTACTCATAGCTTAGCGAAATACCATACAGGTTGCCGTTCCCTGGGCGACGAGCTTGCCCTCACCATTGCGGATTAATCCTTCGGCGACGCCAATGCGACGCGACAGATTGATCAGTCTTCCTTCAGCGAACAATGGCTCATCCAGCGAGGGTGGGCGAAACATTTTCAATTCCAGTGAAACAGTGGTGTAGGACTCACCCGCCGCCATGTGAGTGTGCACAGCGCAACCGGTGACCGTATCGATTACCGTTGCCGCGAAACCACCATGGACACCGCCGACGGTATTCGTGTGCAATATTGTGGGTGTTGCAGTTAACCGAACCATGCCTTCGCCCACATGGGTGAAGCGCATCGGTACGGCCTCGCACATCGCAGGCAGAGGAAGCTCCCCGGTCAAGACTCTGGAAAAGTATTCGAGCCCTGACATCGAGAATGTTGCATGGAGATCCTTACTCATTGTGTGAAGAACTCCTTGAGCCTGGCAACCACATCATCGGGTTGTTCTTCCGGCAGGAAGTGACCGCAATCGAGACTCGCTCCCTGCACGTCTTCAGCATAATCGCGCCACACTGACAGTACATCGTAGGTTCGATGGACAAAGCCGCGAGAACCCCACAAGACCAACAATGGACACTGGATACGTCGACCGCGATCCACTTCGTCGTGTTCGAGGTCAATGCCTGCTGCGGCGCGATAGTCATCGCACGAGGCGCGTATGGTTTGCGGGTTACGAAAACAGCGCAGGTATTCTGCAACTGCTTCATCATCGAATATTGCATCCGGCGCACTCCACTGCCCCATCTTCATTTTCAGAAAATAATCGGGATCGGCACCAATCAGATGCTCCGGCAGACCACTGCCCTGTATGAGGAAAAACCAGTGATAGTAGCCTGTGGCAAATGACTGGTCTGTATGCTGGAACATATGCAGGGTCGGCGCAATATCCATCACCGAAGCTCGCGTGACACGTTGCGGATGATCCAGTGCCAGGCGATGGGTGACGCGGGCGCCGCGGTCGTGTCCGGCAACCATGAATTGCTCATGACCAAAGTACTGCATGACCTCGACCATATCGGCCGCCATGGCGCGTTTGGAATAGTTGATAAAATTCTCACCAGCCTCTGGCTTGCTGCTGTCACCATAACCACGAAGATCGGCGCATACCACGAAGAAATTTTCCGTAAGCGCTGGCGCGACACGGTGCCACATGACATGGGTCTCGGGGTAGCCATGAAGCAATAACAGTGGCGGACCGCTACCGCCGGCACGCGCAAAAATATTCGCACCCGACGTCGTGATGGTTGTTGCATCGAAAGTTGAATCAAACATTGTTTCAGATGTACCGGGTCACTCGAAATTTATGGACGTATTGTATTGTAGCGAGATGCTCAGTCCGACTCCCGGGCATTGCGCATCATCTGCATGAGTTCCTCAACATTGGGACCACCACCGGCACGCAGCACACCCTGTACATAGCCTATCCATATGAGCGCCAACCTGCCGGAAACCTGCTCGTTGTAGACACAGCGGCACATGTAGGCGAGATGGCGGATACCGATCTCGTGGTCCATTTCAGGCAGCGCCAGGGTTCGACGTCGTTCCTGTATGAGACGTTCCAGATCGCGCGCATGTTTCTTTATGTCAAGATCGCCCGTCATGGTTATCAGTCGATTAATTACAGATCATGTTGGTGTCGATTGTATCGTGTCGGAGCATCGGTCATGACAATCATAAGGTGATATTGCCGGGTATGCGAATCAATACTCGTTCCGGAGATTTAATTCAATTAACATGGCCGATTTTACGCAGAAGAAGAGTTTGACATGATTACCGCCGACCGCGCCGCAAACCTGGCACGTGAATATTTCGCTATTGACGGCGAGGCGACGCCCCTTGATGGCGAGCGTGATCTTAATTTCAGAATAGACACAGCGAGTGCGCGTTATGTACTGAAGGCCTATGCCGGTATTAACGCGGTCGCGTCGCTCGACCTGCAGGACCATGTACTGAGCCGGCTTGCTGAAATGGCGCCGCAATTGACCATACCGAAGCTTCAACTTTCGGTTGACGGACAAATGCGGGTTATCGTGGATGTCGATGACCAGCAATACACGCTACGCTGCCTGACGTGGTTGAACGGTAATTTATGGTCCAATGCAGACATCGATCAATTCGTCTCGCCGTATAACCTGGGTCGTTACCTGGCGCGGCTCGATAATGCGCTGGCCAAACTGCCGCAAGATGCCATGCCATTGATGGACGCCAGCGACTCGTCGGCCATCGTCTGGAACATGCGCCATGCCGGGCGATATATTGATGAGACATGGCGGGTCGAGCCATTGGAATTTCGCACCCGTATCGAATCAATACTCATGCGTTTTAAATCCGATGTCGTTCCCGCACTTGACCGCCTGCCACTACAAATCATTCACAACGATGCCAACGATAACAATATTGTTGTAGAGGATAACGGCAACGTCATGGGACTTATCGATTTCGGCGATGTGGTTGTTGGTCAACGGGTTATAGAGATCGCTATCGCCTGCGCTTATGCCATGTGTGGCAAGGACAACCCACTGGCTGTGGCAGCACTTATCGTTTCAGGTTACAACAGCGCGGCGATGCTTGATGAAAATGAGATCGCCCTGATCTTCGACCTGATAGAAACACGCATCACCATGAGCATCGTGATCGGCGTCCTGCAACATGCAGCACAACCTGACAACGACTATTTACTGGTCAGTCAGCGGCCCTTTCGATTGCTGCTTGATCGACTTGAAGCCGAAAATCGTGAACTGGCTCACTATCGTTTGCGCGACGCTTGCGGGCTTCATCCACACCCATCTACACAGCACGTGATTCGTTGGCTGCAGAGACATCGCTCGACCTTTGCATCAGTGTGCGACTACGATCTTTCCAATGAATCCAATCTGTTGATCCTGGACCTTACCATCGACAGCGAACACGCCAAAGCGATGCATGGGCTGAACACGACAGGTGAGTTAAGCGATGCTCTGTTCGGATTAATGGACCGTGCCGGGTGCCAGGTCGGTATCGGTCGGTATTTTGAAAAGCGCACCCTTTATTCTTCGCCCGCCTATCAAACGGGTAGTCCGTCGGAACGCCGAGACCGCCATCTCGGTATCGATGTATTCATTGCCGCCGGCGAACCGATATATGCGCCGCTCGACGGCACTGTCGATGCCATCGCCAACAATGATCAACCGCTAGATTTCGGGCCGGTGGTCATTCTGCGACATGCGACCGATGACGGTACGCCATTCTGGACCCTGTATGGACACCTTAGCCTCAATACGCTTAAGCATTTGACCGTCGGACAAACTGTTCGACGTGGCGAGACTATTGGCTGGGTTGGCGACTACCCGATTAACGGTGACTGGCCGCCGCATCTTCATTTCCAGATCATGACTTCGTTACTCGATATGGGGACCGCCATTCATGGCGTTGGCAACGACGCACTGCTTGAAGTCTTCACAGGCGTCTTTCCGGATCCTGCGCTTATCCTGCCGTTATCTGTTTTTACGCAAGCGCCGGTGATTCGCTCACCTGAAGCACTTCATGATCGACGTCGAATCCGACTCGGACAAATGCTTTCCCTGGCCTACCAAAAGCCGCTGAAGATCATTCGCGGTGAAGGCCAATATCTCTTTGATGAATCCGGAACGCGCTTTCTCGATATGGTTAACAATGTGTGCCATGTGGGGCATTGCCATCCTCGGGTGGTGGCTGCCGGTCAACGACAGATGGCAACACTGAATACCAACACACGCTATCTGCATGATCACATCATCGAACTTTCAGAGCGACTCACGACTCTACTGCCCGATCCGCTCAGCGTGTGTTTTTTCGTCAACTCGGGTAGCGAAGCCAACGATCTTGCGTTACGTCTTGCCCGCGCCCATACCGGACGCCGCGATATCATCGCACTGGAGAAGGGATACCACGGACACACCAGCAGCCTGATCGATATCAGTGCGTACAAGTTCGATGGACCCGGCGGAAGCGGTTGTCCATCCGATACTCATATCTGCCCACTGCCGGACACTTATCGTGGTGTCATTCGACGCGATGACCCTGACCCGGGAGCCGCCTACGCGACACATGTTAAAGACTGCCTGGAGCGACTCGAATCCCGACACACGCCGCCGGCCGCATTCATAGCTGAGTCACTCGGCGGAGTCAGTGGACAGATTATCCTGCCCGACGGTTATCTGGATACTGTTTACGAATACGTCCGTAATGCCGGCGGCCTCTGCATCGCCGATGAAGTACAGGTTGGTCTCGGCCGCATGGGCAAATGCTGGTGGGGCTTTGAAACCCAGGGCGTGGTTCCCGATATCGTCACCATTGGCAAACCGCTCGGCAATGGCCATCCAATTGCCGCCGTGGTGACCACCGCCGGGATCGCGGCCAGTTTCGAGACCGGCATGGAGTACTTCAATACCTTCGGTGGCAATCCGGTATCGTGCACCGTTGCCCTGGCAGTACTCGATTCAGTAGTGATCGACGGCCTGATGGAGAATGCAGCGAACCGCGGCCATCAATTACTGACAGGTCTCACAGAACTTGCGGAACGTCACCCGCTTATTGGCGATGTTCGCGGTATCGGACTGTTCGTCGGCGCCGAACTGGTTGTTGATCGCAAGACTCTGGAACCAGCAACCAAACAGGCAGCTGCACTGGTGGAATACATGAAACAGCGCGGCATCCTGCTTTCAACTGATGGCGCCTTCAATAACACGCTGAAGATCAAACCACCTTTGTGCATTAACTCAGATGACATTGCGTACTTTCTGGAATGTCTTGACGATGGACTTGAACACCTCACATCCTGAGCCCATGAAAATTTAAATCAAGAACCTGATCATATTCATGAAAACATTCTTGATCTTATCAATAGTGATAATTATTCCTTATCCTCAGTCAAGTACTTCTGTATAACCTGGCAACCATAGAAGATCGGTCGGGCCAACATCCTCTCCTGCCTGGGTCAACAAGGTAGTAATCTGACCACGGTGATGGGTTTGATGATTGAACATGTGCGTCACCGCAAACCACAGTTTAAGTCGTCGTCTGGTTGGTGGATCAATGCCTCTATATTCAAAGTCTGCCATCGCGGCTTCTTCGTCAAGACCATGGATCCAATCAATGATGAAGGCATCGAAGCGAACTCTCTCGGCATGAAGTTCAGTAAAGTTATCATGCAAGTTCTGGTCGAGCGCGGAAGGGGTAAAAAGTTCACCGGTAAAGCGACCCATCCAGACTCGGTCACCTAACAGGATGTGATCCAAGGTTCCGTGAATGGATTTGAAAAACGCACCCTGATCACGCTTGCGTTCGGCATCATCCAGGCGTGCGGCAACCCTATAGAGTTTCTCATTCATCCACTGGTTGTAGCGGGCCATGGCTCTAAGATATTCGGTTTTCATGTCGTCGTTCCTCGCTTTGAATCTGTTGCTCACGATAAGTCTGTGCAACGCCGAAGCCAAGTTGAAACAAGCCGTGTATGTCGTAAGAGATTCGTGTAATTGAATACTTGTGAGTATACGCATTTGGTCGTACATTGCGCATCAACATATGCCCATCGGACAGAATCTTGGTTGACTCACTCAGCTTCGACATCCGCACCCAACCGGACAACACCACCTGCGGTCCGACGTGCCTGCATTCCGTATACCGTTACTACGGTCTTGAAATTACTCTTGGGGAATTGATAAGAGATGTTAAAACCCTGAAGGCAGGTGGAACACTGGCCGCGTTTCTTGGCTGCGATGCACTGGGGCGTGGATACAACGCAACAATTTATACCTTCGATCTGAAAGTATTCGATCCAGGCTGGTTCGAACCCAGCTCTGTTTCGCTCACTTCAAAGTTACGAAGCCAACTTAAATACAAACATGACCTCAAACTCATCGAAGCAACTGAAGGTTATATCGAATTTATCGAAAAAGGTGGCAACATCAAATTTGAAGATCTGACCACCGGGCTGATCCGACGCTACCTGAAACGCGGTGTACCCATCCTCACCGGACTCAGTGCAACCTATTTGTATCGTACCCCCCGGGAGTACGGCCCGAACGATGACTTCGATGACCTGCGAGGCGAACCGTCCGGGCACTTTGTTGTCATGCACGGCTATGACAGCGGCTCACGCACAGTACATATCGCCGACCCGATACAGCCGACAGCCAAGCTTGATGAATCCAAGTATCACGCTTCGATTTATCGCGTAATCGGTGCGGTAATGCTTGGCATACTGACCCATGACGCCAATCTTTTAATGATCGAACCGCGTCGTGATCGAAACCCTGGTGGCAGGCGTGTTACACAATGACCTCACTCATTGTCGTTGACCGTCCGGAGCTATGGCCACTGTCAATTACCGGAGTTGAGGTCGCCGCCGCCCGTGACTACCTGACACTTGATGAGTTCGGCAGAAGACGCCACACCCGCGTCTTCAATCTGTGCCGGTCATACCGGTATCAGAGCACGGGATACTACGTGTCACTGCTGGGCGAAGCACGCGGGCATCGCCCCATGCCAAGTGTCGGTACACTTCAGGATCTAAGATCACCCGCCATTATACGCATCGCTTCAGAAGACCTCGCCCAACTTATCAAAAGTTCGCTGGCATCGCTGCGTTCCGATGCATTTACCTTGAGCATTTACTTCGGCCGCAACATGGCGACCCGTTACCAAACCTTGTGCACACGGCTGTTCAGTCATTTTCAAACACCACTACTACGAGTCCAATTTGTTCATAAGGCGAACGAATGGCAAATTCGTAACGTGCGCGTAATCGCTGCTCGCGAAATTCCTGAATCACATCACAGCTTTGTCATTGAATCGGCCATTCGTTACTTCGGCAGCCGCCAACGTGGTAAGCGACCTGCCGATTCACGATACGACCTGGCAATACTTCACGATCAAGATGAAAAAGACACACCGTCCAATGCACGCGCCCTGGATCGATTCGTTCGCGCTGCAGCATCGCTTGGAATTGCTACCCGATTTATAACCCAGGACGATTCAGCACGACTCGCTGAATTTGATGCGCTTTTCATTCGCGCCACCACCCGTGTCAATCACTACACCTACCGATTCTCGCAGCGCGCCGAAGCCGAAGGACTGGTGGTCGTCGATGCACCACGCGACATTATCCGTTGTTCCAACAAAGTCTACCTCGCCGAGCGCTTGACCCGTCATCGCGTGGCGACGCCAAAAACCATGATCGTACATGCTGGAAACCGACAGCACATAATCGAACTGTTAAAACTGCCTTGCATTCTCAAACAGCCCGACAGCGCCTTCTCTCAAGGCGTTCACAAGGTCGATACGCAAGCAGAACTCAATGAGAAACTGGACGCACTGTTTGATATTTCAGACCTGGTCGTCGCGCAGTCGTTTCTGCCGACCGATTTCGATTGGCGTATTGGTGTTCTCGATGGTGTACCTTTATTCGCCTGTCGCTATTACATGGCCCGGCGACACTGGCAGATTGTGCGCCGCGACGGTGAACGCATTATCGAAGGCAATGCCGACACGCTTGCTGTGGAAGATGCCCCGGCTGAAGTGATTCGAATCGCTTTGCGCGCCACCCGCTTGATTGGTCGTGGCCTATATGGCGTTGACATCAAACAATCCCGCAACCGCTGTTATGTTATCGAGATAAACGATAATCCCAATATCGACGCGGGCATTGAGGACGCCGTACTTAAAGGTGCGCTCTATGACCGGGTGATGCGTTACTTCCTCGACAGTATAGAAAAGCGCAAGGCGGCGCGAACCACATGAGTCAGACTCTTGGCCTGTTCGAAGGATTCGGAATTGAGATCGAATACATGATCGTCGATCAAACCACACTGGACGTCATGCCCATTGCCGATACACTTCTCAAGACGACCAAGGGCGATTACGTCAATGAGGTTGAACATGGCCCCATTGCCTGGTCGAACGAGTTGGCGCTTCATGTCATAGAACAAAAGACCAACGGCCCCGCTGAGATACTCGGCCCACTGGTCGGTCACTTCCACAGAGGCATTGACGAAATCAATTCAAAGCTGGAAAGTTCCGGAGCCAAGTTGATGCCAACAGCGATGCACCCGTGGATGAATCCGGCTACTGACATGAAACTGTGGCCTCATGGTTATGATGAAATTTATGCTGCCTACCATCGCATCTTCGATTGTCGCGGTCACGGCTGGACCAATCTGCAGAGCATGCATATCAATCTGCCATTCAATGGCAACGAGGAGTTCACGCGACTGCATGCGGCGATACGCGTGGTGTTGCCGCTGCTACCCATGCTGGCAGCAAGCTCACCCTTCGCTGACGGCTGTGATACCGGCTATAGCGATTATCGAATGCAGACGTACCGCCATAATGCAAAGCGCATTCCATCCATTACCGGTCGCGTTGTACCCGAGGCGGTAAATGGAATAGACGATTACAGGCAAACCATTCTGGCGCCCATGTATGCGGACATTGCACCCTTTGATACCGATGGAATTCTTCAGGAAGAGTGGCTGAATTCACGTGGCGCCATTACAAGGTTCGATCGAAGCGCCATCGAGATTCGTGTGCTGGATACTCAGGAAAGCCCACACGCCGATATCGCTATCGCCGCCGCCACTGTTGCCCTGGTGCGGGAGATTGCCGATGAAAAACATGCAGGTATTATAAACCTGAATGCTTTCGATACGGATGCGCTGGCACGTCTGTTACTTGAAGGTATCGAACACGGTGAGAAGGCACGCATCGACGACCGTGCTTATCTGGAATTTTTCGGACTACGTCGCTTTGGTTCCCTCACGGCACAAAAACTGTGGGCAAAACTGATTGAGCGCACACCACCCACTGATTCACAACTCGACCAACCGCTGCACAACATTCTCGCCAATGGCACGCTGGCGACACGTATACGCCGTGCATGCGGCAAGCAACCGCAACACACAAAACTGATGGACGTTTATCGGATACTCGTTGAATGTCTTGGGACCGGAACATTGTTCTATTCCTGAACTCGTACTCCTGACACTGCTTTATTTTTAAACCCCTCATTCAACGATCATCTCGCATGGCTAGCATTCAAACGATGGTGTGAACTATCCGGGCGCAGCAAGTGCCTCGTCTCCTATCCAGGAAGCCACTGTCCTGATATTAAGAAAATCCGCCTGGTCAACATGTGATAGAAGCCATACTTCGCGTGCTAACAAAGGTATGTCATCGTTTCGAACAACTTGTCGTAAACCTCTGATTCGCTCCCCTACAATTGCTGGAAGAATCGTCTTGCCAATTCCTGACAGCGTCGCTTCAATTGCTGTTTCCGCATCGACAACTTTTAGTCTGCAACGACTATTACCATCAGACCTGGCAGAGCGAGCAAGCAACTTCGCCTGTGGGAGATGAGCCATCGTATCATCGTAGGTTATCCATGGCATTTTCTCCACTTTCTTCGGCTGTATTCTTTTGTCTGCATATATAGCATAGTCAAAGATTCCAATACGACGCGCCTTGACACGCGACCCACCAATTACCGGTCGTGCCAGTCTGATAGCCAGATCTGCTTCACGCCGTGTCAAACTCAAGTTCCGGTTATCCGGTATCAGTTCCACCTCTAACTCGGGATGCTGATTAAACAATCGGGTCAGTGCTGGAACCAACAAGCGATTGATCACCATTGGAACCGATGTTACGCGAACTGTGCCAAGTACTTGTTGGCGCTGCTTTCCAAGAACATCGCCAATTTGATCAACCTGGTTTTCCATCACTTCCACCCGGTCCGCAATAAGATGACCTATGTGGGTTAGCTGCAGGACTCCATCCGACTGCCGATGAAACAACTCTGTATCGAGCAACTCTTTGAGAGCCATAAGTCGACGGGTCACAGTCGTATCGTCCACGCCCAGCAAACGGGCCGCTGCGGAAAGTGTACCAGCACGTTTTATTGCGACGAGATAGCGAAAGTCATTCCAGTTCTTTATCTGCATTTTTGCAGTATATCTCTGCAACAATTCTCCTTCAAACTGCAGGCTTGCAACCTTAGAATACAAACACGATCAAACCAATGGAGTATCTAAATGATGTACGTCGTATTATTTGAGGATAACCCCTCTATCCAGACGGATATCCGCAAAAAGCATATGCCTGAACACCTTTCATTTCTTGAAGAAAGATCGTCACGGTTCATCGCCGCAGGACCACTCAAGCCGACGGAGAAAAATGAAAATTCGGCAGGCATGTGGATTGTTGATGCTGAACGGGAATCGGATGTGCGCGCTCTTATCAACGAGGACCCTTTCTGGCCAACAGGGCTTCGCAAGTCGTATCGAATATTCGAGTGGACCCGGGTCTTTGCCGATGGTCGACGTCTTATATAAATTTGTTGACGAAATCCATGGCTACTTTCGTGGTGACGCCCATGTATCAAACGAAGCAGCAGGGCTTGCCTATAGTAAAGCAGCGAAAAGTTGTCTGAGCGGTCAGGTGTTTTTTTAGATAAATGTTTCCGGTGGTGTACGAAATATTGTTTGTGTGACATGGTTGTTCATTGCAATACATACTTCTCAAATGGATCTATCGTAGTCTTACACTATGGAGTCTCACGCGCCAGCAACAGTCGTATACCGAGAATTACAAGTACGCCGGCGCTGATACGATTTATCCATCGTTGAATAGACGGATTCCGACGTACAAGCGATGACAGCGCACCGGCCGCCATGCCGATGGGTGCTTTAATGATAAAAGTCAGCGCGGCAAATATTGTCCCAAGGAGAAGTAACGATATCGTTGGTCGGGAAGCATCCACCGCAACGAACTGCGGCAGAAATGCCAGATAGAAGATAACGATTTTCGGATTCACCAGGTTAGACAGCGCGCCATAGACGAACAGTTTGCGACTGGAACTTGGCGGCAGGGCGGACGTCGTCATTGCATCGACGGGCTGCCGTAAAATACCGACTGCCAACCAGATCAGGTATAGCGCGCCAATGATCTTCATGATGATGAATACGGTTTCCGACGCACGAATCACCGCGCCCAACCCCAACCCGACAATCAGTGTGTGACCCAGCAAACCGGTACTGATACCCGCCGCGGTAATGATACCGGCCCGTGCGCCCTGACTGACCGATCGGGTCATTACCAGGTACATGTCCTGCCCTGGGGTAAGGATCATCAGCACCGAGGCGACAATAAACAACAACAGGCTTTCAACGGGTATCATGGGTAAAGGCTCTTAAGATTCAAACCATATGACTTCATTTGATTATAGAAGGTAAAAATAACACGATGGATGGCACAGATCCTGCAATGAAAACATCTCAATCGCAACCTATCCCGGCGAACGATGTCAAATACCTGATACGCCGGCGTTATTCCCAACTATCACGTGACACTCACTTTTCATGAAACCTGGTTTTATCCTGCTCCTGGTACTTTTGGTTTTTCTGTTCATGGGACCGCTGTTTGTCGTGGCCACCAGTAAGGCATCACTGAGCGGCGATTGGCGAAATGCCAGCCGTCAACCGGCTGGCATTGCACCAGCACTAACCGACCACCCCGGAGCAATCGTGCACGCGCATTCGCCTGGCGTGGCGCATTCGGCGTGCATACGTGGCTGGCGGTTAAAGACATCGATGCACCTGAATATGAAATATACGAAGTACTTGGCTGGCGCGGCTGGCGTGGTGCTTCGGTAGTCAGTAAAAGCCGAAGAACGCCGGACACTTACTGGTATGGCTCACGACCCTGGCTGTTGCTTGATGTGCGTGGTGATGAGGCATCCCGTTTGATCCCATCTATCCGCTCCGCAGTCAATGAATATCCGTTTGCCGATCGCTACGAGATCTGGCCAGGGCCCAACAGCAACACTTTCACCGCATTCATAGTCCGCAGTGTAGAAGGTTTGAATGTGCAATTGCCGGTTACTGCCGTTGGCAAGGATTACCTGCCCTCCGGTGTATTCGCTCGGACACCGAGTGGCAGCGGATTTCAACTGAGTTTCCATGGCGTGTTTGGCATCACCCTGGCGCTTGATGAGGGACTGGAATTTAACCTGTTGGGTTTGTCATTCGGTATCGATTTTCTGCACCCGGCGCTCAAGTTACCGGGAATCGGCCGTATCGGTTTTGCTTCTATTACAATTGCACCGACACCTGCCGCTTAGATTACGAAGGTACCCAGTCCTCCACCATCATGACAAATACATAGCGCACCGTCTTTCCAAGACCGACCAGCACCAGGAAGACCGTAAGACGCACTTTCATGATGCCGGCTATCAGCGTCAAGGCATCGCCACCTACCGGCATCCAGGCGAACAGCAGCGACCAGATGCCGTAGTGTTGAAACCATGCCTGCGCCTTTTCGATCTGAGACGGTTTGAAGTAAAACCAGCGGCGATCCTTGAAGTGCAGCAAATACAATCCAAGCCACCAGTTGACCACTGCGCCAAGGGTATTGCCCAAAGTAGCCACCAGAACGAGTAGTAGTGGATCACCACCATTGCGTAACAGCGCGAACAGCAGGATCTCCGAGTAGAACGGCAAAATGGTCGCCGCCAGAAATGACGCACCGAACAGCAATAGAAGCGATGTCACCACTTCATCATTCCTTTCATGTTGCCGATGATAATCAAGATCATGGTTTACGATACAGGCGAGGGCACAAGGGTAACCATTTGCAGTGACACCTGCTTACCGACCGCGTCCTGACGCCCGACCTCGACGAATCCGAGAGATTGATGTAGTCGCCGCGATGGTTCATTGGGAGGATCGATGTCATATTCTAGCGCGACCTGCGTGACTAATGATTGCCGGGCGTATTCGAAAATATCGTCGTAGAGCGTTCTCGCCAGACCCATGCCACGATAGCCTTCGGCCACGACGATTCGATCGATGTAGAGGAAGCGTTCATAGCGCTGATCAAACCATTGATAGTTGATGCTGTCGTAATCGGCACGTTCACGAAAAGCCAGCAAAAACGCAGCCATCCGCTTATCAAGCTCAATAACCTTGTGGTAGGCGCAAGCGTGATCGAGGCGTGCCAGACGACTCGCGTCCAAGGGACTCAGGAAACGCTCGAATGCAAGATTCAGAGCGACGATAGCGATGAAATCATCAACTGTGGCAGGGCGGATCATGATGGCATATTGAGACACATGGTGGCATCTGGATTCAGCTTAAAAACTATCCGCTTTATTGGTGAACTGGCTAACCGACGAGCAACAATTCTGGCTGAACGGTATTGTTATTGCCATGCTAAACGGTGCTATTCTTTAGCATACATTTCAATCGATGGAAAAAGTAAGGCGGATACCATGGGATGTCAGTATTTCGAGCCCACTAGCGGCGGTGCCGATACCTTTACCGTTGCCATGCCCAAGCTGACATTCGGACGCGGCTGTCTCGCTGAATTGGGTGCACGCGCCGCTGCTCGCGGGCTACGGCGAGTGGGTCTTATAACTGACCGGTTATTGGTCAACGGGCCGTTGGTTGACATAGCCCGGCGCTCACTCATCGCTGCCGGCATCGATGTCGCGGTGTTCTCGGATATCCGCATTGAACCTGACCAGGCAACCATTGAAGCCGCCGCTCATTTCGTGGCCGACGGAAAATTCGATGGCGTCGTTTCCATCGGTGGCGGCTCGTCCATGGATACTGCCAAGGCGGCCATGGTCTATGCGCTGTATCCCGCCGGGTTCACCGATTACTTCGGCCCACCCGTGGGCGCGGGCAAGCCGGTGCCGGGACCGTTGATGCCGCACATCGCCTGCCCCACCACGTCAGGAACAGGTTCAGAATGCACCTCGGTATCCGTCATCCGCCTGGGCGATGAGGAAAGCAAGTTCGTCCTCGGCTCGCCATACCTGCTGCCCGATGAGGCGCTGGTGGATCCCGCCTGTACCGATTCACTGCCGGCCAATGTGGTTGCATCTACCGGCTACGATCTGCTCTGCCACGCGCTGGAGTGCTACACCGCCAGAGCCTATACCCGTTGGGATCGGATCGACGATCCGACACGACGGCCTTTGTTGCAGGGTGCGAATCCGTGGAGCGATCTGGCTGCCATCAAGGCACTGAACATTGTTGGTAACTATCTCGAACGTGGTGTCAAAGATGCCACTGATCACGAGGCCCGCGACCAGTTGATGTGGGGTGCAACCCTGGCAGGCATGGCCTTTGGCAACTCCGGTACCCATTTGGCCCACGCCATGTCCTACGGGATAACGCATCTGATGCACGACATCACCACCGATGGCTACCCTGTGCCATCGCCGTTCATTCCCCATGGTATCAGCGTGGTCCTCGGCGCACCCGCCATTTTCCGGTTTCTCGCGCCTTACGCGCCAGCGCGACATCTTGAAGCCGCCGGGTTTCTTGGTGCCGATACCCATAACGCAATCGACGACGATGCCGGCGAAGTGCTCGCAACAAGGCTCGTCGAACTGATGCGTGGCGGCGGCTCCCCCAATGGACTCGAGGGCGTCGGTTTAACATCCGATTTGATCAGCGCCATGGCGGATTCATCTGCACGACAAACCCGTGCCATTGCCAACGCCCCGTTTACCGCGAGTCGCGATGATATCGAAGCCATCTACCGACAGGCCATCAGCTACTGGTGAGGTCGGGGCTTTCCCACCCGTTTGATCAATTCCTGCGTCGCCGCGCGATAGTCGTCGGCATGAGTAATGGCGCGGATCACCGATACACCGTCCACACCGGTTGCGACCACTGCCTCGGCACGCGAAGGTCGGCGCGACTACCGTGAAGGTAGATTTTTCGCGATGCTGGCAGCGGCGTCCGCGTCAGGGGATCGGCAGCCAGGGAGCTGGCCGAACCAATGGAAACCGCATCAAGGAATGTGGAATCGTGAGTCGTTCGGATCGGATCAGTTACTTTCATTATCCTTAAGCCATGTCTTCAGGTGAGATCGGCAAAGGATGAAAGTGAGCGGCAGCACACGGTATGAGGTATTGGTACGAGACTTTATATATCGCGAACCGTGTGTGTTCTCTTCCCTCCGCCGATACTAATCGGGTCAGGTTCCACGGGTTCGGCATTACACCATCTCAGCACTTGAGCACTGCGGTCATTCAAACTTCCACAATACTCACGGCACCCCGAGAGACGTCATTGACTATAACGCGCCATCAACCTTTGCGGCAATGGCTTTTAAAAACAAATAGCCTGAAACGACAATTAACTTAACTACGCGACCTGTCCTGTGCGAGTTGCGTAACATTGATAAACCATATTCAGTTAAGTTGGATACGCTCGCCAAAGGGTACCGGTTGTCGGCCCTTCACCAGCCACACAACGGGGTATGATGGTGCACAGTTCGGGAACTCACCATCGGCGTCGGTAAAGTAGATCAACGCATCGGGTGCGGCATCGCGGCCATCCAGCCAGTTAAATACCGGTACGAAACGGGTACCACCGCCACCGGCAAGATCTGGCAATTCGATCGGCTCCCAGGGTTCGAAAACCCACGGCGCGTCGACATGCAGTGTGTCATCGCAGGCCAGCACAATAGCGCGTGCCCGCACCTGACCTTTGAGCGCATTGACCTCGGCAAAGAAATCACGCATCTCCTTGTCGGTTATGGAACCGGATGTATCAATGGCGATGACCAGTGCGACTTGCGCGCTGCGCAGACTTGGCAGGATCGCCTCGCCTTCTCGCCGCGACGGCCTGTGATAATTGAAATCCTCTCGACCGCTGAACGACATGAAACGCGCCAGTAAGGCCCGCCACGGCACCTGGCTTTTCATCAGGTGATCGATGTGGCGCGCCATCTGCTGGCTCAACTTGCCGCTTTGTAGCGCCTGCTGGGCGGCTCCGGCAGTACGTTGCTGCCACTGGGCAGACAGAATTTCCTTCTCCTCCATGGATAAAGGCGGTGGCATCGGGTCTCCCTCATCTGCGTTGCTAGCATTGCCGCCACCACGTGGAGATGGTCCACCCTGTGCTTCGCCATCTTGTCCTTCGGATTCGTCATGACGAGCATCGTCGTCGTCGCGATTACTGTCATACAAATGCTGGTCGTGGGGCTCCTGTTCGGGATTTTCATCGAGCAGCGGATAAATCTCCTCGGCGCTCATGCCGGCAAACTCGGGCATGTGAATGGCATCCGGCGGCAGCGTCATACCCTCGGCTACAAGCAGCGCATTGATGGCAAAATCACATGCAACATCCCAACGATGTCGGTCACGATGCTGACGTCTTGAAAAATGGCTCAGCGCCAGATGCAGCGCCTCATGGGCAAGCGCCGCCTCGACCTGGTCGATGGCAAGATCGCGAATGTAGTCCGGGTTGTAGTAGAAGGCACGCGCATCGGTCGCAACGGTTTTACACCACGGCCCGGCGGCTCGCGTCGGCAACCTTAAAACCAGCGCACCAAGGAATGGTCGATCAAGCACCAGCCGCGTTGCCGCGGCGGATAGTCGCTGTGCCGGGTCAACCGCGTTCACCTGAACTCGTGCAGTTTATTGGTCCGATGCCAGCATGACATCGGCAACCAGTCCTGCCCACGATGAAAACTGCGGCACGGCGAACAACTCGGCGCCGACCGCTTTGTGCAGGTCGGAAACCAGCATCACGCCCATCTCCTTGTGAGGGAATCGTCCCGCATAGTCGAGTATATGGCCAAGCACCAATTCACGAGATCCACCTTCATCCGTACGCACCGCACGACCCACCAATGACGATGCAACCGCATACTGCAAATCGAGATCCTTGGGAACGCTGACCTCGTCACCACCCACGATAGCATCGATATCCGGCATTTCATCGAGGTGCTTTAAATAGGCGACGAGTTCTATACCCGCCGCCGCACCGACGCAGGCCTGTAACGAGCCGGTCAATAAATCGCTATCGTGGTGAAACTTTTGAAGCGCGCGATGGGCAAACTCCCAGGAACGTGGTGACGGGAAGGCCACCGGATTCTCGCTTGGATCGAAATCAAACAGCAGGTCGGGACGAAACCGCAGAAATCCGATCAGGCGTTCGTCAACGCCGAAGTCAAATGCCCAAGTCACCCAGTCATCGAGGTTGGCTTCGACTTCATAGTGGGAGAAACGATTGGCTAGCGGCGCCGGCATGGTGTAGGTCACGCCACGATCACCCTGGCGATTGCCCGCGGCATAAATCGCCCAACCATCCGGCACGCGGTAGTCCCCTAATCGACGATCGAGAATGAGCTGATAGGCAGCAGCCGAAACACTCGGCGGCGCCGAAGTAATCTCATCAAGAAACAGAATTCCTTTAACACCGTGACGATCACTATCCGGCAACATGGACGGCACCGCCCACTCGACCCGATCGCCACTACGAAAAGGGATGCCGCGTAAATCGCTCGGTTCAAGCTGGGACAAGCGGATATCAATTATCGGCACATCGTGCTGGGCCGCCACCTGATAGATAAGCTGCGACTTGCCGACACCGGGCGGACCCCACAACATCACCGGGGTATGAACCTCGTGGGAGAGGGCGGCAAACTCGTGATCGAGTATGTGGGTAATTCGGCTGGGTCGCATGATGGCAAAGCTTAATTTATCAACGTACCGCAGTGTACACCACTCACATCAAAGGCCTGTAAGGTGAAACGTTATGATCATTTCATGGAATGGTTTTATTACACCTTCGCAGCAGCATGCTCGGCCCTGGCGGCGAGGAACACTTCTCGAGCCGCGTCCAGATTCATTACGAATATTCCCAATCCTGCTATCACGTCAGGCCACACCGAAACAGTTACGACTGTCGCGATTCCGGCCGCTATGATTGCTATGTTGGCGATGGCGTCATTACGGGCTGACAGATAGGCCGCACGGATGATGCTTGTACGATGATGTCGAAAACGCGCAAGGATAAATGCACATAAAATATTTATCATGAGTGCGCCTAATGCCGTCAGACCAAGCGACATGGGGTCTGGCGGAATTGGAAAATCGATTTTCTCCCATGCCACCCAAAGGGTGGCGATACCGGGAGCAAGAAGAATGGCGGCAAGCAACATGCCAACGATTGACCGTTTGTAGAAACTCCAACCGATAGCAACAAGAATCAGGAGATTCACTGCTGCATCTTCGAGAAAATCGATGGAGTCGGCAAACAAAGAGACTGACTGGATATTCAGTGCGACGGTAAACTCGATTCCGAAGTAGGCCAGGTTGATAATTGCAACGAGGGCGACTGCATGACGAAGACTGTCTTTTGGATTAAACATAAGTGTATAGCTTACATGCCAGAGCCAACCGAGTTTATTGTTGGCGTGTCAGGTCTTGCGAGAAAAGATGATTACCCGCACACCCACAAGATTGGGGCGGGAATATGTCGTATGATAACTCGCCAATCCAGTCTCCCCTGACCCCGGTGGATATTTGAAATGACATCTGATGTATTCATGATGGTGTTGGGGGCAGCCATCCTTCATGCTGCGTGGAACACCTTGGTCAAGGTCAATGTTGACCGGTTTGTTATGGTGGCTGTCATGTTAACGAGTCAATTCGTGATGGCTCTGCTGGCTCTCCCTTTTGTGGAAGTCCCTCCGGCGGGATCCTGGCCATACATTTGGGCTTCAACGGCTCTACACACCGCCTACTTTGTTTTTCTCGTAATGTCCTACCGCTATGGCGACTTAAGCCATGTCTATCCCATTGCGCGCGGTTCTGCGCCACTGATTGTAGCCATTGTATCGGTTGTGATTATTGGAGAGACATTGAGTCGCCAGGCAACTGTGTCGGTTGTTCTTATTGCACTTGGTATCATGAGTCTTACTTTTACGCGCGGCGCCAATGGATTTAAAGAACCCAAAGCTATCTTGTACGCTCTCGGAACCGGCGTGTTCATAGCCGGGTATACAGTAGTCGATGGACTGGGCGCCCGACTTGCAGTCAACGCCCATAGCTACATTTTCTGGCTCAACATCTTCGACGGAATACCAACACTTTTATTGGTTTTTTACCTGAGAAGGGGGCAGTTTCTTGTGCAGGTAAAGGCATCCTGGAAGCCAGGCGTGCTTGCGGGCATCGTTTCCCTGCTTGCTTACTGGATTGTCCTCTGGGCAACAACCTTGGCGCCACTGGCATTGGTTTCCGCAGTTCGCGAAACAAGCATGGTGTTCGCTCTGCTTTTTGGCGTCTTTATCCTGAACGAAAAACTGAATCTTATGCGCCTGGCATCAACGGCCATTACTTTGCTTGGTACCGTAGTTCTCAAGATGAGTAGATGAATGACTGTTGTTATAAACCCGGAAAAGATTGATACAGGTCGGTCTTGGTCAGCGGAAACCGTACAGAACTTAATCTCCGCTGACCTTAGAGACAATACAAGTTTGGCGTCCCGAATGTTGTGTGTTGGTTACGTCGTGAACACATCACATTATCCAGTGTCTCGATATAAGGCCTGAATGATGGGACAATTATCAATGGTGTATCCGCCACCATCACATTGAGAAAATATGTCACTCAATGCCTTCATTAATCTGGTTAAGTCATCGATCTTCTCCTGAACTTGTCGCATTTGTAGCATGGTCAAGCCCTTAACCTCCCCGCAGGTATGATTGGGTTCATCGATGATCTTCAGCATCTCACGCACCTGATCAATCGGGAATCCCAATTCCCGGCACCGGCGAATAAAGTAGAGACGCTTTAAGTGATCCTCAGAATACTGACGATGGCCTCCTTCTGTTCTGGGTGGTGCTGGCATCAGCTTTTCGTTTTCGTAGTAGCGGACGGTCTCAATATTGCACCCCGCATGAGAGGCCAGAACTCCAACTGAAAATGTTTCTTTATGCATATTCATGGTATCGGCTTGATTCCGTAGTGACTACGGGTTTTATACTCGTGCCTCATGGGAAAGACAATTCAGCAAGCACATAAGGCTAATGCGGGCGTATCCTGGCTCGCGCTTTTTACGTCCTTGGGTACGTTGCTCTGCTGCGCGTTACCAATTGTATTTGTAAGTCTTGGGTTCGGCGCAACCGTAGCTGCACTCACCAGTATCTTTCCCGTGCTGATCATACTAAGCGAATACAAGACATGGGTATTTGGGGTTTCAGGGACGATGTTAGTCATCTCCTGGTTATTGTTGCGCTGGACTGGCCATGCATGCCCTACCGATCCACAAATAGCCTTAGCGTGCCAGAAAATTGCGCGATGGAATTGGCGCATCTTGTATGGTGCCGCTGTCATTTGGATCGTTGGCTTCATCGCCGCGTATTTATCTTTGCCAATCAGGCTATGGCTGGATAACAACTGAGTAACGAAATTATGAAATTATTGTTAGCCTTGTTCATGTTTGTGATTAGTGTGACAGCCTTGAAGGCGGATGAGTTTATCGAGATCGATATTCAGGGATTAACGTGTGCTTTCTGCGTTGATGCCGTTCAGCGACAATTGACCAAACTACCGGACATTAAAAAAGCAGAAGTTAGTCTTAAACTTAAGAAGGTACGAATATATCCAGTGTCAGAAGGAATTGATCTTGATCGCGTGCGCCAAACCATTACTGATTCAGGATTCACACCAAGCGAGGTACGGATGGTGCCTAATGAAAACTAAGGCTGCCTTACTGATATGTATTCTAGGTTTCTTGTTCCTGGATACTGCATGGTCGATGGGTCTCCGATCATTTGTTGCACTGCCGATTAACAAGGGCGGTGCCGTGCTAAGGCTGCAACATGAAAGTAACCAGGATACCAATGCACGAGTTGCTATTCTTAATGCTGCCTATGGTATTAGTGCAACACAGGCGATTTTTTTTGGCCAACCGTATCGATTGGAGCCCAAAGGTTCTGATCGACTGAGAGATACCAGCATACTGTACCGGTATACCGCCAGCCAACAGGACACAAGTTGGGGAACAAAACGCCTTGGCCTTCTGGCAGGTGTGGTAGTCCCGACTGACGGTGGGCGTGACAGCGCGATCCAGGCAGGACTGGTATCCACAGTATTTAGTGGTCGTCACGAACTCGACTTTGATGTTCTATACCAAGCCGGGACAGGAGAACGTTTGGATAGTGGTCGTTACGATCTGTCGTGGCAGTATCGGTTAATACCAAAACAGTACCAGGACTGGGGCATTGGCAAAGAATTACACGGGGTAATTGATCTCGGTGGTCGATGGACTGAAGGAGGTACGACTGTGCACCAGGTCACCATGGGGCTACAGTGGGTGAACCCAAGTTGGGTACTGGAAGCTGGCGTATTCCAGGATATCAATGGCCTTAAGCAGACTCATGCACTTGTGAGTTTGCGGATCCACATCTAGACCAACGACAGATATGTAGAGCTATGGATAATCATTAGCTTATAAAATCGGGACAGCTTCAAGTTTTGCGTCGATAAGTCCTGAAATGTACCCCGGGTGAATTAACTACTACAACAGGATTGATCGAGTTGGATCGAGGGGCAAGGAACCGTTGCATAAGAACAAAACACACAACAGTCACCCTGAAGTGGTTTCAGGAGTACGCCACATCTCTTGCACTCATAGTAGTACTGACAAGCATACATAGGCATGGTTTCAACTTCTGAGTGCCCACATTTCGGACAGGTGATTTCCGATTCGAGTATCACCTCAATTTTCGGGCCAATGATCGCGCTCACTCCTTAACCCCAGACGGGTAACCAGCATTCGCAGTTGCATCGGTTAATGCCTGAATCGAAGTTTGTTCATCATCGAATGACACTGTTGCAGATCGAGTGTCCAGAACTGCTTTCACTTCTGTGACACCCACCACCTTGTTTAGGGCGGCTTCAACAGTAATGGGGCACACGGGGCAATCCATTCTCGGAATGTCGAGCGTAATGGTTTTGATTTCAGCCGAGGCAAAGCCAGCATAACTACAGCAGCAAAGAAAAAGTACGGTTGATCTTTTCATTGATTCACTTTCAGGCAATCCAGGGAATCCAGTAAATGCCTGTAACAAGGACAAGTGAGAACAGCACCGCAATCCAGAACACCACGCGATAACGCTGACGTGTTCGGGGAATGGCGCACACGCTACCTGGCCTACAGCTTTTAACTGGACGATAGAGTTGAAAACCGGCCCACGAAAACATTATGGCTACGACAACCAGAAAGTATGGGGTATACGGGCGCATTTCCGTCAATGTCCCAACCCACGTACCGCCAATTCCAAGGAGCACCAACACCAGCGGCATGACGCAACAGAGACTCGCACCAATTGCCGCGAAAACGCCACCGATAAGTGGAACTGCTGGAGAAGCTTTTTCCATTGTCACCATGTAGATCGAAAATCAGGGAGTATTGTGAATCCCGTACTTAAGTACGGTGTCAAGTCTTTTTGTGCGTATCTGACACTAAAGATTCAATGATTGGACAACATTGTGGGTCAGCGTTGTCATTGCATTCGTCTATGAGACTGGTCAATACAACATCAAGCCGTTGAAGATCAGTCATTTTTTCCCTGATAACGTAGAGCTTGCTTTCGGCAAGATTTTTTACCTCACTACAGTCACCATCGGATAGCGACAGGAGCTGTGCTATTTCCGAGAGCGTGAAACCGAGCTGCTGAGCTTTCTTTATGAATAGCACACGACTCAAATGTTCTTGAGAGTAGATGCGAAATCCCTGCCCCGGCTTACCTGGTTCCGTGAGCAACCTCTTTCGCTGATAGTAGCGTATGGTTTCGACGTTCACACATGCCGCGCGAGCCAAGCGTCCGATGGTGAATGCGTTGTCGGTTGTCACTGACATTATCCCGATTGAAGCAATACTTAATAGTATTCCGTTCTCCAATAATACGCACATGCGTTTACATAACCCGCCTTTAATCCAGGTAACACGAAAATTGGTGTGATGAGCATATCCTGAATGTGCAACCACCGATCACTTATAGCGTGACGCTATGTATGGGAGAGCGTCTGAGGGTGACTCAGTAGTGATTTGAGGTCCGATCAGATACACATATGCAAACATGCCAAGATTTGTGATTGAGCGAGCCATTCCTGAAATCGGGTCCGCTGACAGGGCAGCACTTGCCTCTGCAGCTCATAAGTCAAACGATGTATTAGCTGCCATGCAGTCTGAGAACAAGCAAATACAGTGGGAGCACTCATATGTTGCAAGAGATAAGACCTTTTGCATTTATCTTGCAGGTGACGAGTCGGTAATCGAAGAACATTCCGAGCGTAGTGGCTTCCCGGCCTCAGTAGTCACCCGTGTAAGCAAAATGATTGACCCAGTTACCGCCGAGCCGTAGTCGCCCAGGCTGACTGGATAAATATACCGGTTGGCCGACAAGCCAATGTCGGCCAACCGTAGTTTGCGCCTGGATAACGATATGTCCATGCTGATTTGGCAGATCAGGCTAATGTCCGCACCGAGTATTCGCTGATTGACTCATTGGGGCGAATTGTTGAGTAAAGTGAGGCTGAAAATAAGGTAAGTAGAAGAGTCATGACCTGTCGTGCATGGAAATCGTCTACCTACTCGGTGACCGTTTTCGTACATCTGCGGTATACATTCGAAAACCCGCCCACTAGACTTAGTCGGCAGTTGTACGGTTTAATCTTGGCAACCTACATAAAAGGTAAAGAACATGAAAGGTAAAGAACATGTCGGAAGAGCTAAAATTGTCTAACGGCCGCCGCAAGCTGCTCAAGTCGCTCGTTGCAGGTGGCAGTGTTGCAGC
This sequence comes from marine bacterium B5-7, assembly GCA_021604525.1. Classification (GTDB taxonomy): domain Bacteria; phylum Pseudomonadota; class Gammaproteobacteria; order Arenicellales; family CAJQKF01; genus BQJD01. The sequence continues at coordinate 231 of BQJD01000040.1, read as the reverse complement.
AACAACGGCGACGTTGTTTCCAGAAAAATGGACGAAGCCCGTTGTGGACTCAGTGGTATTACCAAGCCATGCTCAAACGACAACCGATGAGAGACTGTAACAAAAACTGTGTAACTGTCTATTATTAACCCAGGTAATGGGAGAGGATAGACAGACGATGAACAAGAAAGACCTTCAGGCGATAGCCCAGGCGGCAGCGAAGACGATCAAGACTGAAGCGGATCTCAACGA
>BQJD01000039.1 GCA_021604525.1 marine bacterium B5-7 | reverse complement strand
GTATGTGGGCAGATTCCATATCTTTGGTATTCGCGAAGTGTTATGAATTCAAGCAATTCAATCGTTGCCGGCAAGAGCCTTATCAGTCATATCGATTTGCCCAAGGTGTTTTTCCCTCTGGTCGTCATTTTTCAGGATTCCGTTAAACAGTTTTTTGTATTTACCCTGCTTGTAGTATTCCTTGTACTTTATGGCATACACCCCACCATTAACTGGCTGTACCTTCCCTTTGTTGCGGTCGTACAGGGATCATTTATTATTGCGAGCGGTCTTGTTGCTGCGTGTATTGTTCCGATTATTCCGGATTTCAGATTCATCATATCCACTGGCATGACATTATTGTTATTCGGCTCAGGTGTTTTTTATAGCTATGAAGCATTAGTACAAAACAAGTATCAAGAGATCTTCCTCCTGAACCCCATGGCAGCACTTATCAAGAACTACCGTCAAGTTTTGCTAAATGGTGAACCACCGGATTTCGGTAGACTATTGACGATATTTGTTATCTGTTCATGTATCGCTTACGGAGCACATCTCTTGCTACGTAAGTATCATGGAAAATACTCACGTTTTGTGATGCAGTAACTTATGCAAACGCCCATCATCAGACTCTCCGATGTGTCGCTAAGTTTCACGATACGCAATGGTCTATTCAAGCACCACACCAATCAGATACTGAATTCGATAAATATCGATATATCACAAGGTGAAACTCTGGGCCTTATTGGTCGTAACGGTTGTGGCAAGTCGACTTTGTTACGACTGATCGCTGGCGTATTTACACCGGATAGCGGAAGTATTGAACGACATGGTGCCCGTGTTTCTATCCTATCGCTTGCTGTGGGATTTGATCCCGAATTGTCCGGTAGGGATAATATCTTGTTAAGTGCTACTCTTCTGGGCTTAAGCAAGGAGGACATAACACGCAACTATGAGAGTATTGTTGATTTTTCAGAACTTGGCGAATTTATACAGCAGCCTGTTCGGATCTACTCCTCTGGCATGCGAATGCGTCTCGGATTTGCGATCGCAATTACCATGAAACCGGATGTATTACTGATCGATGAGGCGTTGGGCGTGGGTGATGCAGCATTCAGGATTAAAGCGGAAAATGCATTATCGGAGAAAATTCGATCAAATCAGACCGTAGTGCTAGTATCTCATACCAGCACTCAGATAGCTCGATTATGTGACCGTGTTTTATGGCTTGAGAATGGTGCAATTTGTATGCAGGGAGAAGCCCAACAGGTTCTCGATAGTTATGAGCAACACCTAACGATTAGTTCAAAACCAAGTCATACATATTCCGAATTGTCTCGACAAACAAATATCGGAGCAAAAAACAGGATGTTATAAGCTATAGTAAACCTTCAAGTGAAAAATGGGGTTTTCATAAATATGATTTCAAAAGCATCGCATCGAATGTCACTACGAATAACAGCATTCTCAGTTATTCTTGTTACGGTAATCAGTTTTATCTCAATCGCAGATGCGGACTACTCAGCCGGAGGCTTTGGATCACAAAGCTGCCAGGCAATGCTCGATATTGCAAAAGAACAAAACATGAGTCGGCCTGTTCCTGGAAATGTTTGGCAGTGGACCCGTGGATTCCTCACAGGAATGAATGTGGCTCGTGGAATCAGCGTGACTAAAAAAGCGCCCGTAAAAATTTCCAACAACGACCTGAAAGACAGACTCGATCTCTATTGCCAGGAAAACCCGGACCATGACTTGATCATGGCGGCGACATCAATTTATTTGCAGTTGGTTCGAGAAAACCCTTAGTAGGCTTGTTCTTTCACATGGACGAGTTATTCGAAGAACTGGATTGTCAATCAACATCAATTGGCGATATCAGCTTGCGGCGTCGACGCGAGTTGAAAATTGATGTGGATGTGCTTGAGATAAAGCTCGGCGATGAATTTTTGATGTCGAGCTTGTTCACTGTATCTGAAATCGCGCTGGCTCAGTTGGGACTCGAGCCACTGGTTGGCAACCAACTGGATGTTCTCGTTGGAGGACTCGGCCTCGGTTATACCGCACGTGCAGTTCTTGAACATAACGATGTCAGGTCGTTGATTGTCGTAGAGATGCTTGAGCCGGTGATTGACTGGCATAAGCGCGGATTACTCCCGCTGGGAGTCGGGTTAACCAGCGATCCGCGTTGCAGGATTGTGCAAGGCGATTTCTTTGCCTTGTCAAACACAAGTACCGGCTTTGACCCGAACACACCTGATAGAAAATTCGACGCTATTCTGCTCGATATCGATCACTCCCCCGAAGCTCTGCTTGATGAGCGAAGCGAAAGTTTCTACCGACCTGACGGGTTGCGTGCTCTATCTGCTCACCTGCGACCGAATGGTGTATTCGGCCTCTGGTCCAATGACAAACCCGATGCAACATTCACTGATCGACTGGCTAGTGTTTTTACTAGTGCGTGGGCGACGCCAGTGACGTTTCACAATCCGCTTCAGGACCGTCCGTTCACACAAACCGTATATCTCGCTCGCGTTTAAGTGTGACTGGCAATTGAACTGATGCGTAATAGTCATACCGCTCGACTGTCACTTTTTTTTGCATACAGTCTTGACCAAATATGGTGGACATAGGTACGGTATATCCACGCTGTACTGATCGTACGGCAGCTACCACCAATCATCTATTAAAGGAGTTAGACGATGAAAAAACTGGTTATTTATCTCGCATTATTAATCATCCCGTCCGTTACGCTTGCTGGTACAACTCCAGCGCCCGCAGGCGTCAGCCTGTACATAATCACTCCTGTAAATGGTGCTACTGTTTCGAGTCCGGTTACTGTTCGATTCGGCCTGTCTGGAATGGGCGTCGCTCCAGCCGGGACTCAGAAGGACAATACCGGGCATCATCACCTGATTATCGATGCTGATTTACCTGATCTTGACCAACCCATCCCGAGCGACGAGAACTATCGTCACTTTGGTGGTGGTCAAACGGAAACGTCTGTGGAACTTACACCTGGCGAACACACCTTGCAGCTACTCCTTGGAGACTTTTCACATATACCCCATAACCCGCCTGTAGTGTCTGAGAAGATCACCATTACAGTAGAGTAGATTGTTCGACGCTTTAGAACCTGTCTCAAAATGAGCAAGGCCGCCAAGATAAGGTAAATGGGAGCGTAAACGCACAGTTTGCATGGATAAATGAGCATTTGAGCGAGCATTTAACACCGCATGGTGGGTTGCAGCTATTGTGAGACAGGTTCTAATTTGTTGAAAACTCCACCCATACCGGCTGATGGTCAGAGCCAATTGCTTCTCGATCAACCCGGTAATTGGAAACGCGGTCAGACAACCCCTTTTGTATAAAGCAATAATCCAGTCGCCTGCGTAGTGGAGGATCCGTGTCGAGGCTCATATGTGTGAAGTCATCCGACATCGCATCGCAACGCATGGCGGCGTCTTCAAAATCACTAGCAAGAATAAATTGGTACTCAGGGGAGTCCGGCTCACTATTGAAATCTCCGCACCAAATTATGTGGTCGATATCTGGAGGCGATACCATGCCACAACTCCAGTCATTGCCCTGTAAGTCACCTGGCCCTGACCAGGCACCCAGTTCTTTAGAAAGTCTTGTCACTACTCCCATCAGATAGACGAGTTGTTCCAATCGCTCTTCGCTATCTAAATATCCAAGATGAACGTTCCATAGTGACAGAACACCAACGGGTGTTTCAATTACGCACTCTTGAGCTCCCTGATACATATTAAATTCTTCAGGATAATGATGCTTGGGCAAGACTACAAAGCGTGACGACAGAACAGGATATTTACTCAGCAGCATATTGCCGAATTGTCGTCGTTTATTCTGAATGGGCGACCCGCCTGCATATACATCGAATACGGGGGCGTAAATCCAATAGTATTGTGGTAACAGGGCAGACAGTAATGCGGGTTGGTCCTGCATTCCACTCCGTGGCCAGAATCTTTCTACTTCCTGGAGTGCGATGATATCTGCAGTGGTTACCGTGTCAGCAATTCGTTGAAGATCATAACGATCATCTTTCCCTCTCGAAAACTGAATATTGTAAGTTACGATTTTCATCGTGATGAAATTGTACTACTCACCGCCAGATGCTATCGATCGGCAAAGTAGTCCTTATCAGGCGTTCTTTAAACATATTCTGACCCTCAGCGTGAAGATATCATCAACTTGAGCGATCACTTTGCATGACTCGCAAGCGTGCATCGAGTTCCTCGATACGTTCAAGCAGGTCAAGCGCAAGAGCGGCTCCAGAAAGGTTAACGCCGAGATCATTTTGCAGTCGTATGGTGATACGTGTGCGTCGCAGGCTGCTGGAAGGAAAATACCAATGCCTGCCGCGTTTACCGATTGGCTCAATGATACCCTGCTCTACCAGGGCCTCGATGAGTTCTGCTTCAACGGAACAGCAACGACACAATTCGGCAAGCGTGAATGTTGTTTGTTCATCAATAAGTTCGACTGACGCTGTCGAGTAATCTTTAGCTTTCATAAGTTCAGGATACCCCCATAGTTGCGCGTGGGTTGAATCCGAGTTGGTCTTCCATTTGCCTATATAGTTCTTTTGCCGCATCGTTATCTGCAGGCGGTAGGTTTACATTTAAAACCACATATAAATCACCAGGCCGTTTGCCTGCCAAGCCGCGTCCCTTGACTCTCAGCTTACGTCCCTGTTTCGAGTTAGGTGGAATTTTTAAATCGATTATTCCTGATGGAGTTGGTGCTTGAACACTTGCGCCAAGTGCCGCTTCCCAGGGCGTAACAGGCAGGTCGAGATAAATATCCGCCCCATCGATTCGATAAAGCGGGTGGTTATTAAACTCCACCTCAAGGTACAGATCACCCGTCTCTCCTCCTCCGAACCCGGGACCGCCCTGACCCGCCAGTCGTATACTCTGACCCGCGCGGATACCCTTGGGGATGCGCACACTCAGCGTACGCTCACGAGTTATCACATGGCCGTCGTCCGTTACTTCCGGCATTCGTAGTGATATCGATCGTGTCGCACCGTTAAAGTTATCTTCGAGATCAATCCGTACTTTGGCATGGTGATCTTCCCCGCGCATCCGGAAGCCCCTGTGGCCACTCGACCGACCCTGACGCGCCTGACCATGACCGAATAGCTCTTCGAAAAAATCACTATGACCACCAGAATCGCCCGCTGTGTAGCCTCCACCGCGAAATTCGAATCCTTCGTCCCAATTCGGTGGTGGATGAAACTCCTGTCCTGCTTTCCACTGCATACCCAATTGATCATATGCGGCGCGTTTTTCCGGATCTTTAAGAACTTCATAGGCTTCACCAACCTCCTTGAACTTCTCATCTGCGTCAGATTCCTTGCTGACATCCGGATGGTATTTCCGTGCAAGCTTACGATAGGATCGTTTGATTTCATCTTGCGTGGCATCACGACCGACGCCCATGATCGCGTAATAATCTTTGTACTCCATTAATTCTCACCACTTCATGAACAGAAGATTATATTAGTTAACTGAAACGATACCCTCTTCAACAATTTTCAAGGCACGGTCAAGCTCATCCTGTGTAATTGTCATTGGTGGACACAGGGTTAACACACAACCACCACCTACCTTGTAACTAAGTCCTCGAGACAGGGAATGATAAAGTACTGCGTCGGCCTCATCGTTAGCGGATATTCCGTCTCGGCGTAGCTCAATTCCAATATGTAATCCAAGACCACGCACATCATGGATAAGTGGCAGACGCGTCTGCATTTCCGAGAGGCGTGCAAGTGCATAATTACCCAAGTTTATCGCGGCCTCGATCAAACCATCTTCGAGAATACTATCGATGGTAGCCAGGGCGGCTGCACAACCTACCGAGCTTTTTTCATGAGTATAGTGGCCGAGAGCACGGTCGCCAACAATATCCAGTTCCTCCTTTGCAATCATGGCAGCCATTGGGAATACACCTCCGCCAAGTCCTTTACCAATCACCAATATGTCCGGCACGACATCAAAATGTTCGCAAACAAACATCTTTCCGGTTCGCCCTAGTGCCGATGGTATTTCATCAAAGATCAGTAACACACCGTGTCGATCGCATATCTCCCTAACACGTTTCCAATATCCAAGTGGCGGCAATTCGACGGTTGTCCACCGCATAGGTTCAGCAATGATTGCCGCGACATCGCCATGCATGCTCAGCAAATATTCCAGGTAGTCAGTACAGCCGGTATGCTCCTCGTCTTTACAGTTGAAATGACACTTTCCCTGAATTGGCGGTGGTATGTGTTCGCAACCCGGTAACAATGGCCCAATATCTTTACGAAACAGCGCCTCGCCGCCAATTGATATTGCATCCAGTGATGCGCCATGAAAACTGTCCCACATCGATATGGTTTTGTAACGATTGGTCGCGTAACGGGCAAGCTTCAGTGCCATGCCTATTGCTGAAGTACCACCTGGAGAAAACAACACCTTGTTAAGACCATCAGGAGCAAGGTCAATCAGGCGCTTTGCCAGATCCACTGCTATCTGATTAGTGTAACGTCGTGGACAAAATGGAATCTGATCGAGTTGTTTTTTTATAGCTTCAATAACACGGGGATGTCCATGACCTACCTGATGAACGCTGTTTCCATGGAAATCCATGATCATCCGGCCTTGGAAATCCTCCAGGTAAATTCCCTTGCTCCCCCGTATCGCATTCAAACACGGAGTAGACAAGGATTGGCGCAGAAAATACTTCGTATCCTCATCCAATAATTGTGTGGTTTCCTCTCCAATGTTCTGCTTCGTCCATTCTTGCCTGCGAGGCGAAAGATTGATATCGCCTTCAGTATATTCCGGCTGTTGAATAGATTTTGACATGATAATTCACCTATGTTGCGACAAGCCAATGCGCCAGATTACCCTAATTTTGTTTTCGTAAGGGACTCAGCTACTGTTTGCCGATTCTATTCGATTGAATCGTCTTTTATGACAGATGGCGAGCCTGACAGTAATGCAATCTGAACCCGCTTTATTCGGTAACCAGAGCTTACGGGATACTATATTTCAGGAGGTGTGCAACACTGCATGCTCTGTGAGATCTTGCTGTGTATAAGCAAAGCGAATATCCGCAGCCAAACTGACCCTTGATGCATTTGCGTTTTGTTCACGAACAGCGTGTCCCATGAAGGCTGGAAATACTATGATGCGCCCTACCTTTGCCTCAACTTCCAGCTTCATTATTCCATCACCACCACCCATTTCTTCTGGATAACATCCGAATACGATACTACTATTATTGTTCTTAACGATTCCATCTCTTGGGGGATAATACACGAGGCTTATCCAGGCACCTGGATGAAAGTGGGCACCTAAAGAACCCGTTGGAGCAACAACATTCTGCCATCCTTGCAGATAGGCATTCTTACTGGACCTTAACACTGCATCCTGACGAATATGACAAACAAATGCTGCAAAGCATGTGGAGAATACTTCAAAGATCGTTTCCGTATTAAAACTCTCATCTTCGAATATATCCCTGGTTTTCTTGCCCTTTCGATACGGCATTCTGGAATCCGGTTTGATACATTCCATCGAGTGCCAGATACGTCTGGTCTCATTATCCAGATCATCGCGCTTGGAGAGAATTTCTCCCTGGCCTGTATCAAACACCATGATATCCCTATCGTAGTCAATTAATTCACCGAGGCCTGATGAATCAGATATTTTGCCTGTAGTAACTATTTCCCATGCCTTGGAAATCGTGTAGTACGGGCTTGTGGGAGTTATGCCCGTTACCAGTGAAAGCATGTCATCATATCTACGTGCCTGAAAAAGTTTCTTCAGGTGAGTATAGTAATTGTCAGTTGGCTTACAGATTTCCTGATACATGTGATTTGAATATTGACTTATCAGTAGTTGTCAAAAGAATGGATCCTTGTCGCCGTCTGGAAGATCACCAAGTCTCTCAACAAATTGCCTTCTCCAATGCAGAGTTTCGGGAAAGACCCAATCCTGCTTCGGCATCGATGGCAAAGATTCATTCGCCAAACCACGTACGAGGCTATCTGCATCCATACCCTTCTGATCCCTCGATATGCGTGAATAGACTTTCCACACCTTTAAATGAGTATTTGATCCAAGGACTCGACTAAAACACAGGCGAAGATTTCTATTAGATCTCTCAGAAAAATGCAGATTCTTAAATGTTTCAATCAGAATTGATTCCTGTTGCACTGTGATCATTCCATATCGACGTAGTGCACGCACCGACAAGCGTACATTCACCAAGGCTTCGGTTAGTGGTTGGTAGTCCATATATTGAGGTGCATGTGTGACACATACTTCATCATCATCGGTAATGACACCTTTTTTATACAGCCGCCAAATCTTGCCCACGCCACCCATTCCGTACTTCCATAACTCAGCGGCTCTAAGAGCACCGATGCTACCCGCACCCCATACCTGGACACCTTGCGATATGACATACAGGAGTTCTTTGTGCCAAATGGAAGGTATGGAGCCGAAGTAGCCATCAACTATCGCGATTCTGTGATAACCATTTCGCCATGCCCAGAAAGCTGAACCAAGCCGTGCCGGTGGCAATACAGACAATCCATATGTTTCACGTTGGTAGAGAGTTGGCCCAGCAAATACGCAACTCTTCATTGGAGCACAGGAATCTTTTTAATAAATTCACTCATCCGCCGCCCCGGTATATAGTCCGGCTGAAGACCATAGTGTTCCAACTCAGGAATAAATACCCACACGACAGGCAGTTTAAAATCATTTCTGGTTAAATCAACAATTAGCGCATCCTCAAGACCAGCATTTTTATTTTTCTCCAGTACCCAGTCGAGCATGGTGCGAACATCAATCTCTCCCTGATACTCGGGAACATTATTGAAATTAGTGAGCGATACACTGGAAGGAGTAATAAACTCGTCAGAAACATTTCTTGATCTTGATTCTGAATAACTTTTCCACAAGCGGTCATCACGAGATCCGGAGATATATGTCAACCTGCTTTGCAAAGCCTCTGTTATCGCCCTGCAGAGTGCAATTTTTTTTAGCGGGTGACTTCCAAACCCTTTGGCGCGAATTGGATACAGCGATTCTTGATCGGGCCCGTGAACCAGTGCGATAAATGTTGGAATATCGATATTGGTCGTCGCATACCAGACTCTTAGTAACAGACCAGCCGTTTCGATCTTCTCACACAACCACTGAAGATCTGGATCAGCGAGTAAATGCACATCAAGTTCCGTGTTAAATGAATCGCCTCCGAGGCTGTTTCCAACAATTGAAAAGCTAACTTGATCTCTTTCTATGACTTCACAAACGCCATGCAATACCGCTTCTTCAAAACTGTTCCCGGACGCAAGTCCATTCGAAGTCCCAAGAAACGGACCTTTATTATCGCCGAAACGAAAATCCAGCCGAAAGAGGTCACTGGGAATGTATCTCTCAGTACAACCATCAAGTGTTCGGCATTGAATCCAATTAACATCGGACACATCCGCTAATTCGACTCCGGCCCGAAGCGGTAGCTGGTGTGGAGGCATGTAGCGATTATCATTTATGTATGCTGCAAATGATTTGTACGGACCCAAACTCTCGAACTGTTCAGCATGAGCCAGCTCAATAGATTCCATTAGAGCAGATACTTTGGCAAGGTCGTTCGTAAGACCTTTTCCTTGGGATACGGTAAGCGAGTAAGAAAGCGGTCGAATCGCAACCCATACAGGCACACCTACATTATCCATGCCTGTTACATTGGCGAGCCTGGTGACACCAAGTTCAGCACCAACTGCTTCCGCCATACGAAGCGTTTCTCCAGGCTCGACATCACGAACAGTTCCCCCAAGATCCAACGCTGTACAGGCGTGGTTCACTGTTCGTGAATAAAGATCGGACAAAGTTCCATCGCAAACTTTTTAGTTATTATAAAATCCGACAATACTTCGAATCACGACATGTAACATGTTCACTTATTGTCAGCTTCTGATCCGATCAAAGCGTCGAACAATCAATCAGGGCCTTTATCTACATGCGTTGCATCAATACTGGCAGCCGAGATCATTCCGTGATCAGCCAGCTTACTGCTAATCTTCCTGCCAATCTCCCTACGCGTGGCAATGAGTTCTCGTAACTCCTTTATTGCGCCACGTTCCGTGATCTTGATGATTTCACCTTTTTCACCAGGAGTAACTGCAACCAGTTCATCACCATGATCGGCAAGATAAGGATCGGGACCAGATTTATTACTTTTCATCATTTCACTCCATTGCCATTAATAGTTGTACAAAACTTTGACAAACGGCCAGGTCATTGCACAAATGCCACCAGGTTGACCGTCTTTGTCACTAGACAGACTAGACTACCGTATCGATTCATGTCTATATCAGTATCATTCTTTCAGACGAAATGACATTGATGTCCGACCGGAAGTTGAATAATGTCGCTGAGGTGAACCTGAGTATTTCAGTTCTTACTTTTGAAATCAGTAATAAACACTCTGGATCCCATATATGACCTGTAATTGCTAGTTCACTATTTCTAGCGAGTCATGAATCTTCGTATATATTCCAGAAATTTCGAAGATGTTTTTTGCTGTTTTATCTGAAATTCATTACTATTTGCTACGAATATTTCTTGAAATTCACCAGATAATAATCTGATCAATATCGTTCGACTTTTGCCGAATAAATATATGATTCCAGTTTGAGTCGGCGTATAAACCACGTTGTTAAGCGAGCGCTTACTACCATGTCAAAATCTTTACAGGATCAACTACTGAAAGCCGGTCTGGTCGATAACAAGCAGATTCAAAATGTCAGGAAAGAACAGCGTAAGAAAAACAAATCCAGCGGAAAGAAAACGAACACGCCAATCGATGAGAACAAAATTCGTGCACAACAAGGCGCAAGGGACAAAGCAGAGCGTGATCGTCAACTAAATCTTCAAAGAAAGGAAGATAGTGAACGAAAAGCGAAAGTTGCCCAGGCACTGGACTTGATAAACAAGAATAAGCTGGATCGGACGAATGCGGATCACACCTATCAATTTATCCACAATAACAAGGTGCGCAGTATTCTTGTAACCGACTCGATGCGGAAACAACTTTCCGCGGATCGACTCGCTATTGTAAAGGCCAGAGGCGAGTACGAACTGGTTTCGATTGAGATATCAGAAAAAATAAAAGCGCGCGATGCATCGATCGTTATATCGATCGCCGGCACCCCGACAAGTAGTCCAATCGATGGGGATCCGTATGCTGACTACCAGGTCCCGGACGACTTGATATGGTAGTTGGTTGCTTGCCTGAATTCGAACTCTCCTGCGGAACAATAGTCTAATTCACGTGAAGGCTTTACCGAGACCACCAGTTGAGGAAAGTAGATTACCTGATCAGCATCACCAGTTCCTTTCGTAATGCCTGCAATGCACTTTAATTTTTAAATGGCGCACTCAACAGTCTTAAAAGCGCCGGGTATATTACGATCGGTAATCGCAAAATAATCATCACTGACATCCAGGACCTGCGTGCAATGGAACATCACACATGATCGTCTGATAACAGTCTCGAAAACAGGTCAGATCGCTACCTATACTCTCTCTTTTTCAACAACTTCGATCCTGCTTTCAGATGGCAGAGGGTGTGTTGTGAATACAAATTCTTTCACTGGCTGGCCCCCAATCAGATGTTCTTGAATAATTCTCTCCAGAACTTCTGGTGTACATGTTCGATACCAGACACCTTCAGGATAAACTACTGCGATTGGCCCTTGTGTACATATTTGCAGACAGTTTGCCTTGGTTCGAAAGACCACACCCTGATCTACCAGACCCAGCTCCTTGAGTCGGGTTTTTAAATAATTCCAGGACTCAAGACTCTTCTCTCGAAGTGAACATTTTGGCTTGGTCTGGTCACAGCACAAAAAGATATGCCGCTGAATTTTTTTAATCTGTAATTTTTCGACTGCTTCCGCGAGATACTTATCGCGAATTGCCGCCCTGCGTGAGTCATCAACCATGAATCGCTTCCCAGACTTCTAGTGTTATATTCGTACTGAAACTTAAACCAGTTCACTCTTTATCACATCTTTAACAATCGGATAACCTGTGAAAAGCTGGAGAATCATAGGTTGATATGGGGCCGTTAATACCTCTTGACCTGCCCCCAGAAATACTATCACTATTTCTAGTTCGGTTCGCAAAGGTTGTAGGTTGTTGTGGAAATTTTTCTGTCACTTCAAACGGGATTTGGAATCCTAATGTCGAATGCCGATATGTCACAATGTAGGCGTGGCGCCAGGTTGCAATGACCGCGCAAACAGATAACACTCCTTGCCCCGATGACCCTCAGTTCGCACGCAGGGTGTCTTGGTCTTCCACGAGAAACTCGGCCACCAACTCCGTAAGACCTATAAGTTCGATTTCCATCTCGTTGTCCTCCAGACCGTCCTCCAGCATGTTTCGACAGTTCGAGCATGCTGTCACCAGTGTATCCACACCGAGTGCGTCGAGCTGACGTTTCTTGACAGCAAATACCTTTCGCCGCAACGCGTCCGCGCGGCTGTTGGCGCTGACACCGCCACCACCACCGCAGCACCAATTCATAGCACCATGCTCCTTCATTTCGACAAAATTGGGCGCGATGCTACCGAGCAAGCTGCGCGGTTGGTCGACTACTCCACCACGCCTGCTGATGTTACACGGGTCGTGATAGGTAAGCCGGGCGTCGGTTCCGCCCTTAAATTGAATCCTGCCCTGCGTGTGCAAATTTTCAAGTAATTCGAGGATATGCACAACATTGAACGGCAGCTTACGACCTAATATATTCGGCGCGTCCCAACGCATCGTGCTATAGGCATGGCCGCATTCAGGCATGATGACGGTCTTTACTCCGAGCTTTTCGGCAGCGGCGACGACACGCTCGATAAGCTGATGGGCTATTGGCGTGCTACCGATCTGAATACCGGTATTGGTCGCCTCGAAGTAGTCACTGCTGATAGTCCAGGTTAGATCGGCCTGCTTGAAAACACGTGATATGGAACCGATGAACTCTGGGAAGCCAACGATCTCTCCGGAGGAAAACAGGCACAGGTAGTCGGCACCCTCCACATCCATAGGGATAGACACACCTGCCTCCTTTTCCTGGGCCCGAATTGTGGCCTGGAGGGTAGTCAGAGTAACGCCCATCGGACTACCTATCTCGACCGCACGCGTGGCCGCGGACTTAAGGTCGTCAGGTGAATATCCGGCAGCGGCAAGACCCTCCTTAACCTTGCGGATCACGTAGGCGATATCGATACCAATTGGACACACCATGCTACAGCGACTGCACATGGTACAACCGTCGTAGACCAGTTCTTCCCAGTCCTTCAAATCAGATTCTCTCATCGGCTGGAGGAATCCCAGCTTATACCCGAGCTTGCCCCAGAAGCTGTACTCCTGCCTCAGAACCTTACGCATTGGCTCGGTTTTGTAGATGGGCGTGTATCGTGGGTCACCGGTCTCGGTATAGAACAAACAGGCGTCTGCGCACACACCACAATGCACGCAACTTGAGAGGTATGAAACCACCTTGGCATCTATCTGAGACTTCAGGGTATCGATGCCACGCTGTAGGGAATCGTCGGGTAAGACCTTCGTCATGAGCATTCCTCTCTCAGGCAGAAACGCCGCGCCGCCGGAAGAAGATGCCGGTAAACGCCCGGCTCGGCACGAACAAGAAAGCATGCATCAGGCTACCGAACGGGAAGTAGACAAGCAACACCTCGGCTAAAAACAAGTGCACAGCGCGCAATGGCTCCTGGCTCTCTCCGAATGACATGCAACCACTCAGTATCACGGCAATAATCAGAATGGATCCGAAATAGTCGCCCCGGGATGATAACAAGCGCGTCACCGGTTCCATAGCACGGTAGAGTAAAAGCACCAAAATACCCGCAAACGCCAGTTCAGAAATAATAAGAAAGACCCAGTCTGGCAAGGTCGCCCATCCGAACCCGAGTATGCGCGCTTCGTAAAATTCCACATGGGGTCTGCCGAATAGCAGCAGTACAAACAGGCTGACATGAAACACGTATCCCCAAAAAAACTGGATCCCAGACCGCGCACGCATTTCACGATGCGGCAGAAACCTGGAAAACACTGTTGACATCGCACCCATCCCTGAGGGGGTGCGTGCAGTGCTGTAGTCCATCCTTACTCCGGCCCGGAAGATACTAAACAAGCGCCAGGCGACGCCTACCACGAACACCATCACGGAGAAATACCATAGAGGACCGTCGATGAACTCAATTTTCGTCATGAATAATTTTCTGCTTGTGGATATCAGTAATAACCGGTCGTTTAATTCGGTATACAGGGCATACTTACAAGATTACGGTATTCGCATGCACATGCAAACTATCTGACCTTGATCCATGTCAGACAACTTGTCCAACTTCCATTTAAAGATTGCTGGACCTTTGCCCCGCCCAAGAACACCGACATCGGAATCGAACAGCTCCCAATTCGAGCCGCGGCGCCGTGCATTCGCTCGCGCTTGTCGTATGGAAAGCTTTCTGGTAAAAAGGCGCCGACGTCGCTACTACACTAACGGGATCCACAGATCTATTTTTCATCCCAGCCGGCGTGATCGGGATTGCCTCATCCAGTTCACAAACGGATAGAATTTACACTGGGCCGTCCGTAACCAACTACGCATAAGTTCTCCATGGCCGAGTATCTACTCTGGATGATTGCCGGCTCTATATACGGGGTCATCATAGGCATCGTACCAGCAGTCGGCGCGACCACCGGTTTACTCGCTATTTTCTCCTTCATATCCTACTTCGATAGCACGCCGTACCTGGGAGTGGTCTTTTGCATGGCTGCAGTCGCCGGGAGCACGACCTGCGATACCTACAGCAGCATCTTACTTGGTATTCCAGGCGCGAACTCGGCCGCAGCGTCGATTGTCGACGGCTACCCTCTCTCGCGTCAGGGTCGCGCAATCTACGCACTCTCCGCAGCTATTTTCACAAGTACGCTTAGCGGTGTTTTCTGGGGCTGTTTAGTGTTCCTTTTTCTGCCGTACTACAGCCAGATTGTGCTCTACTTTGGCGTTCCAGAACTCTGGGCATTGACGATTCTTGCGCTGGTATCGGTTTCGTTGCTGGTCAGCCGACACAAAATTCGCAGTGTTCTGGCTATCCTGCTCGGGCTGTTCATCGGGAGCATCGGAACCGACCCCGTGACTGCCTCGAGCCGTTTCACCTTCGGCTGGTTCTACCTCGCGGACGGCGTACAACTCGTGCCCCTGGTAGCCGGATTGTTCGCGGTGCCCGAACTCATCGAAGGCATTCGCCGCAAGAACAATCTGTTCATCCCTTCGGATTCCTATCGAAACCAGACACGCGACGGCTTGAAGGCGGTATGGCATAACCGATGGCTGGCGATGCGCGGTGGTGCTATCGGCGCGATAATTGGAGCCCTTCCAGGACTCGGCGGCGCCATTGCGGACTGGTTGTCGTACAGCCACGCGGTGGCTGCTAACCGCGGTGAGCAATTTGGTCACGGTAACATCAAAGGTGTCATCGGGCCCGAAGGCGCGAACAATGCACAAAAGGCTACCTCGATGATCCCGACCGTGCTGTTCGGTATTCCAGGCGCGCCGTTCGCAGCGGTCCTCATGGGACTCTTTTCATACCTGAATATAGAGATGGGATCAATCTACCTTCTCGAAGATCGCGAGTTTTTCGCAGCCATGGCTTTCGGCTTTCTGGCCGCCAGCGTACTGGTGATGTTCATTTGCCTCTTTATTAATCGTTACCTGGAATTGTTGACGGCTATTCCATTCAAATACTACTCAATGGTCGTGTTCGCAATCATTGTCTGGGCGTGCGTGCAATACACGGGAGGCTGGGAGGACTACGCGATGCTGGCGATAGCCAGCGTCCTCGGCATGTTGTGCAAGCATTATCGTTTCAGTCGGCCGAGCCTTCTCGTTGCCTATATTCTCAGCTATAAAGTAGAAACCCTGAGCTTGCAAACCTATACTCTGTACTCAGCCACCGATGTGATTCAACGCCCGGGTTTCCTTGTTATCTCCGCAATTACGCTTTTCCTGCTCTATTATGGTGTCACCAGAAATGAAAGAATCGATTTTGTCTAAACGTTCGTCAAAGCTGCCGTCCACGTTATGCGCACTTGCGATGCTTGCGTTTGGGGCAAGCTCGGCCCAAGCCGATTTCACCATGGTCATCCCGCAAAAACCCGGTGGCGGAACCAGCGTCTGGGCGCAGATCGTCGCCAAGGAACTCTCGAAGAAACTGGGCGAGTCGATCACATTAAGACACATCGCCGGCGCACGCGACATTCCCGGGTTTAATGAATTCCAGAATGAACTGCAGTTCGACGATGACATCATGATGGTGTCCCACGGCGGGAACGGAGTCAGCTTCCTGCAAGAGAAAGTCGACTACGATTACTCCAACTACAGTAGCATCGGGATGATGAACCTGACGATAGTCCTGGGCAAATGGCGCGATATGGAGAAGATATCGTTCGCCGCGGGCAGCGGGAACGTACCGGACGGAATCGCCTTGGCACTGTTGACGTGCGGTCCGGACAAATCCGTGGAAGCCTACAAGCAATGCTTCGACGAGGAAGTCCTCTGGGTGAACGGCATGTCAAGCGGCGAGCGGCGACTTGCCTTTCTGCGAAAGGAACTGACTGTGACGCGCGAGAATCCGGCGGCGTACAAAAAACATGTGCAACCACTGATCGAGGAGGGCAATGTCGAAACCTGGTTTACGCACGGCCTTCTCGACAAGGACAGCGGCAACCACGTCGACGACCCGAATTTTCCGGGTCTGCAGTTCGAGAAGGTGTTCGAAAGGACTTGGGGCGTTGCCCCGTCTGGCGAACTCTACGACGCCTATAAACTCGTCAAGAGTTATCGCGATGCGCTGCAGAAAGCAATCTGGGTACGCAAGGGCAATCCGAATACCGAAAGATTACGCCGCGCCATGACGGAGATGATCAATGATCCGGAAAGCACCAAGGTCTTCCATGAGAAAGTCGGGAAATACGAATGGATCGTGGGTGACGACGGCGACAAAGTGGTGGCTATTCTGAAAGGGCTCACGACACGCAACTCGCTGACGACTTTGATTGAATGGAATCGAAGCGTATTCGGCCTGGATAGCGTGTTCAAGGAATCGTTGGTGAATTGAAACCTGAATTCGCGCTGTCGTCGGCGACCGGTTCAGGGGTCCCAGGAGAATCGGTCAAGTACCTCGCCACAAGGTAACATAGACGTCCTGATAGGAGATCTTCATGTCTGGCTCAAACCCGAATTTCTCACTCACCCAACGGGTGTCGAAGAGGGACCATTGGAGATTTTTACGCTCGGCAAATTTCCGAATCGCATCATTCTGGA
This sequence comes from marine bacterium B5-7, assembly GCA_021604525.1. GTDB lineage: Bacteria > Pseudomonadota > Gammaproteobacteria > Arenicellales > CAJQKF01 > BQJD01. The sequence continues at coordinate 16,347 of BQJD01000039.1, read as the reverse complement.
GTGCGATCTCCCGGTTCATCTTTGCATCGTTTTCATACCACGAGTATGACGGGTACTTGATTTCAAACCCGCCTGCCCGGTGCCACCAGTCGTTACACGTGCCGTTCTCGCGCCAAACCAGCGCGATCCAATCATGTGGAAACTTACGGGAAATCTCTTCCAGCATGTATGCCCAATGGTGACTCTTTACGATTCGACTCGACCGATGATTAACCGGTTCTCCCCAGGCGTCAAGCAGGTAGTCGGCATCGAGGCGCGCTTCCAGCTCCATTCCGGGACCGAAATACGCACCAACGTGACCCGAGTACTCGGAATGCAGGTACTCCCGCTCCGGGGTTCGGTCCGATGTGTCGATATCCGGATGCTGCTCGAGAACCTGGGAGATGCCGCTCCACTTGCTGCCCGGGGCACCCGTGAAGAAAACAAACTTGGGAAGTGTGATCGTGGTCATAACCTGCGTCGAAGAGTGGTCCAGTCCTGGCGCTGAACTCGTACGCCAGAGATTCTAACGTCTCCCAATGATGAACACCATGTCGTACTTATAGACTGAATGACTCCGCGCGATCCTCTGTTTGAACCCTCCGTAGTCTAAGCAACCATGAACTCGAGTGAACAGGAAAAACTGAACCGGTATTTCTCCACAACGTGGCTGGAACGCGACCGCAGCCTGGACAAATACACGTATACCGGGTGGGCGCTCGTCGGACAGGTCAAACCGGGTGAAACGGTTCTCGATGTCGGCTGCGGCAGCAACCCGTTCAAGGATCGGCTCGATGTGACAGGCATCGATCCAGCCAACCCCAAGGCCGATTACCAGGTAAGTATCGAGACTTTTCAGAGCGAGCAACTGTTTGATATCGCTTTCTGTCTCGGAAGCATTAACTTCGGGTCGAGAGAAGATATTCGTGGTCAGATCCGTAAGGTCGCCTCCCACTTGAAACCTGTTAGTCGCATTTACTGGCGCTGCAATCCCGGGCTTCACGACCACAGCAACAGCGAATTTGAATCGATCGTCGTCTACCCATGGACCTTCAAAGACCACGATCGCCTTGCGGCCGAAAACGGCTATCGCGTGAGTCAAGCGGCTTGGGATGCCGGCAATCGTATTTACGCGGTTTGGGAGCGCGGCTGACCCTGTCCATTTTCAGACCTTACATTCGAATACCGTGCACCCTGAACAATTCACTTGAAACGACGCCACAGCATGCCCGTTGAAATCCGGCAAGCCGAAAATTCGTAGAGTCGCCCCGTAAGCTTCCTATAGTGGACAACTCGGAACTCACGGAGCTCGGATCGAACTCGCAAAAGAAAAAATATATTTTTAACGCTCAAACGACTCGCTCGGACGTTCTTTGTAGTCGGTTGTCTTTCGCCTTTGTTGCTTCCCTTCCTGCGTAGGTCGAGCGTTAGTATAGTAGTAGGTTGCGAGCGAACGCCTTACCACGCTTTCCGGACAATCCAGCGGATCCGGGTGCCCGTGATAAGAAATATCAGAAGTTTCAAATATCACCGCCCGATTGAATACTGGATTTATTCGAACAACCCGTTCTTCCATTGTCTTGTCCCATAATTCCAAATTCCCGCCCCATTCCTCATCCCAGTCTTTATTGAGATAGATTAATACATTCAGTCGCCTATCCAGTTTCATGCGTCCATGCCAATTAAAGTCCGAATGAATTTTAAGAAACCCCCCTTTACGAATCTCGTGAATGCCACCTCCATCAAAATAAGCGTCAGGAATAATTCCGCGAACGCCAGTCAACTCTTTCAGAAAACGGCAAAACCGTTCAGAAGTTAAATCCACGAGAAATCGTCTCGCTGTTGCACCCAGTGACCAAGGATCATTGTTAGCAAATTTGCCTTGACTACCGAAAAACGATTTTCTAATTGGTAAATCGCAGCCCTCAACATCTTTTAAAACTTGTTCAAGAACGTCGTCGGGAAAAAGGCCATCAAGAACAATGTGCGGAAATGGTTTATTACTAAGAAACTCCAACTGTTTCTTTTTTGCCAGCTGCAACATACTCGCTACAGAATCCTTCTGTAAATCCATGGCGAGAATAGATGGTTCACATATACTACCGAAGCTCAAAACCGCGACCCTCTTCATCTCAACGTTTAACGATTCATACTGTATTTGACATCAATCGCCCCAACAGTATTACGAACCATTACATTACTTGCATTAGTTTAACTTACTGCATCCTCGCAACTCGATACATCCACTTAACGCGACTCCGGATTGAACGATGCAACCGACATATCATCGCCAGGACCGGCGACACAACCTGTTCCAGGCATCTACAATCCGCCATTGTTACAATTTGCTTTACACTCTCTACTGAAGTTGCGAGATAGTGTCGACGATCTGGCGATTAACATCTTCCCTTACTGGATAACGAGGGTTGATTAACTCGCGGAACCGACGTTCATCATTCAAAAGAATTTCTACTGAATCGATAAACTCCTGGCAGTTGTTGGCGCATGCATAATTCAATGAATACGGCGCCCCCTTGAACGACACCTCGTCAGATAGTATCGCCGGAACACCCATGCAAGTCGCTATTAATAAACGGTTCATCGATTTGTGATCGATTCCTTCCTCTTTCACTCGAACAAAAAAGTATACGTCCTCATCACCTTTATTAAACCAATCCCTGTACTGAAAACGGATAGTTATTGAATATTTCTTCTCGAGGGCCGCCGCTGCCAAAATGACAGATGGATCGACTGTACCTTTATTCGATATGCAAGTGAATATTTTGGGGGGAAATTTCGGCCTGCAGCTTTGAATGTCCACGGGCAACGGGTGATGTAAGAACCTGGTCTTGCTATTATGTTCTTCCGGCAGCACAACGAAATACGCATCACATTGAGGAATGATCGGACGATCATTAACAAACTGAGCTCGACGAACGTACTTCAAGCGGCTGATAGTTCGATATCCTGAATAATGAAAAAACACCCAGTTGGAACTGTGGTCCTCTATGTCCTCTACCCGATTTACAAGCCGTATATTATCAACGTTAGAATTTTTTAAAATCCAATAGTAATAAGAGACAACCAGTCTTCCGATAAGAGTTCTGTACGGTTCCTTTTCTACCAGATAATTCGGAACGAAACGATTATTGTAAAAATATATCATGTCCAAAATACAGATCAATAATTGGATTCGAACCCAGATTGTTACCTGGATACAATTGCAGAATAAACCCCATGAAGCGACATATACTGTTGGTAGTACTCGGATATAGCTGATCTACTGTATCCCGACATATCAAAGTAATCGTACAACTTTCTGATTTCATCGAGAAAGTGCTGTTCACAGAAAAACGATTCGACGTCAAAGTCTACTCCACGCGACACGGAACGCATTTCTGGATCTCTCGGGAAGTGTTTTTTCCCTTTGGCTAAAGCAAGTTCGATCCATCTCGAGGTATTAATAAATCTGACCTGCTGACTGTTTGGGTATTGGGAAAAAAATATATTGAACTGTTCTTCATTGTGAAATGTCATGAAGAAGTACATTCCTGATTCCATTAAAGCCCCAAAGAAACCTTTCTCATAATAACCAGGGTTAAAATGAATTTTCTGCATGTAGTTTCGCCGAAATAACTCATGAAACTGACGTAGTTCGTAGTCTTTCCATACGGGAAACTTGTCAGTCGAGTCCGGCAATGTGCACTTTATCCAGTCAAGTCGAGTAGAAACGTCGCCGCACTCTTTAAAGAACTCCAAAGTCAGAAATCTCCACTTTTCGGGCATTACTTTTTCTTCTTTTTGCTCTTCGAGGTCCAACTGCGACAAAACTTCTACAAAATGTTGCTCCGTGTCATCCGAAAACGCGTGGTTCTTGATCCTGTTGAGAATCAGCCTACGGTATACCCAGCGTCTGCTTTTTGCCGGCAGCATCGGGAAAACATCGGGACTAAGTGACAGACAACTTGAAACGAACTTACCACCCGAGCCTCCCGGGTAGCATATGGTTATCATCCTGTCCGTGTCGCAAAATCGCATGTTATGTGTTTACCCATGTTATTGGTTAATGCTTCAATTTTTCGCGAAGATAAATTGCGGGATTACAACTTTAATGCCGGTTTTTCAGGAGTCGAAATTGTTCAGGAGGCAGCCTGGTGGGTTGATTGCTGAGTCAATTTATGGATGGAGCGGGGTGGTGGGGTAGAAAGTCAGCAACCCAGCTCTTCATGGCGTGGTGACTCGTTTATGTCTTGAGTCATGAAACAATTCCAACCATTCGAAAGCCTTCACGCCAATGTTCGGCGTCTTCACTTCGTGCGCAAGCAGAAATTTGGGCGCTAACAAAACGCGACAAGCTAAAACCGTCGGGACAGTTTTGCTCCACATCCGCCCGACACGAAAATGCTTCTTTATCCTGACCAAGTTGTGCATGACAAGCCGCAAATACGAGTCTGACCTGCGTAGGTACATCTCCTTGCCCCCTGAAACTGGCTAATGCCTGTTCATAATTACGCATCATGTAGTAAATGTCGGCAAAGCATTCCGACAACATGTAAGTATTTACAGGATTAAGGCCTCGTGCTTTTTCCAACCATTGAAGCGCCTCCACATGACGACCAAAAAAAGCGAGTTGATAAGCGCGACAGAACATAATGTCGAAGTCGTGAGGATTCATACCGATGGAAATGTCGCTATGATGCAGACCCCGATCCTTATTAGGTCGGGGAGAAAACCCGAAAGCCATACTGGCCGCCATATGAACGAACGGATCCTGGTCGTCTAAAGCCAAAGCAGATTCAGCATGCTGACGTGTCTTATTCACGATCTCCTCGTCCGAAAACCCCATCGTGCTTCCAAAATTTTGGTAAGCATATTGCAATGCCAACCACGCGTGAGCGGCGGCAAATGACGGGTCAGCGTCTAGCGACCACTTTAAATGATCAAATCCCTCATTCCAGTTTCCTCGCCACCATGCAGCGCGTCCTCGTAAGAGATGATCATAAGCCGAACTGTTATCCGTCTGGCGACCTTTAGCAAAAGTTGTCGTCGTCTCGCGCAAATTCAATCCCAACTTCGACACTACAGAAGCTACGACCTCATCCTGAACGGTGAATATGTCATCGAGGTCTCCGTCGTACCGTTCTGCCCACATGTGGTTGCCAGACAAAGTTTCTACCAGCTGCGCTGTCACGCGCACACGATTACCGGCTTTGCGGACGCTGCCCTCTACCACGTGGGATACACCCAGCTCTTGTCCGATCTCTTTGACGCCGACCGATCGATTCTTGAACGTGAATGAGGAGTTGCGGGAAATCACCAACAGATGTCTGAACCGACTCAATTCTGTAGTTATATCTTCAGTGATACCATCGCTGAAATACTCCTGCTCGGAGTCATCGCTCATGTTATTGAAAGGAAGGACAGCGATAGAGGGTTTAGTAAACGAGACTTTACCTAAGGCGCTCGAATCAACCAGATTCACGGGCTTCTCTAGTTTGGCACCGGAGCGCAGACTCACCGCCAATGTGCGAACCCGGTCATCGAAACCCTTGATCTCGCACTCGCCTAAATCTTCAAAATCAAAAGGCAATCGTTTTGGCAGGGTGTCATAGGCTGCTCCTTGAATGCATACACCACCCGGCTGGGCAATTTGTTCTAATCTCTGGGCCAGTACAATACCCTCGCCCGTCACCGTCCGGTCGGCAACAATCACCTCACCTATGGAGATTCCGATTCGAACTACCGGCAGAATTTCGTCCCCAAGTTGATCATTGTACGCCTTGTTTGCTTGCTGAAATTCGAGCGACGCGCCAACGGCGTCCGATGCTTTTCCGAATTCCGCAATTAGAGCGTCACCACGAATCTCATGCGTTGTTCCGCCATACTCGGCAATCGCGTCTGAAAGTCTGTTAAACACATCGAGAATCCGGTGGTGTGCAACAGCCTCGTTCAAACGCACCAATTGAGTTGAAGCCACCACATCGGCGTGTAGCAGAACCGCGAGTTTTCTTGGTAGTTCCTGGTCAACCATGCTCAAAAAGTGTTCTCGTTCTCAATCTCTGAGAAACTTAGGAAAATAGTACCGCGAAATCGCACGAATGCCTTTAATCACTTACGCCACCAGCATCGCCCCCACCACAAGCGTACCTGAGTCCCCACGAGCAAATTGCCTGGGCAACACGGTCCTTCAAATCTACGCCGCGGTAGGTTTTATAGGCTACAGATCGGGAACGTATTTCACAAGCGCACCTCGAAACGCCGAGGTGCCGTTGCTCAGAGAAAAACCCGCATATAGAGGGCAAAACAGGGGATTCAAACGGAATGCTGCGACAGCCAAGTACCGTTGCGGCACCGATAAGGCCAGCCAATTCTGGCGATTTCGGGGAAGGTCAGCGGGGAGTCGAGAGATTTCGATTTGAGTAGATCTGGCTTAAGAGAGGGATTGATTCGGCGTTCCAACGTCTCACCCCTTCGGGGCGCCGTCGCGCTGCTCCGGCGTTCTGCGCCAACGCAGTCGCGTTGGCTGGTCGAACCCATCTTTCATTCGAGGTTTCGAATACATCTTGACCCAAGAAATGAATAAAACCCCGCAAGGGGGCCTTATTTGTTTCTAGCGTTTCGGAGGCAACTCAAATCGAAAAGTTCCTATTTTTCTCCGATTGTAAGCGGTTGATTTCTCTTCCGTTCGGATTCTTTCGGCAGCGCGTGGGCTTCCGCTTCCCGGGTTTGGGTGCTATAAGTTGCGAATCGGCGCCTTCATCGAGTACTACAACCATCGCCGATACCATGAAAGCCTGGGCAACCCTACCCCAGCCGATGTTTACTTCGGACGGAACCAGACCATTCTTAACCGGAGAAAAATTATCAAAAAACACACGATCCAAACCGCCGCATTAAGCCACCGGCTCAATGCCGCTTAACATCAACCCCAAGTGAACCAGATCCTCCGTTACTACACAGCCTCTGCTATCCCTTTTATATTGACCACGGACAAGCAATTATACGCCAACGGACAACATTGATCCCGAGATAGCCGCTGAGGTTATCCATGACATGCTGGATCGACACTATCTCCAGTGCCTGGATGAATCCATTCCCGCGCTTAACAACAAAACCCCGCGGCAATGTGCAAAAAGCAAGAAGGCCGTGAAAAAGTTTTCGAGTGGCTTAAAGATCTGAAAAACAACGAACAACACTGCACCGCCAGCCAAGGACAAGAATAATTCGACACCAACTGGATGTGGGATGAGCTGAAATTGACCTGGCACCAGAATTGATCTTCCCCCCCACGGCTTCTTGTTTGATTTCCTGGCTGTGGGTTCTTAGTTCCTTGCTCATCTAGTCACTCGTTTAGAATCATTGTCATTATATGATTCTAAACCGAGTGTCCTGTATCGTGGGAAAATCACACTGGATGCCTGATTTCGCATGCTACACTCATGATCCGTTACATCTCGACGGCATCCCGGAATCGTCCCATGAGTAACCGTATCAATAATGACGCACCCAACGAGGTGCGCAGCGCGCTCTCTGAATCGACGATTTTTTACCTCTATCTGATCGCACCGTCCCACTACACAGAAGACGGCTATGTCATTTTCTGGGATGCGCCCCCTTTGTCGAACAACACCCTGGCGTGCCTGAATGGATTGGCGCTTGACTGTGCCCGACGCAAAGTACTGGGGCAGCACGTCACGATAGAAGTCGTTGTGCAGGATGAATCAACGGATCCGATTCCCAGTGACGAAATCATTGAACGAATCGGCGGATCACGGCGGCGTGGAATGGTCGCCCTGACCGGTGTTCAAAGCCACCAGTATCCGCGTGCACTGGATCTCGCCAGACAATTGAGAAACGCCAGTGTGCCGGTGTGTATGGGTGGCTTTCACGTCACAGGCGTACTCGCCATGTTGGCGCAACCCACAGCGGAACTGCACGAGGCGATGGACCTTGGTGTTTCACTATTCTGTGGCGAAGCGGAAGGCGGCCGACTGGATGAGGTCCTGCGAGATGCGTATGACGGCAATCTCAAGTCCATATACGCGCGTCCATCCGAGCCGCCTGGTCTGGAAGGCGAACCCGGACCCAGCTTGCCTAACACATTGCTGAAGAAGACCCGTGGCGTCGCGCCATTCGATGCTGGGCGTGGCTGTCCCTTCGTCTGCTCATTTTGCACCATCATCAATGTACATGGGAAAGGAGGTCGACAGCGACGTGTTGAAGACGTGATCGCTACTATGCGCGTCTATCTTCAACAGGGCGTCCGTTTTTTTCAGGTGACCGATGACAATTTTTCCCGTCTGGCCAACTGGCGTGAACTGCTGAACGCTATCGCCGAGTTGAGACGTCATTCGGAAAGAGAGTTCGGTCTGCTCATTCAGGTCGATGTTCCAAGCTATCGCAAGAAAGGATTTGTAGAGCTTTGTGCCGCCGCCGGGGTTCACTTCGTTTTTGTTGGCGTTGAATCGGTTAATGAGGAGAATCTGCAGGAAATCGTCAAGAAGCAAAACCGTGCCGAACAGTACCGCGATATGTTTCGAGCATGGCGCAAAGCAGGCATCCATGTTCAAGCGGGCTATATTCTGGGCTTCTCGGCAGATACGCCGGAGTCTATCGACAGGGATGTTCGTTATTTATTGGATGAGATTCAATTCGATGATGTGATGTTCTTCTACATGACTCACCTGCCAGGCTCTGCCAACCACCGTGATGCATTGAGTACGGGTGAGTGGTTGGATCCCGATCTTAATCGCTACACCTTGCATCATCCGGTCAAGACACACCCGACAATGAGTAGCCGTCAATGGAAACGTGCTTACCGCAGAGCCTGGCGCTCCCTTGTTGCCTATCATCGCATCCCGGGATACCTTCGGGCGGCCCAGAATGACGGGCTGGACACGCGCCTTGTGTTCTCACGCATGGTCGGTTACAGGTTGTCCCTTTTCTGGTATGACATCCATCCGATTGAATTTGGCTTGGGGCTCAGGAAAGTCCGCACTCAGAAACGCTCGGGTTTCCCGATCAAGGCAGCATGGATGTTTTGGATTCAGTCCACGACAAACTACGTCATAGAGCGGACATATCTCAACTACCTTCATTGGCGAATTGGCCGAATCTATCGTCGCACGCTGAACGACACTCCACCGCTGAAAGCGAAGCAAAGATCACTGGCCACAGTGCTGAGGCTTATCGAATAATGCCGCGTTTCGACTCGGCAATGAATCGGACTATCTCCATGATCATATCATCGTCAGCGTGTTCGGCTTCGAGCGTTTCAAGGGCGCCTTTGATGTTGCCTAACCCGCCGTATACGGTTTTAATCGCTTTCTTGATGGTGCTTCTTTCCAGGCTCGAGAAAGATGCACGTCGCAACCCGACGGTATTGGTCCCGTAGACCCGCGCCGGGTTGCCATCCACTAAAGTAAAGGGGACAACACCCTGCACAATCTTGGTATAAGCGCCGACCATTGCATATCTTCCGACACGGCAGAACTGATGTATCGCCACAAAGGCCGACAGAACGGCATGGTCGTCAACATCAACGAAACCGGCAAGAACCGAGTTGTTGGTCATGGTTACGCGATCTCCGACTACGCAATCATGAGCAATATGACTGTTGACCATGAACAAATTGTCGTTACCGACCAGAGTGGCTTCGCGTTCAGTGCTGCGATGCACCGTGCAGAACTCACGGAAGGTATTCGTGTTTCCGATGGCAACGCCTCCACGGTTGTCCCTGTCGACCCGGATATTCTGAGGTTCATAACCAACACAGCAATGGCTGGTAAATATGTTGCCATGTCCAATCCGGCTGTTCGAACAGATGTGTGTGCCGTGTCCGATACGGTTGTCATTGCTGATGACAGCTCCATTGTCGATAACCACGAAAGGTTCGATAATGCAGCCGTCCCCGATCTCTGCTTTTTTCGATACTACGCTGCTCAGGTGAATGGTCGTCGCCATATCAGCTATTATACTACCGAGGCTCGAACCTGATGGCGGACGTATGGACACAACGGCATCGTGTTAATTTTTTACAAGACCCGGTAACAGAGACGCTACTGATAAAGACTCACGCCTCGGTAATTGACGGGATTGTCTATGGATCTTAACCGCTTCGGGTTATATCGACTTCTGGTCAGGCAGGACAAGACAACCTGTGTGCGCGTGGTATCCGCGGCGTTGTTGGCGGGTTTGCTGCAGGGGGGAATGATCATCGTAATAAACGGTGCGGCAAGTGCTATGCAAAATAGTGATCTCAATCTGCGTTACCTGCTCATGTTTCTGCTTCTTCTGGGTGGCTACAGTCTGGCGAGTCATTATTCGACATCACGTACAATCGCCCTGACGGAGCGCGTCATCTTCGCCGCTTACCTGGATGTGGCCGACAAGCTCAGGCGCATGCATTTGGTCGATTTCGAGGAAATGGGTAAATCACGAATTTATTCGACACTCCATACCAGCACGGACATCGTTCTCGAAGCATCAAAAAATCTGGCCAACGTGGGCGCTGCGTTTATCATGATTCTCGTATCCGGGATTTATATAGCCTCCATATCAATTGTTGCCATCGCTATCATCGTGGTTTTCTATTTGTTCGGATACTTTGTTTACCGCACGAACCTTCAGAAGGTAAGCGAACTGATCAACAAAGCAAGCTTACACGATCATCAGTTTAAAGATCGGTTCAAGTATTTTCTGGAAGGGTTCAAGGAACTCAAAGTAGCCAGAAACAAGAGCGCGACCCTCTACAATGACTATATCCGGCCGGAAGCTCGACAGGCCGAGAAAGCCAGCATTCGTGCCGAAAAGAAGTTATCCGCCAACATGGTGTTTATACAGTCCTACTACTACCTAATCGTAACCTCGATGATTTTTTTGTTGCCGCAAGTGGGCGACATGAGCAATGCGGATATTCTTAAGGTGGCTGCGGTGTTGTTGTTTACCTACGGCTCCATGACCCGCATCGTCCAATCGATTCCTCTTATACTCAAGGCGGAAAGAGCACTGGATAAACTGCATTCCCTGGATCAGGAGTTGGATATCGCCCGAGAAAGTAATACAGGCATTGTCGTGGATTACTCAAAGCTTCCGGCTTCCGATCTGTCAATACAGCTTGATAATGTGAGCTTTACCTATCAACACTCGGATCACGTTGATGATTTTACTTTAGGCCCTGTTTCGTTGGACCTTAAACCGGGCGAATTAGTATTTATAGTTGGTAGCAATGGCGCGGGAAAGACTACGCTCTTGAAACTTTTGACAGGTCTTTATCGCCCGGATTCCGGAATGCTGTATCTGGGCGGGCGTGGTATGGAGGAACAGGATTATCCCAATTACAGGGACTTATTTTCCGTTGTTTTCCCAGACTACTATTTGTTCGACCGGTTATACGGCCAGCGTAAGGTGGATGAGGAAAAGTTGAGCGTGTTGCTGGATATCATGGGCCTGCGGGATCGCGTGGCCTGGGATGGAGAACGGTTTCAAAATCTGAATCTGTCCGCAGGGCAATGCAAGCGCCTGGCGCTGGCGTGCGCACATATGGATGACAGTCCTTTCCTTGTGTTAGATGAAGTGGCGGCCGATCTTGACCCTGAGTTCCGGCAATTCTACTATCAAACCTATCTTCCGAATCTCAGGAAATCAGGCAAAACCGTTATTGCGATATCCCACGATCAGCAATACTTCGGTGTCGCCGACCGCACAGTTAAACTAGATTCAGGACGCATTGTAGAGTGAAGAACATGAACCCCGTATCCGTGATCAAACGCTACAGGCTCAGTATCGTGTCAGTACTGTTTGTGGTCTTTTTCCTGATTGTCTACTTGTCGCCTTCCATGTTCATTTATGTTTATCCAGGACAAGCGGGATTGTTATTCAGATCTCTCTCCTCCGAACCGCTGCCGGAAGAAATCCATGAAGAGGGTCTTTACTTTCTTGCGCCATGGAACAAGATGTACATTTATGACGTTACCAAGCAGAAGCGGACACTCGATGTAGAAGCCCTTAGTAACGATGGTCTGTTCATATCTTTGCGAGTCAGTGCGATTTTCCATCCCAGGAAAACTGAATTGAAGGAACTGGCCACTCACATCGGGAACAACTATATAGATACGATCATTGTCCCCACGATATTTTCATCCGTGCGGCAGGTGATTGGCAACTATGCCCCAGAGGAACTATATACGACAGCGCGGAGTACATTACATGATGCCATACTTACGGAGGCAACGAAGGAGATACAGGGACTGCCTTTCGTCGTCGAACAGGTGCTCATTGAAAATGTCGGCATGCCCGAATCTATCAATGCAGCCATAGAGAGAAAACTCAACTTTCAACAGGACGCATTGGCTTACCAATATCTTATCAAAAAGCAGGAAGACGAATCCCGGCGAATGAAAATCGAGGCGGAGGGCATTGAGGAATATCAGAATATAGTCGGTAGCAACTTGACCCCGAAACTGCTCGAATGGCTGCAGATAAAAGCGTTGCATGAACTGGCTGGTTCTGAAAACAGCAAGATCATTGTGATCGGTGACCCGAAAAACATGCCCCTGGTTCTGGATGGCTCTGCTGAGCCCCGCTCACGTTCAAAATGACATATAAATATGCAGATAAAGAAAGTCAATTTAATCGGGCAACTTGGAGATCTTTCTAGAGGTATGCTTTATCATTTCTGGTTGTGATGCGTTCAGCATGTTCTCCCAATGTATCAGATCATAGTCAATATCGAAAAGAACATCATCCTGATTTTATCGACCAGAATGACATGCGCTGTTTGCCCTCCCTTCAAGTACACCAGCACCGTCTTGTTCTTTTTTCTGCCGGCGTGTTCGATGACGCCGCAATTTGAAGAACCACAGATAGTGACTAGTATTGCAGAGTCGTCCCATTATGGCGGCGCGGGTGTGATGTCAGACTCATCTATCTCCGAACCCTACGAATGGTGGCGCGAGTTGGGTGGTAAAGAATTGTCCGAATGGGTGAACCAACTACGTGAACATAATCTTGTCCTGGTTGAAGCGCGTTCACGAAATGAGCAGACTCGCATCAGCGCGAGGCTGAAAGGTGGTAACCGTTGGCCGGAGGTCACGCTTAATAATAATGCTTTAAGATACAAATCTAATAACACTTGGTCCAATAGCTATTCAATCGGACTGAATGCCAGTCTGGATACCGATGTATTTGGTGGGCTACGTGCATCACAGCGTGTTGCAGAATTGACCGCTGCTGCTACAGAAGCAGACTATGCAGCACTTGAACAGCAACAGATAGCAACGCTTGCAAATAACTATCTCGCTGCCGCAGCTCTGAAACGCCGACTTCGGTTAGCTCGCTCGGCGGCAGAGAGTTATCAAACAACACTTAATGTCACTGATGGCCAATATCGAACCGGCTCGAAATTGACGTCGGCTACCGATGTCCAAATTGCACGACAAAATTTGGACTCCGCACTGGCTGATATTCCCGACCTTGAAACGCAGTTAACAATCCAGCTATTCGAAATCGATGGTCAGTTGGCCAGGTTTCCGGGAGTGACGGCAAAGACCTTTGAGGGTGATCTGCCGAGCGTTAGTGATGCAGACATACCCATTGGCATGCCAGCCAGTTTGTTGACACGACGACCAGATGTGGCTGTTGCCGAGTTGCAGTATCGTGCAGCATTGGAGGATGTCGGCGTCGCTCGTGCGAGCCAGTTTCCAGGTCTAACTCTCAGATCAAATCTGATATTCACAAGCAACTATCCCGGACAGGTATTCGATTTCGTTGACTATACAGCGAGCCTGTTTGCGTCATTAGTACAACCAGTGTTCCAGGGGGGGCGGTTGCGTAATGAATTCAGACTACAAAGGGCTAAAGCTAATGAACTAGGGTTTGCATACGCACGAACCGCCTTGGCCGCATTGTCAGAGGTTGAAACTGCGTTAGCCAAGCTGGCAGGAAACTCAGCGCGAGTCCGACTATTGAGAGATGCTGTGGAGTCTGCTCGACTATCGGATGAACTCGTGCAGAATCGGCATCGCCAGGGGTTGGAAACCCTTCTGAAAGTGCTAGAAACACGGCGCGCTCTTGATACAGAAAGAGAAAATCTAATTCTCGCGGAGCAGTCCTTGTATGAAGCACGCGTTGATTTGTATCTTAGCCTGGGTGGGATCTGGTTTGCAGATGAACCGGAACAACAGGATACAACTTTGTCTATGGTCCCCCGCAAGGCGAGTAATGCGGTGACCGAATTATGCTTATCCTCTCTCGAATCGGCTATCAAAAACCGTTGTGTTCATGATCGAAATCGGTAATACACTTTAAAGGATCACAAATTGGCAAAACGTACACTTCGAAACCCAAAGACAGGTGAGACCATCACCTTTCTCAAGACTTCCCGGGACACGAATGGCGAACTTTTTCAAATGGGATACACCATGTCACCCCATGCAGCCATTGCCGATGAGCATTCTCATCCACATCAAGAGATGATTATTAAAGTGTTATCGGGCACGCTCACCTGTACTATCGACGGCAGAGACGAGAAGATCGGTGCTGGAAAAGAAATATTAATTCCGGCTGGAGTCAACCACTTTCAGAGAAACGATAGTGACGTGGAAGTCCAGGCGTTGGAAGAGTATCGCCCAGCACTTCAAATGCAGGAGTTTTTCGAAACGCTGATCGGATGGTCCAATGATGGCAAGACTAATGAAGCGGGCCTGCCAGGACTTCTTCGGCTTGCGGTGCTGCAATACTATTTTAAGCATACTATTCGCTCCAGTTCGAAGAAACGAAATCTCATATCCAGAATGTTAGCCCCCATAGGTATAGTACTCGGATACCGACGAGAAGTGGAGCATTACATTCGATCGGCCTCACTGGAACAATAGTAGACATACAACATCAAGAGTGATGCAGGCGAATCCGCATCCTTTCTTTCCGGGACTAAAGACCTGAAGTGTGCGCTGAACATTTCGCCAGAGACTCATCCGGAAGCCTTTCCAGCCTGGACTATGGGTCTTCCTGTAGATTTCCTTTTGGTCGAAATGCAGATAATCTATGTTTACGGCCGGCTAGCGTGGGCATGTAAGGCTCCCGACCGTGTTAGCGAACCGGTCAAACAAACCGTTTGATCAATCAGGGACTGAAAGTATTGATATGCGAAAGTGGTACACAACATTTCTGGCAATAGTCGTGCTAGTGCCGTTTTCTGCAGCAGCTTTCGGCACCGATAGTTCGGCCCAACCCCCGCAATTACTTGGCGTCTGGTACGGGGAGTATGAAGTCGAAACGGGCGGTGAGAAGTATCAGGCTGAGATGTGGATGGAAATTTCCTCGCAAGAAAGCAGCGATGGCTGGAGTGTGCGGGGACATAACCGCTGGAATGTGATTGACGAGTTGGACGAGAAAAAGAAAGGCGCTGATTTCAACGGTCGGGAATTCGAACATTATGATGCCGTTAGCGGAGAGATCTCCCGCGACGGCAAAACGCTGACCTTCACTGAGGAACAGCGCGAGAGTCGCATCGATGCAAATCTGGTTGCCGCCGACACGATCAATGCTACATTCTACCCACACAAGTCTGGCATCCCGGGCTTCAGCGTCACCCTGAAACGAATCAACAGCCATTACTCTCCGTCTGACATCAACGTTTTAGGGATCGATATCTCGCATCATTCCGGGAATGTGGATTGGAAACAGGTAAAGCAACAGGGATATCGCTTCGCCTACGTGAAGTCGAGTGAAGGCGTCGACCTTGCGGATCCGATGTTTGAACAGCACTGGAAGTCTCTCAGTGAGTTAGGTATTCACTACGGTGCTTATCACTTCTATGTCACCGAGGATGATCCTGTCGAGCAGGCCAGGTTCTTTGCCTCACGGATTCGCGACAACCCCGGAACGCTGCCCCCAGCTGTGGATGTGGAAGCTCTGGGTCACGACACCACCGGTGACATGACCGAAATCCTCCTGTTGTTTCTGAGCACCCTGAAAAAGGAACTCGGGGTAACGCCAATAATCTACACCAGTCCTAATTTCTGGGATAAATATTACCGACCGGAGTTCTCCGAGTATCATCTGTGGATGGCGGAGTACGGTGTTACCGTCCCCAATGTACCCTTCGGCTGGAATAAATGGTTGCTATGGCAGAGGAAGGGCAACAAACAGGTCAAGGGTGTGGAGAATACCGTGGACATCAATATGGTTCATCCTGATATTGATATCGACACGCTTCGTATCAAAGAATAGCCCGCCTGCGTGGCAGGCATGATTCTGCGGTAATAGCGCTATCTCCGAGCGCTCGCCGTGTTACTGCTGGGGCGAAACCTATCAGGGCATCACTTTTCCGACTATTCGCCAAGCTTCAAACTGACATCAGAAACAGCA
>BQJD01000038.1 GCA_021604525.1 marine bacterium B5-7 | reverse complement strand
AGCTTGTTAAGGGCTTGCATGGGCTCAAGAGCCTTGTCGAAATCGACGTTTGTTTTGCTGTTTGCCACGGTGAAATACCTCGTAATCTGTTTATGTTGCGGTGCATCATACCAGCCAGATTGGTGCAATGCAACATGATTTCGAATAATTTTTTGTCCGAGCGATATTTTCTTATTAAACAATATCTTATGATGTTTTTAACCATCGTTGTCTGAAATAAATCAGCAATCCACTACCAAAAAATGACAAGCAAACGGGCAGATTGATCTACACGTTATGAACATATGCGCCAGACCCCATCATGAGACAGATGAAAATGGGTGGGCAGAGTATGATCGCGACTTTTTTACCGAATCATCAGTGTTATTCCCTGGCGATGAAAACTCCCCACCTGTTTTCAAAAACGACCGCCACATGAGAATCGTGAATGGCCGATAAGCTACCTGACGCCACACGGTACGCCTTGTTTGCCTCGGCACTCGGCACCGGCATGGTGTATCTCGATCAGAGCGCGGTGGCGGTTGCATTGCCCGCGATACAGCAGGGATTGGGTCTCGAGGTCAGTGACCTGCAATGGATCATGAGCCTTTATATGCTGTTTCTCACCACGCCATTGCTGATTTTCGGTGTGCTTGGCGATCGGCATGGTCGGGTGCGGTTATATATATCCGGATTGATCTGTTTCGGCTGCGGCAGCCTCATCTGCGGTCTTGCCGGCAACCTCGGGATTCTACTGGTGGCGCGTGCGCTCCAGGGTCTCGGTGCATCAATGATGATTGCCGTCGGCCTTGCCATTCTCAACGCCAACACGCCGCGAGAAATACGTGGTCGGGTCATCGGCGCATGGGCCAGCCTGACATCGCTGGTTATTGCTTTCGGACCAGCACTCGGTGGGTTCGTCGTGGATGCGGCAAGCTGGCGGCTGGTGTTCGCCATCAATACACCGATGGCCCTGATTGCCATTACCATCGCCTTGTGGAAACTACCGGAGAGTCACTCTTTGGTAGATGACAACAGCGTCGGTGTAATTGATACAGCGGCCGATGCACCGAGCGTCCTGTTGCTCATCGTTGGCTTGGGAACCATATTGCTTGGCTTGATCGAAGGTCCACGGTTCGGCTGGTCGTTGTGGATTATGCTCTGTCTTGTTGTGGGCCTGGTCCTTGTCGGGTTGTTTATCGCCCGCCAGCGAATCGCTACGGCACCGCTGATACCTGCCGCACTGTTTCGTCATCGAGTGTTCGCCGGTATCAACGCCGTTACCCTGTTGTTATGGCTGACCATCGGTGCGTTCTTTTTCTTCATGCCAATCAACTTGCAGCAGATTCAGGGGTTCAGCGCCACGCAGTCAGGGCTGGCTATCCTTCCGGTGAGTTTATCCGTGCTGATTTTCTCAAGGTTTTCAGGCAAGTTGAGCGACCGCTTCACAGCCATGCCGCTGATTGTCATCGGCATCATAAACATGGGCGTTGGGCTGGCGCTGTTTGCCCATCTCCAATATGTGGAGAATTATGTACGACAACTGCTACCGGCAACACTGCTATTCGGTGTCGGCCTCGGATTGCTCGTCGCACCCCTGACTCACGTCGCCATGAATGCTTTGTCAGATCGGCACTCCGGTCTTGCGTCGGGGGTCAACAACAGTGCCTCACGGCTGTCCAGTATGTTGGCTGTCGCGCTGTTCGGTTCCTTGATGGTGTCGCAATTCACGGCCGATCTCGGCCCGCGAC
This sequence comes from marine bacterium B5-7, assembly GCA_021604525.1. GTDB lineage: Bacteria > Pseudomonadota > Gammaproteobacteria > Arenicellales > CAJQKF01 > BQJD01. The sequence goes on along the minus strand of BQJD01000038.1, from coordinate 34,842 downwards.
TTCTGGACCTTCAACTGGATCCGGCGACGATGGCAGCAATCATGGGTAATGCTCGTGATCTTGGTGCAATGAAAGTCCCGGTGAATCTATCCGCCGCAACCACTGCCTCTATCGATGCAAGCATCGATGCCGCGTTCTTCTCGGCATGGAAAACGGTGATGTGGCTTTGCGTCGCCGTGTGTGTGATATCGGCCGTGCTTGCCTTCCTGGTACTTAAAAAACCGCGGACCAATTGATCCTGCCCTGTGCGGCTGGCGCGCCATATCCGGCAGTGCTACGGTTGCGTTAATTCTATTCGGGATAACAAACGATGAACCCAACCATGCCAATGAGCGAAGGCACATTAACCGTCGCCTGTATTCAGAACTGCGCGGTTAAAGACACCGAGAGCGGACTCACCGAGGCGACGGCGCTTGCGCGCGAGGCACGTAACAGCGGCGCGGAGCTGATCTGCTTTCCTGAATTCTGTCATCAGTTGTTTATCGACGGCGACACCTTTGAAACCGGTGCTGCGCCACAGGATTCCCATCCGGCGCTGCTGCGTATGCAGGATCTCGCACGTGAACTTAATGTTTGGTTGCTGGTCGGGTCGCTGGCGATTCGTGGGGACTCGGGCAAAGACCATAACCGATCTTTCCTGATCGATTCACACGGTACTATTATTGCCCATTACGACAAAATCCACATGTTCGACGTTACCCTGGGTAATGGCGAAACCTATCGTGAGTCGGCGCGTTTCGAGCCAGGCAAAAAAGCGGTTGTCGCCGATATGCCCTGGGGCGGAATCGGTTTGACGGTCTGCTACGATCTGCGTTTCGCATCGTTGTACCGGTCGCTCGCACAACACGGTGCCTCCATGATCACCGTGCCAGCAGCATTTACCCACACCACCGGCAAGGCGCACTGGCATGTACTATTGAGAAGTCGTGCAATTGAAACCGGCAGCTACATTATCGCGCCGTGCCAGTACGGCACCCACGGCAAGGCCCGCACCTACGGACACTCACTCATCGTCGATCCGTGGGGTGAGATCATCGCCGAGGCAGGCGAGCAGGCAGCGACGATAGCAGCCACCCTTGACCTGTCACGCGTCGCAGATGCCCGCCAGCGTATTCCCTCGCTTGAACATGATCGCCCGTTTTCGTTTTAAGTCCTTTTAGGTTCAAGTCAATTCAGTGCAGCGCTCCCTGTTTTACTGCATTGAAGAAACAGTGAGGTTAAAAAACGAACGCAGCGCCTGAACATAACGGGATGAAGTGGCAATGGTGATGTGATCTTCATCCGCAACGACCACCACCTGGACCTCGGCTTTGCCCATGGTTTCGATGAGACGATCCGTGTTCTGACGGGGTACGATCATATCGTCTGCAGCAATCACCACCAGAACCGGCGATGTCATCAAGGTTGCATCATGCGTTGAGTGAAAGCGATCCTTGAGCAACCATTTCACAGGTAATAGCGGATAAACAGCTTGTGCGAGCGCTTCAACACTATCCATTGGTGTCACAAGAACAACCCGTTCTACTTCACGCCGTGCGGCCACATGGGTCGCAACCGCGCTGCCGATACTGCGTCCGATAATGGCTATGGATTGATGATCAGCAGTGATTGCGTCATAAACACTCAAACCATCTTCGTAGAATCCCTTCTCGCTTGGCGACCCACTGCTGCCGCTATAGCCGCGATAGTTGGTGAGATACACGGTTCGATCCTTGAACAGTTCTTCGAATAGTTCGCGACCGTAAAGAACCTCTTCAGAATTGCCCCCGTAATACAACACGGCCTGATCGTGGCCGGGATTCAGTCGCCACAGCCGCAGCGTTTCCTCACCGCTTGACACGGACATCTCTTCAATTTTGAATACGGATCCGGGCGGCTGAATCAATTCCACCTGAGGCCGGGGCGTTGGGTAGTACAACAGTTGGCGTTGGCGAAGGTAAGTCATTACACACACGGCAATGTAAACCAACAGGCCAATCAGGATGATCGTATAAGTCCCGCGAAGCATCATCGAACGCATCGCTCAGGTCTTACCCCAATTCCGGTTTTCAATATGCAACCTCAGGTCACTCGCGCTTTTGAAACGCTTGCGTATCAATGATTGTTTAAGGCCGCAGCAGATTTCGCGGACGCTATCGGGCTGCCTGGAATAATACTTTTGTCCGCCGAGAACATCATAAAAAATCCGGATCATGCTGCAGATATCGTGATGACGGTTGTCACGATTTGCGGGTCCCCAATGGAAGAGGTCAAGAAGCTTCAAATCAAACGTTAAACCGAGACGCTCGACAATAACGTTTTCGGAATGAAGGTCGCCATGGTACTCACCCATGCGATGAATGCTCTCCACCCCCACGGCCAGTGCATGCAGCAGATGTACTGCCTGGAAGAGTGGCATGCGCCTGTCCCGAAAGCGTTTGGCATATGAGCGAAGCAGCTCGCCTTCGACATACTCCGATATAAACAGTGTTACCTGCCGATCCTGATGTTCGATGGTCTCGTAGGTATGATAGTGGATCAGTATCGGGCAAGTACGAAGCTTGTGAAGTTTCTTGGCATAACGGGCTGCAGTGCGATTGTTCGGATTACGTTTTGGGTAGAACACCTTGGCTGCGCGTTCAATGCGTGTACCTCGCTCTCGAATTTTATAGACCTCGCCTTCGAAACCACCACCGAGAAATTCAAGCACCTCATACTTGCCGGCAAGAATGTGTCCGGTCGCAAACGCGAATCCCTTGCTGCGCGTCATGTCGACACACCGTGCGAATTCTTTCGCATACTCTCAGGTGTGTGTAGGGTCGTGCTAGCCGTGTGCAATCGGCTTGTCTGTAAACAGGTAATCTCGCAACTCTTTATCAAAGCGCGGGTCATTGCGACGAATCCATTCCATAACCATTGCCGCATGCTCTTTTTCCTCGTCCCTGTTATGCGCGAGTATCGCCTTGAGATCTGCATCCTTACAGGCATCGACACGTTGGTTGTACCAGTCGACTGCCTCAAGCTCCTCCATCAATGAAACAACCGCACGATGCATATCACGAGTCTCATCACTGAGTTCGTCGATGGGTTCATGGTAGCCTTCGTTAGACATGGTTTATCTCCCGGAATAGATGTAAATATCTGGATTTATACTGCTTAATGATTGCAGAGACTGTGTTACTGATCACAATAGGTTGGCCGGTCAAACATGCTGCCGGCACAATTCCGCTCGTATACTTTTTGATAATCTTCTCGCGATGCCGGCGTGATGGAACAAGCCGCAAGCAGGGTTCCGAGTAGCGTTGTAAGCAACAGTCGACTCATCACCGACAGCAATCCGCCTTTATTAAAATTGTTACGTGTCATGAGGGTCATCTCCGATAAAATTCAGGTTTGAGTATAAACCGTTTCTTCTGTCGTCAGGATGTGCTGAATCAGGTGTTCCAAGATATCTCGACAACACCGGGTTCGCCTTCTTCCGTGAACCTCAAGGATTGCAGGTCGGGACGAAATGGCAGCCGCACAAGGTGGGTTGGGCAGCGACAATCGGAAGCACCGAACCTGGCAAGTGGCAGTACTGCTGCACCACTGACGAAGGCAATATCGAGGAGGCGATCGGACCAGCGGTGTTCAAGATTGTGCGGCGCACGGGAGTACCAGATTCGCTCCAGCTTTAAGAATGGGCGCAGATAGTCGATGTGCCAGTGTTTGTTTCGTCGCAGCGTCAGGTGTCGACCAATCCTGGCGCGCAATCCACCTGATCCGAATGCCGTGCCACAATACACGTAATAGCCGGGCTCGGTAACCACCGTGCCGAGCTTGCCGATCTGAACGCGTCTTGGGTGATTGCACCTGAAAATCAGCGCATATGAACCACCCTCAGGGGGTATCAGGGCAAGACGATAATCCATCTTCATCGATTCATGATATCGCGATTTGAAGTTCAATTCGCGCGGATGCGTCGGTCTGGTTTCTTTGAGACAATGATATGACAACATATTACCGCCCCTCTTTTTCCCTTCTGGAGGCTACATAGTGACAACCTACGCAATCAGCGGTGCCGCCCGCGGCATCGGGCTTGAGTTAACCCAACAGCTACTTGCACGCGGCGACCGGGTCATTGGTCTTTGCCGACAAACCAGCAATGCGCTGACAAAAAGCGGCGCCGATGTGATCGAAGGTGTTGATGTCACCTCTGATGACTCCATGCAGCATATAGGCGAATTGATCAGCCATTCAAGTGACAGAAAGCCCATCGACGTACTCGTCAATAATGCCGGGATTTTGAGCCGCGAAAATCTTGATAATCTCGACTTCGATGCCATGCGCCGACAGTTCGATGTCAACAGCCTCGGCCCGTTGCGTCTTACCACCACACTGCTTCCTTACCTTGCGAGCAACGCGCGGGTCGCCATTATCACCTCGCGCATGGGTTCCATCGCTGACAATGGTTCTGGTGGATATTACGGCTATCGTGCTTCTAAAACAGCGGTCAACAGCATTGCGATGTCGCTTGCCAGGGATCTTGAATCCCGCGGTATTGCAGTCGGTCTGCTGCACCCCGGCATGGTTGCAACCGATATGACCAGCCACAATGGCATACCCGTTGCAGAATCCGCCGCCGGTCTGATCCAGCGACTGGACGAACTGTCCCTCGAGAACACGGGAACATGGTGGCATGCCAACGGCGAGGTATTGCCATGGTAACAACGGTCGGCAATCGAATCCTGGCGGCATCCGGAACCACGGTTTTCGTAACCAACACCCGGCTTGCCATAGAACATGGAAGCGTGAATCTCGGTCAGGGCTTTCCCGACGAAGGCGGCCCGGTCTCGATGATGAATTTTCTCGCTGACTACACGCACCAGCAATCAAACCAGTACCCGCCGATGATGGGCCTGCCGGAACTGTGCCAGGCTGTGGCTCGTCATGCGGAGCGCTTTTATGACTTAAAGCTTGATTGGTCCGGCGAGGTAATGGTAACCAGCGGCGCCACCGAGGCTTTGGCTTCAAGCTTGATCGGCCTGTTGAATCCGGGCGATGAAGCTATCCTGATAGAACCGCTTTACGATGCCTACCTGCCGCTGGTGCGGTTAACTGGCGCAACGCCTGTATCCATCAGGCTGAATCCACCCGACTGGTCGCTCGATCTGGATGCGCTCAAGCGTGCCATCAGTCCGCGTACCCGGGTTATTGTCGTCAATAATCCGATGAATCCAACCGGCAAGGTTTTCAGCAGGGATGAGCTTGTTGCAATCGCCGAGCTTGCGATTGCCAATGACATCGTGGTGATTGCCGATGAGGTTTATGAGCACCTGGTGTTCGACGATCTTGAACATATCCCGATGATGACATTGCCGGGGATGCGTGAGCGCTGCGTGCGAATCGGTTCAAGCGGCAAGATCTTCTCGCTGACCGGCTGGAAAGTTGGATTCATCAGTGCAGCACCGGCACTACTCAAGACTATCTCACGCGCACATCAGTTTTTGGTCTTCACTACGCCACCCAATTTGCAGGCTGCCGTGGCCTATGGTCTCGATAACGAGGTCGAATGGTATACGAGTCTTGCCCATCGCCTGCAAGCGCAGCGCGATTATCTCAGCGACTCGCTTGAGTCTTTGGGCTTCGTGGTATTGCCAAGTCGCGCCACCTATTTTCTAACGGTAGATATTCGCGCCGTCAGCGACGATAACGATGTCTCGTTTTGTCGAACACTCACTATCGATGGCGGCGTCACCGGTGTTCCAGTCAGTGCATTTTATATCGGTGACGCGCCAGATCATTTACTTCGCCTGTGCTTTTGCAAGGATATGTCGGTACTCGAAGACGCAGTTGGCAGACTCCGTCGGTGGCGTACCGTGGCAGCATGAACGACGCGAACTACAGCGCCTGGATCGGCAAGCGCGAAACACGTCGTGAGCGTTTGAACGAAGCCATGATAGATGGGCTGAACGCAGTACTTGATCGTGACTCCGGTACGCCTTTGGGTCTGCACTGGTTACTTTGTGCTGACCGACGTCGAGCCAGTGAACTCGGACCTGACGGACATCCCAGACGCGGAGATTTTTTACCGCCCGTTACTCTGCCTCGACGTATGTGGGCAGCCGGCTCGATACGCCTGTTGGCGCAAGCTCCCGCTGACAAAATCGTGATTCGCGATTCGGTGATCGCCGATATATCACACAAGCAGGGTCGCAGCGGCCAACTGGTATTTGTTAAGGTTGATCATCGTTATCATGCAGAAGGCATGGCGTGGATAGACGAGCGACATACCATCGTCTATCGCGGCGCCGAGGGCACGCAGTTGATGCCACCAACTATTGATGCTACTGAGTTCGATTGGCGCATGGACATTGCCACCGACGAGGTGACGCTGTTTCGTTATTCCGCGCTGACATTCAACTCTCACCGTATCCACTACGACCAACGCTATGTGCGCGAAGTCGAAGGCTATCCGAATCTCATCGTCCACGGACCCCTGATGGCCACCTGGCTGATGAACTTCGCCAGAGACCAGTTGACGGATGAATCCCTCGTCGAATTTGATTTTAAAGTAGGCGCGCCGGTATTCGTCGGTGAAACTATCACCCTTCTGGGTCGTCGTAATGATGAGCAATTAACGTTAGCTGTCGCTTCTGAAAATAAGCGTCAGATAATCAGCGCCAGCGGACGTACGGCGACGACATAGCTCATAAATTTCATGAATCAGTGGTGTGGATGACTGATACCTGTACCCATTAAACAACGTGTTAAAGTCGCTGATCGATTTCCCGCCACAAATCTTTATACGCAACCGCTGGTGTACTTCGTGCGGCATAGGAAGACACGGGCCGACGCTCGATACCCATACGCTCTACCACGCTCGAATTGGGAATTGCTGATTCCAGAATATCCACTCGTTGACGAGACAGTGCCGTCATTAACTCACGATGCAGTTTGCGGCGTCGATCAACCATGGAAAAGAAATTTAGCAGCCTGACATCATTGAGCTTTGATGCCTTCAGAAACGCAGACAACTGGTCGAGTGTACGGATCGACAGAGTCGATGGAATCAAGGGATTAAGCAACATGTCAGCACTGCGAAATATGTTTTCAGAAACTAAAGATATACTCGGTGCACAGTCTAAAATGATGCGATCGTAATCTTCCGTGAAGCGTTCGATCACCTTTTCAAGTGTACGTTTACGTTTCTTCTGTTGATCAAGTATCAGATCGAGATTTCGATAGGTGAAGTCTGCCGGCAATAAATCCAGTCCCGGATAATCGGTTGCCTTGATACCTTCGGTGAGCTTTTTCTTGAGTACGGTTTTAACGCCGCCTTTCAGGTGGGGTTGAATGCGAAAATAATACGATGTGGCACCTTGGGGATCGAGGTCCCACAACAAGGTACGATAGCCAACATTCGCGCTTTGCCAGGCAAGATTGACCGAGGCTGCGGTTTTCCCGACACCCCCTTTGATGCTGTAAAGGGCAACGATACGCATCGTTATGAATCCCCGCCCGCTTCGCTGAATAACTTCGCATAAAGAGCGCGATTTTTCGAGCTGTCGAAGCGCTTGAATTGGCTGTCGAAATCGCTGCGAAGTTGTTGGCGGGATACATCAAGTCCTGCGAGAAGCGGATTGAGGGCGCTTCGTACGACACTCGACTCATCCTCGCTCAACAAGTAGCGCAAGGTACCGATCTGCACACAAACGTCCTGAAACTGCCCCAGCAGATCCTGCATTCGTTTGAGTTCCTTGACGGTGCGCTTGATGTCACCGGGCGCGTATAAATTGCTGAAGAATTCCATTAGGTATCGGAATTGCTTGGCACGCTTGCGCAGCTTATGCAGTGCTTCGTCGGGCGACCGACGTTTGATTGAGCGACCCTTTTTCAAGATACCTTTGTATGCCTTGTAGATGACTGCGTCGGCAAATTTCCGCACCGCTTGATCAGCACTTGGACCATGAGCGGTTGTTTGCGATAAGAATGTCTTCCAGTCACGCTTGAATCGACGATACGCGGCGCTTTTCAAATGCGCAGCAAGTGCCTTGCCCGCTGCCTCCATGCGAGATTGAAGTAGTTTTCTCAGCACCTCCATGGCTGCCTGCTGAGAAGGCTCCAGATGTTTGAGGTGATCGTCAAAGTCGATCAGATGAACATCGAGATTCCGCTTGTCTCCCGTCAATTGACCGAGTGCATGAAACTCCATGGCAAACGGTTCGAGCGTCTCACGTCCGAACAGATTGCGAAAGGCCCACAGCGCTGATCGGGTACGACGTACTGCAACCCGGTAATCGTGCAGGAATTCGGGATCTATATCTAATCGTGTACCTTCCTCGTTAATCGTCAGGTCGTCGAACAGACGGGTCAGTATTGTCCGCGCGGCCAAATGTGCGGCTTGTTCCGGATCGAGCGTCAAGGTGAATTTCTGGGAGTAGTCACGTGGTTCGCTATCAATCGCCGCCAGCATGCTCTCCATCGTGTTACGGTCGGCGCTGACGAATCCGGCGCCGCTCAAAGTATCGGCAACCCGTCGTGCTTCACTGTCCCAACCGCGCATTGGCGTAATGCGTATTCTGGAAAACTCGGTTGCGGGATTGATGGCCGCTTTGTCTCTTGATTGCGGATCATCCATTCGCCAGCGCTCAATCGATAATCGACACACCGTTTTGGCATCGGCATTCAACACCGCAAAGCCGTCCGCCGTACCGGACGCACTGACTCGCGGTAACAGTGCCCGTACACCCACGATGTCGATCAGAACCGAGCGCACCGGACCGAGCGGCCAGTCACGTACGAATCGTGACGGCTCAGCTAGAAGCGGTTGTTCAACCACTTGTCCATCGGCAAGCCGTCTCAGGCGAGCCACTTTGTTCTGCGCCACGGTAAATTCCAGCAACCAGCCGGCGCGATGCACTAACCAATCGAATGTATCGAAGAATTCGAGACCACTATCGACATTCTCGGCACGCAAGTTCAACCGTTCCTTCAAATAACTGCCAAGGCGTTTGCGCGACCATTCCGATGGCACCACGAATTCGAATGCAGTTTGATTGATTGGCACTTTTACCATGTTCACCTGGAACAGTTCCCTTGGTGGGAATCAGGTTGATCTGCTGGCCAGCGCCGACATTCGTGGCAATGACGGCAGCAACATCACTACGGCCACCGCGACAATGGCAATACCCGAATACAGCCTGAACAGCAAAGACAGGTCGCCGGTTCGATCCTGAATATACGACACCAGCAAAACTGCTACCGGTGCGGCACCGAACGATAAGACGAACTTGGCACCGAATGCCAGGCCATGTCGGTTGCTCGGTGCAAAGCGGGCGAGAATCATGTTCTCAGCCGGTAACGCTCCCGTGTTGGCAACGACCATCAGCGTACAGGTCACCATCAACATCCAACCGTCGAATTGTGCCGCCAGCCACAGGAAAGGAATCTGAAGTGCAATAGCCGACATGTAGACCGTTTTCAATGGATAACGATCAGCAAGATGACCACCGAGTATCTGCATGAATCCGGCCAGTGTGTAAACGCATGCAACCAGGACACCGATACCGAAGACACTATCGCCGATAAGCGACTGGCCACGTAATTCGAAGTACTTTGGCAGTGCGGTTTGAGTCCCGTTAAACAAAAGGCCGCTGATAAACATGCTGAACATCAAGAGTGCGAAGATACCGAGTGCCGGATGCTCGGCGGTACTATGGCTATGGCTACTGACCTCTCGCTCAAGCGTTCCACCCAAACGACTAACCATAATCATCGCTACACCCGTCAAGACAACAATAACACCCGGAACAATGAACGCGGCACGCCAATTAATGACATCTATCAGGAAACCCGTAGCTAACCCCGCAGCAGCCCCGCCGAATGAACCGAATATGCCGTTAAGTGCCAACGCCTTGCCACGTTTGCCTGGAATGTTGCGAACCAGCCACGGGATGCCAACCGGATGATAGATAGCGGCAAACACCCCGATTCCGGTTAACCACCAAAACAGGGAGGATTCACCAGTACTGAGTCCGGCACCAATGGCGCAACCACCCAGACCAAGAAAAAATAACATCATCATACGCGGCGCGCCGAAACGATCGGCGATCATCCCTGCTGGTAACGCACACACACCCACCATCAACGAACCCAGGGTCCACAGGCTGACCAGTTCGTGATACGGCAAATCCCAGCTACGCTCCAGCGACAGCACGATGACAAAGTAAAATGCGATGCACAGATGAATGTAAAAATGGGCAAGGCTTGAGAAGATGAAAACTGTGCGCCCAGAATGACCGCGCTCACCGCGTCCAGGGATGTGGTCACCTATATGCCCGTCGGCAGCGTCAAGCGGATTGTTGGGTGTGGATGTCGGCAATGGTTTGCCTGCGCCGGTAGTTTTCTATGGGGTGGGGAATTATGTCACAGATAATCGGGCAAATTGTTACCGTGGTGTGCTCACCTCAGCGCAACGATGCATACTGATTGCCGGTCAGTGAAGGATAGGGAATTATTAAAAACCATGTCCGTTATGACCAAATTGTTAAGCACGCTGATCTAGGCAGAGGGCGCCGTACCGGTTAAGCTTTCTTCACCCAACCTTAAACCATACATGACGATGATCCCGATCCGCATTTTTATATTCTCCCTGATAGCTGCGCTGCTACTGGTCGGTTGTGCGTCGTCATCACGCCTGGACGTAAGCCAGGTATCTCTGGATTTGAGTCCGGAAGCAGTAACAAACCAGGCAACGTCACCCGAGGGAACCGTCAACTGGGCAGGAAGAATTGTCGAGGTGCGCACATTAAATGATGCCGTCGAACTGGAAGTCCTGAGTTTCCCGATCCTCTCGAGTGGGCAGCCGGACACACTGGCCGCCAGTAACGGGCGTTTTATCGCCATCAAGGATGGCTTTGTTGATCCGCTGGTGTTTGATACCGGCCGCGTGTTATCGCTCACCGGAACGCTCGATGGGATCCGCTATGGTCAGATTGGTGAACAACCCTTTAGATGGCCGGTGGTTCGGATTATCGAAATGGTGCCGGCCAGTGAGCGCCAGAAACAACGGATTCTTCCCTACTTCTCTATCGGTGTCGGCATCGGTCTGTGAGTCTGTCCGACTGATTCTTTTCTGAATCAATATCAGCAATCCGTCAGCTCGTTACTTGCCGATACAGAAGCTGCCGAATATCTCTGAAAGCAGATCGTCCGTTGTGACCTCGCCGGTAATCTCTCCCAGCGCGCGATGGCCGAGACGTAATTCCTCCGCAGTCAACTCGGCATGTCCCGCCGTGATCTGATCCAATGCACAAACGATATGCTCAAGTGCACGATCCATGGCATCGATGTGCCGACGCCGAGCAAGAAACATCGAACCTTCCGCATAGCCACGCCGGGTATGTTCGTGTAGCGCCTTCTCCAGCGCATCGAGACCCTCACCTGTTTTTGCAGACACGTAAACCCGTTGGCCGTTATCACCGACGCCGGCAGGGTGTCCACTGAGATCAATCTTGTTATACACAAACAGTCGCGGAGTTTCCGGCAGAATGTTGGTTAATATCTCATCGAGTACCGTACGATCGCTCAACTGGCTGTCGCCAACAATGATGACCAGATCGGCCTGATCAAGCGCGCTTAACGCCCGTTCTATGCCCTGCCGTTCAATGTCTTCGGGGTTCTCTCGCAGGCCGGCGGTATCGATCAGTTGAACGGCTACGCCACCGATACGAATGGTCTCGTCAATGAGATCGCGGGTAGTACCGGGCGTGGCGCTGACGATGGCACGTTCATTTCGGGCAAGCGCATTTAAAAGACTGGATTTTCCCACGTTGGGTGGTCCGCACAGCACAACCGAAAACCGGTTTTGCAAAATCGCGCCGCGATCGCATTCCTCGCGAGTGCGTGAAATCTCACCGATAGCTGTTTCGATTTGCTGCTTGATATCGCTGTCCGTCAAGAAGTCGATTTCTTCTTCCGGAAAATCGATGGCCGCCTCCAGAAAGGTGCGTATCGACATCAGTAACCCGGCGCAGCGCGTCACCTGTTTGGACAATTCGCCTTTGAGCGAACGCATGGCAAGACGCGCAGCGTCGCGGGTGGAAGCCTCAATCAAGTCGGCGACAGCCTCAGCTTGAACCAGATCGAGTCGACCATTTAAAAACGCGCGTTCGGAGAATTCACCGGGTCGCGCCAGTCGTGCGCCGAGTTGTACTACTCTGGCGAGCAGCAGGTCCATGACCACAGGACCACCGTGACCCTGGAATTCAACAACGTCATCGCCGGTATAGGAACCGGGCGACGGAAAAAACAGGACTATGCCGTGATCGATATCAGTATTGTCATGATCGCGGAAGCGCCCAAATCGAGCAAATCGGGGTGGCGGACAACTTCCGGTAACCGCCTCGCAAATCTCCATGACACGGGGTCCGGAGAGCCGCACGATACCGACTCCTCCGACACCCGCCGGCGTCGCGATCGCGGCAATGGTGTCGGAGTCAGTATCCACGGTTCACCGTTAGCGGCTTACTTCTTTGTCTGCAGCTTGTTGGTGATAAACCATTGCTGGGTAATCGACAAAACGTTGTTGACCACCCAATATAAAACCAGACCAGATGGAAAGAACAGGAAGAACACGGTAAACACGATGGGTAATGCCATCATGACCTTCTTCTGGATATCGTCCATTGGTGCCGGATTCAGCTTTTGTTGCACCAGCATGGAAATGCCCATGAGTACCGGCAGGATGTAGAAGGGGTCCTTGACTGACAAATCCTTGAGCCAAAACCAGGTGGCCTGACGCAATTCGACGCTCTCCAGCAACACCCAGTACAGGGCGATGAACACCGGAATCTGCACCACGATCGGTAAACAACCGCCCAGCGGATTGATCTTCTCGACCTTGTATATCTTCATCATTTCCTGCTGGAACTTCTGGCGATCGTCGCCATAACGTTCTTTAAGCGTCTTCAGACGCGGCTGCAGGTTTTTCATCTTCGCCATGGAACGGTAACTGGCCGCCGATAGCGGAAAGAAAGCCAGCTTGATCAGGATCGTCAAAAATATGATGGACCAACCCCAGTTTCCAACGATCTTGTGAATCCAGCTGATCAACCAGAATAACGGTGCGGCAATTGCGGTTAACCAACCATAATCAACGCTGAGCACCAGTCCTTCAGCAGCGCCTTTCATACGCGACTGTTCTTTAGGACCAATGTACAGACGGCTGTCGAGAGTGCCGCTGTCACCCGGTTGCAGCGTTAAAGGCGAAAGATCCTTGTAGCCGATACGGTACAGCGGATTCGTCGCCCGATCAGAAACGCTGGAATAAAACTCATATGGTCCTTCACTGGCGGGCAACCAGGCGCCGACAAAATAGTGCTGCAATACCGAGACCCAGCCGTCAGGGGCGCGCTGACTGAGATCTTCCTCGGTCATATTCGAGAATTTGATCTTCTGGAATTTTTCTTCCGGGGTATAGATGGCCCCACCCTTGAAACTCGGTAAACGTCCCAGGAACCCCATGGACCCCTTCTGGGCCACTTGAGTGCGGGCAAACTGGGCATACTGATAACCGCTCCAGGATTCGTTCGAGCTGTTTTGAATCTGATATTCGAGGTCGATCAGGTAGCTGTTGCGATTGAAGGTGTAAACCTTGCGATATGAAACTCCGTCGTCGGATGTGTATGTAAACACCACCTTCAGGTTCTGATCACCGTCTCCCAGTTTGAACCGGTCGCCTTCAATCGACCAACTGGTTTTATGGTTGGGATAGCTGCTGTCGCGACCTAACAATCCGGTTTCCGAGATAAAAACGTCAGGCTGATCCGGCGTCATCAGGACCAACGGCTGATCCGGGTGTTCGACATCCACGGAATATTTCTTTAATTCAACTTCGCGTATATCTGCACCGATCGTACTTATATCTACCCTGAAAAGGTCGGTATCAACAACGATCAATTGCCCAGCGGAATCACTGTCTACAGGCGTCTCTGGTGCGACCTGCGTGGATTCGGGCGCGTCTGGTGAACTCGGCACCACCGGTACGCTGCCGTCGTCGGGGACAGCGGAATCGCTTTCAACACCTTGTGATGTGGTAGTTGGCACAGCGGACGGGGGCAAGGTGTACTTTATCCACGATTGCCACAACAGCATCAGCACCAGGCCGAGGGCGACATACAGGATCAGACGTTGGGTTTCCATCATGACTATTTTTTCGATTTCTTGTCGTACTCGGGGTCAAGCCCGATGTTGTACTGTAGCTCGTGCCTGTTCCCGTCTGATGACGGGGGCGACAAACTTGCTGGTGGACATGCAGGCGAACACGCATGAATGCCGGGCACCGGATCGAACCCCCCGTCGTGCCAGGGATGACATTTCAACAAGCGCCGTACAGACAGCCAAAGACCGCGTGCGGCACCATGGGTCTCAACTGCCTCAATAGCGTACTCTGAGCAGCTTGGCACGAACCGACATGCCGGACCGAACAGTGGACTGATCAGGTAACGATAGCCACGAAGCAAGTGGATGATCAACGTGCGCATCGTGCTGAGGTACGTGTAAATATGCTGTCTATTTCACCACGCATCGTGGCGTTATCAAGGGTGGCACATGCTGGAAATGCAGTGAAAACAAGGTCCATATCAGGTAGTCGGTCGCTGTTCTTACGGAAATATTCGCGTACCTGACGCTTGATGCGATTTCGGTCTACTGCCCGTCGGGATACTTTTCGGGATACAGTAATGCCGAGCCTCGGATAACCTAATTCGTTGCGAGATACATGAACCGAGGCGTACTGGCCTGCGGTTCGACGGCGTTGTTTAAAAACCGTGCGAAATTCCGCGCTCTTAAGAATACGTTGGCGTCTTTGCAGGGACGCGCTCAGCGAACACAAGCGACAACGGCCACTAATCAGGCGCTGAGGCGTGATCGACCCTTAGCCCGCCGCGCCTTGATTATGGCTCGCCCGCCGCGTGTACTCATGCGTGCGCGGAACCCGTGGGTGCGTTTCCTCTTCACTTCGCTGGGTTGGAAAGTGCGTTTCATCGTGTCAGGTTCCTGTCAGGAGATTTTCGTCTGAAAAAGGGATCGGAATGTACTGTTCGGACACACTTATTGTCAACCAACAAATATACCCGAGATGAGCCGTTAGGGGCTTTTGGTTCTTTCGCCTGCCGCAAAAATCGTTTCGCTACCCGATGAGCGGATACTTGACGACCTGACGATTAAAAGCGGTACACTTATCCACAAGCCAATACGTTGACTGCAATTCTCGGTATCGTTCCACCCTGGTGATTAAGGTTGCCACGTAAACGGACGCGTGCCGATAAACGTAGTGAGGCTTGAAGATTCTACTCTTTATTACACAATAGAATCGCTGTATTCCAGGCGAAAGTCATCGTGTATATCCAACAGTAGAGAAATGTTTGAATCCGTCTTCAACACATTCAAGGTGTGCTTGAGACTTCCCGTGACGGGCGGCTGACCAAAGGTTAGCGTTCGTTAATATGTTAATCGGATTGGCTGCTAGCAGCTATTCCCTGTCAAGGTCTGCTGTTCGAGAGATTCTGCTCGGCAGTCATATTAAACACGCCAGTATATATTTAAAATCCGTTTACCCATGTCCCAACATACTTCACTGGATGTCGAACCCTCGATTTGGCGTCACTGTCTGAATCGTCTCGAAAACGAACTGACTGATCAACAGTTCAACACCTGGATCAGACCATTGCACGCGGTTGAAAAGGATAAACGCCTGACTTTATTGGCGCCCAACCGATTCGTCCTCGATTATGTCAATGACACATTCCTGACACGCGTGAGTGAAATAGCCGGCTCTTTCAGCGCCAACGAGGTGAGTGTTCATATTGAAATCGGTGGCAATGATGCCGCTGAGAGTGTCGATACCACCTCAGCCGCCATGCAATCGAGACGCGGTGCCATGGATTATTCCAAAGGTAAACTGAATCCTGGGTTTACCTTTGAAACACACGTTCAGGGTAAGTCCAACCAACTGGCGCGAGCGGCCTCTCTGCAGGTCGGAGCCAATCCGGGCAAGGGATATAATCCGTTGTTTATCTATGGCGGGGTTGGCCTTGGCAAGACCCACCTTATGCAGGCAGCAGGAAATCTCATTTGTCACAATAACCCACGGGCTAACGTTGTATACATTCACTCTGAGCGCTTCGTAGCCGATATGGTTCGTGCACTCCAGCATAATGAGATCAATGAGTTCAAACGGTATTACCGCTCACTCGATGCGCTGTTGATTGATGATATTCAGTTCTTCGCCGGTAAGAGCCACTCACAGGAAGAGTTTTTTCACACCTTCAACACCCTGCTTGAAGGCCAGCGCCAGGTGGTCATCACCAGTGATCGTTTTCCAAAGGAAATCGATGGGGTTCAAGAACGCCTGATATCACGTTTCGGCTCGGGGCTGACAGTACCAATCGACCCGCCGGAACTTGAAACCCGGGTTGCCATATTGAAGAAGAAGGCGCGCCAGAAAGGGATATCACTCGATGATGAGGCGGCTTTTTTTATAGCCAAACAAATACGTTCCAACGTCCGTGAACTCGAAGGTGCGCTACACCGTATTATCGCCAGCGCCGGTATTACTGGTCGCGTCATTGATATCGAACTGATACGCGAAGCGCTGCGCGATCTGATTGTTTTCCAGGAGCGTCAGGTCACCATCAACAACATTCAAAAGCGGACGGCCGAGTATTTCAGTATCCGGGTTTCTGATTTGCTTTCAAAAAAGCGCAACCGCAATATCGCTCGACCGCGGCAAATTGCCATGGCGATTGCCAAGGAATTGACCAATCTGAGTCTTCCCGATATCGGTGATGCTTTCGGTGGCCGTGATCACACAACGGTTATCCATGCGTGCCGGAAAATCTCCGAACTGATTCAGAGCGACTCCAAGGTGGCCGAAGATTATAATAATCTTCGCCGTCAACTCAGTGGATAACATCTGATTTGCGTGTGGATAAGCTGTGTATAAAAAGTTGTTCACAGACAATGCCATGTTATGCACAATACCAAGGGCTTCCATACGTGTTTTATCCACAGGGTAAAAAACATCTAACTATATGATTTAATTAATTAATATTGAATTTTCCGAGTTATACACAGCCATAACATAAGAATATATTTACCCTATATATCCATATAATATGAATATTGAAATAGAGAAATCTCGACTGATCAAGCCATTATCCCTTGTCACAAGTGTGGTTGAACGTCGACAGACCCTGCCCATTTTATCGAATCTGTTGATTCGTCTTAAGGACGGATTGCTGATAATCACCGGAACTGATCTTGAAGTTGAAATCAGTTTTCGGATTGACGGAGTAAAGGGCGAGAATGGTGAATGCACCATAACAGCACGTAAGTTTCATGAAATTTGTCGGTCTCTCGCGGATGATTCAATAATCAAACTTCGGGTTGATGGTCCCAATGCCCACATTCAATCGGGTCGCAGCCGCTTCAAGCTACAAACGTTGCCTGCAGATGATTTTCCAACACTGGATACCAGGGACTGGGAGGAGCGGGTCAAAATACCCGAACAGGATCTCAGGTCGTTGCTTGAAGCCACGGCATTTTCCATGGCCCAGCAAGACGTACGCTATTTTTTAAATGGCGTTTTACTGGAATTACGAGACGATACTCTTCGGGCCGTTGCAACAGACGGGCATCGCCTGTCGAAAAGTGAAATTTCACTCAACGGTAGCGGTCTAAAACATCGACAATCAATAGTGCCCCGTAAGGCGGTACTCGAAATGATGAGATTCCTGGAAGAGGAGAAGCGAGAATTAACCCTTGAGCTCAATCCGAATCACGTTCGCCTCAGTAACGATTCATCAACCCTGACAACCAAGTTGATCGATGGTCGATTTCCGGATTATGAGACGGTCATGTCGCAGACCCTGTCGATCTCCCTGGCGGTGAATCGCCTTGAGCTCATGGATGTTCTAACCCGAACGGCCATTCTTACCAATGAAAAATTTCGCGGTATTCGAGTTCACCTGAATACGAATTTGCTGACTGTAACGGCGCACAATCCTGAACAGGAAGAAGCAAGCGATGAAATTCCGCTGGAATATGATGGCGCTGAGCTGGATATTGGTTTTAATGTCAATTATCTGATTGATGCGCTAAAGGCAGTTTCAACGACGGAGATCGATCTCAGGCTTCAGGACTCCAATAGTGGTTGTGTAATCCGAGAGCCTAAAAATGATAAAACGTTGTATCTCGTAATGCCCATGAGACTGTAGTTCCAGATGGTTGGGTTCCGTCTGGCGTTTGGTAAATCTATCATTCCGTACGCCAGACACTCCACTTAACCATGTTCAGTGGGAGTTTCCTCATAAACAAGAACCGGCTCGGCAGAAGCCGGTTTTTTTATCTTGAGTCCACGAGTTATCAAGGTTCAATAATCGTTTGTTAGTACCTCATCAATTTCTGAGTGATTGAACGCATGATTTCAGTGGCCCTGAATTTACAGAAATCATTGGCAATTGTTGAACGAAAAGAATCAGGTTGTTGAACAGTTTGGTGGAATCGTCAAACCAGTGTTTCACGTGAAACAACTTCGGCTGCACAATTATTGTTTGAGTCCGAGATCCTGGGAATGTAATCAAGTGAAATTACAATGTTTCACGTGAAACACACATGCGACACCATAGTCCATTCCATGTCCATTGGTTGTGATATCTGATTGAAAAAAATGCTAAAATCCCCATTTTATATATACCGAAACTAACCATGACAGAACACGCCTACGATTCAAATAGTATCAAGGTGCTCAAGGGGCTGGATGCGGTCCGCAAACGCCCGGGGATGTACATAGGTGACACCGACGACGGCACCGGATTACATCACATGGTGTTTGAGGTTGTAGACAACTCAATCGACGAAGCGTTAGGCGGTTATTGCTCCGAAATCGAGGTCATCATCCACGGCGATGAGTCGATTACGGTGCGCGATAATGGCCGTGGCGTGCCAACGGGGATTCTTGAGGATGAAGGAAAATCTGCAGCAGAGGTGATCATGACCGTGCTGCATGCAGGCGGCAAGTTTGATCAGGATTCCTACAAGGTGTCAGGTGGCTTGCATGGCGTGGGTGTTTCTGTTGTCAATGCGCTATCTGAACAGCTACGTTTGACCATTTATCGCGATCATTCAATATATCGACAAGACTACGCCTTGGGTGTGCCACTGGCGCCACTTGAAATAATCGGTCAAACAGAGAAAACCGGCACAGAAGTCCACTTTAAGCCGAGTGGTGAGATTTTTAACAATGTCGAGTTCCATTTCGATATCCTCGCCAAGCGGCTGCGTGAATTGTCGTTCTTAAATAGCGGCGTAAAGATTCATCTTGCCGATGAAAGAACCGGCACCCGTGAGTTATTTGAATACGAAGGCGGCATCGCTGCATTTGTTAAGCATCTGAATAACAAGAAAACATCACTGCACCCGTCCGTGGTGCAGATTCTCGATAGCAAAGATGAGATCAGTGTCGAACTCGCAATGCAGTGGAATGACACGTACCAGGAAAACGTTTTCTGCTACACCAATAATATTCCGCAGCGTGATGGTGGGACACATATGTCCGGTTTCCGTGCCGCCATGACTCGAACCCTGAATCAATACCTTGATCGCGAGGGGTATCTCAAAAAGGCCAAGGTGAGTATTTCCGGGGACGATGCCCGCGAGGGCCTGACGGCTGTGTTGTCAGTGAAAGTACCTGATCCGAAGTTTTCATCCCAGACCAAGGACAAACTGGTTTCCTCGGAAGTGAAAGGGGTCGTTGAGTCTGTTGTTTCCGAAGGACTAGCTAATTTTCTCCTGGAAAACCCGACTGAAGCGCGCTCGGTGGCAGAAAAAATCATTGAATCTGCCCACGCTCGCGAAGCAGCCCGCAAGGCCCGCGAAATGACGCGACGCAAGAGCGCCCTGGACCTCGGTGGATTGCCAGGCAAATTGGCAGATTGCCAGGAAACCGATCCGGCACTATGCGAAATTTATCTGGTCGAGGGCGATTCCGCCGGAGGCTCTGCCAAACAGGCGCGAGATAGAAAATTTCAGGCAATATTGCCGCTCAAAGGCAAGATCATGAATGTCGAGAAAGCTCGATTTGATCGGATGTTGGCCTCAGAGGAAGTGATCACAATGATCACGGCACTGGGTACAGGTATAGGAAAAAATGACTTTGATATCAATAAGTTAAGATATCACCGGATTATTATTATGACCGACGCGGACGTTGATGGTTCGCATATCAGGACATTGTTGCTCACCTTTTTCTATCGGCAAATGCCGGAGTTGCTGGAACGTGGTTACATTTATATTGCTCAACCACCCCTGTATAAGATCACCATCAAAAAGCAGGAAGTTTATCTAAAAGACGATCGCGATCTGCAGCGCTTTATGCTCGAGCGAGTGGTTGAAGACTCAAGTATAAGTGGCGCGGATGGACAAGAAGTCGCACGTGACGTGGTACGCCAGCTTAGTGAGGAATATTTTTCACTCGACACACTGTTAGGCAGGCTATCGCGAAAGTACGACCGGAACGTTCTTGACCAGCTGATGCACATGGAGTCGGTGGATCTCGCCGTGTTGAGTGATGCCGGTGCAACCCGGGCGCTTGCTGAATCGTTGCTCGCCGGAATCGACAGCGATCCATTGACGACACACGACTTCGAGGTGATATACGATTCTGAGCGCGAGTCTCACATCATTGTGATTGAGACCGAGAAGTACAACTCCAAGCTATTTAGCCGATTTGATGCTGAATTTTTCGAATCGGGTGAATATCGTCGCCTCACCAGGTTACGCCTGGCCCAAAAAGACAAACTGAATCTGCCCTTGAAGGTCGTTAGAGGCGATCGGGAGATCGATGCGGAGACATTCGAAGATGCACTGGAGTGGCTGTTTGCCGAAGCCCGCCGTGGTATGAGCATTCAGCGATACAAAGGCCTCGGCGAAATGAACCCCGAGCAACTTTGGGAAACCACGATGGATATGTCGGTCAGGCGCTTATCGCAGGTCAACATTGAAGACGCCGTCGGCGCAGATGAAATTTTTACCACACTCATGGGTGACCAAGTTGAACCACGGCGCCAATTCATCGAACAAAACGCGTTCTCGGTATTAAATCTGGACGTCTAGCCAATTACTGTTGTAGAACACGTGTAACTACCAAATTGACGCCTGGTGTCAGTTTGGAGGGTCATAGAGTAAGGATATTCCCGTTTGTACCGTGAAACCGGTTGATGGTATGTCAACGACGGATGGCGGGTCAGGATTAATGCAGTGTGCGCGGATATGAAAGTACAAACTCGGGGATATCTGCATCGAACCTGCTTCCTTTTCCCCCGATCATCTGGTAACTACCCCTCATTGTGCCAACAGGTGTAGCCAGGAAAGTGCCGCTTGTGTACTCAAACTGTTCGCCGGGCGCCAGTAGCGGTTGTTTGCCAACCACGCCCTCACCGCGCACTTCCTGGGTCTTGCCGTCAGCATCGGTAATTATCCAGTGTCGCGACAACAGTTGTGCTTTTGTATCACCCTGGTTCTCTATTGTGACCGTATAGGCAAAAAAGTAGCGATTCTCTTCAGGGCTCGAGCGGTCGGGTTGGTAGGCTGTTTTAACGGTAATTTTAATCACGGTAACGCCTTATGACGCGATTTAACAGGAAACACGAGTGACGACTGGAGGAGAAACGTCCAATTTTACCGCAGTCAGACATTGGCCCCAAACACAACCGGAATCGAGTCCTATAACATCGCCGTTGTTGAAATATCCCAGAGACGACCAGTGTCCGAAAACTACGGTAGAGGTAACCAGGTGGGGGCAGTCGAACCATGGTTGTAGCCCCGTGGCCTGTGATCCGGGAGGACCGGTTTCATTAAAATCGAGTGCATTGTCGGCGCTTAGATAGCGCATGCGGGTGAATACATTCGTAATGAATCGCAGCCTTTCCATGCCGGTCAGATCATCATGCCACCGATCCGGTAACGAACCGAACATGGCATTTAAAAATACCGCGAATTCGGGACCCTGCAGGGCAGTCTCCACTTCTCTTGCACGCGCCGCTGCCTCACGCTCGGTCCAGGTCGGAAAGATTCCGGCGTGACAAAAAATATATCCGTCACGTTGAATCATCAACGGCTGGCAGCGTAGCCAATCGAGCATCCTGTCGGCGTGTTTGCTTTGAAGCAGCGTGTTGAGGGTATCTCGCGGCCGTTTTTCACGAACGCCAGCGGCTACGGCCAATGTATTCAGGTCATGATTACCAAGCACACAGGAAACGGAATCGCCCAACGACATGACGGTTGATAATGTGCCGTATGAATCCGGTCCACGATTGACCAAATCCCCCACCAGAACCAAATGGTCTTCATCGAGGTTGAAGTCGATTTTTTTCAGCAGTGACTTGAAAGGTTGCAGGCAACCCTGAATGTCCCCGATTGCATACAACGCCATAGTTCAGGTAAGACGAAATCTCATACTTTGTTGGCGTATCGATCGGACTCCATAGACAAATCTCACCCGTCTAATTTCCCTCGCGTAAAAGCTCGTCGAGAAACTCGTCTTCTTCCTCAGGTATTTGGCCGTCATATATTTGATTGAGTCTTTGCTGGGTATAGGTCTCACGAATGAACGCATAGGGATCAAGCTGTTCTGCGAGAATCCGGTCGGCTTTAAGCAGATCGGAACGGGTATCGATGATCCGGGCGCCAAATATCGTCCACACCAGGGCGTCCTCATCTATGCCAGAGGTCAGGTCGGTATAGGTATATTGGGGAATCAGCCCGGTGGCATCACGAAGATTACTCGGGCCAAGAAATGGCAACACCAGATAAGGCCCGGACGGCATGCCCCACTTGGCGAAGGTTTGGCCGAAGTCTTCACGATTTCGATTCAGGTTCATCGCGCTTGCCACATCGAAGATACCCAGTAGTCCAAACACCGAATTTACTGCAAAGCGAAGTGTATCTTCGCCTGCCTGAACCAACTTGCCCTGTAAGATGTCGTTTACGATGGTGGTTGGTTCACGCAGATTGGAAGTAAAATTTTTGACTCCACGCCGAACCGATGGTGGCACATGCTTGACGTAACGTTGAGCCACCGGTTTCAATACTGCCCGGTCCAAGCGATCATTAAATCGAAATATCGTACGATTGAACCGCTCGAACGGATCGGGATTTCGTTCTGCGCTTGATCGACTCGCGGCGGTATCAACATTTTGGGTGATCGCGGCTTCATCGTTCGTCGCTGTTTCCTGCGCATTCGTTACGGTCGGTGTCGTAATGGTGAGCAGTGCGGCAAGCGCAACAGTAGCAGCTAGGATAAACCGCCCGTTTGCGCCGGCATATCGTATATATCTGTTGAACCTTGAAATCTGTTTCATAATATTTGTATTCCCTGACAAGACGCGAAGCTATCACAGGCCACGCCATGAAAGAACAAATGCGCTGATCTTTAACGGCGACGAACGCTGAGTGATGGCCGCCACCATCGTTGAAAAACCGAAGGGACCTTTTCAACAATTTATAACAAGTGGTAACCCTTGATACTCACGTGCGCCTGTCACATTGATGTAATCTACAAACGAAGGATACTCGAGTCTTGTTTATTATGGTGACCTCACGCGACTTTGTCATGTTTTCAGTGTACACCGACAGCGGTTTTTCCCGTACCCTGTCGATTATCTTGCTTGCAGCACTCGTCGCGATGTCGTGTCCCGGTACCGCCGCAACTACCACAGACACGGGTGATTGGGTGCGGGAGTGCGAGGAATCAACCAGTGACGCCTCGGGCACTAATGGCCGCCATAATTTCACCGACCACTGCTTTATCCGCCAGACCCTGTTGCTTAAGGACAACGGACAAGTGCTGTTCGATATTGCCGCAGGTTATCCGCTTTCCGGCACATATCCAATGTTGCTGATGAGTGTACCGCTAGGTGTCTACCTGCCCGCAGGAATCAACTTCGTGGTAGACGATACCGAACGCTACCAAGCCATACTTGCCTATTGCAACACCGAAGGCTGCCATTCCTACTACCGAATGACCGAAAGCCTGTACCGGATGTTTCGTAGCGGGCGCTGGCTGAATGTGTCGTTTGTCGATGGCACACGACGCACCCACCGTTTCAAAGTCAGCCTGAATGGGTTTACTTCGGCTATAGAAAGCCTTCGCAGTGAATAATCATCCATGGGCAGGTTCAGCAAGGCAACGGTTGCTAGACACACGGGGGTCGATAATAATGGACGATCCAATATAAGTGCACAGAACAACACGTAGCCCGGGCAAGTCATTACAGGGCATAGCGACAATCAAGGTGGGGATAATAATGCGCCAGTTCTGCCGATTCCTGGGACGGGGTTTTGCGGTCCTGATGATTGCGGCTATCGCCTTGCCGGCATATGCTGAAAGTTATCTGGTCTCGGCGATTGAATTTCGCGGTAACGAAGTAACCCGACCATCGACCATGCTACAGGAGTTGACCTTCAGTGAGGGGCAACTGGTAAGCGAACGGGACATTGAACGCGGACGCCAGGCGATCATGAATTTGGGTTTGTATAAGCGCGTCAGTGCGGATCTTGAAGCTCGACAGGGCAACACGGTTCTCATTTATACAGTTATTGAGAAACACTACTTGTTGGTTCTGCCGCGATTAAGTCGCAGTGGTGATGGCGATTTGTCATACGGTGCACGATTGCGCTGGGATAACATTGGCGGTCGTAATCGTCAAATCGATCTCGGCATTCGCCGTAAGGATCTCAAGAATACCGACGTTGAAAGCGAAGACCAGATCCGACTACGCCTGTCTATGCCAAGGCTGTGGGGTAGTCCTTATGAACTCGGTTTCGATATTCGTCACGAAGACCTCCAGATAGATGAGGAACGTGATGAGCTCAGCGGCCGTTACAACCAGGTGCTCGATTCGGCACGTGTAAACCTGTCTCGATGGCTGCGTGAAAATGGCCCCAGCCAGGGTTGGCGCATCGAAAGCCAACTGCGCTTTGAAGTCTACGATAACGAATACATCGACGGCGACCCGGGTCTGTATTTTGATACCACTGTCGTGGCATTGTCATTTGGTCTTGAGAAACGCGACATCAAGGATTTGCTGTATAGCCGCACCGGCCGTCAATACGGTTACGCTCTCGATCTTGCCAGCGATAATCTCGGTTCCGATGAAAGCTTTACCCGCCACTACCTGTTCTACCGACGATATCGTCATATCACCCAACGTGAGCACACCAACTTCAATTACCAGCTTCGCTATGGCACTTCAAATGGTTCGATATTCGGTGATCCGAGTTATAACTTGGGAGGCAACAGTTCAATTCGCGGTTATGATCGAGAAACGTTTGAAGGCGAAAGCTTTTTCATTGCCAATCTGGAATTCCTGACACCGTTGTTCGGACATAAGACGCTACGCGGTGTATTGTTCTCGGATATTGGCGGTGCATTTGAAGACAGCGCATCATTCGATACTTCCGAGTTGAAAGTCGGTGTCGGTGTTGGTCTGCAATACAAGCTACGTTCATTTGTTAAAACAGATCTTCGGCTCGATATCGCCTACGGACTCGATGGCGGTGAAACCAAAATCTATGGCAGCACGGAAACATCGTTTTGAACGATTACTCACCCTGCGCGGCTTATCGGACCATATCGTGATCACTCATACAGCAAAGCAGTGAGGCTGCCGCCACTGACACGCGCCCGTATTATCAAACGGTACAAGCGCTTTCTCGCCGATGTTGAACTTGAAAATGGTTCGATACTGACGGTCCACTGCCCCAATACAGGCTCCATGCAGGGATGCTACGCGCCCGGTGCGATGGTTGAGATCAGCGACAGTAACAACCCGCGCCGCAAGCTGCGTTATACCCTTGAACGGGTTGACATGGGCGCTGGTTGGATCGGGGTCAATACATCGCGGGTTAATGCAATTGTTGCCGAAGCTGTGATGGATCAGCGGATCGAGCCGCTGAGCGCATACACCAAATTGCATCGTGAACCGGCATTTGCTGCTGAGGGCATTGATAAAGGCCGTTTCGATCTCAAGCTCAGCGCCGACGGTCGCCGAACGTGCCTGGTAGAGATCAAGAATGCCACCTTGTTACGGGAAGGAGAAATACAGTTTCCGGATGCCGTATCGAAGCGTGGACTCAAACATCTGCATTTACTTGAGAAGGCCGCGCATTCGGGTTTTCGGGCATGCCTGGTGTTCGCCCTCAACAGACCCGAAAGCGACCGGTTTCGACCGGCTGAAGATATCGATCCGGACTATGCCGCCGGGCTATACCATGCCCTTGAAGCAGGCGTGGAGGTGATACTGGCACGTCTTGTTCACGGCGACGATGCGATATCGATTGAGCGCGGCTGGCAGTGGTTGGTGGATGACAATAAGCCTCAGGGCCAGGATTAAAGTATTTGGCTAACGAAGCCAGGAGTTAACGCGAGCGACATCAGTTTCGTCGAGTAACCCAGAGGCCTGTTCAAGCCTCAGAACAGAAAGGATATAGTCGTATCGGGCCCTTAGGTAATCGAGCTGTGCCTGATATAAATCACGTTGTGCATCGAGCACGTCCAGGTTGGTAATCAAGCCTGCCGCATATCCTTCCTCCTTCGCCTCCACGGCACTCTCCGAGGCGATGACTGCCTGGTCGAACGCCTCAACCAGTTTAATACCGGAGGTGACGTTGTTATAAACATCACGGACATTGCGCTCGATCTGACGACGGGTCAGTTCCGTCTGTGATTCCTGGGCGTTGGCGTTGAGCCCTGCCTGTTGAAC
Source organism: marine bacterium B5-7 (assembly GCA_021604525.1). Classification (GTDB taxonomy): domain Bacteria; phylum Pseudomonadota; class Gammaproteobacteria; order Arenicellales; family CAJQKF01; genus BQJD01. Next base: position 8,059 of record BQJD01000038.1, on the reverse strand, counting down.
CAGGGCTTCGACCGATCCACCGAGATATAACGGCCAGTCCAGTCCGACACCGATCTGTGTCTTATTGCGATCGCCGGACCCGTTATTCGCGCTGCCGCTGGTGTCGTTGTAATTGTGACCGGCGTTCAGAAAAACACTGGGATGGCGCGCGTATTTCAAACGTTCCACTTCCTGACGGGCGATTTCAAGGTCAATCAGAGCGGATTTGAGATCCGGGTTATTCGCTTTGGCCAGAGCAACCCAATCCGCTTCTGATTGGGGATCCGGCATTTCCAGCGGCGTGTCGTCACGAAGACGATCCAGCTCTCCGGGATCACCACCGACAATTGCTATCAGGGATTGCCGGGCATCCTCGATCAGGTTGCGTGCCTGGATCTCGCGGGCCTCGGCAAGCTGAAAACGAGCCCTTGCGTCGTACAGATCGGTTTGTGTGCCGATGCCGACGTTAAGGCGTTCATCAGCCAGTTCAAGTTGTCGTTTGATGGCGATTTTTTCACTGGTAGCAAGCTCCAGGTTGTCGATCGCACCGAGAACCGCAAAGTAGCTGGTGGCAACGCGAATGATCAGGTCGTCTTCAGAGCTGGACAAATCTGTACCGGCACGCTGATCGGCAAGCTCGGCCTGATCCACCGCAATCGAGGATTGGCGATCGTAGAGCGCCTGATTAAGCGATATGCCGGCACCCAGACTGGAGTATTCGTCGCTGCCGGAATTTATGCCACCGGCATTCATATCTTCACGAATCAGATCACCATTGGCCGACAAGCTAACCGATGGGCGCAGCGCCGAACGGGCGATATCGGGTTGTTTGGCAGTTGCCTGCCGCAGGTAAATGGACGACCGATAGCCCGGATCGCTGTCAAGGGCCATGCGATAGGTATCGAGCAGGTCGCTGGCAATAGCACTACTGCTCAAGCCAGCAGCGGTTAACAATAATACGAATCTGTTTTTCATGACTCAGCGATCCTCAGGATCGGATGTGTTTCGGCCACTACCCGGCATATCCGGTGGGGTCGGCCGGGTATTAAAATACAAATTGTCTGGGTCGTGCAGCGTTGATCAATGGCGGAAGCAGGGTATCGAATAAAGACTCTCGTAACATCCCCGTATCGGTTCGGGTAATCCGAATGGCCTCCATCATTGGCGCGGTGCCGACAATGGCAACCAACCGACCGGCGGGTTTCAGGGCGTCGATAAATTCGTTCGGTACCTCAGGGACTGCACCCGTCAGAAGGATGGCATCGAAGCCGCCGCCTGATGGCCAGCCGTGGCTTGCATCGCCACTGTCCAGGTTTACATTACCAATTCCATGACGGGCGAGTTTTTCGGCCGCCTGATTTCCAAGATCCTTGTAATATTCAACGCTCACCACCTGTTGGGCAAGGTGTGCAAGGAGTGCCGTCATATAACCACTGCCGGTGCCGATTTCAAGCACCTTGTCAGACGCTTCAAGCTCAAGCTCCTGCAGCAGCCGAGCTTCTATCTTGGGTTCCATCATGACTTCGCCATGACCAATGGAGATCTGGATATCGGCAAACGCCAACTCCTCCCACCCTTCGGGAACGAAACGCTCGCGCGGGACTTTGCCAAGCAGGTCGAGGATCTTAAGATCAAGGACATCCCATGGTCGAATCTGCTGTTCGATCATGTTAAAACGGGCTTGTTCGATATTCAAGGTGGCGATCCGAAAAGGTAGAAGACGGTACGTTTAAACAATCAATAATACTAGCATAATCAGAACCGCGACTCTCATGACAAAGAGTGAATCCGTAAGCCGATCAGTAACTGTCTGACAGGGATAATTGTTGCCCGGCAAGGAAGGGAAGATGACTCATTCGTTACTAAGTTCCAAGTCCTCGAGCGCCGTAATTATCCGGTCTCGAATTGTCTCCACGCTACCGATTCCATCGATGCGGATGAAACGTGGCGCATTGGCAGTGCCGTTTTTTGAACGCTCTGAGTAAAAAGCGATCAAGGGAACGGTTTGCGCGTGGTAGATTCGCAGCCGTTCTCGGACCGTATCCTCTTGATCATCTTCGCGTTGGATCAGGTTTTCCCCGGTTACATCATCCTGGCCAGCAACGCGGGGGGGGTTGAACTCGACATGGTAGGTTCGACCCGATGGTAGATGCACGCGTCGACCACTCATCCGGCGAATTATTTCCTCATCGTCCACCGCGATTTCAATCACTGCGTCGATAGGCACATCGTTATCTACCAGAGCACGAGCCTGGGGCAGGGTTCGCGGAAATCCATCGAATAAATAACCATTGGCGCAGTCTTCAGATTGAATCCGATGTTGCACCATGCCGACGATAATATCGTCAGAAATCAAGCGTCCTGCGTCCATGATCTTGGCTGCCGCGCGACCAAGCTCTGTTCCGGCCTTCACCTCGCCACGCAGCATATCTCCGGTGGAGATTTGCGGAATGCCGTATTTGGCGGTGATAAAGCTGGCCTGGGTTCCTTTACCCGCGCCGGGGCCGCCGAGAAGAATGAGTCGCATGGCACTGGATCCATATGGGGTCGGGTGATTATTAAGAAAATGGCTGAAAAAAAATGTTAATCGAGCGAAAATATGGCAAAATTCTGTGAAAAAACAACAGCATACCAGTTGAGCGCACGAGCTGTTAAACCGGGTAATCGCAGCGTAATGACCTTGCAGCGGTTATTCAAACAGCCGGTTACGCGCGAATTATGTGGCTTGATAGCCACAAATTACAAACCGCTAATGATCCCGAAATAATTTATGACAGCCTAACCTTCCTGGTTCAGGATACCAAAGCAATTGCTCGGGGTGGGATAAACAGTACTTATTAAACCTTAAATAGCTGCCTTACTTTATGCTTAATAAGATGAATTCACACGCATTCATGAACATTTCAACAACCTGTTTGCATTGCGGCTCGTTTACAATATGACTTATGCCCTTGATGTTGCGGTCAACTGGATGGGTGGCGCAAATCATCTACACGGCTTACCCGGTTATTATTTAATCACGCCCGCCGATTGACGGCAGCGGCATCGTTATCTGGTTTTAAAGTACCCTCATGCCCTTTGTTTTTGAAGCCACCGAGATAGACGGCCCGATCCTTATCACGCCCCGAATTTTCGATGACTCCCGTGGCCATTTTTTTGAAAACTATAAACGTTCCGACTACCACGCGGCCGGTATTGTCGAGACGTTTGTACAGGGAAACAGTTCACGCTCTGATCGTCATGTGCTGCGTGGATTGCACTATCAGATAGCGCCCAGCGCCCAGGCCAAGCTGGTGCGTTGTGTGCGCGGCGCGATCTTCGATGTGGCCGTTGATATCCGTGCCGCATCAGTGAACTTCGGGCGTTGGATTGGGCGCGAACTCAGTGAAGACAACCGACAAATTCTCTACGTTCCGGCAGGCTTTGCCCATGGTTTCCTGGCGCTCGGCGAGTGTACCGAGGTTTGTTATGACGTCAGCGCCGAATACCACCTGGAAACGGAACGGGGTATCGCCTGGAATGACCCGGACATCGCCATCAATTGGCCAATTTCCAAACCCCTGTTGTCGGAAAAGGACCTGAACTATCCGCGACTCGCCAACGCCGGGGTCTTTCCATAATGTACAGGGACTCGGGTGATTGCCGATGACATCAACTGTCACCGCGTTGGTCGTCGGGGGCGCTGGTTATATTGGTTCTCACGTGGTTCACGACCTGTGTGCGGCGGGTCACCAGGTGGTGGTCCTCGATAACCTTTCAAGCGGCGACGTGGATAATCTTCCCGCGGCGGCGCGCTTCATCAAGGGCGATATTCTCGAAGGTGACAGCCTTGATGATGCAATGAGTGGTGACATTGATGTGGTGTTTCATTTTGCCGCGCTAAAGGACGCAGGCGAGTCCATGTCCGAGCCCGCGCGTTTTGCCCACCACAATATTACCGGCTCACTCCGACTGATTGACTCGATGCTTCGCGCCGGCATCACGCGGATCGTGTTTTCTTCTTCGGCTGCGGTTTACGGCAGCCCGCAATATCTGCCAGTCGATGAGCAACACCCGTTAGACCCGGACAACTATTACGGCTATACCAAGCGTGCAATCGAGGAAAATCTTGCCTGGTTCGCACAACTCAAAGGTCTTCAATACGCTTGCCTGCGATATTTCAACGCCACCGGCTACGATCGGCAAGGCCGTGTTCGTGTGCGCGAACACAATACCGGCAATCTGTCGCCGCTGATCATGGAAGTAGCTGCTGGACTGAGGCAACGGCTGACGGTTTTTGGCGATGACTATGAGACCCGCGACGGTACTTGTGTGCGTGACTATATTCATGTCAATGACCTTGCCAGCGCTCACCTTCTTGCCATGGACAAGCTCATGGATGGCAATCACACAATCGTGCTCAATCTTGGTACAGAGATCGGTAGCACGGTATTGGAAATTGTCGAGGCTGCGCGTCGTATCACCGGACGAGATATACCAATCGAGATAACCGGCCGACGTTACGGCGATCCGGCAACCCTGGTTGCCAGTAGCCGGCAAGCTCATGAGATGCTTGGCTGGTCGGCGCAACATTCTGATCTCGAGACAATATTCGAGTCGATGTGTCCGCTGTACGGCATCTGGTGATGTGTTGGAGCCATGCGCTGAGGTCATGCCGCGGCCACGATGATTTAACGGCGAACCACGATGGGTCTTGAGATAAAAGACGTCGCGACGACGCCGTTCACGGATCAGAAACCCGGCACATCCGGGTTGCGCCGTAGCGTGAAGCAGTTTAGCCAGCCCGGCTATCTTGAAAATTTTATTCAGTCGATCTTCAACACATTGCCGATGGAACGGCGAAATATGCTCGTGGTTGGGGGTGACGGACGCTATTTCAATCGACAAGCCGCGGCCACGACCATCGCCATGGCGGTAGCCAACGGGTTTTCCAGAATTATCGTCGGTTGTGGCGCGTTGTTATCGACACCCGCAGTATCCAGCCTGATCCGCAGCCGCCGTGCCGACGGCGGTATCGTTCTGTCGGCCAGCCATAACCCCGGTGGCATCAACGGCGATTTCGGCATCAAATTCAATACCGCCAATGGCGGTCCTGCGCCGGATACTGTCAGTGAGGAGATTTTTCGCAACAGTCGTCAATTGACACGGTACTTTATCGCGCCACAAGTGCAGGTGAATATCAATCTGCCCGGTGAATTCAGCTTCGCCGACAGCGTCGTTGAAGTAGTCGATCCGGTGGCCGACTATCGACAAACCCTGGAGCATGTTTTCGACTTCGACCGGTTGCGCGAGGGCTTTGCCAAGGGTCGATTGTCAGTACGATTCGATGCCATGCACGCGATCACCGGACCCTATGCCCGGGAGTTGTTGGAGGATTGTCTCGGTGCGTGTAGCGGCAGCGTCGTCAATGCCGAACCGCGCGAGGATTTTGGCGGACAGCACCCCGATCCAAACCTGGGCAACGCAAAGACGCTGGTGGGCTTCATGGCAGCGAAGACGGCGCCATTGCTGGGTGCCGCTTCCGACGGTGATGGTGACAGGAACCTCATTTTGGGTCGGCAATTCTTTGTCACACCCAGCGACTCTCTTGCTGTGATTGCCGAACATGCCAACGCAATACCTCAGTTTCGCGCGGGTCTTGCTGGCGTCGCCCGGTCAATGCCGACCAGTCGGGCGGTCGACCGGGTTGCCGCAGCGAAGGGCATCGACTGTTTCGAAACGCCAACCGGCTGGAAGTTCTTCTCCAACCTCTTCGATGCCGGAAAAATCAGTTTGTGCGGTGAGGAAAGTTTCGGCACAGGCGGCGATCATTTGCGTGAGAAAGATGGCCTGTGGACGGTACTTGTCTGGCTCAGCATTCTTGCCGAGACGGGCGAATCAGTCAGCGCGCTTGTGCAGAGACTGTGGCATCATCACGGCCGTTTTGTGTACAGCCGTCACGATTTTGATCATCTCGATACGGATCAGGCCGCGGCCATGATGATGTATCTATCGGGCTTTGCGGCAAACGCCAAGCGCACGCATATCAAAGACAGGCAAATCGTCGCCGCCGACGTGTTTCGATATATCGATCCGGTCGATCATGGCGAATCACACAACCAGGGTATTCGTTTGTTTCTCGACGATGACGTTCGGCTGGTGTACCGACTTTCCGGAACGGGTACCGCCGGCGCCACGTTGCGAATATATATAGAGAACTATCTCAGGGACAACGTGAACGTCGATGCCCGTCAATTTAATCGGGGGAACGGCCAGTTAGCGGCCGACATCGCACGCATTGAACATTTTACCGGGGTTTGCGCGCCAAGCCTTGTCACCTGACAATAAGCTATCAGCCATGCACGTCCAACCAATTAAACTCTATTATATTGTCGATCCCATGTGCTCGTGGTGTTATGCCTTTCGGCCATCATGGCAGGCGCTGATCGCGACATTAAATGAACAAAGCGATGAAGCCATCGAGGTGAAGTACGTGATGGGAGGACTGGCGCCGGATAGCGATCAACCCATGGCGGAATCCATGCGCCACGGTATCGCCAATACCTGGCGTCAGATCGAAGCGCGAACCGGCGCTGTTTTCAACCACGACTACTGGCGACTCAACACACCGAGGCGATCAACCTACCCGGCTTGCCGGGCAGTCCTTTGTGCTGGGATGCTTATGGATAACGGTTTGGTCGTCATGCTTGAAGCGATCCAGAACGCCTATTACACGCAAGCCATGAATCCGTCGCTCATCGACGTGTTGTGCGACATTGCCGGATCCATCGGTCTCGATCGTGACGAATTCAAACAGTACCTGCAAAGTGATGAGGTTAACGATGCGCTTAAGCGTGATCTCGAATTCGCGCGCGCTTTAGGTATTGGCGGATTCCCGTCAGTGATCGCTGCGCGTGCGGAACAATACCTTGCCTTGAGCAATGGCTACTGCGATGTCGAAACGCTCAACCAACGCTGGCAACAGTGTCGCGAGGCATTCGGGGTGACAGCACCATGATCGATGCCCTGCGTGCCTGGCTCGATATTGGCGTTATCGGTATTCTCGGTATCATGAGTTTCGTCATGGTGTGGTGCGTGGTGGAGCGCTACGTGTTTTTTCGACAGATAGTCCTCGACGACTATGACTGCCAGGAACAGCTCCAGATTACCCTGACCCACAACCTGACGATGATCTCGACAATCGGTGCCAATGCACCCTATATCGGCCTGCTCGGGACCGTGCTGGGCATATTGATCACCTTCTACGACCTCGGCAAATCCGGCGCCATGATTGATGCGGCTACGGTAATGGTCGGCCTGGCGCTGGCGCTGAAAGCCACTGCGCTCGGCCTGGTCGTAGCCATCCCCGCGGTATGGTTCTACAACGGCCTGCTGCGCCGGGTCGATGTGCTGATCGTCCGCTGGCGGCGTATAAAAGGTTTAACGTGCCGCTGAAGCGAATCGACACCATCAACGTTATTCCGTTCATCGACATCATGCTGGTGTTGCTGGCGGTGGTTCTGACCACGGCCACGTTCATTGCCCAAGGAGTGATTCCGGTCACCTTGCCGGAAACCTCAAACATCGTAGAACCAGCCGACGCTGCGTCGCTGCGTATCACCATCACCCGCCAGGGCGAGATCCATGTCGGTGATGAATCGCGCACGCTGGAGACACTCGATGGTGATGTTCGCGCCCACGGACAACAGGCTCGCTGGGTATTAAGTGTCGATCGCGATGTGGATTTCGGCCGGTTCGTCGAGGTTATCGACATCTTTAAACGGCATCATGTCGATAACCTGTCGATCGTAGCTCGCAGCGTTAAGCAATGACTCCGGCGACATCCGGGTTTGTCGTCTCCTTGACGATTCATGCGGTACTAAGCGGGGTCTTGTGGTTGACCTGGCGCGATCTGGGTGACGATGCTGCGGGCGAGCGAAGCGTCGCGCTATCCATGCAGATGATCAGTTCGGATTTGATCGAACCGGTGTCTGCAGCCACGCCCGATCCAACGCCCGATCCAACGCCCGATCCAACGCCCGATCCAACGCCCGATCCAACGCCCGATCCAACGCCCGATCCAACGCCCGATCCAACGCCC
>BQJD01000037.1 GCA_021604525.1 marine bacterium B5-7 | reverse complement strand
CACCAGTTTTAGTGAGGCTAAAAATCGTGAGATTGAAAAATTTGAACAAAACTATCTCACCGAAGCGCTAACGAAAGCGCACGGTAATATCACCAAAGCTGCACAGTTGGCGGGCAAGGAACGGCGCGCGTTTGGCAAGTTACTAAAGAAATACGGCCTGGATAAGAGTCTTTACTGCCTGTAATCGTGTTTTTCTGCGCTACATCCAGGTTCACTTCGCTTTTTTGTTTCAATCCGATACAAATTCTTACCCGGGTCAAATATGACCCAAAAGTGGGTTAATTCGATTCATTCGATTTGCTGTAAAGGCTTTTACCTTATTTCCGTTTTCTCCGATAGGCAATTCACTGGGTCCAACGTGACCCGCCAGTTTCTTTATGTAAAACTTTTGTTCTATTATAATCAATAACCTATTCACTTGCCTGAACCTGGCATAATCTGTGCATAGCAAATAATTATTGATAAATTTTGGCATGAGAAAGTTAGTTAATTTTTTTCTGCCAAAGGAAATGCGCAATGTGGAATATGAAAAATCAGATTTAGCTGAATTGCATGATGTGATTGTTGATTATTTGCAGAACAACCCAAATGCAGCCGACTCTTTGGAAGGAATTATGAATTACTGGGTGCCGCAAGCGTATCGAAAAATTGATGCGGCAACAATTGAGCAGGTTCTCGAACAGTTAATTGATGAGGGCAAGGTCCAGAAGGTAGCTCTGGCGGATGGATCGATTCTTTTTAGGCAGGGGGAGCCAATGAGTTGATGCAGTTGAAAATAGTTAATTGCTTGCGACAATAGTTTGGCGGTTTGGTTCTGAAATTGAAAATCTATTTTTGTGCAAAGTTGAATAGTGGTTGATTCACTTGTGTCTATTCGGCTGGCGACATAGATGTGGCACGATTCATTACTGACTTTTGTGTGGAATCCTGTTAACACTCAGCATGGAGAAGACAATGAAGCAGAAGGTGGTATCTCGTGAGTACAAAATGATGCTTAAGAAAGAGCATTTTGTTGGTTCTCCTGACGATCTGGTTAAGCGGGCTAAAGATTTTTGGAGTGCTTTCAAAGATTCAATTCAGGGCTTCGTTTTTGACACTGACAGTAATCTTGAGAAGATAGAGAAACAAAGAATTCTCCGGTTCTATGACTGCGTTGATCATCGTCTTCACAAGAATGATTACGTTTTTCGCGAGCGGGTTGATCTTAATACAGAAGATCGGGAGGTCACGCTCAAATTTCGCCATCCCGACCGCTATATTTCGCAGGCCAGAGATATGGCTGCCGGCGTAAAGGACGGAAAGACGAAATTCGAAGAGGATATTAAAGTTCCCTTTATAAAACTCTACAGTTTTTCTACCAAGCAGCAGATATCGGAGGGAAAATCTCTAAATAAACTTAATGATCCTGGTGAATTGTACCCAGATCTGCAGAAGCGGCTGAAATCATATGAAGCGGATGAGCCGATTAACATCGTGGGAAATTTCACAGCTAGAGAAGTGATTGTTTCGGGCGCCGAATTTCAAATTAAAAAAAATCCTAGGGTGGAAGCCGAATGCGCATTAATCGCATGGTACGAGCAAGCGCGTGATGAGGACAGTCCTGTTGTAGTTGAATTCAGCTTCAGGTACAAAAATGAACGGGAGGAATTTGATGGTGAGGCCGCGCAAAGAGCTTACGATGTGTTTGGCAATTCAACGGATATGTTGGCGGAATGGATTGATTCCGAGGGGCTGACAAAGACTGCATTTGTCTATTCAAGACCTTGAATGGGTGACTAAAGCGGGCAAAAATTTTGCAATTGTAAAATTAAGTGCACCGGCTTGAGTTGGTAAAACATACAAAAAATAAAGGGAAAAGTACATAGTCACAACATAATTTAGCATCCTGGACTTGGTGTTACATGTCAGGTTTTTGTTAACAGCCAGTTTATTGAAGGCTTTAAAAGGAGGGCTTGAAATGGACGAAAACTGGTGTGACCGGGCGAGTTTGGACAAGCCGGGTGGATCTGATTATTTTGTTGCTTTAGCAGTGGGGCAAAATGAAGGTGGCAAGTTGAAAGTTTTTGCAGGTGGGCTTTAATTGGAACTTTGGCAAATCTGGCAGACGACGCCCATTGGTGCTTGTGGCTATTGGTCAAGGCTGGGTCGGTTTCCCGTTGGTATCCGTTAATTTGATCCCGTTACCGTAGGAAAAAATCTAGACGGTCGTCAGGAATGGGCTGCAATGATGTTCTTTGGCATATCTGGCTTTTAGGAAGGGAGCAGGATAAGGTTAGCCGAATGACGAGATTGTCACTTAGATAGGAGAAGGCAGTCATGTACGAAAATTTTGGTGCAGTTGTTTCTGATCACAGAGTTGCGTTTAAGTTGTTTTTTCCGGATACTGCGAAAGATCCTTCTCAGTATGTCAATGGAGGCCTACCCAGAATCACGCGGATACAAGTCACTGGTGATTTTCAAAGTGAATTGGCTGGCGAAAATTGGGATATTGCGCGCGCACCGGAGTTGGTGAAAACCGATCATCCCAATGGCATAATCTATACCTATACCATTGATCAGCTATCCAATGGATTCTATCAATATAAATACTTCGTCACTTATGAAGATGGGACAACGCGCTGGTGCGGCGATCCCTGCTGCAAATATGTTGCGTCAGAGCATGAGAATGCCGCATTTGTTATCGGTGGTCACAGCACGAATGTTGAACCAATCGGCGAGCGAATTTCTTTTCATGATCTGATCATCTATGAACTGATGATTGATGACTTTACAGCGGGTTTTAGGGAGAACGGGGCTCCGGTCGATGCCGTTAAAGAGAAGATTGACAATCTGGCTGATCTCGGCATCAACGCCATTGAATTCATGCCCTGGACGGCATGGCGTGGCGGGGAATTCAGCTGAGGGTATAATCCTTTTCTTTTTTTTGCGGTCGAGAACCGCTATATCGAGGACCCGGCCAATCCGCTTGATCGGCTTTACCGCTAAAGATACTCTTCAATGAGCTGCACCGCCGTAACATTCATGTGATTATGGACGGTGTATTCAACCATGTCGACGCCGGCCTGAATCCGGGCAGGGGCTTTCCTTATCATTGGTTATACCTGGATCCTGATGATTCCCCTTTTACCGGTGGCTTTGCAGGCGCCGGCTACTTCGAGGAATTTGACTACAACAACCTTTGTACTCAGCAGTTTATTTTTGATGTCTGTAAATATTGGCTGGATAGCTATCAGATCGATGGGATTCGTTTTGATTATACCCTGGGTTTTCATCGTCCGGGTGAATCTCATCGTGGCATCACAAAGTTAATTACGGATCTTAAGGACTATCTGTCGCAAACCGGCCGAGACAATGTCGCCCTCATGCTCGAGCATCTGACTGATAATCGTTATCAGGCCATTGAAGATACGAATCAGATCTGCGCGACGGGTTGCTGGTATGACCGTTTCTTATATGATGTTCCTCAGCAGGCGATTGATGGTCACCTCAATACCCGGTTGATCCGTGTGCTGGATAGTGGACGCGATTTCGTGGCCGGAAAAGGACCGGTATCCTACATTGAGAACCATGATCACTCTACCCTCATCAGTCGCGCCGGTGGCAGGGACCGCTGGTGGAAAGCCCAGGTCCCACTGATCGCCTTGCTCACCTCTCCGGGTGCAGTACTGATCCACAACGGACAGGAATTTGGTGAAGATTATTTCCTGCCAAACTCGGGTGCTGAGCGTGTCCAGCCGCGGCCACTGCACTGGGAATTGCTTGATGAGGTTCCAGGGCAACGACTATTAGTCTTGCACCAGAAACTCATCCAGATGCGCAAAAATCACCCCGCATTGCGATCCCATAACCTTTATCCGCGGCATTATGATGAAGGATTGACACGTTTCAATGATCAGGGTTATGGCGTTGATGAGTCCCGGGATATTGCAATCTATCACCGCTGGGGCACGGCGGAAGACGGACAGCTTGAACGCTTTATCATCGTACTGAATTTTTCAGATGATGACCATCACGTCAATGTCCCCCTTTCAACAAACGGCCTATGGCAGGATCTGCTCAATGGCGGAGAATACTTCGTGGATAATTATCACCTGCCCAGTCACTTGATTAACTCCAATTGGGGGAAGGTTTTTTACAAGTTGGGGTAAGATTGTGAGTAACAGTTATATTCTTGCTCACAAATCAAATATGTGAAGAATCCTAAATTCCTCATTTAACCAGAGTTTGAAGCTAAGCAAAATGTAGGTGGGTCAAGAAATTTTGTTTTTTGGGGTCTAGTAGCGAAAATTTTGCTGATGATATAGCGAACCAAAGCGGGCCAGCGTTCTGCCTTTGGCAACTGAGGCGCATTTGAAAGAATTGTATCAAGACCCGCACGGATATTGGCGATCATTGACTTGATCTTGTTGCTGGATTGATGGTTCAGTGTGAGTAATAGTCGCGTCTGGCCCGCATGCTGGGTCAGGCGGGCGATGCCATTGAGTAGCATAGGGCGACTGGTAATTGCCTCCAGACGTTTTTTAGGATGCACCAGGCGGACATCCAACTCCACCAGTTATAGATAAGCGCCACTGCGCGTGCTGAAAGATTGCAGCGCTCCAGATCACGTGTGGTGTAACCACCCCACCCCCATTGATTCTTCAATTCATCAAAGCCATTCTCGCAATCTGCCCGATCCCGGTACAATTGACCGAGGGCTTCCGTCGAGTAATTGGTATTGGTCACTAGCACGGTATATTCCCAGAGTTTGATTTTGTCTGAATGGCCAATGAAATGCAGTGTCTGTTGAGCGCCAGATTTCACCTCAGCTGCCAGGTTACCCTTGACTTGCCGCCACAATACGACCACTCGCCGCGGGCGACTCCAGCCTGTCAGGCGTAGCTCAGCTTCAACTGCATGGAAGTTGTGTCCCACATTCTGCCAGTCGCATTGCTGCCACTTCTGTTCGATCAAGCGTTTAACCCCGGTAGTCTGGCGAAGTTTGAACGGATAACGTTGCTCAATTTCTTCCATTGCAACCATCACGCCTTCATTGCCAAAAGCATTGTCACCACGCACCAAAGCGGGGCGTTCCTCAGAGGGAAGTCCAGAAATCAGCTGCCGCAGGCGGGGTAAACTATGTTTGACGGCATGTGACTTGCCGCTTTGCACTTCAACATCAAGAACCAAGCGCATATTGCTGATCCAATAGGTATGCAGCGTATGGCTTGGCCGTCCAGGCTTCATGGGGTTGTAACCGATTTCGGCACCTGCCTGATGACAGTACAACAGCTTAACTGTCTATTTCCCTGCTTCTCCTCTCCGAGCCGTACGTGCACCTTTCGGCGCATACGGCTCTCCATTCAAGTATGGCCCATGGCCATGGCAATATCATAGCAGTCTTGCCAGCTTGCTCTGCATTTCACTGATTATCAAAGGTCTTCACCTCTTTACAGGCAGTTAGTCTGCCAAACAGGCTACTCAAACTGTTCCCCTTCGCCAAGTAGCCGGTTCTCCCTGCCTCAGACTACTACGGGAACTCCGCCAGCCAATCGTTCATTGGGGTCACATTCCCTTGTCATTACGATAAGCCTTCCCCATTTCACATGCTGGATTCAAATATATTGGTGAGGTTGCCGATCGTAGTCTTTATCCTTGCTTGCTGTAAGTCGATACAAATATCACGGTCTGGCTACATTCTCTCCGTTATACCCTGCAAGCTGCCATACCTATACACTTACATTCGGAAGCAAATCCCTACCTGTGATTCACTCCAATTTGTATACCACCTGTTAAGTCGTGTAGGTGTTGGGTTAAATTTGACCCAAAAGTGGGTCAAATTGGCGCGCTCCCTTTGTTGTAGGTATTTTGCGACGCATTATTTTTCTTTAACGCCTTCTTAAGTGGGTCAAATATGACCCACTACTTTTTCTACAGAAAATAATATACTTCAATGTAATCAATTAGATAAATAACTAAATGATTCTGGCACAATTTGTGCTTAATGATTTGTATAGACAAATATATCATGTGAAAAATCGCTTTAACTGTTAAAGATAGTATGTAGAAAATGCCAATCCAGAATTAGACGTAGCTGATTTTCATTTTCGTAAATTGCAAGTAGGCTTAAACTGACCGGAATATTAAGTTTTATTAATTAACGCGATCAATCTTGAGGAGTGTATTTTCATGGCAAATTCCATAAAACAGGATGATGATGTATGCCTAGAATCATCGAGTAAAATTGAAAAATCCTGTCCAGAACCAATACCGCTGGGGGGTGAAAGCGAGAGCGCCACTATGCTACTCGATAAACTTAAAAAGGAAATGGATGCGGAACTGTCTTCCCCGGATAGTATATTAAAAACGAATTTGGAACAGCTGAAGAGTATGCCCTCCGACCTTGAGAAAGCATACATGAGTATACCAAAAATTGTAGCATATTATCGTGTAGTAAAGGATGGGATTCCTAATTCTCAATTTTCTGATTTTGGTGGCTTGGGCGCTCTTGAAGACTTGTATAACGAGTTGTCAAAATGTACTGAGAAATTGCCACAAAAATCGAAGGCTGCAATTGACCACTTACGTTTGAACGTATATGGACAGAAGCAGGACCAGCTTAAGAAAAACTACCGTGATGCTAAAGAGGAATCCCAGCAAGTTTTCAGTTGTGTCGATGCTGCGAGTGAATGGCTTAAGCAAAAGAAAGGCTGCTACTGCATTTTAGTTGGTGACAAGTACATGGATGGTGACAAAGAGGAGCCAATTGAAATCTGTCAGGGTATCGCCGAATCTGATGCAGGATCGTCAAGAGTTACAGCTGCGCGTATAAGTTGGTTGGGTGGTGAACTGGTCAGGATGTTTAAAGCGTTAGGAATAACCGAAGCTCAGGGTAAGAAAGGCTCCTTTTCATGCGACATTCTCCCTGTATCAAAAATTGTAATGTATGCTTATTCGCTTGAAATAAAATACATAATAGAAAAGCTCAAGGACGTTGAAAATGAGCAGGATGCCAAATTCAAAAGTGATCTTGATTCGGCTTGGAGAGAGTGGATCAAAGCCACGCATTGTTATTTCAAACTCTTCGAAGATGAGAAAAAAAGGAGAAAATCTTTAGACCAGTCTGAAAGTGAACTTAAGGAGTTTTTGGAAACACGCGAGGAGAAATTCGTGAGAGATGCACAAGACGTCGAGGGCGCTGATTGCATTTAAAATACACTTAGCAGTGTAAAGCTAATGCCTTGGTGGTTCTGATATTTTATGTTCCTAGTTTATATAGTTATGCGAGTATTGAAGGAAGAATCAAGTTTCTTGGTCAAAAGTAATTTTAACTAGAATTGATCCAAAGTGCGGTTGCATTGAGAAGTCGGTAGTAAACAACAACCAAATTGATTGACCGAGTAGAAAATGTTTCTATAGAGAAAAGGAAATTAAATGTTTGCGAAAGCTGTCAACTTAATCATGACTGACCTTCGGGCTTTCATTGCGCTGAGTGACCCAGAAGGGCCAGACGCGCCTGACTACGTTATTTCAGGCAATATTGCCATGGCCGATGCGCCGGATTTGACCCCTCCGATTAATCAGCGGGTAGTAGTGAGCGTGGTCAACATCGCAGAAGAGGCAGCGTTTAAGAACGCTGCGCACTATGAGCGCATCGGGGCGGAAACACGATACCGGAACGCCCCTGTTTTTCTCAACCTCTATGTGCTATTCAGCGCCAACTACGAGAACTACGATACGGCGCTTCGACGGCTATCGCAAGTCATAACCTTTTTTCAGGGCAAGAATACCTTTACGCTCAAAAATTCTCCAGTTCCAGAATTTTCTGACGATGCAACGGAGCTGCGACTCATTCTGGAACTTTTTGCGCTGACATTTGAGCAAGTCAATTATTTGTGGGCTAGCCTCGGTGGCAAGCAGATGCCGTTTGTGCTCTACAAGTTACGCTTGGTGCGTATTCAGGCGGACCGCACACAGGCTACTTCCCCGGTCATCGAAGAAATCGTTGCTGATAAGAGTGCAGTGT
Source organism: marine bacterium B5-7 (assembly GCA_021604525.1). Taxonomy (GTDB): domain Bacteria; phylum Pseudomonadota; class Gammaproteobacteria; order Arenicellales; family CAJQKF01; genus BQJD01. The sequence goes on along the minus strand of BQJD01000037.1, from coordinate 29,086 downwards.
GATGACCATGACATTCCGCATTCGATATAAGCCCCTTTGCAACGTGACCTTCCGTCACGGCTACCATCTCAACGATGGTAACATAGAGTATGATGACCTCACTCTTGACAAACAGCAACGCAAGCTCGCTGGCTTCAATTTGTCCGAGGAACTGCGGCTGTTCGTTCCGCCCGAAACACGACGCGTGCTTGCTGGGTTAGGCTGTCTTGTCAAGAAGACACGGACTGGTTTTACTGTGGGGGTCGAAATTGCTGATCCCGAGTCGAAAGGGCCATTCGTACCAGCGCGAGTTCCTGATCGCGCGTTCCAGCTGCGGTTTGTTCTCAGAGCGCGTCAGCCGCTATTTTGGAACTATACGAACCTCGAACTTCGTCCTCGTGACCAAGCAATCTATTACGTGAGCAATCGTGCGGGTGAAGTTGGAGGTCAATTCCCTGACCTTTCTTCTCCTCCTAGCGATTTCGCCGTCGGCACGACCTACCGCGCGGGGGATGTTGTTCGCACAAGTCCATCGGCGGACGCCCGTTATCTCGCCGTCCGCTCCGGCCAACATAGCTCGCCCACCGAAGGCGATCTCAATTGGCATAAACTCGGACAACACAATTACGTCGGTGGTACCGATCGCGTTCTTCTCCGTCCACTGGTGTTCTTGCATCATGTCCCGGAAGGTACGACGATGCTGCACAGAATCGAGCTCATCGCGCGAGATGGCACGGTGCATGAGGTGGAATTCGCGGTTACATTGTCAGGGCAAACAATTGACGAGATTTCGATTGATGCCAGCCAAATACACTCGGGTCGATACACACTGAAATTGCATGGTGCCAACGTCGAAGGCAATACTTTCGAACACTCCGAACCTATCTACTTGGATCCGGCGTTACCCGCCGAGGACATTTTTGCCATCGTCGAGCTATTTCACTTGCCAGATGGCCTTCTCGGGGATTTTCGGCTTTACGACGAGGCAGCCGACTTTGCTCTCCGGCAACCTGAATTTATCGTCCGTCTTCTGAATCGCCACACCTACTGGCGCTATCGGTTTCGGGTGGCTCCCGATCCTGGGACAGAGCTCGGTGACCTTGAGAAAGTCGGTGAGCAGTACGTCACCCGGCGAGTGATGCCGCTAACATTGGGCTTTCAAAAAATCGTGATCGGTAATGATGTAACGGAAACATGGTTACCTAATCCATCTGTCGATCACATCGTGCCGGAGGACGATCGAGTGTACTCCGATATCCATATCCACTAACCTTATAGGCGAGTACCATCATGGCTGCAACGTACAAAACACCAGGTGTTTATATTGAGGAGATTTCTAAATTTCCACCGTCGGTCGCACAGGTTGCTACCGCGATTCCGGTCTTTATCGGTTACACCGAAAAGGCCACGTTTAAGGGCGATGATCTCACCAATACGCCAACTCGGATTTCATCTTTGCTTGAGTACGAACTGTTATACGGAAAGGCTAAACTAGAGACAGGCCTTGTGGTGACTATTGAGGAGAAGCAAGAAAACAGCGAAAGAACAGCGATAGAAGTTAGCAACGTTAAAATAAGCAATCGCTCACCGTTCATTATGTACTACTCTCTTCAAGCGTACTTTGACAATGGCGGTGGCCCGTGTTGGATCGTCTCTGTCGGCACATTCACTGAGCAGGGAGTGAAACCAGTAGACTTCAAGACGGGGTTAGGTCGAATCGAGAACGAGGATGAGCCCACGCTTATCGTTTTCCCAGAGGCGCGGGGATTGGTGCCGGATGACCACTTTGGCCTTGTAGTGCTTGCGCTGGAGCAGTGCGCGAAACTCCAAGATCGTTTCGTAATCGCGGACCTGCATCACAGCGGTGAAGGACTGACAATTGGTAGTGAGATTTTGACGAAGGTTAAAGAGTTTCGCGATTCCGTGGGAGGAAGCGACTTGAAGTATGGATGTGTTTACGCGCCCGACCTCTTAACGATCTTTGATTATCTGTACAAAGACGAGGATGTCACAATTCACCACCACCTCAATGACGAAGAAGGTAAAGGCGAACACCATGAGAAGAAGATCGCCGAGCTGGAAACAACGGAAGGCGCGCTCTTAGCCGTTATCAAGCGGGAGATTGGCCTGCTTCCAGTGATCATCCCTCCGAGTGGCGCGATGGCCGGCATTTACGCGCGCATCGATGAGTCGCGCGGCGTCTGGAAGGCACCCGCAAACGCCTTGGTTCGCTCCGTGTCCGGACTCACCTTTAAAGTCACCGATGAGATCCAGGAAGATCTGAACGTCGATACGACCGCTGGCAAGAGCATCAATGCGATACGAAGCTTTGCTGGCAAAGGTATTCTCCCTTGGGGGGCGCGCACACTCGATGGCAACAGCAACGAATGGCGCTACGTGCCGGTCCGGCGCTTCTTTAATATGGTCGAGGAGTCCACGAAGAAAGCCACTGCGCGGTTCGTCTTCGAACCCAACGACGCGAATACCTGGGTCAAGGTGCGAGCGATGATCGAAAATTTCCTGCTGCTGCAATGGCGCGCTGGCGCCCTTCAGGGGGGTAAGTCAGAGCAGGCATTTTACGTCAAGATCGGTCTCGGCGAAACGATGACCGCATTTGACATCCTCGAAGGCCGAATGATCGTAGAGATCGGTATGGCAGTCGTTCGACCAGCCGAGTTCATTATCCTGCGATTCTCTCACAAATTGGCGGAATCCTGAGCTTCCTTATTTCAATAATCGTTTAAAGCGAGGCAGTCATGGCAGACGAATACCCCTTTTCTAAATTTCATTTCCAGGTCGAGTGGGCCGGCACTAAGATCGGGTTCACCGAGGTTAGTGGCCTGGATGTTGAGACCGAGGTCATTGAATATAGACACGGCGCCAGCCCTGAATACCATAAGACGAAGATGCCCGGCATGCAAAAATACAGCGACATCACCATGAAACGAGGCACGTTCGCAGGCGACAACGAATTCTACGCGTGGTGGAACACGGTTGCCCTCAACACTATCGAGCGACGCGACTTGACGATCAGCTTGCTCAATGAGGGACATGAACCGGTCGTGGTTTGGAAAATTAAGAATGCGTGGCCTAAAAAAGTCCAATCAACAGACCTAAAGGCTGATGGCAATGAAGTGGCGATTGAGTCGATAGAAATCGCGCATGAAGGTTTGACGATCCAGAACGACTGAACATGACCGAATATTACCCGCCCGCGAGCTTCCATTTCCGCGTAGAGTTTCTTGACATTGCAACCATCAGTAATGACGTGTTGTTTCAGTCTGTTTCTGGTCTGACGGGCACAATGGAGACCGAGACCGTCAAGGAAGGCGGCGAGAACCGGTTCTCGCACGTATTGCCAGTTCGGAGCCAATACTCGGACTTAGTGTTGAAACGGGGTGTGCTCAAAGACTCAGGCATCATTACTTGGTGCCGCGAGGCGCTGGAAAGTTTTTCGTTTCAACCGATCACCGTGCTAGTGCATCTGTTGAACGACAAGCACGAACCTTTGATCACGTGGAACATCGTGCACGCTTGGCCGAAGAAGTGGTCCACGGCGGACCTTAACGCTGAGCAGAACTCAATTCTGCTCGAGACCCTAGAGCTGAGCTATAACTTTTTTACCGTCAACCATTCGACTAAGAAGTGACCATATTATGGCGATTGAAATTCGCGAAGTATCCATCAAAGCCGTCGTTGGCGAGGATCCAAATGAGGATCGCGCTGGCGCAAGGGCTGGTGACAACAATAACGAAGAGGAGCGTGAGTGGTTAGTTTCTCTATGTGTGGAACGTGTTATGGAACTCATTGCCAGACAGAAGGAACGTTGACCATGAAATCACAACCTGACGGCGCTAAAATGAAGACGACACACGACTCGCATTCTTCACTTTCGTGCTACCCGAGATAATGGATTCGCACGACAAGAAGTTGACTATCTACGCATACTCGGACAAGCGGCTTGAGACGAATACAGGCAAGTTCGTCTTGCCAATTAATCCGGAGCAGTATGCGCAGACTTTCAAGGTCAACTACGACAAAAAACAGTCGCAAGGTGCGCAGGGTGTCGAGGAGCGTTTTAAGTCCTCGGCACCGGAAGAGCTAAAGCTGGATTTTGTGTTCGACGGCACCGGCACTGTCTATGGATATGCCCATCAGGGACAGAGTGTGCCAGAACAGCTGAGCGCGTTCAAGGACACGGTTTATAACCTTCAAGGTAAGATTCATCAACCACGCTACCTGAAGCTCGTGTGGAAGGATTTCACCTTCGATTGCGTCCTGAGTGAACTGACGGTGACTTTCGTGCTGTTCGATGCGGAGGGCATGCCGCTCCGCGCCAAGCTTGGCTGCACCTTTCTGAACTACAAGGAAACCGAACGCCGCGTCCGCGAAGAAGGTAAAACCTCGCCAGACCTTTCTCATATTCGTACGGTAAAGGACCAGGAAAACCTGCCTCATTTGACGCACGAGATTTACGGCACACCAGACTATTATCTTGAAGTCGCCCGCGCCAACGATTTAACCAACTTTCGGCAAATTGATACGGGCACGACGCTGGTCTTTTATCCCTTGGAAAAAAACTAGGCCATGAATGACGAACGCATTATTCCTGCTGCCGGCGAGGCGAGCACAGTAACCTACTCGCTGCTGGTCGATGGTAGTGAGCTACCGCAGACCGTAGAAGTACTCTCGATCGTAACGGAGCGCGAGGCGAACCGGGTACCACGCGCTTGCCTGGTCATCCGTGACGGTGACATTGCCGCAGAAGATTTTCCGATCAGTAACGAAGAATATTTCGTCCCGGGCAAGGAGTTGGAGATCAAAGCAGGTCATGCGTCACAGGAAAAGACGATCTTCAAAGGTATTATCATCAAACACGGAATCAAAGTGCGAGGGCGAGGTGACTCATCCCTAAGGGTCGATTGCTGGGATGCGGCCGTGAAAATGACGGTTGGGCGTAAGAGCCGGTTCTTTATCGACAAGAAGGATAGCGATGTATTTGCCGATATTCTCGGTGAATATGGTTTGACAGCTGATATCGCGGCGACCGGATCCAAGCATTCCGAACTGGTTCAATATTATGCGACCGACTGGGATTTCGTTCTGTCTCGTGCCGATGCCAACGGGTTGCTCGTGATCGTGGACGACGGAGTTGTTGCTGTGCAGCCACCGAAGCTTGATGGCGCCGCCGAATTGTCGATCCTGCTTGGTGGAACGATTTACGAATTCGATGCGCAGATTGACGCGCGGCATCAATTTCAGTCGGTTCGTGCGCACGGCTGGGACTATAGCTCGCAGCATGTTACTACGAAGGATGGTATCGCGCCTTCGCCGAGTCCAATAGGCAATCTCTCTGAATCGGATTTAGCGAAGGCAATTGGTCTGGAAAAGCTTGAACTCCGCCATACCGGTCGGCTTGATGATCAGGAACTGAAGGCGTGGGCGGACAGCCAGCTCGTTAGGAGCAGCCTTGCGAAGATCATTGGACGAGCGCAGGTTCCGGGCTTCCCAGACGTCAAGCCGGGTCAGCTTGTCGGAATCAGTGGTGTCGGAGATCGTTTTAACGGGAAGGCCTACATCACGGCGGTGAGACAAGAGATCGTTGGTGGCGCGTGGCGAACCGAGATTCAGTTCGGCCTCTCACCCGAGCGCTTCGCGTGTCGCGAGAGTATTGTTGACGTTGCGGCGGCCGGCCTCGTGCCGGCTCTGCATGGGTTGCACATCGGAATCGCGACGGCGCTGGAAGGCGACCCGGATGGCGAAGATCGCATCCAGGTACAAATACCGCTGATTGACGCGGAGGGAGATGGGATCTGGGCGCGCTGGCTGTGCCCTTACGCTGGCGCTGACCGGGGTGTATTCTTTCGGCCCGAAATCGGGGCTGAGCTAATTGTCGGGTTCCTCAATAAAGATCCCCGGGATCCGATCGTCTTGGGCATGGTGCACAGCAGCCAGAAGCCAGCGCCGATTCAGCTGAGCAATGACAATCACGAGAAAGCGATCGTCACACGCGAAGGAATGCGCGTGCACTTTGACGACGACAAGAAAGTGGTTACCATCGACACGCCGGGTGGCAATTCCGTGGTATTGAGCGACGACGGTCAGTCAATCACCCTGACGGATCAGCACAGCAATAGTATGACGATGAACAGTGACGGCATCACCTTAGACGCATCGAAAATTACATTGAAATCGCAGCAGGAGATTAAGATTGAGGCTGGCACTGACTTCAAAGTCAAAAGCGGGGCGAACGCCGAGATTAAAGCCGGCGCTCAGCTCAAGGTCGATGGTGGTGCCGGCGCGGACCTCACAACCTCTGCGATTGCTACGATTAAAGGCTCATTAGTGAAGATCAATTAAATATTGGGAGAGAGTAGATATGCCCCCAGCAGCTCGCATAACAGACATGCATGTGTGTCCGATGGTGACGGTTTTGGTGCCACACGTGGGTGGACCGGTCTTGCCACCGGGTGCCCCCACGGTGCTCATCAACAGTCTCCCGGCGGCTACGCTGAGTACAATGTGTACCTGCGTCGGACCGCCGGACACGATTGTTATGGGCTCGGGGACGGTGTTGATAGGGGGGGTGCCTGCTGCACGATTGGGAGATTTGACGGCGCATGGTGGGACTATCGTGGCAGGTTCGCCCAACGTCATAATTGGAGGTTGAATGTGGCCAAGGCAAGCTCTTACTTAGGGAATGGCTGGGGTTTTCCACCGACGTTCATCCGTGTACCCGGACCGTTGAATGCGCGCCGTGGTACGAGTATTCGCCCGCGTTCGGGCCGTGTTGTGATGGTCTCGGATGAAACCGATGTCCGCGAGAGCCTCGAGATACTGTTCAATACTGCGCTCGGCGAGCGGGTGATGCAGCCAAGGTACGGTGCTGATCTTAAATACCATGTGTTTGAGCCCATGAACGCGACCACACTGACGTTCATCGAGGACCTTATGCGCACAGCGATTATTTACCACGAGCCGCGTATCGAGACCGACCGGCTGTCGGTCAATCCTGAGCCATTGGAGGGACGATTGCTTATTGAGATCGATTACCGCATCCGAAGCACGAATAGCCGCTTCAACTTTGTGTATCCGTTCTACCTGACAGAGGCCGGTCAGCAACCCTAACCAAGTTGTGGTGGCGGTGATTATAAGTTATGGATAATTAATAAAAAATATTTTGTAATAAATGACTAGAGGTACATTTACGTTAAGTTGGTATGATTCTTAATTGTTACAAAACAATGGATTGTATATATATGACACTACTTTTTGAAAATTGGCTAAGGCAAGATGGTTTCGACAAATGACACAGCGCCTCGATTTTCGGAATCTCCTCCAACGTGATGGCACCAGCCAATCGCAGCGACGTCTACCCGCGTTAGATCCCGCTTTCGCGCCGATCGATGGACGGGATGTTGCCGACTTCCTCGTCTTTGCTAAACGATTCGCGCGTGGTGTCGTCTACCGCGACGTTACATTTGCTGACAAAGGCGATTGGGAGAGTTTCTTCGGTTGCGATGCGAGCACGGTAATCGCGGCGATCAAAAAAACTAATCCAGAACCCATCCGGGAGGCGGTGAGCGAGGTTCTGGAGGGTTCGCCGGAACCGCAGAGCCTGCAGCAACTTCTTGAACATCTGGTACATTTGGCTCGAATGCTGAATGACTGGCGTGAGGGGGTCGGTCAGGCGACCGGTTTCCGTGGAAAGATTGACAAGCTAATACGGGCTAATCTGGCAAAGACCTGGGAGCATCTGGTCGCATACTACCAAGCTAGTTCTGAACGTTTTTCCACTATCTCTTTCAATGCTGCCGATTTTCTTGGTTTTTCTGCCGTGTGGTCGCCCGAGTTTCCCGAGTTGCTCAGCAATCCTAGCGACGTCTTGCCAGATGATAGTCTATTCAACATTCCTGATTCCAAAGAGAGTCCGATCTTGGCGGCTTATCGACGGCTTGAATCTCTCTTTGCGTCGCTTTACCGTGTGTTTTTGGAGATCATAGGTCTCGCACCGTCCTACTTTGCTCGCGATCTCGTCGGTCGTCATGACCACGAACCCCATTTTGCGTTATTCGCCGCGTTCCTGCGCCTTTACCGCCAGGTGCAGAATGACGCCAATCGTTTCACTCAGCTTCATCTAGAATTTTTCTACGAGAACGTTCTTGGTATCAAGAGGCGGCCTGCCGATCCAGACAAACTGCATGTTCTCATCGAACTCGCGCGTCAGGTCAAGAGCAATCATCGCGTCAGTGCCGGCACGGAACTGGATGCCGGCAAGGACGAAACCGGTGTGCCGTTACAATACAAGTTGGACGAGGATCTAGTCGCCAACAAGGCGCAGATTGAGAGCTTTCGAACAATATTTGTTAAAACGGTATCCGTCGAGAACGATCGCACCGATCAGGATGCTCCTGACAAGTGGACCACCAAGCGCCTGTTTGCGGCTCCTGTGGCGAACTCACAAGACGGGCTGGGCGCCAAAATCGAAAATTCCGAGCGACCTTCGTGGCCTACGCTAGGCAGTACCGCGATGCCGGAAGCTATCCTCGGGTTTGCCCTGGCATCGCGGGCGCTCTTGCTCGCCGAGGGCACGCGCACGGTTACCTTAAAATTGCAGGCAAAGGGGGTTCCTCAGGATCTGGGGAAGCTGTTGCCGCAGGATGCGTTGGTTGCTCAGCTCAGTGGCGAGAAGGGTTGGGTCAGTCCCGACACGGTTACGGTGACAGCAGAAGAATTTAAATCGACAACGGTGGATGGTGAGACTGTGCATACTGGCACGTTGAAGCTTGTTCTGAAGCTGGAATCTACCGCAGAAGCCGTGACTTTTGCCAACGAGAAGGCGTTAGGCGAAAGCTACGGCACGAATGATCCCCTATTGAAGGTAACCTTACGTCATCCGAAGTCCATTGCCTACGGACTTTTGAAGGACCTGCACTTGCAAAATGTGACGCTCACCACGGTTGTGTTGGGTTTGACGAACCTTATCGTACAGAACGATCAGTTTGCAATGGATCCAGGAAAACCCTTCGAGCCCTTCGGGCCGTCGCCGTCCAAAGGTTCGAATTTCTATGTAGGCAGTGAGGAGGCATTCCAGAAGAATCTGCAGAGTCTGAAGCTCGATATTACCTGGGATGACTTGCCTGAGACGTTTGCGAAACATTACGAAGGTTACGACGTGGAGCAAAATATGCCGCAGACGGGAAACTTCGAAACCGAAGTCGCCGTGCTCCAGGATGGGGATTGGTTGCCGGTCGGAGAATCTCAAACCAAGCGACTGTTCGACGGCGAGCCTAATTCTCCCCCTGAGGCCAAGCGAACGCTCGACTTCGACAACTTGGATGCTCAACAGCCGCGGGTGATCGATGATGCGACTGAATGGACGCCTGCTACGCAGCATGGATTCCTGCGGCTGAAGCTCAATGCGCCTGATCAGGCTTTCTTTCATGATCAGTACGTCAACGTCCTGACACGCCAAGCTCTCGCAGCGGGACGTTTTCCAAAGTGCACTCCGGGCGCCAAGTACCGCTTTCCCGATGGAAGTGTTGCGACGTGTAACATGATGCTGCTCGAAGGAGAAGCCATTATCCCGAATGCCCCCTATACACCGAAGATCAAGTCCTTCAAGCTTGACTATGAAGCGTCGATCGACACGGAATCGACACCGGACGCACTCTCGTTTTTCCACCTCGAGCCTTTCGGTTACCGATCGGTCGCATTGCTAGCCAACGGCCAATCCGCAACAACTGACGGGGCGGCAGTGACCGAGCCGCCGCTTCTGCCACAGTTCGACCACGAGGGAACGCTTTACCTGGGTTTAAAAGATCTCGAACCCCTGCAGAGTCTGTCAATTTTGTTTCAGGTTGCGGAAGCGACGGCTGACACAGACGTCGGAAAGCCCGAAGTGCAATGGTCCTACCTAACAGACGATGAATGGAAAGCCTTCAAGGATTTCGAAATTACCGGCGACACGACGAGTGATCTTACTACTTCTGGCGTTGTCACCTTCAGCGTTCCGAGTGACATCGCCGCGAAAAATCCACGCCTGCCCAGCGGGCTGCGCTGGGTTCGCGCAGCCGTCAAGAATGGCGCCATTGGTGTTAGTGAGCTTATTAACGCTCACACACAGGCTGTCCGCGCCACCTTTGTGGACAATGGCAACGATCCGAAGCACCTGGACACCCCACTGTTGGCTGAGACCGTTGCCGGGCTCGTTCGTGACGATGCCCAGGTGGCGGGCGTCACACAGCCGTATGATGGCTTCGGCGGTCGACCGGTTGAGACTGGATTGGCGTTTTACACGCGCGTTGCCGAGCAGCTGCGCCACAAAGGTCGTTCGATCACACTCTTCGACTACGAACGACTGGTTCTCGAACGCTTCCCTAAGATCTACAAGGTCAAGTGTGTTAACCACACCAACGACAAGGATGAAGTCGCTCCAGGTCACGTGTTGATTGCTGTGATCCCGGACTTCAGCCAGCTAAAGGCCGTTGACCGCCGCGCACCAAAGGTCACCATGGCTGATCTCGACGCAATCGCGACGTTTCTGCAGACTATCAACTGCCCTTTTGCACGCAATGATCGGGGCGACGACCGCCGCCGCCTTCACGTGTTAAACCCAAATTATGAAGAGATAAAAGTGGCCTTCAAAGTGCGCTTTCAGCCGCAAGTGACTGCGTTTGGCTTCTATCAGCGCGAACTCAACAAGGCTATCAACGAATTCCTTTCGCCCTGGGCGTTTAAAAATCGTGCTGAAATCTCATTCGGGGGTAGCGTGTACAAATCGTCGATTCTGCACTTCGTCGAACAACAACCTTACGTCGACTTCGTAACTGACTTTATGATGACGCATTTGGATGCCGAGGAGGATTTAGATGCTATAGAGGCCACAACGCCGCGCAGCGTGTTGATTCCGGCTGAAAAGCACGCCATTGATTTGCTGAGTGAATCGGACTGTCCGATGACCGCAAGCGTGAATCTTGAAGTTCAACCCAATACCTGATCGATTTTTCTCTTATGGAACCGTCCAAACTCATTTCCAAAACCAACGCTTCATTCCCTGAGTATCTGGACTTCCAGAAATTCCGTAAAAAGGGTATCGAGCACTGTCAGGCGCTTGCTAGTGACCTGTGGACGGATTTTAACCTGCACGACCCGGGCATCACCATTCTCGAAGTGCTGTGTTACGCGCTCACCGACCTCGGTTATCGCGCCAACTTCCCGATAGCGGATATGTTGGCACGCAGTCCAGAACAGATAGCGCTGGACAAGATAGCAGCTGGGAGTGATGGTAAGTTATTTGATGACAACTTCTTTACGGCGGAGCAGATTCTCACCTGCAATCCCATCACCATGTTCGATTTGCGCAAGCTTCTGATTGACGTCCCCGGTGTGAGCAACGCATGGATTGAGCGAACGGACGCGGTGGAGCCAGCCATATATTTGAATGACAAGAAGGCCGAACTGCAATACCAAACGCCCAAACACCTCAACGAAGGAGACGAGTCACTTCTCGCCAAGTCTAAGGTTACGCCGGATGGGTTGTATGTCGTGTACTTGGAGCTCGATGAAGATTTAGAGCGTGATGATGATCCTGAACGCGACGCTGGCCGGGTGGATGCCATCATCAAGCAAGTCTGGAAGCTGCTACATCGCCACCGAAATCTCTGCGAGGACTTCCTCGATGTTGAAATTCTTGGCGACGAGGAGGTGGCCCTTTGTATCGACATCGAGATCAAAGCTTCAGCAGACCCAGCTGATGTGTTGCTGGCGATGTATCTGGAACTGGCGGAGTTCCTTGCGCCAACGCTCACATTCTACAGTCTTCAGGAGATGCTGGCGCGAGGCAAGCGCATAGAAGAAATATACGCGGGACGGCCGCTTACTCCGCTCTTGGATCTGATCGACGGCTGCCCCGGAGCATGCAGCCACGGTTTTATCGATGTGGATGAACTTAAGCAGACCGAACGTCGCGTTGTACTCCATGCTTCCGATTTATATCAAATTGTCATGCAGCTACCGGGTGTGCTTGCCGTTCGTAAGTTGATGATGGTCAATTATATCAATGGCAAGGCCCTGACTCGTGGCGAGAAGTGGTGCCTGCATCTGAGGTCAAATCGACGGCAGAGGTTTGATCTGCAGCGTTCGCAGATTACCCTCTTCAAAGAGCTGCTGCCCTTTCCGGTCAACGAGGAAACCAAGGAAACCGTTCAGAAGCGATTCAAGGAAAATAAGCGTGCTCGCGCCAAGGCGCCGCTCGAGAGCTACCAGCTCGACCGCTTGGTACCGGAGGGAAAGTATCGTAGTGACCTTCAGGACTTTCGTTCGATCGTGCACGAGTTTCCCCCTGTCTATGGCATCGGTGAGGGTGAAATTCCGAAAAGTGCACCGATAAAACGCAAGGCGCAGGTCCATCAGTTGAGAGCGTACCTTCTATTCTACGACCAGATTCTGGCTAACTATCTAGCTCAACTCACCAACCTGCGCGAGCTCTTTTCTATGCGGTCTGACGATGACAAGCATCGCCTTAGTGGCGGCAAGAACCGCACTTATTTTACGCAGATCCTCAAGGACATCCCTGGCATCGATGACTTGTTGCGAAACTATCAGGACGCTACGGATGGTCAAGATGATTCGTCAATTCCTGATAACTATCTCGACCACCTTAACGATGTCGCAGAAAGTCGCGACATTTATCGCGCTCGCCGCAATCGCTTCCTTGACCACCTGCTCGCTCGTTTTGCCGAGTCGTTTACCGACTATGTGCTATTGATGTATGACATCAACGGTCGGCGCAACGATGATGAACGCAGTATTCGCGACAAGACTGGATTCTTGGTCAATTATCCGGAGACGAGTCGTGACCGCGGCAAGGGTTTCGATTACTCGGATTGCAAGGTATGGAATACGAATAACGTATCTGGACTCGAGAAACGTGTCGCGCGTCTGTTAAGTCTCGGCAGTGTCGAATGCGAGAGCGAACCTATAAAAGCACTAGTTGGGGAGAGATTCTTGCGTCGCACGCTCAGTCATGTCGATGTGAAGGAGGTTAACGCTACTTGGCGTTGGTCGATCGAGCTTAAAGTAGGCGGTGGAGACTCAGCGAAGTTGAGGAGTCGTCTCGGTTATGAGAATGAGGCCGCCGCGCGTGCGGCCATCGAAGTGTTTCATGGGCGAGCGCGTGAACTGAGTAACTATTGGCGACTTAACTATACTAAACTTCGACACTTCGGTTTTGGCATACTTAAGTCCGCTGAGCAAGGTGAGAGTGACAAAAATCTCACCATGCTTGCCACCTTTCCGCAGCTTTTCCCACCCTCTGATGGGATGAAAGTTGACGCTGAGCGAGATGCTGTCATGAATAAGGTAGCAGATTTTTTTGCCAAACAGAGCGAATCTAGCGCCTTGCTCGATATTAACATCCTACTCGAGAACGCAAATTACTTCTTTATTATCACCGTCGATATACCCGAGGTGGGAACGACGGAATTTCGCAGTCTTACCAGTTACTCATCACAGGCAGAGGCTAATCAAGCGGCGACCACCTTCATCGCCCAGGCAGCGAAATTGTCAGCGTACAAGAAGTTTTCGCGCGACGGCTTTGTTCATTATGGCTTCACGGTCGTCGACGAGGATGGGTCCCTACTCGCGGAAGCCGGACCGTGGCCGACGTCAGAACTCCGGGACCGTTATCTGTTTCTGCTCGTTCAGCTCGCTATCGGTGGCAACGTCCGCTGCGAGTTCTTTCAGCTAACAGATTGTCATTCTGAAGGTGCGTATCGCGTCGATCTGCAAGATCCGAATGGTGAGGTTTTGTTAGCTGGAACAGAGGTTTTTGCGAGTCCCGAACAGGCGGGTGAAGCGTGCAACATGCTCTTAGAACTTGCGCGCCACCGAAAACGTTATCGCACCACCACGGATGGCGCAAAAACCTGTCCCTACAGTCTCGAATTACTCGATGAGAATGGAACGATCGTTGCACGAGACCCCCGGTACTTCAGAACACTGCGGTTGCGAGATAAAGAACTCCGACGTATCGTGGATCTAGTGCGCAGCCGTACACCACGGTGTGTGATCCACGGAACGGAGTGCGGTCACTATTTTCGCCTGGTTGGGGGCACACACATGCTGATTAGCACGTCTCGCTATCCGGATGCGGCTCACGCTGCCTCCGCTTGCACCCGCGTGCTCGCACGTCTCACGGATTCGGAAGCCTACACGATCCAAGGCGCCGAGGAAGGGAAACATCGCCTTGTCGTGTCCGACGCAGACGGCATCGCGCACGCCATTTCCGAGCTGAGCGAGCCGGATGCCCTGGAGGTCATGCGCGATGATTTCATCGCGTTGGCGGGGGAAGTCACACCATTGCCGCATACCGTTGAACAGACGGAGTCGGGCTATCGCTGTCGACTGACCGGTGCTGAGGGGCGTCTGTTTCTTGAAAGTGTGGAATTAGAACAGGAAGAAAAGGCTTGTGAGAAGGTATGGGAAGGGTGCAATCGCCTTGTCGAGCTGGCGCAACACGAAGACAATTTTCGCCGGGTAACAGCTACGGATACCTGCATGCACGGTTTCGAACTCATGAACATAGATCGGCAAACGGTGGCCAAACCCCCCGTATTCTACGCAACTTCAGAAGAGCGCGATGCGCAGATTCAAGCGATCGTTTGCCTTGCCAACGCTGAAGGATTTCACCTTGTCGAACACCTCTTGTTGAGGCCCAAGAACTCGGGTTCCGTGGAAGGGCAAGAAGATGTCGCCTTGCTGCCGCTCGGTAGTGGATGCCGCGACATAGAAGGTAAAATTTCTCCCGTCAAGGCAGATCCCTACTCGTTTCGTGCTACCGTCGTGGTCCCTTATTGGCCTCGGCGCTTTCGCGACATCGAATTTCGCCGATTCTTTGAGCGCACGCTGCGCATGGAGACGCCCGCGCACGTCTTTCTCCGAATCTGCTGGGTGGACGCGTGTCAGATGCGCACCTTCGAGCGTGCATACCGATGGTGGCTGTGCGCATTAGCGCATTCGACGACAGATTGTGAAGCGCAACCGACGACGGACTGTGAAGCGCATCCGATGACGGATTCTGACCGTGCAGCCGCCCACAACGCGCTTGTCGACATCCTCTTCCAACTGAAGAGTGTGCACAGGAGCGCAGGACTATTTGACTGCACGCAGGATAGTGACGCGCAGCCGATAATACTCGACCAG
This sequence comes from marine bacterium B5-7, assembly GCA_021604525.1. GTDB lineage: Bacteria > Pseudomonadota > Gammaproteobacteria > Arenicellales > CAJQKF01 > BQJD01. Next base: position 13,903 of record BQJD01000037.1, on the reverse strand, counting down.
ACGATTTTAGGAACAGCAGGTACAGACCATGACGACACACATTAAACCCACTAAAACTCTGCTGGAACCGGTGACTTCCTATCCAGTTTTTGTAGGCAATCAACTCCTGAGTTCTTCAGACCTCAATGACGTTGTGGCGTACCTGGATCAGCAGGCGCGACTAACGCGCCTTGGTCTCATTGGCGCTGGCATCGTCTGCGGGCTGGGACCCCGTATGCAAGGCAATACACTCGTCATCTCTTCAGGATGCGGTGTTACCTCCGGGGGGTTTTTGATCCATCTCGATGTGTGTCAGCTCAAGTACTATCTTAAGGTTAAATTGTCTCGCACTAGGTTTCTCAGAAGCGACGCCGTGTCCGAGGACGAAATCGATGCCTTTGAGTTGTTCGAGACAGAGCAGGAGGCGAGCATTACGCTTAGTGCATTGTTCGCCGAGTCGAAGGTCGTCGTACTATTACTCGAATACATGGACGATAAAAACGAGTCATGCTTGGACGACTGCGATGAAAAAGGGATGCGGCGAGTGTTCAAGATGCGAAAATTCCTCATCGATTCGGCACTCGCCAGGGAACTGATCGAGGAGAACTACAACCCGCAAAATGACGACGGTGGCACACCACGCTTCCCTGGCTGGGCGCTCGATGACCTTTTGATCGGCAAGTACGGCCTGGCCGACCTCTACCTTGAACGCTTCGGTTACACCGCTAAAGATGGCGAACAACCCGCGCTTGCGGAGCTCACGACAATTAAAAGCTATGAGATGTTTTTGGAGAGGTACAAAGCCATCATCACAGAGGGTGCCAAACGCGTTGCTGACGCGTTGAAACGCACTCACATCATGTTTTCGCCACTGTTCTCTCGCTACAGCCCCAGTAAACAGCTCGATCTGCCTCTGGAACGGTTTGAATCGGCGCGTGAGCGTCCATTCGAAATCCAGTACCTCTACGATCATCTTTCCGATCTCATTCTTGCCTACGATGAGTTTCGCGAGGTATCGTTCGATTTAATGGACGTTTGTCGGGCGGATGCGGGCTGGTTTCCCATGCACCTGTTTCTCGGCAAACCCTTGCCGGGTACGAATGAATTGACGATCCCGCCTACCGTTGACCGCACGCCTTATGCCCAGCCACCAGTGTACAATGGTAATTGGTCGCGCACTGATGCAGCGCGGTTGCTCTATAAGCGACTTGAGCTATTGATCGATAAGTTTTCCGTGCCCCCTGTCTCTCTCGAAGACGATGCCCTGCGCATCACGCCCAGCCGCTTCGGTAAGATGTCGCTGAGTGCCCGGGCCATTCCTTACTATTACGATCCGACCGATCTGCACCGCACCTGGAATAGTGATCGACATCGAAAAAACAGGGACCACCAAACGCACACTTACTATCGACTGCGTGCGCCAGACGGTGGAGCTAACTCCCCTTACGATGATCCACTTGTCTTCGACTTCGAAGGCCATGACTTCTTTCGCATTGAAGGACATGTGGGGCGGGATCTGTCCTCCGCTTTTTATCGGATTCAGAAACTCCGGGGCCATTACAACCTGCCGTTTGATATCGTCGTACTGAAACTCGGTGAGGAAATCAACGACCAGACTGTGGAGCACGATTGCGAGATTGAGATTCTCGAGGCGTTGTATGTCAAGCTCCGGACCGACTTACAGTGTGCGTTAGAACAATGGCCCGACTATCAGGCGGACAGACTAGCAGACGACGACATCAACGCTTTGCTGGGCAAGCTGACCGAGAAGCTCGACGATTTTGACTACGATAAATTCATAGTTGACTTCGACAAAGTCGTTAAAATCGTGCATTGCGAAGAGGAGGCTAAGCAGTGTCTACTCGGCTACGACAAGCTGGCGTTCAAACAACTGTATGACCTTCACGACACTCGCAAGGAAGCTGTGAAGGGGCAGCATTTGTTCCACAAGTTCGCCGAGAGTCACCCTGGTATGGAGCACAAGGCCGGTGTCCCACGGGGCGGGACCTTCATCTTGGTATACCATGAGTGGACGTTAACGGAGGCGCGGCTGGATAAGGAAATTCAATTGTTGATAGAGGTAATTTCGAAACACAGCGACTTCACATGGTTGAGGGGTGCGAACGAAGAAGATGTCGAGGAGCGCGTACGGGAAATAGTCGAGAAGCGCGGCCTAATACGTCATACGGTTGTCGGGGACTTTTGTCTGCCCTACCTCTGTTGTTCCAATTGTCCGCCGACCGCTTATGTTATTGCACGGCCGCGCCCGACGCTTGCACTTAATCCAAACTCGTTTTGCGCAAACGATATGGCCAAGTACGATTTCATTTTGGATCCGCCGGGTGGTGTGCTTACTGGCCTTGGCACGCAACAGGAAGGGGTACGCTATTTTTTCGTCCCAAAAGACACGCAATACGAACAGGGTTTAGTGGAAGTGACCTACTCAGTTGATGGCGCCGAAGCCAAGCTCCTGCTTGCGATCCTGCCCGTGCCTCAGGCGACATTCACAGTGAACGATGGGATCTGCCCGAACGATGGACTTGTTCCCCTCGAGCTAAATAAAGACACGCTGGTCGGCGGCGAATTCACCACCGATATTGATTTGGACAATCCTGGGCTTGGGATCGTAAAAATAGAAGGCGGCTACTATTTCGATCCGAGAGCCGAAAGCGTCCCGCGCGAAGAGACAATCTGCATTACTTACACCGTCCAGAGCGACAAAGGATGCACCGGCTTGTCGAAGCAAAACACGTGGGTGAACGAGGCGCCAAATGCAGACTTCACCGGGCTGGAAGAGACTTATTGCAGTAACGGTGGTCGAACCAAGCTCAAGCCGGTCGATACGAACCTCAGCAGCAGCGTATTCAATGGAGGAGACGGCGTCTGTTCGAGCGGTGGAGACATTTTCTTCGCCCCGGGTGATCTGGAATTCGAGGACGATCAAATAACCGTTGAAGTTGCTCATTCGGTGAAAGATAGCTCCGGCTGTTCGGCCGAGTTGCCCAAGAGCACGACCGTCTACCGTGTGCCGCAAGAGGTTGTTTTTTCAATAGAACCCCTGCAAGCCATAAGAGACAAGTTCCGGTTCAAAATTAGCGGAATCCAGCCGAAACAGTCCGAAGACGGACCATTCCATTATATGTTCGACTGGGATAATGGTCACACCGAGCGACAAAATTCTCAGGATTTTACGCTGGAAATCCCAAAGACAGACCTGGAAAATCAGAATAGTTTGACACTCAAACTGGTTGTATTTAATGGTCCGTGCGAAGGATCGGAGTTCGAAGCGGAGTCGGAGATTATACGCGAGCAGGAAGACTCGCTAGGGGATAATACCATTCCAGATGACGTGCTCGTTTTTTTTCGGCAGCGTCATAACCAAAATTTCAAGCAGCTTACGGATATTGCAGAACTGCACGAGGGGATCAAGCAGACGAAGCCGTTTCAGCTGGCCGAGGCACTGATAAAAGCGGTACCCGATCGATCGACCGATGACCTCGTGGCGGATTACGAGAAGCTTGCCGGCACGTTTGTTCGGGCCTACAGGCGGGCTACGGGCGACCGCAAGGCAGCCTATACATCGCTTGCCGAGACGGCGACGTTGGCGCTGTTCGACCGCATAGTGGCGCAACCAGGAAGTGAAGCTGCGCGCGAACGGGCCTTGAAACAGCTTGCCAAAATACGAGAAGCCGGAGTGGACCTTGAAATGCTGTATGGCGCTTGGCTAACTCCGGCGCTCAAGAATGTGTTGGACGCAGCACAGATCGACAACGTCCGATCTTTAATCGAATGATTCGCCGAGGGACATATTCACCATGACACCGCAGCCACACGTAATCGGTCGGCAGATTCTCGATCTCAAGGTCGGGGCTGGGAGTGATGTGTTTGCGCTGCAAAAGGAGGTTGGTGAGCTGTTCCATACGCACGTAGTGCCTGCAATGGCGGCTTTGTTCGACCGCTACAACGAACCAGATATTGTCGTGCGAATCGACCGAATCGAGATTGATATCGGTCACCTGGTGCGGGATCAACTCGGTGAGAGTTTCGCGGCGAAGGTGTGTGATGCGCTGGAGATTGAGCTGGCCGCTTCCCTGGCTGCGGTGTCGCGAGCGGGAAGCGAACCACGGGATGGAAGTGAACGTTGGTCGAAAGAGGAGCACGCGTTGACCCTGTGGCACTATGTGTTGTTACACGGCTATTTGCCGTGGTGGGCGTCTGCTGCAACCGCGGCTGACCTTGAGATGCGCGTGGACCAGATACTGGCGTCACGCGACGCGTTGCCGGACATGACCACAAAGATGTTCCGAACAAATCCCGGGGCGGTGCATCGATTCGTTCTGCAAGGCTCCGAAACCTTGCTGAAGCGCGTACTCCAGCTCTTGAATAAGGCGCTCGCGGTGGTAAGTCTCCCGGTGCTCGATGCCATTCAGCGTCTGCTCGAGGAGCATTCACTCGCATCCTTGCAAGACGAGCTTTTCCGACGGAGTTTCTGGGAGGCGGCCCTGACGGAGTGCTTGAATCCCACAACCCGTGAGACCAACACCCAATTGGTCAACATGCTGCGACGAGCATTGCAGTCGACGGTCGGTGAGTCCTCGGTTACTTATGGTGAGTTGCTTGCGCACATCCGTGGGTTCGTCGAACCGCTTGCTGCATCGGCGAGGCCAACGATCCCAGGCGCGGTACGACGTACATTGGCTCCCGTCCTAAGCACGCTCGCTGAGTCAGTCAATCCTTCACAAGTTGCACGCGAGGGCGGTGCGCTCGAGATAATACCCAGTGCGGATCGTGGATCGACGCGGGAGGCACTCGCGATGCATAGCGATCCGAAGATCAAACGCGCTTCGCCCCTGCGGGACGTGACGCAAGCGAATGGCGCTTCACTGCCGCGCAATGGGGAGACTACAAGGGGGGACTCGAACGAAGAGGACATTTTGCAGCCACGGAATCGGGCGCGAGCTCGCGACATTGCGAAGAAGGAGAAGAAGAGGGACGCGCCACCATTGCAGAAGGAGTTGCATCAGGATGTCGATCGTTCGCGTGCGGACTGCACACATGACGACGCGTCCGAGAGCGTGACGAAGGATCGCGACGCAACGAGCGTATCCGGCGATCGTCCGCTACACGATGGGGCTAAAGCCGATCTGAGCGAGGGAGGGAATGCCTCGACATCGGTGCGCGACAACCATTTCGAGGCGCTGTCGACAGGGGCGCCCGTTTCTGCAAATGAGCGGCGGGAAGTGCAATCGCCCCCGGTCATTCGTGATGGCGAAGCCCTCTATGTCAACGATGCCGGGATCGTGCTGCTGCATCCGTTTCTGCAGATGCACTTTGAAAAATTGGGACTTGTGCGCGAGAATGAATTCGTGGACGAGCGTGCCCGGGAGCGTGCCGTGCATCAACTGCACTTCTTGGTCACTGGCGAAGAGCAGTCCCAAGAGTATGTGCTGGTCCTCTCCAAGATCGTCTGCGGACTGACGCCTGATGTTCCCATTGCACGATTGGTTGCAGTTGATGAGCTGGCAAAATCCGAGGCCGAAAAACTGCTGCAGGCGGTAATCCGGCATTGGGGAGCGCTGAAGAACGCCTCACCCGATGGCCTACGTGAGACCTTCCTGCGCCGCGAGGGCCGTCTCACGCGCAAGACGGACTGGCGTCTCCAGGTTGAATCGCGAAGTTACGATCTGCTGCTTGATCGGCTTCCCTGGACGCGAAGTATTATTCGCCTGCCGTGGATGCCCGAGCTACTTCGGGTCGAATGGGCCTGATGCCATGAAAGCTGCCACACCAAAACAGCGCGCGCAACCCGCAGTTTCTTCGGCGCGCCCTTTCTTCCAGACCAAGCGGGATCATGTTGCTCATGACACCTCGGACGTTACTGTTGAACAGCCGACTTTTTTCAGCTCGTCGACGGCGAGCTCTAGCGTTGTTTCGTCGTCGATACAGACCAAGAGTCAAGAGGGCGAGAGCGAGGGACGAGAAAGAGAAGGCGAACAAGAAGGACCGGAATCCGTCGAAGTACAGCGCACACCAGCCTTCGAGAGCGACGCAGACGCCCGGGAAACACCCATTCCCGTTCAGCGCAAACCGGTTTTTGAGAGCGAGAAGCACTCCATCCAGATGAAGCCCGGTAGCCAAAGTGGCTACTATTCCTCTGGAAACCCCTTCTCTTCTACCCCCGGAGGAAGTGGTTTGTTCGCAAAGGCAGCAAAGCCATTTTTTGCACCTGTCCAGCCAAAACCCATCGTTGGTCACCCTGATGACCGTTACGAGCGCGAAGCCGACGCTGTGGCCGAACATGTAATGGCAGGCCGAACGTCTCCGACTATCTCATCCCTACCGTTCGGTGGTCTTCGCCGTAGCCCTCAAGGTGATGCACCGGCAACGGCTCAAAGCAGTCAAGCCGTCGATGCCATTGCGAACAAAGGGGCGGGCGAGCCGCTCCAGCCGACGGTGCAGCGTCAACTCGAATCGGGACTCGGTCATGACTTAAGCGACGTGCGCGTCCATAGCGATGCTGCTGCGCAGGACACGGCTCGGTCTCTCAATGCGCGGGCCTTTACGCACGGCAGCAACATCTGGCTTGGTCCCGGAGAATCGCAGCAAGATACTGGCCTGATGGCACACGAGGCGACTCACGTCGTGCAGCAAACCGGTTCCTCCAACACCGTTCAGCGCGCTCCCGCAACTCCGGTGGGCGGCGAGGGCGACATAGCGCCAGGCTTCATCGAACTCAAGGACCAAGCCGAGTTTAAGCCTCAGGACAAGACTGGTGATTGGCTGGAGCAGCGCAAGAGAAAGCGAGGCAAGGTCAGGATGCGCTTCGGTACGCTTGCCGAAGGCACCGTTGAGGTGCGCAAAAAGGGCGACGACTATACCTTCAGCCGGCAGGCGCTGCCCCTGAAGCACCCAGCCATCCAACGCGCCGGCGAGAACCTCCCGGCCGCCTTGATGCCAAGCCTGATCGTCAGCAAGCAGCGGAAAGGTAAGGTGGCTGGTTTTATCAGCCTGCGTTCCTCGGCCAAATCGGCCAGCCAAGGCTTCAATGCCATGCTCAAGCAGGCACCCGAGGTAATGGGCTTGGCGGGCTTCGACCTGAGCAAACTTCCCGACGTCACCAACAAGCTCGAATCCGGAAAATTGTACCTTGGCATTTCGGGAGGCACCATCCGACTCGGTGGCGCCTTTTCCGTTACCTCATTCAATCTCACACTAGTCAACGAGGCGGTAATCTTCGATGGCGGCGCCGATGTGAGTGTCAAGGGGCTCGCCACAGGCAAGCTGACGCTCAAGCGGGACGAGAAAGGGCTCATTACGGGTGCAGTCGCGGTGGCCCTGCAACTGCCGAAGAATTTCTCCGGCAACGTGGATGTGGCTTGGGATGGCCGGGCCATAACCGGGATGGGCAAGGTCGGCTATCAGGGCGAGAAGCTCTCCGGTGAGGTGACCCTCCAGTTGATGGAGAAGGGCAAGGCTCTCGCGCTGGAGCAGGCAAAGAAGGCGCCGCCGACGGAAGGGGCGGCGGCAGGCGGCGGTGCGGCTAAACCGCCTGCGAAGAAGAAATCCGGCAAGGTCGACTATGTCGTCTTCGGCGAAGGCGATCTGACCTTTGCGTTCACGGACTGGCTCAACGGCGCCGCCCACGTCATCGTTGATCCCAAGGGCTTCGTCACGATCATCGGAAAGATCACGCCCCAGAAAGAGTTCGAGCTATTTGCGCAGCGCGACTATATCAAGAAGTTGCCTAAGCTCGAAGCACGTGCCAGCTATGGCATTCCGGTCGTTGGCAACCTGTTCATTTTCGCTAACATTGGCCTGAGCGCGTTTGCTAAACTAGGCCCGGCCAAGTTCTATAAGATCGAGGTTGCCGGCACCTATTCCACCGATCCTGAAAAGAATAAAGATTTCAGTATCAAGGGGTCGTTGAACGTCTCGGCAGCGGCGGGTGTCAAGCTGCGCGGCGAAGTGGGCGCCGGCATTGAGATTCTGGATCACGATCTCAAAGCTGGTGGCGGGGTCGATGCGACAGCAGGTATCAAAGGCTTTGCTGAAGCTACCCCTATCATTGGCTACCGGGAAAAAGGTGCGCCGGGCGAGGACAAAAAAGGTGAATTCTTCATACGGGGTGACTTAGAGATTGCCGCCCAACCCTTCTTTGCTCTCGGTGGCGACCTGTTCGTGGAAGTCGATTCGCCCTGGTGGTCGCCCCTGCCGGACAAGCGCTGGACGTGGCCTTTAGGCAGCAAGGAATGGCCGCTTGGAGGCAGCTTTGGTTTCGGAGCATCCGTCGACTACGTCTTCGGTTCAGGCAAGGCGCCCGAGATCACTTTCCCGCCGGTGGAGTTCTCGGCTGAAAAGTTTACCAGCGACATGATCAATGATAAGACGAAGCCGAAGGCGGCAAAAGAACCCAAACAAGGCAAGTGGAAGGAGAAAAACACCAAAGCGACTGAACCGCCCGCCAAAACCGGTGGACCAGGGACGGGCGTGTCGCTTGGCAAAGGCGGAGCCCCTGCACCCGGCAAGCCTCCCATTAGCAAAGAGAAGAAAAACCCAGCCACACCTGGGGCTCGCACGGCTGACGGCAAGACGGTCAAGGAATTGAAGGATGCTGCGCAGAAGGGAAAACAAGAGGCTGTTAAGGCACCGAAGGGTGCGAAAGGCAAGACCACGGATAAGGGCAAGGCCAAGAAGGCGGATCCCAAAGTGAAGTGGGAGAAGGCTGTGGCGGTAGTCAAGCAAGCTCTTGCTTTCGCCGAGAAGAACGGAATCAGCAAAAAGGATCTGGACCGTATCCTCAACTCCATACGTCGTAGGAAAGAATTCGGTTTCAAAAAGCTTAGCGCCCGGGAGAGTAAGGAGGACAAAGCGAAATGGGTCGTCTACGGAAGCGTTAATCCGAGCGGCACAATAGTCGAACTCAAGAAATGGAATGAAAATGAAATTCCAGCAACTGGCCTCGATTGGCAGCCTGGGGGTGACAGGACTAAGGTGGCGACAGCTAAGCCTCTTTCATTAAAGGGAAGGGCTGGAAGTGAAACAAAGAGACGCCCTGGCTGGCCAAAATGGTGGAAGGATGTCGAGCGTTTTCCTGATAAGCCGGACTGGAGACGAGTTCACTTAATTCATGCCCTCTGGGGACCTGGGGACAAAGAGAAGAACTTGGTACCTGGCAATACGGCTGCCAACAGCGGAATGTTAAAGTTCGAGAGTCAGATGAAGAATCGTACGGACAATCGTGAAGTCCTCTGGTTTGAGGTCAAAGTTACTTACCGCGATAAGCGATCGGATCTTCTGTGGGGCGATTACTTCCCCAGCCGACTCACTGCGTCGCTCGGCGAGTACGACAAAAGCAAGACCGGCGAAAAAGGGAAAACTGTGATGGGGCCGACGCCTATCCCCGTGAAGTCCCCGCCGAAGCCTGGTGTGTCAGTCATCCCAACGATCAACAGCGATGGGGAGCCTACGCTCGTAGGGAGGCTGGAAGAGGAAGGTATCAAAAGTCCCCATACATTCGTTCGTTGGCTCCTTAGTAATCGACCTTACGATGGCAGAACAGATCTTGAAGACAAGCTCAATGCTGCCTCGTCTCGGGCCGTAATGGCACGCAGAAATCGTTTCCTGCAGATCTTGGACAAAAAACCGCCAGTTCTGAGGATTTCTGAAACTGAATGAGGCGGTGGGTTCTTTGATTAACGACGAAAAGTTGACGGCAGTGATTATGAAGAATTCTACTTCTCAACGCATACAGAAGTCACAAGAACTCAGCATGCGAGGCTACCAACATCTATTCGATGGCGACGCCGAGCAAGCCTTAGCCTGCTTCCATCAGGCGTTGGACCTAGCCCCCGAAAGCCCTGTCATCCTAAACAACCTGGGCAACACCCTGGTGCAATTGAGCCGGTTGAACGAAGCTATCGATGCCTACAACCAGGCCATTGACGCCAACCCCACGTACCCTCGGCCGTACGCGAACCTGGCGATCGTGTACCAACTGGCCGATGATAGCGAAGCAGCGATGCAATATTACGAGCGATACATGGCGCTCGCGCCCGACGACGGCGAGGCGTATCACAACCTTGGACTGCTCTACATGAACACGGGGCGAGACGAGGCAGCCCGCGCTGCTTTTGAATCCGCCGCGCGATACCTCGTGCCCGAAACCGCCGAACGCGCGACCAACCTCGGCGTTGGCGCTTTCTTCCGTGGGGATCTCGACGCTGCGTTTTCAATGTTCGAGAAAGCCTTAAGCCTAGATGCGGCGTTCGTCCCGGCGCGCTATCACCTGGGGGTGACTCACCTCTGCCAAGGCCGTTGCGCCGAGGCCATCGAAGCCTTTGAAGCCGTGCTAGAAGCCGCGCAGGACTATCCGCAGGCCGCCGTCAACCTCGCGGTGGCCTACAACACCGACGGCCAGGCGGATAAGGCCGTTGCTTTGCTCGAAGCCCTCCAGGAACAACAGCCCGACGAATCCGGCGTCGCTTTAAACCTGGGTTTTGCCTACCAGGAGGCCGGCCGGGTTGAAGATGCGACCGCCAGTTTTTGTCGCGTGATTACCTTGCCTACGGCCACCCCCGGCCACGTTGAGAAAGCGCAACTGGCGCTAGAGGACCTCGGCGTAGGTACGTCGCAAGATTTTGATTAGTAGCAAAACCTATTGTTAAGGAGCATTGTTATGAAATCACGTAAACACAGAAGACGCGCCGATACCCCGCAGAAGGAAACGCCCTTCTTTTCCAAAACCGGTGGACAAGTCAGCGTAGAAGCAAAAGCCCAAGAGGGCTTCTTTCAGCCAAAAGTTACCATCGGCAAGCCGGGCGACCACTTTGAGCAGCAAGCCGACAAGATGGCGGACGCCGTCGTCAACCGCAGCCGGTCCGGCTCAAACGATGTGGCGGCGGTCCGCAAGAAAGAAAAGGTTCAACGTCAAGCGGAGCAGGAAGAGGAGCCGGTTCAGGCGCAGGCAGAGGAGCAAGAGGAGTCCGTTCAGGCTCAGGAAGAAGAGAAAGAGGAGTCCGTTCAGGCCCAGGCAGAGGAGAAAGAGGAGCCGGTTCAGGCACAGACTGATATGGAAGAAGAGTCGGTTCAGGCTCAGGCAGAGGAGAAAGAGGAGTCCGTTCAGACGCAGGCTGAGGAGAAAGAGGTGGCCCAGGCCAAGCCCGAGCTCCAATTGCAGGGTGGAGAGAAAGAGGAAAAGGAAAATGTCCAGGCCAAATCTCAGAGCCAGCAAGGGACCCCAGCTTTCGCCGCTCGGCTGAAGCAAAAACAGGGCAAAGGCCGCCCGCTCCCCCCGAAGGTCCGGGCCGAAATGGAAGCCTCTTTCGATGCAGACTTCAGCGCCGTGCGCATCCATACCGACGAGGAAGCCGCGCAGTTGAGCAAGATGTTAGGGGCGCAAGCCTTCACGCACGGGAATGATATTTTCTTCAACCAAGGCAAGTTTAACCCGGAGAGCAGTGCAGGAAAACACCTGTTGGCGCACGAATTAACTCATACTAAGCAGCAAGGTAAGAAATAGCGGTGCACGATGCTAACCGGTTTCGTCATTTTCCACTGATTATGCGTTGTCAACAGGGCAATACGAGCGGTGAATTGGTGACGTCCGTCGTGGCTGTGAGAGGGCAAGCATCAAGGTTTCCCTCTCGCAGGAATGGCGGATCGCAAACAAAAAGGGAGTGTGAACGTCGGGCGGCTCTGCTCAAAGCATGGAGGGCAAATTCCACAATGACTATCTACAAGGAAGGAGCACGCACTTCACATTGCTCGCAAAATCGCCGAGTGCGTCTATATCGATCGGTCGATGCACTCAGTTACCGTAGAGTCAAAAATCGAAACTTGGAGTATGCGCTTTTTCTCAGTGGATCCGTTCATGGCCAGCAGCAAACCGTGCGATGTGATCTCCAGGGAGATCGGCGAAATCCTTTACAAACGCTAGGAGAAATGACATGTCACCTAAAGTGGCCTTGGCCGCGTTAGGCCAGCAAACGCATGCCCGCGTGTTGCTCGCCGATATAGATTACTTGGCGCGTGTGATGCAGGTCCGATTCGCGCTTCACTTTGGCCAGGAGTCGAGTTTTATTCGGCCCGAAGACGTTCCGCGGCCAACGCACAAAGGCTCACAAAGTCCGTACCTCGCGTTTCTCAAAGAACACGACCTCTCGTACGAAGAGCACACGATTCTCTTGATTGCATTGGTTCCGCACATACAGCCGGATTTCTTCGATCGCATCATCTCCGTGGCCATGCCGCAAGGGGGGGAATTCCCCCAGATCGGCGGAGTGCGCGGACAACGATTTAGGGGCTTCCTGCCTACCGGCGAAACTGCCCTATTCGTTCTCGCTGGCGGTGACCTTGATCGACGCTTCGCTCTTCAGCAATTGTTCTCGGAAGATCATCTCTTTGCTCGGCGGCAAGTGCTTCACATCGAGCATCCTCACGCGGGTGAGCCGTCTCTGAGTGGCAAGCTGATTATGGACCCGGAATTCGTCGACCGGTTCACGCTTGGCCATGTATCTTGTCCTCGCTTCAGCATGGAGTTTCCCGCTCAGCGGATCAGCACCGAGATGACGTGGGATGAGCTGGTGCTGCCGGAAAAAACGCTCCAGCAGATCAACGAGCTGCACGCATGGGTGCAGCACGGTGATACTTTGCTCCGTGAATGGGGGATGCAGCGGAAATTGAAGCGTGGTTATCGTGCCCTGTTCCACGGCCCCCCTGGCACGGGGAAGACACTAGCCGGCAGCCTGCTCGGCAAGACCACCGGTCGCGACGTTTATCGAATCGATCTCTCGATGGTGGTCTCTAAATTCATTGGTCAAACAGAGAAAAATCTTGCAAACCTTTTCGATAAGGCCGAGAACAAAGAGTGGATACTCTTTTTCGACGAAGCTGACGCACTTTTCGGCAAGCGGACCAACGTCCGTGACGCGCATGACAAGTATGCTAATCAGGAGGTTGCCTACCTTCTTCAACGCGTAGAAATCTACGACGGCCTGGTGATTCTCGCGTCGAACTTCAAGAGCAACATCGACGAAGCATTCATGCGGCGATTCCAGGCTGCCATTCACTTCCCGCCACCCAGAATTGCCGAACGCCTCCAGCTCTGGCGCCTCGGATTCCCCGACGCTGTCACGTTCAGTGAGGATGTCCATTTGGAGGAGATTGCTCGCAAATATGAACTCACCGGCTCTCACATTATGAACGTGGTCCAGTATTCCTGTCTCCGAGCACTCGACCGTGGCAATCACACAATTGAATCGATCGATATCGAAACAGGGATCCAGCGTGAAATCGGTAAGGAGGGGAAGGTGCTTTAGTCTGTATGCGTATTCCACTTTTAGTGGAATACTGTTGATACCGACTTAAAATTGACCACCCATTACGGTTGAAATTTGACCAGGGAAAACAGTACGCAGAATACTACGCATCTGTGTGTTAATCAACATGCAAAAATTACCAGGGAAAGGGTGAAATCAACATCGAAAAGTTTCCACCCTATTGATGAGAAAATCCGACATTTTGTTGGTAAGCGTTTAACCCCACCATCTAGAAAATAAATTTCATTCTGGTTAACTTCAAATATTTTATGAGGATAACTAATGACAACCCAAGAGCGTAAGCGTCTTGCCGAACCATCTATAAGTGACCTGGTCAAGTAAATCCGGACACCCCAGTTAAGCAACTTTTTTCATATTTTCCGTCTCTGCCTCATATTGATTTGGGCTTTTATAACCCAGATATGAATGCAATCGATAGCTGTTGTAAAACATGGTTATATATTGGAGAAACGGTGTCCGGTCTCCGTTATAGGTACGCCAACAACATGGGCCGTAGTTCAGTATCATAGAGCGTCTGAGAAGCTGGTTTGAGAAAACAGTGCTTGAAGAACCTTAACACCTGGCGACTTACTTTTGAGGTGTAACGG
>BQJD01000036.1 GCA_021604525.1 marine bacterium B5-7 | reverse complement strand
CCCGCGACCCCGCACCACGGGAAGGCGGCCGGACCCGCCCCGCGCCGGGGCCACCAGGAGGAACGACATGCTGCACCCGGACGAGACCGACCTCGGACGCCCCGCCCGGATCGGACCCCGATGACGCCGCCGCGCGAAGGCGCGATCAAGGTGCGCCGCGCCCGGCCCAACGACGTGGCCGAGCTCTATGCGGTGGAGCGCGCCGCCTACTCGGCGTTCCCCCCGGAGGGTCTCTGTGACGAGCGCCAGCTCGACATGCAGATCACGGCGTTTCCGGAGGGGCAGCTCGTGGTCGTGGCCGGCAAACGCATCGTTGGGTACGCCACGTCGCTCATCGTCGCCCTGGATGACGACTCTCCCTGGTACTCGTACAACGAGATCACCGGGTACGGCACGTTCAGCACCCACGATCCGGCCGGCGACACGCTCTACGGCGCGGACATCGCGGTGCACCCTGAGTTTCGCGGCCGGGGCATCGCCGGGCTCCTCTACGAGGGTCGTCGCCGGATCCTCAAGCGGTTCAACCTCCGGCGCATGGTGGCCGGCGGACGGATCCCGGGATACCGGGACCACTCCGGAAAGATGACCGCCGAGGAGTATGTGGCCCGGGTGATGCGCGGGGAGCTGAAGGACCCCGCGCTGTCGGCGCACCTCAAGGCGGGGTACAACGTCCTGGGCGTGCACATGGGCTACCTCCACGACGAACAGAGCCTCGACTTCGCCACGCACCTCTCGTTCGACAATCCGGACTTTCGCCGGGTGCGGCACCGGATCTCGGCGTCGCCGGTCAAGCGGCCGGTGCGCACCGTGCGGGTCTGCGCCGCGCAGTACCAGATGCGGCGCATCGCGAGCTGGGAGGAGTTCGAGCACCAGGTGGACTTCTTCGTCTCGACGGCGGAGGAGTACCATTGCCACTTCCTTCTCCTTCCCGAGCTGTTCACGGTACAGCTGTTCTGCCTGATGGATCCGAAACTGGAGCCCCGCGAAGCGATCTCCCGACTCGCCGACTACACGGATCGCTACCTGGAACTGTTCGTGTCGCGCGCCCGGCGAAGCGGTCTGCACATCATCGCGGGCTCGCATCCCGTGCGCGGCGAAGACGGCATCCGCAACGTGGCGCATCTCGTCACGCCCACGGGGCACGTCTACACGCAGGACAAGCTCCACATCACGCCGAACGAGCGCGAGGAGTACGGCATCCAACCGGGCCGCGGACTCACCGTGTTCGACACGGGATACGCACGCATGGCGATCCTGGTGTGCTACGACATCGAGTTCCCGGAGCTCGCGCGACTCCTGACGCTGGCGGGGGCGGAGATCCTGTTCGTTCCGTTCAGCACCGACGAGCGGCGCGCCTTTCTGCGCGTCCAGTACACCGCGCAGGCGCGGGCGGTGGAGAACCTGGTGTACGTGGCGCTTTCGGGCAACGTGGGCAACCTGCCCCAGGTCGAGAACTTCCTGATCAACTACGGGCAGGCGATGATCTGCACGCCGAGCGACTTTCCGTTTCCTCCCGGAGGCGTCGCCGGGACCGCCGACACGTACTCGGAGACCGTGGTCATCAGCGATCTGGACCTGGTCACGCTGGAACAGGCGCGCGAGGTCGGCACGGTGCGACCGCTGCGCGACCGTCGCACCGATCTGTATCGCATCGAGCCGGCGGAGCCGGTGCACGTGGTCCGGGCAAAGTGAGGCAGAACGGCGCGTGGGGCGTTCTGGGTCTCCTGACCCTGCTCCCGCCCGCCGCGCACTCGGCCGTGCTCACCACGTCGACACTCGGCACGGACACCACGGTCGAGACCACGGAGTTCGAGCTGATCTTTGACGGTTCCACCGACGGCGCCGGCGAGATCCGGGAGTTCTACAACAAGCTCGAGAACCCCGCCTTCAACAAGGCCTCCGTTTCGTCCGACGGCTCCAAGCGCTACCTCTTGCACCGCGGAGGCAGCATCGCCGACGGCGGTGCATGCAGCGGCGGCGGCACGTCCAGCGAGGACCAGCAGAACAGCAGCACGGTCGTGACGCTGCTGGAGGACACGGGCACGCGCGTGCGGATTCAGAGCGACGTGACGTACAACAACGGAATGGTCGAGACTCGCGTCTACTCCGTGTACCCCAGCGGAAAGCTCTACTACACGCAGGAGCTGACCGCGGTCCGCCCCTACTGCGACCTCTGGAACAAGGTCTGCGGGAACCCGGCCCAATACGGAGCCAGCCGGGGCGACAAGACCAACCGCATCGCCGCCGTGGTGGACAACGGAGCGAACACCGATCTCCTGCAGGTCTGGTACAGCACCTACGACGTTGGCACCACCACCGACTGGAACACCGAGCTTCCCGATCTGGGCGAGATCAGTGATTCGGGCACCGGATATCGAAGGGCCGGCTACGATTCCGGCACCAACCTCCTGGATGTCCCCAGCGGCACGTACGTGTCCTCGCACCTGTTCGAGTTCATGGCGACCGGGATCACGGTCAGCGGCGGCGTCATCGGCGGGCACGCGGGATTCACCGACGACTACCGAAGCCCGGCCACGCTGGACTTCGGCATTTCGGACGGGGACGGCTCCCAGGTGGGCGACGGGTTCGCCGAGGGTCGGGGCGCCTACACGCTGGACGACGCCGATGCCGATGATCATGTCCGGTTCCAACTGACGGTGGGCGGTTTGAGTCGAATCCAGCCCGCCTTCGAGATCACCGGCTGGGACAACCCGGTGGCACCCGACCGGATCCTGGTGGACGGTCTCCCCAGGACGCGGGGCGTGGACTACAACGCCGACGTGGTGGGCACCACGCTCCTTGTGCAGTACCTCTCCGACCTGGCCGCCAACACGATCTTCGAGCTCGGCTTCCGGATCTCCGGGACCTGCCGGCAGGTCGATGAGCTGACGAACTGCGCGGACGGCCGGACCGTTCGGGTGGCGATCAACTCCGGTCTGGAGGCCGCGTCCACCACCACGTCGGGCGGCAACTGGGAGATCTCGGGCATGACCACGCCGGCCGCGGGCGACGTGATCACGGTCTACCTCCAGGGCGTGGGCGACGCCAACGAAGCGGTGACCGTGACTAGGTACGACGGCACCGGCTCCATGACCGGCGTCGATCTTTTTGAAGAGCACCTGACCATCGGCAGCGACGACAACCAGACCCTCTCCAATGCCGACCTCGCCCAGTACGACAACTCCGTGTCCGGCAGCGAGGACGTCTTCCACGACGTGGACGGCGGCGGCGACCTCACGGTGGACGTGACCGGGGCGCTGACCCAGGAGGAGCTCCACATCAAAGCCGGCAACACGTTCCGTCCGCACAGCGGCAGTGCGGGCAACGTGAGCAGCCACGATGTCGAGATCCTGGGAACGCTGACGGCGGACGGGAACACGGTCCAGGTGTCCGGCGACTGGGTGAACAGCGGGACGTTCAACGCGGGCACGTCCACAGTCGCGCTCAACGGCGCCGGCCAGAGCCTCCAGGGCAACAGCACCTTCTACAATCTGGACAAGACCGTAACGGGCGCCGACGTTCTCACGTTTGCCGCGAGCTCCGTGACCACGGTGGGCGCCGGCGGCACGCTCACGCTGGACGGGGCGCCGGGCAACCTGCTCAGTCTGGTCTCCGCGGTCCCGAACACCCGCTGGAACCTCACGCTCGACGCCGGCGCGAGCAAGGCGGTGGACCACGTGGATGTGACGGACTCCGACGCCTCCACCTCCGATGCCGGCCTGTTGCCCATCCTCCCCACCAACTCCGTCGACGGCGGCAACAACGTGGCGTGGTTCGATCGCGGCAAGCTCGTCAAGCGGGCCTTCCTGGCTTCGGACGGGTCCCCCATTCCGGACAGCAGCACCGCGCCGCGGGGAACGCGGATCAAGTACCTGATCTACCTCAACAACCCCGGCTCGGCCATCAGCGACCTCAGCGTGCGCGACGTGCTGGATGTCGGCTTCCTGTACCAGGGCGTGGCGGCCACGGGCACGTCGTCGTTGCGGGTCCACAACGGCACGTCGGCCTGTGCGCTCGCGGACTGCACGCCGGCGGAGGAGGCCACGATCTTCAGCGACGTGGAAGCCACGAGCCCCCTGACGGAGGCGATCGATGGCGACGTCATCAGCATCACCGGGGCGATCATCGACGCGGGGAATGAGATGGTGGCGAACGGCGCCGTGACGGTGGGTGCCGGGACGGTCTGGGCGCTGTCGTTTGAGGCGATTGTGCAGTGAGGACGGGACGGGCGGCGGCGGTTGGGTGGCCTCGGATTTCGCGCCCCGGCCGCAAGGACGCGGACGCGGAAAGGAAAGGTGGTGAGCCGTACAGGGATCGAACCTGTGACCCTCTGATTAAAAGTCAGATGCTCTACCAACTGAGCTAACGGCCCCCGAAGAAAAATCGGGGACGAATTGAAGCCGCCCCCTGAAGAGAGCGGCGTATTATCCAGACCGACCTGACGCCTGTCAATTTTGTGCTCCGAGATGACCAGAATCGGCCGATACCATGCGTATCAAATTACTGATGTCAGTGATCATGGCGCCAGTTACGATCCTGAACCCGGTTAACCCCCTCGATTCAGGTCTGCTTGGCGGCGGGTATCAGTCGCAGATCGGCGAGGCTCTGTCGCAGGGAGTTCAAGAAAGACTCATCCAGCATGTAGTACTGCATTTTGAGGGTGAGTGCACATCCGAAAATTATGCTGATTAGCGTCATCAGCGATCCAAGTGCAAGCGTCGACAACCCGGTTACACCCTGCCCTATGGTGCAGCCGAGCGCGATAACACCACCGAATCCCATGAGTATGCCGGCGAAGATGTGATTGATCATGTCGCCCCGATGGGAAAAGGTTTCGATTCTGAAATTCCCGGTCGTAATTGCGTATACAAACGATCCCAGAATCATTCCACCGACAACCGCAATGCCGAAATTGATTGTCGCACCTGTGTAGGTCATCAGGTAGTTGAGGGAATTGCCGACCGGGGCGATGAAGGAGATACCTTCCAGCGGCACTGGCTCGAAATCATCGTTACCAATAACGCCGGTGACGTACCAGGCCGATGCGCAAATGATGCCAACCGTGATGCCGACAAGAATGTTGTCAAAGCTTGAACGAAAAGTTTTGTCCTTGAATGAATACCAGAACGTCCATCCGGATATGACAGAGATGAGAACAATACGCATTGATGATTCACTCATGCCAGTCAATATGGATAGCATATGAGGCATGCCTTGATTAGCAAAGCCCGACGCAGTAAGGTCGATCGAGAAGGCATCAATGGCATTGATCCGGACTAATGCCAGCAGACCGCGCAGTGTCATGTATGCAGTGATAGCAAGCACAATAAGGACTATCAACGATTTGAGATTGCCACCACCGACACGGACGAGCGTACGCTGCCCACAACCGGCACCCAATGTCATACCGATTCCAAAGAGGAATCCACCCAGCAGGTAACCCACCCAGTTGAGATTGGCTGACAGGTAAACCGACTCTTGAATATCGAACCAGCTCACCATGTACATGGTCTGGGTTGCCAGGACAGCGATACCAAGCGCAAGCATCCAGGCACGCAGCCGGACCTTCGAGCCCATGTTAATCCAATCGCTGATGGAACCCATGATGCAGAAATGTGTCTTGTTGGCGACGGCACCGAATATCATCGCCGCGATAAAACCAATCAGCGCTACCAGATGGACCGTTTCAAGCTCCATCAGACCCTCCTGTATATTTCTGTGTATAGACGCCTACGTTCGTTTCAGGACACATCGATCGTCCTGCTCAATCTTTGAGCATGACATAGTAATCAATAAGGTGACGACAGTGTATCGACTCCGCTATCAACTTCGTTTATGCAAACCGGAGATTTCTTAATATGATAATTCAAATTGAGGGACATGATTTTAATACCACCTTTGAGGAAACCAGATCACCACAGACCTGTGAGCTTTTTCGAACAATGATGCCCTTTGAAGGCGAAATTATTCATGTTCGCTGGAGTGGTGAAGCTGTGTGGATTCCCCTTGGCGACAAGGAATTTTCTGTCGGGTATGAGGATGCCACATCTTATCCGGCGCCCGGTCAGGTGCTGTTGTACCCAAAAGGTAAAAGCGAAACTGAAATATTGATCGCGTATGGGTGTGTTCAGTTCGCCTCAAAAGCGGGTACTTTAGCCGGTAATCATTTCGCTACAATCACTTCCGATCTTGAAAAACTGAGGAAAATCGGTGTCTCGACATTATGGGAAGGCAGGAAGAGCATTGTGTTTAAGTTTCGCGACGATGCCTGATAGTCGGTTCTGATACGCAAATAGACTAAAGCCTTAAAATATCAAGAAACGGTCAACGGCAATGCCTGATATCAGGATACTTACTGATGACGAAATGGCGCAAATCGATCTGCGTCAGAAGCATCAGCAGATTCAATGGAAAGCACTTCCCGAACAAGGGCACATTCAATCTTTTCAAGGTATGGAACTATTGGTGCTACCCGGAATATTTCCACCAAAAGATGACACGAATTTATTGGCAGCATATGTGTGTATTGAAAGTGGATCACGAGTTCTCGATATCGGGACCGGTACAGGCGCCCTGGCACTATGGGCCGCACAAAACGATGCAGCGTCCGTTATTGCAGTGGATATTGCCGAGGCTGCGGTAGGCAATGCCAAACGGAACGTCGAACGACTTGAAATGGAAAACCGTGTAGAAGTTCGATCGGGTAATACTTTTTCTTGTATCGCTCCTGCCGAATCCTTTGACATCATCATCGCGAATCTTCCCGGCAGAAACAAACCTGCCGATGACGATGCATCTGCAGCGCAATGGGACACTGAATTTAAAGCACATAAAGCGTTGTTTGCCGGAGCGAAACACCACTTACGACCGGGTGGCAGGATCTATATGGTGAAAGCCAATTACCCGGATCTCCTGGAGATGATTGACCTGGCTGAATGCGAAGGTTATGAAGTTGCCTTCATTGGCCAATCTGATTCTGCGTCCGGTGATCCACGACACTACCATGTACTTTCCATATCAGTAGCATCACAAGGAGTTTAAACCGATTGCTTCAAACCGAATCTGAGGATTAGCGGATTATGATGGTGACTGCCTGTGGAGGTCAGTTTTAGCATGCACTGCTATCGCATGGCCACCAGATCTCCAGCCCCACGTAACCAATAAATCAACCTCCATTGCCGCTAAAAAACAATGGCGGTTGCAAGTGTGATTCAGCGACCTTCACGATCCATTTTCTTTAGCCGCGTTTCAGCCGAAACGGCGACACGATGGGTCGGGAAGTTTTTTAGAATATATGTGAGGGTCTCGCGGGCATCGACATAAGCGCCGATTTCGTACTGGATATAACCAATCTTGAGATACGATGCAGGCACGCGTTGCGAGTTTGGAAAACGCGTTGTAACGTTACGAAACCCATTCAATGCCGCTTCGAAATCACGCGTAACATAGCGTGCTTCCGCCAGCCAGTAGTAAGCATCATCAGTTAAATCGTTGTTGGGGTAATCGCGGATGAACAGTTCAAAAGCCTGTACTGCATCGGCATAGCGACTTTGCTTAAGTAAAGAAAATGCCTGGTCATAGGCGTCCTGGGCCGAACCACTGACTGCTCCTCCGGTCTGAGGCAAGCTGGCGGTGGATTGACTCTGGATCCCTTGCTGTCCGGCGGTAGTTGCCGGTAGGGAACCGACCGTGGGCACGGTTGTCGATGGTGCGACCACCTGACCTGATGAGCCGCCAAGAGTCGCAGTCGATGTTACCGGGCTTAACGTACCCGACGACGAACCAGTCCCACCCGGTGGCACTGTCACCCCCTGCACATTGGAATAGTTCGGCGAGCTTAAATTGGAACCGGCAGGCGCAACGGCACCCGAAGCCATCTCGGAGCGTTCCTGGGTACGTAAACGCCGGTCGAGGTCGTCGTACAGATCGCTCTGACGAGTAGTGAGCTTTTGCAGTTCGAATTCCTGACGTTCCACCAGATCGCGCAGTTCACGCACTTCTGACTGAAGTGCCTGAACATCGTTCAAGGCATTCAACACTTCAGGATTAGTGGCGCTACTGACAGGAGCAGTTACGGGGGGAGAAGATGTGATTGGCTGACGCGGCGGATACATATTGGCACAGCCAGTTGCAGCCAGGCTGAGACCGACGACGGCCGCGAGTCGATAGGTTTTCACGTGTCGACCTCGGGTTAAGTCAAGTTCATTTGGTTGAAGGCTGCACGCGGTTACTCACCGCGTGCAGCAGGATTATCTTACGAATCAATTTCCGTAGAGAATCTCAACGCGCCGATTGAGACCCCAGGCGCTCTCATCATGGCCTAGCGCCACCGGTCGTTCCTCGCCGTAGGAAACGGTTCTCAGGCGGCTGGTTTGTACGCCCATGGCTTGCATGAACTGGGCGACTGCCTTGGCACGATCCTCACCCAGAGCGAGGTTATACTCACGGGTTCCACGCTCGTCCGCATGTCCTTCAAGGACCAGACTAACACCAGGATTTGAGAGCAGATAATTGGCGTGGGCTTCAGCAATTACCTGCGCTTCAGGCGTCATCAGAGAGCTGTCGAATTCAAAATATACAACACGCTTGCTCAGCGGGTCGCCATCGAAACCGGAACCACCGAGGCCAGAGCCGGTTGTACTGCCATCTGCGCCCAAACCGGATGCATTGGCGCCGTCTGCGCCCGCACCAATGCTGGTGCCTGCATCATCGACTGCTACCCCATCCTGAACTGGAGTACGCTTACAGGCTGCCAGTGCCAGGGAAGCGGCCAGCAGGATGATAATAATATTGAATTTGCGCATCTGTCTCTCCTTTTTAGAGCTTTTGGTTGGATGGTGACCAGGCCGGCTCTCTAACCGCACCATTTAAAAATCGTAATCTTTGCTTGACGCGGCCATCCGAGGATACTGCCGCCAATACTCCTCTGCCACCGATCTGGCTTGCATAGAGAATCATTTCGCCATTGGGTGCAAAGGTGGGTGACTCGTCCAGGTTGGAATCAGTCAGCACCTGCAGCGCCTTATTGGCAAGATAGAATACACCAATCTGATAACCACTGCCCTGATTGGTAACTAAAACCAGGCGATCGCCCGATGGACTGAACGACGCTCGCGCGTTGTACTTACCTTCGAATGTAAGCCGCTGAGGTGTGCCACCGCTGGCGGAAACCTTGTAAATTTGTGGCTTTCCGGAGCGATCGGAAGTGAACACCAGATCACGGCCATCCGGAGAGAAGGCCGGCTCGGTATCGATAGCGAGATGATTAGTGATTCGTTTGAGGCTACCGTCGGCCACCTGCATGATATAAACCTCAGGATTACCATCTCGCGACAGGGTCATCGCCAGCCGTTTTCCGTCCGGCGACCAGGCCGGCGCGCTGTTGAGCCCCTGGAATTTGGCGAGAAGTTGTCGTTTGCCGCTGACCACATCCTGAACGTATACCATCGAGCGACCGCCTTCGAACGATACGTAGGCTAGACGCACGCCGTTGGGAGACCAGGCAGGTGACATGATCGGGTCCTTGGAAGTGAGAATCTCACGCGCACCGTAACCGTCGGAATCGGCCACCATCAGAAAATATTGTGCCCCGCTCGAAGCTTCATGTTGCACGGTCACATAGGCAATCCGGGTATCGAATGCGCCGGGTTTGCCGATTAATTTTTCATAGATAATATCGCTGATCTGATGGGCTACCTTACGCAGCTTGGCGCCATCCACCACAAACTGGTAACCGGCCAGCTGGTTTTCCTTGTAAACATCCATTAACTGGAAGCGAACTTCATAGCGGTCCGGTGCGACCGAACGAACCTTACCGACTACCAGAGCTTCAGTTTTCAACAAACGCCAGTTCTTGTAGCCGATCTCAGTGTTGTCATGAGGGGCTTCAAGAAAATCGTCATGCGAGGTTGCATCGAAACGGCCGCTTCGCACCAGATCCGCCTCGATAACTTCGGCGACGTTTTGCGGTGGTGGGGTTGTACCGGTCCACTCGAACGGCACAATGGCAATGGGCAGCCCGGCATCGACGCCCTTGGTAATCTCGATCGTCAACTGCGCCAGTGCCGGGCGGGCTGAGCAAGCCAGTAGCAGAACCAGAATAAATATCTGAAAGGGTCGCAAGCGAGTCATTGACTATCCTTCGGGATGGAATCGGAAATTGAACGTACTGATAAATTCATAATATTTCGGATCGGTGGGTATGGGCAAGGGCGATGCTTTAAGAATCGCTCGGATCGACGAGTTGTCGAACCGTTCATCGCCGCTGGACCGCACTACGTCGGCGGAAATCACGGCTCCATTTCGAGTCACTCGAACAGATATGACTGTAAAAAGTCCTTGTTGAACATTCTCCGGTTTTATCCAGTTGCGAATAACTTTCTGCTGAATTAATCCAACCATATTGCCGAGCGCATTTCCAGCCTCACGCTTTAACTGTTCACGCTCCATTTCCTGCTGGATGCGTTCCTCTTCTTCCAGGCGAAGACGTTCTTGCTCGGCCTTACGCGCTTTCTCGGCGGCAATTCGGGCTTCCTCCGCCTTGCGTTTGCGTTCTTCTTCTGCCTTTTTACGTGCTTCTTCTTCCTTGCGCTTTTGTTCTGCTTCCGCTTTTTTGCGCGCCTCTTCCTGCTTGCGCTGTTTCTCGACTTGTTCCTGTTTCTCGCGTTCCGCTTCAGCCTGTTTACGCGCTTCTTCCTCTTCGTGCTGACGCTTCAGTTCTTCTTCCTTACGAAGTTCTTCTTCCTGGCGTTTCTTTTCGAGTGCGATTTTATCCAGACGTTCTTGTTCGGCCTTACGCTTTTTCTCAAGTTCCAGGGTCTTTTGTTCTTCTTCCTTACGCTTTTGTTCGGCGACTTTTTTCGCCTTTTCTTCTGCGATTCGTTCCTGTTCGACCTGCTTCAATCGTTCCTGCTCAGCGATACGCTGTTCTTCGAGTTGGCGCGCCTCTTCTCGAATTTTCTCAAGCTCAGCCTCGCGGTTTTCGGTCTCCTGCTGTTTTTCGACCTCACGCTGATTAATTCGTTCCAGTTCCTGGGCAAGCTCCGTTTCGGTTACAATGGTCGCGGGGATTGGCGGCCCGCCGCTGGCGATGGTTTTTTCCTGAATGTTAAAACTGAAGCCGATGGCTAACAACGCAAGTAGATGCACCACGATGGCAAATACCACTGAGCGTGTTTTGACAGGCCATTTGATTGGTTTACCAGGCACGTCAGATCAATTGGTACCCGGATCGCGGGTGACCAGACCCACGCTGGGAATCCCGGCATCGCGTAATAATGTGATGGCCTCGATGACCGACTGATAGGAAACATCGCCATCGCCGCGCACCAGAAAGGGTACATCGGCATTATTGCGCAACACCGCCTCGGCCTTGATCCTGATTTCACGCGGATTTTCCACCGGCGTTTCATCGTCGTTGATGAAATACTGGCCACTTGCGTCTACAGTCAGAACGAACGGTTCGACCGATTCGGTTTCCACCGGCTCGGATGTCGCCACGGGTAAATCCACCTTGACGCCTTCAGTGAGCAGCGGTGCGGTCACCATGAATATGATCAGCAATACCAACATCACGTCGATGTAGGGCACGACGTTTATTTCACTCATCTGGCGTTTTGCGCGCCGCCTCGATGCCACGATCATGTCTTTATGCCCGCACGCCGTTCTTGGGCACGGCCTGCCGGTTAACGATGCTCAGGAATTCTTCGACAAATACCTCGTAGCGACTGATGAGCTGTTCCGATGTACTGTTGAAACGGTTATAAGCGATAACCGCCGGGATCGCCGCAAACAAACCCATGGCGGTCGCAATAAGCGCCTCGGATATACCGGGAGCCACCGTGGCGATGGTCACATGCTGCATGCTGCCAAGGGAGCGGAATGAATTCATTATGCCCCAGACAGTGCCGAACAGGCCGATATAGGGACTCGTTGAACCCACCGTGGCAAGGAAAGACAGACTTGATTCAAGGATTTCGATTTCTCGTGTCAGCGCAACACGCATGGCCCGATGAACGCCATCGACCAGTTCCGATCGGGTAATACCGACGCTTGACGACAGCCGATTGTATTCGCGATAACCGGGTACAAATATGTTGGCCATGCCGATCATTCGGCGCTCGTCCGACGACCATTCCCGGTACAGCCGGCTCAGCTCGCCACCGGACCAGAAATCCGATTCAAAATCGTCACTCGCATTCCTTAGAGTCTTAAAAAGGCTCCATTTGTTGAATATCATCGTCCACGAGACGACCGATGCCAACAACAGGATCAGCATGACGATCTGCACCAGAAAACTGGCGTTCAATACAAGGTGTATGATCGACAGGGAATCGCTGCCGACATTTATTTCTACTGCGTTTTCCATGAATTTAATTTATTGAGTACGATGGACGGAAGTCGCTTGGGTCGAAAAGTTCGGGCGTCCACACAGGCAAGTTTTACCGTGCCGTGGAACAGGCTCTCATCACCCCGCGTCACCATCTGCGACAGGGTCATCGAGGCGACACCTATAGCGTCGAGTCGGCAGTGGATATCGATCAGGTCACCCAGTTGCGCCGGTTGATCATAGCGCGCCGTCAGGGAACGTACCGGAAACAATACACCTTCGTTTCGTGCCAGTTCGTCTAACTCAATATCCATGGAACGCAACCACTCGCTTCGAGCACGCTCGGTGAACTTGAGATAGTTGGCATAGTATACAACGCCGGCCGCGTCGGTATCCTCGTAATAGATGCGTACCGCAAAACGAAATGTGTATGTTTCATCTAACACGTGCTTACAAGAATACGATTTCAACCGCTGTCGTCTGAATGCAGCCTGAATGGAACTGATTAACTTTCGAACTCACGAAGCCGGATCGTTAAACAGCCCTGCTTGTCCTGTTGGTACGCCTTCCGGAATGTTGAGACCAAAATGCCGCCAGGCCGTACGTGTAGCGATACGACCACGGGACGTGCGCATTAAAAACCCCTGCTGAATCAGATAAGGCTCGATGACATCTTCGATGGTGCCGCGTTCCTCACCGATAGCCGCAGCGAGGTTATCGACACCTACCGGGCCGCCGTCAAATTTTTCCATGATGGCCATGAGCAACTTGCGATCAAGCAGGTCGAGACCGTAGACATCGACCTCGAGCATTTCCAGGGCATTATTGGCGCACTCGTCGGTGATACAGCCATTGCTGCGAACCTCGGCGAAATCACGAACGCGTCGGAGCAGCCGGTTGGCAATACGTGGTGTACCGCGTGAACGCTTCGCCACCGCCATCACACCTGATTCTTCCGTCGATAGGCCAAGAATATCGGCTGAGCGTTGAACAATACGGGCGAGATCTTCAGGCTGATAAAACTCGAGCCGCTGGACGATCCCGAAGCGATCGCGAAGCGGCGATGTCAGAAGCCCCGCGCGGGTAGTCGCACCGACCAGGGTGAAGGGTGGCAGATTGAGCTTGACCGAACGCGCGCCCGGACCCTCGCCGATGATGATGTCGATCTGAAAATCTTCCATGGCCGGGTACAGAATTTCTTCGATAGCCGGATTGAGGCGATGAATTTCGTCGACAAACAGCACGTCGTTTGGCTGCAAGTTGGTCAGTATGGCGGCCAGATCGCCGGCTTTTTCAAGAACCGGGCCGGAAGTCTGCCGAAGCCTGGCGCCCATTTCATTGGCGATAATATGCGCCAGGGTCGTTTTGCCGAGTCCCGGCGGGCCGAAAATCAGCACATGATCGAGTGCCTCGACACGACGTCTGGCCGCATCGATGAATACTTCAAGCTGCTCACGCGTCTTCGGCTGGCCTATGAACTCCTCAAGGGATGGTGGCCGCAGGCTGCGGTCGAGCGTAATTTCCTCTATGGATTCCGGCTCTCCCTGGCGATTCACGAATTCAGTTGTCATCGAGCCCGCCTCACGCCTTGACGGTGGCCAGAGCAGCCAGCGCCTCTTTGATGAGCGCCTCGCTGCTCATGCCGGCGGCACGAATGCCGCGAACCGCGCGCATGGCCTCGGGTTGTTTATAACCCAGTGCGATCAATGCACCAATGGCGTCCTGTTCACTGTGGTCACGACTTGATGGATCACTTGAATCTGGCTCGCCAAGATCATCGAGACGATCCCGCATCTCCACCAGCAGCCGCTCGGCAGTTTTCCGGCCGATACCCGGAACACGTGTGAGCTGTCCGATATCTCCCTCGGCTATGCAACTCTCGAATGCCTGCACGGACAGCCCCGAGAGGATAGCCAAGGCAACCCGCGGACCGACGCCGTTAACTTTCAAGAGTGCACGAAACAGGTCGCGTTGACGAATGCTCACAAAACCGTACAGTTTGTGGGCGTCCTCGCGAACCTGCAAATGGGTGTGCAGGCTTACATTATCGCCACTGGCAGGGAGGTCGTAGAATACCGTCATCGGCGCCTCAATCTCGTAGCCGATGCCATTTACATTTATCAGCAAATGCGGCGGTTGCTTGATCATAAGCAACCCCTCGATATAACCGATCATTGAACCACTCCGTTTAGCGCCAACCTGGATTTCACCTCGCGCATGTTGATGTGGCAAATAGCGCATGCCAGCGCATCGGCGGCATCGACCGTTGGATTACTCGATAAGGATAGCAGTACTCTGACCATGTGCTGTACCTGCCCTTTGTCAGCACCGCCTTGACCGACCACCGCCAGCTTGATCTGCTTGGCAGAATATTCGGCAATCGGCATATCACGACACACTGCAGCAGCAATCGCGGCGCCGCGGGCGTGACCCAAAATCAGCGCTGAATGCGGATTCCTGGCCATGAAGACCTGTTCCACCGCCACCACATCCGGCCGAAAACGTTCCACCGCATCGCCAACGGCATCGAAAATAATTTTCAATCGACCGCCAATCTCCCCCTGCCCAGCACGGATACTGGCAGCGTAATGCATTACCAGTCGATCGCCATCGGACTCCACGATGCCGAGTCCTGTAATGCGCGAGCCCGGATCGACGCCCAACACCTTCATGCGCGCGCCTTCATTCGTTTCTAGCGGTCGCTAAAGACGGCATTGGTATAGACTTCCTGAACATCGTCGAGGTCTTCGAGCATGTCGATGAGCTTCTCAATGGTATCCGCATCTTCGCCGGCAAGCTCTGTTTCTGTGGCGGGTCGCTGAACGATCTCGGCGACATCGGCCATAAGTCCAGCGTCCTTGAATGCACCCTTGACCGACTCGAACTGTTCCGGCGTTGATAACACCTCGACGCTGCCGTCGTCGTTGACTTCGACATCTTCAGCGCCTGCGGCTATCGCCTCTTCCATAATTTTGTCTTCGTCGCAATCCGGCGCGAATACGAATAATCCCGTTTTGGTAAACAGATAGGCAACTGATCCGTCGGTACCCAGATTTCCGCCGTACTTGTTGAAGGCGTGACGTACCTCACTGACCGTACGGTTACGATTGTCGGTGGCGCAGTCCACCAAAATGGCAATGCCGCCGGGCCCGTAGCCCTCATAGCGCACATCCTCGTAATTGACGCCATCCAGATCGCCGGCACCGCGTTGTATTGCCCGATCGATGGTATCCCGGGTCATATTAGCCGCCAGCGCCTTGTCGATGGCGGTCCGAAGACGTGGATTGGCATCCGCATCGCCGCCACCTGTTCGCGCCGACACGGTGATCTCACGGATCAGCTTGGTGAACAGCTTGCCGCGCTTGGCGTCCTGTGCCGCCTTGCGAAATTTTATGTTGGCCCATTTGCTATGACCGGCCATGATGACTCCTGCACATTCGAGTTATAGCGTACAAATAAAAACAATCGAGACGCGATTCTATCAGGCTGGCTTTGAAAACCTTCATCAAGGCACGCATTGGTAACAAATATCGGCTCAAGTAGTGGCCAAGCTGCAAGCGTTTCGGGTTACATGACGAATCGCCATTCGGTTACTCCACGACCACGCCAGCTCAAGCGCCTGCGCTGCGTCGCACCATTGCCAGTCGACATGTTCATCAGGATTTATCTCAATCGGCTGACCGGGTTTTACCCGAACTTCGAACAAATGCTCCGTGTTGTGTGTGACCCCGTCGGCAAATCGCCAGGCGAGAGCAGAATGTATGCGAAAGCAATAGCTCACGCCATGGTCAATCAGATGGCTTGAGTCGATGCGAATGGCAGTTTCCTCCGCCATTTCGCGGATCGCCGCCTCAACAGCACTATATTCAAGGTCTTTGAGCGATCCGGTGATTGATTGCCAAAAGCCAAGATCCTGCCTTTTCAGCAATAAAATCCGGTTGTCTGAGTCAATGACCACGACCAGCACCGACTCAGGCCGGCGCCGACCCTCACCAGGTACTTTTTGTATTGGATCAGCCGACGTTTCAATCTTCTCCACTTTCACTGGATGCGCTGTTCTTAACCGCTTCCTTGACACCCTGGCGCAATCGAATTCCCAATTCGCGAAGCTGACGGTCATCCACATCGCCCGGCGCCTCAGTTAACAGGCACGAGGCTTTTTGCGTTTTCGGGAAAGCTATGACGTCACGGATGGAGTCGGAACCACTCATCATCGCCACCATTCGATCGATGCCGAATGCAATGCCGCCGTGTGGCGGCGCGCCGTAATCGAGAGCGCGCAACAGAAACCCGAACTTCCGCTCCGCTTCGTCTGCGTCGATATTAAGCACATCCAGTACCCGGCGCTGCAGATCGGGGTGATGAATACGAATCGAGCCACCGCCAAGTTCAGTACCATTCATCACCAGATCATAGGCTCGCGACAGCACTGCACCGGGATTATTTTCAAGTTGCTCGACCTGATCCGGAGCCGGTGCGGTAAACGGATGATGAAGCGCCTGCCAGCGCTTTTCTGTCTCATCGTATTCGACCAGGGGAAAGTCCTCGATCCAGACAAACCGGTAGTCACCTTCAATCATGTCGAGATCCTTACCGAGCTTGACCCGCAGCGCGCCAAGCGCCTCGTTAACCACTTTTGCGCGGTCAGCGCCGAAGAACAACAAATCGCCGTCGACGATGCCGGTGCGCTCGATAATGCCTTCAATCACGTTATCGGGCAGGAATTTGAGGATCGGAGACTGTAATCCGTCACGTCCGTCAGCGACCCGGTTGACCTTTATATAGGCCAGACCCTTGGCACCGTATAGCTTGACGAACTCGGTGTAACTGTCGATCTGCTGACGGCTCAGGCTATTGCCGCCGGGCAGTCGCAGCGCGGCAACACGGCCGTCGTCGCTGTTGGCGGGCCCTGAGAACACCTTGAACTCGACGTCCGCCATCAAGTCCTTGAGATCGACCAACTCCAGCGAAATACGAAGATCCGGACGATCGCTGCCATAACGCCGCATCGCCTCGGCGTAGGTCATGCGTAAAAAGGGATCGGGCAAATCGACGTCCATCACCTCGCGAAACAGTCCACGAACCATGTCTTCCATCAACCCGGTGACAGCGGCCTCGTCGACGAATGACATCTCCACGTCAAGTTGGGTGAATTCCGGTTGCCGGTCGGCACGCAGGTCCTCGTCTCGAAAACACCTGGCAATCTGGTAGTAGCGTTCGAATCCGGAGACCATCAGCAGTTGCTTGAACAATTGCGGTGACTGCGGCAAAGCGAAAAAACTGCCGGGATGGGTTCGGCTCGGCACCAGGTAATCGCGCGCACCTTCTGGGGTGGACCGCGTCAGGATCGGTGTTTCTATCTCGACAAAATCTTCCGCCTCGAGAAAGTGACGCATGAAGCGCACGATTCGATGTCGCAGGCGTAAATTTGCCTGTAGACGTTCTCCGCGCAAATCGAGGAAACGGTTGGTCAGGCGTACTGCCTCACCAACATCGGCTTCATCAATCTGAAATGGCAATGGGCGCGAGGCGTTCAGTACTTCGATGGAAGACGCCAGTACTTCAACCATGCCGGTGGCGAGATCCGGGTTTTGTGTGCCTTCAGGTCGTTCACGAACCACGCCGGTAACCTTGATCACGAATTCGCTGCGAACACTGTCGGCGGCCGCAAACGGCTCTGGATAGTCCGGATCGGCAACCACTTGAGCAATACCGCTGCGATCACGCAGATCGATGAAGATCACGCCACCATGGTCACGGCGTCGATTGACCCAGCCGCACAGGATGACCGTAGATCCAATTCGGCTACTGTCGAGATCGCCGCAAAGATTAGTTCGCATTCGTGACTCCGCTTAAGCCCCGCTGCGAATCGTCGTCAGGGCAGGATTGTTGAAAAATGGTTAAAGGAAACTGTAGATATCGTGTTGACGGTGAATCCAAGCACCCAGGGTTTTATACTTTATAAAAACGGATCATAAGCCTGCGCCATGTGAGGCAACCTGAAATATCCAGATTCAAGATCGCCTCGATTCGGCGAAGCTTGCAACGACAGTTTATTAAGATATTTCCCTGATTTACATGACTTTTTCTTCAAGCGAACAATCACGCTGCCGCGCTGGAACCGCCCTTGCCGCCGCCGTCACTCTTGCCGCTTGACGAAGTGCTGTCGCTACCGCTCTTGCTGCTGGACGAATCGGACTTGCTCTCCGATTTGGCCGAGCTATCTGACTTGCTGTCGGTATTACCAGTACCGCCGCCACCTTCCTTACTCGGTGCCGGTTTCTTGCCGTTGTTCTTGAAATCCGTCTCGTACCAGCCACTGCCTTTGAGGCGAAAAGCGGCTGCGGAAATCTTCTTTTTCAGTTTGTCTTCGCCGCACGATGGGCAAAATACCAGCCGCTCGTCAGACATTTTCTGCAGCGCTTCAAGTTCATGACCACACTCGGTGCAAACATACTCGTATATGGGCATAGTATCGGCCTCCCGCTGGTGACCTTGTAATGTGTTCTTGGGTTATTTCGGTAACCGTGACGCAACATTTGATCGCGCCGGGTATCACTAAAAATATGGTAGTTGAGCGTCAGGTTTCAACCTGACAGGTTCAGTGTCGTCAAGGGCGCGCGATTATACTCCATGCCCCGCCGCCGTGGGACCCCGCCGGTTCAAGGCCCGAATTTCCCTGTCGCACAAATTACATCCACCAAAAGCGTCAATTTTAACCGTCACTGAGCCGTCTCACCGCTGGCGCGCTGGCGAATATCGAGATAGCGCCCGGATAACCACACCAGTGCCAACACCGGTACGCCCAGCATTGCCGCAATAATAAAGAAGTTTTCATAGCCGACGGCATCCACCATGGTGCCGCTATAGCCGCCGATAACCTTCGGCAACAACGTCATCAAGGAGCTGAAAATTGCATACTGAACTGCGGTAAACCGGATATTGGTGAGGCTCGACAAAAAGGCGACAAAGGCGGCACTGGCCAAGCCCGCGGTCAGGTTATCTGCCGAGATGACAAAATACAGTAGCGTCAAATCGTTACCAACACGCGCCAGGGCGATAAAAAACAGATTGGTTACCACCGTCAAAACAGCACCGACGAAGAGAATTTTCATCACTCCGTAACGCAGCGATAGAAAGCCACCTAAAAACCCCCCAACAATAGTCATGATCAGGCCGAAGGTTTTGACCACTGCCGCAATTTGTTCCTTGGAAAATCCGAGATCCTGGTAGAACACATTGGATATCACGCCAAGCACGATATCCGAAATCCGATAGAGCCCAACCAGCGCCAGTAGCAGCAGCGACAGGGCGAAACCATAGCGTGCAAAGAAATCCCGCAGCGGATCCAGATAGGTGGCCACTACCATATCGCGATCTACGATACCAAATCGCATAACAATTCGACCAACTATGAACGCTGTCGCCAGCGCCAGCGCCAGACGACCGGTTTCGACCAGCAATCCGGCAAGCACCGCATTGTTGAATGCCGTGGTGAGCGAACCCCGCAAGGATGCCGCCGTATCGCCACTGATCACGAATGAAAGTATGAAACCCGCCACCGCACAGGCAAAAAGTGCAACAAAACCCATGTAGTCACGAACCGGGCGACCATTGTCGAGACCACGATTTGATTCCGGTTCGCGAATGACCAGGGTGGTCAACACACCCACCAGCATCACCGCGGCCATGGACATATAGGTAATTTTCCAGGCCGTGTAATCGTAACTTCCCATCTCGGAACCAAAGCGACTCGCAATCACCAGTGCGCCAGCTCCCGACACCAGCATGCCGATGCGATAACCGGCGATATAGGTTGACGACATCAGTGCCTGTAAATCGACACTGGCCGATTCAATCCGGTAGGCATCGACGACAATATCCTGGGTCGCTGATGAGAAGCCAAGCATCACCGCGGCCAGAGCCATGGTAGTCAAGGCCGCGTCTCCGGTCGCTGGATCAGTCACGGACATCCATAGCATGGCGCAGATAATCGCCGCCTGTGCTACCAGCATCCACGCCCGCCGACGGCCGAGGAGGCGAGTTAAAAACGGCACCGGCAATCGGTCAATCAATGGTGCCCAGACAAACTTGAATGAATAACCCAGTGCCGCCCAGCTAAAAAACGTCACTGCCGAACGTTCTACACCGGCTTCACGCAACCAGAGAGACAACGATGAGAATATGAGCAATAACGGCATCCCGGCCGACAGACCGAGAAATAACATGGTGATGACACGTGGATGAGCAAATGCCCTCCATGTTGTTGGTGGGGTGTCTGGCAGTGATTTCAGATCGCCGTTAATGTCGGGCATGGATGACGTCAAATGGTATGGTTATCTGGTTGTTAAACCGGCCGATAAGAGGCTGATCCAAATCGTGGTGCGGTCCGGCTTTATGCGATACAGTTCAGCGCAAGGACAGTACCTGAAACAACATTCGCGGTCCATGCGCAATCGATCGTTAACACGTTCTTCATGACGAATTATTCCCGGGAACCTGCACCACAATGCTAGATTATCAAAAAGAATTTCTTCAATTCTGCATTCAACAAAATGTTCTTCGATTCGGTGAATTCACTCTGAAATCCGGTC
Organism: marine bacterium B5-7; assembly: GCA_021604525.1. GTDB lineage: Bacteria > Pseudomonadota > Gammaproteobacteria > Arenicellales > CAJQKF01 > BQJD01. The sequence continues at coordinate 16,225 of BQJD01000036.1, read as the reverse complement.
GCATCAGCCCATATTTTTTCAACGCGGGTCTGTTCAACAGCGGCGCCAGTTTAAACCGGCTGTCAGAATATTATGCCAGGACCCTTGAGCATCACCTGCCCGGTGAATACATGCTGTTCGGACCAGCCTACAAGGGCATACCCCTGGTGACTGCTGTGGCAATGGCCCTCGACCGTGTGTTCGATCACGATATCCCTATTGCCTTCAATCGTAAGGAAGCCAAGGACCATGGCGAAGGCGGCAACCTGGTTGGCGCGCCGCTGAAGGGCGATGTAGTTATCGTCGACGACGTCATTACTGCCGGCACGTCGGTGGGTGAGTCGGTGACACTGATCAAGGCTGCTGGAGCACGCCCGGCGGCGGTGTTGATTGCACTCGATCGCGAAGAAATTGTCGAAGGCGCGGGCGGTCGATCAGCAGTTCAGGTGGTGGCTGATGATCACGGCCTGCCGGTCTACTCCATCGCCAGATTGACTAACCTCGTCGAGTATCTGCGCCTGGAAAATACCGACTCTACTTTGCTTGAAAGTATTGAAACTTATCGCAATCGTTACGGCGTCAAGTAAAGCGAATCCGCAGTTTTACCGTATCGTCCCGAGTTATTGGAAACCAAGCACCTGACCGAGCCAGTTTCGTATATCGCGTATCTCTTCCGGGGCAACCGAATGCGGCATCGGATAGGTCTGCCAGGTCACATCAAAACCGGATTCAATCATCGTTTGTCTTGCTGCCTCACCCAATGCAGGTGACACCACCGGGTCGAACTGGCCGTGACCCATGAATAACGGGATGCCGGCGTTGGCAACTTCCGTACCGGTGGCAACCGGACTCGGTATATAAGTGGATAGCGCAATGATACCCGCGACTTTTTGATCAAGCTTCAGGGCGATATTTAATGCTATCGCACCTCCTTGGGAAAACCCTGCGAGGATAATGTGAGACGGATCGATACCACGCGAGATTTCTTCTTCCACCCAACCTTTGAGCAGTTGCGTGGATTCCTCGACCCCGGCAGCATCGGCGCGTGAGTCCAGTTCCATGGCGCGGATATCGTACCAGGCCCGCATTCGCATGCCACCGTTGATGGTCACAGACCGATAAGGCGCGTGTGGGAACACAAACCGCACGCTCACCGAATCAGGCAAATTGAGAGCTGCGGCTACTGGCTCAAAGTCGTGGCCGTCGGCACCGAGGCCATGCAGCCAAATGATGGACCAGTTGGGGTTGTCGCCGTGAACCAATTCCACGCGATCTGGACCGTTTTGTGTCATATCGTCGGGCTCGCTCAAAAAGTTGAATGTAAACGAAGGCAGCGGCTGATACAGGTATCCGCCAAACCAGGGCCAATATAGAATCATCAAAGATGGTGAGGATTATTATTGTGAATCAATGTCCAACGATCGTTGACCGTTAGGACCCTCAAACGATTGGTGTCGCCAATAGGCTACAAAAATCTGCACGATCGAATTGTAACGGGTTAATGCCCCGCTGTCGTTCGGGTATCAATGACCGTATTTGAAGATTCTGACATCAACCGCTTCGTCCACAGTCCGAAACACATTCACGGACAATCGTAAATGTCATCTCGCTCTTCGTGCGGAATGGAATACGAAAATTTAGTGGGGTTTGATCAAATATCCTGTATGCACCCTAAATCCTGCGAGACATTCGCGTGAGGCAAAGACACAGATTTAGAACTCGTGTGTGCGCACCAGCCAGTACCACGAAGATAATTTACTGGCTGGAGGTTCCTGTGCGGGACTCCGGATCGAGTGACAACGAGATCTCCGATGGGTCGCTACGATCACCACCATCACCTATTCCAAGCGAAGTGAGCACGCCATCAGGACCCCATATCTTCAAGCCGCTGAAGCTCCAGGCAACGACAATCAGCACAATCAGCCCGACCCAAAGCAACCAGGCCTTGCTGCCACGCGGACGCCTGGGACGAAATGCCGAAGGACTCATCACCGGTCCACCGTGCCCGGAGAAGCTACCCGACTGGGTAGACAGTATGGTCTCGTTATCAACCACTTCTGATTCGTCGACACCCAGTAGCCGCGCATAGGCTTTAAGATAGCCGCGAACGAAAGTTGGGCCCGGGAGATCTGAATAATCATCGCTTTCCAGCGATTCGATGACACGTACCCGAAGATTCAGATTGGCCGCAACGTCCTCAATGCTCCACTTAAGCTCCTGCCGGGCTTCGGAAAGCACCAATCCGGGGCTGTGTTTTGACGTCAGCGTGGGTTCATCCGCCGTCAAATCGTCAATCATGGGTCTATCCGACTGGTGGAGCGAAATATTCATGAAAACATTCTAGCAGTTTGCTGCAGAAATACGAAGTTAACCATTGAAGTTTTTAAGGTTTCTTGAAAATTGAAGTTAAATGACTGACGCTGGCACCACGGCTGTGTGGCGTAATCGATACCCAAATACCATTATTTAGGGAATAAATCAGTCCGGACGAGAGAAACCGCGCTATCCAACAATATAGGCTCCGGTTCCAGCCGCCACAAGGTCATTAGAATCATTGTGAAGCTCCATTCGGGTCACTGCCACCTTGCGCCCAACCCTCAAGATATACGCTTCTGCCTGGAACGAACGACCAAGCCCCGGCCTCAAGTAATCCACACGCAGGTCTATTGTGCCCAGCTTGGCGAATACATTGTCTACATCTTCCTTATCAAGATCGATACGCTTCAAGAGTGCACAAAACGCCGCAAAACCCCCAATGACATCCAGAGAACTCGAGATGACGCCACCGTGTAAATTGCCACGCATGAAATTGCCTACCAGCTCCGGCTTCATCTCGAACTTGAGCACCGGTCGATCTTCATCGGCAAAATCAAATTCAAAGCCCATTTCCCGATTGAACGGAATTTTCTCGGCAATCACACGCGCCAGCCGCTCAGCTTCAAGGTGCGCGTCTTTGGAATCGGTCATGCTTGGCTCCCACCAGGCTCAGTTATGTTGTCAGAAGACAACAACACAACAGCGGAATGAAGTTTAAAAGATGGCGCCGGATTGTAGCGCCGAGCGAGTTCTATAGGAAATCGAATTCGGCCGTTAAACCCATTCAAGGATTCTGATTACGAATTCCCGAACGATAGCTTTGCCTAAGTAAAACCCGCATTTCCGATTGAACTAACGTTAATACATTAAACGGCTAACGATTTCGTACCAGTTACGATATGCGCCGGTGCTTTGAATACGACTCTGCCATCGCTCCCAACGAACTTCTTTAGCGCAGCCTTCGCTTCCTTTAGCAACAGGGCATACTGGTCATCGTCAAGGATGCCCGCCAGGGTCCAACCCCGAATATCAGTATGCATCCAGTCTTCGATGGAATCGAATTCCGCCAAACCTTCACGTGTATCGATTAAAACCTCGCTCAGGCCGGGCTGATTAAACAATTCCACTAACACTTTCGTATCACCTAACACATACGGACTACGTAAACTCTCGGCGACGGATGCACCGAACAAGCGATGCAACAATCCGGATGTGGCAGCGTATCCCGGCGTATTGTCCAGTGTGTCCCATACCGCGACCGCGAGTTTGTGACCTGGCCGCAAGACCCTGACCATCTCACGTAGTGCCTGTTTGCGATCTTGAAAAAACATCAAACCGAACTGGCATACGACTGCATCGAACCGGTTATCGTCAAATGGTAAAGCTTCCGCATCGCCCTGTCTCCAAAAGATAGATGACAAATGTTTGCGGGCGATATCAAGCATACCGTCATTGATATCAAGTCCGGTTACTTTGCCTGCCTTTCCCACACGAGCAGCAAGCCTGCGTGCCAGTACGCCAGTCCCACAGGCTATGTCCAATACATCATCACCCTGTTTGACCTGAGCTGCTTGTGCTACCGGCTCCGTCCAACGTTGAAAGAGCGCGGGCACGAAGAATTCCTCGTAGACATCAGCCGCACTGCGATTCACTTGTCCGGTTTCGATGGATTTCGTTAATGTCATTGCATGGTTCCTGTTAATGGTTTTGTGAAACCACACTATCGCAATGAGTTTGTTGAAATGTTAAGAGGTAAAATAGTCGGAAACGGTTGTTTCCTGCCAAATCGCCAGTCCTTGCCATGTCTGAAATGCATATCAGTCTACTTGCGATTCCGGAAGCGGATGTCTCTTCGTTGACCGGAATGTATACCGTGTTGAATCTGTTCAACACGGTTGTGCCGAGCTCGGTTAATTTCAGGGCTGAGATTGTTGCGCCCGATTCACTCTCCGACCATGGATCAACGGATAACCGGTATATGATTAACTCGCTTGGATTACCAACGCTGGTACAGCACGGATTGAGTAACGCGGAACACACCGACGGCGTGATTATCCCATCATTATTTACAGATGCTGAAGGCGAATGGTACGTCGGCCGTTATCCACAGGTGGTCGAGTGGATACGGGAACTATATGCCAGGGATAAATTGATATGCGCTTCATGTACTGGCGCCTTGCTGCTGGCGGAAACCGGTCTTCTCGATGGACGGGAAGCGACTCAACACTGGGCATTCGAATCTACCTTCCGACGTAATTTTCCAAAGGTTAAACTCAACACCACTAAAGTGCTGGTAACAACCGGCGACGACGAGTGTATTGTCATGTCCGGTGCATCTGCCGCCTGGCACGACCTTATTCTTTATTTGATATGCCGGTATGCCGGTCCAGCCGCCGCCCGTACCATCGCTAAATTTTTCTTGCTCCAATGGCACGAGGATGGCCAGGCACCCTACATTCTTTTTCAAGAAAACACCCGACACCAGGACACGATCATTCTGGATGCACAGAACTGGTTGCGTCAACACCATCATCAGACAAACCCTGTTGAAAGCGTCGTGCAGCGATCAGAACTCAGTGAGCGGAGTTTTAATCGCAGATTTCAAAATGCTACCGGTTATACCACCATTCGCTATGTTCAGAACCTGCGTATCGAAGATGCAAAAAGCCATCTCGAAACCACATCCCTGTCCATAGATGAAATCGCCTGGAAAGTTGGCTACCAGGACCCGTCATTTTTCCGCAGGGTTTTTAAACGAATCACCGGCATTACACCCAGTGCTTATCGTCGCAAATTTTGCGTGATCGGAGTCAAGATATTAGATTCATGTCCATGACATCAAACCGCTTCCATGAGATATCGCAATTCACAATACTGACAGCAAAACCATAAACACTATGGACTCGGCAAGGTGACGGCTGTCACGATCATTCGATAACGTCGGGCACATACAACACACACATTTATAGTCAGTACAATGGGTAATTCAGTGTTCCTGTCTTCGTAACAGTACAGAACACATCTGCCTTAGAATAATGGTCGAATAGCGATGACGAACAAATGAGAGATTCAGTATGACTGTAAATTATAGCTCTCGCCCATTTAGCGCCTGGTTAATTTTCTTACTGACCTTATTCGTGTTTCGGGTTGCAGCGCAGCTACTTCAAACAGTACATCCCGTCACCTTTCTACCCCCTTTCGATGCATGGCAAAGCGGGACATTACCCTATCCGCTATTGCTGCTAGCCCAGCTCATGATAATAGCGCTTTGCCTGCGGATGATTATTAAAGTTCGCACCGACACCCTACGAGTCAATCGAAAAACGGGATTGGTATGGCTGATTCCAGGCTTTATTTATCTTTTCGTAATGCTGTTTCGCCTAACGGCTGGCCTCAGCTTTGCTGTCGAACATTCATGGTTAGGTGCTTTAATACCAACGATCTTTCATCTGGTACTTGCGTCATTCATCATATCAGTCGGACTGTATTATTGGCGTATCGATCAACACCTGATTAGATGGATTGCCTACCCCAGTATTATGCTGAGTGCACAGATTATTTGTATGGTCTATGCTTATCGAGGTGCAAACCTGTCGCTAGCCACGTTTATTCCTGTCATTGCTGCCGCTCTGGCGATCACCCTCCTTGAACGTACATATCCCTATCGAAAAACCTGGCATGCCGATCGGAATAATGTCACGCAGGACACGATCTATATGCTGCTCGTGCAAATACTGTTACCGCGGTTATTGTCCTTTTCTATCGTATTTATGATTCTTGGGACGATGTCGCAACAAAGCACTCCTGCTACTCATCTTTGGCCACATCACTGGCCTGTCTACGGACAAATGTTACTAATGCTTTTGAGCGCTGAATTCATGCGCTACTGGGTTCATCGGCTCGCCCACAACTGGACACCATTATGGAGATTGCACGCGGTTCATCATTCACCACACAAACTGTACTGGTTGAATGTCGGTCGATTTCATCCACTTGAAAAAGGCATACAGTTTTTGTTCGATGCCATGCCCTTTCTTGTTTTCGGTGTATCTCAGGAAGTACTAGCCTTGTATTTCGTGTTTTACGCGGTCAACGGGTTTTTTCAGCATTGCAATATCGATGTCCGGTTGGGATGGCTGAATTACATCATCAGCGGACCCGAACTCCACCGCTGGCACCATTCAAAGTTTCCCAAAGAATCGAATCATAATTACGGCAACAATCTGATCGTGTGGGATTTACTATTCGGTACCTGGTTTTTACCCAGGGAGAAACGGGTTGGAGATTTAGGTTTACTGAATCGTAATTATCCGATGCGTTTTGTGGAGCAAATAAAGTCGCCATTTGTGCGAGGACTGGATTCATTTCAGTGAATAATGCAGCAGTTAATTTTGTGACGCATCTGAAGATGTTATGGACCAGGCAGATGCATTGGAAACCATTATTACGCGCTACCACCAATCCTCAAGCCGCCCAAATGGCCGTGCTAAAAAATATTCTCAAGCGAAATCAACATACCGATTTCGGCAGGGGTCACGGATTCGCTGCGGTTCATTCGTATTCGGATTTTTGCAATGCCGTTCCAATACAAGACTATGAAACCTTACGCCCTTATATCGAACAGCAGGACAAGACCAGGGAACATAGTCTGAACTCGCAACACCCACAGATGTATTCACAGACCAGTGGCACAACCGGGCGACCGAAATACATACCTGTATTAAAAAGTAATATCAAACAGTATCGACGTAGCCAGCACATTGTTGCCTATGCGAACTATGCTGCAATCCCCGGTGTTTATTCCGGCAAGATTCTCGGTATCGTCGGTCCCGCTGTGGAGGGATATTTAGATAGCGGCATACCCTATGGCTCCATGTCCGGACTTATCTACAAAAGCATGCCGGCGCCGCTTCGTGCCAAGTACGTGGTACCCGTAGAGATACTGGACTTGAAAGATTATGAAGAAAAATATTTTCGCATTGCCGTACATGCATTGATGGAGCAAAACATCAGCATGATTGCAACCGCAAATCCTTCAACTCTGTTGAAGCTGCACCAGGTGATCAATCAGCGAATACACGAGATTGTTGACGCGATAGACATAATCACTCCGGATAGGGGCGAGGAGATACGTCAACTACACTCATTAAATGGCACCATCAAATTCTCACACCTCTGGTCGAATCTGAAATCCGTGGTTGTTTGGACAGGGGGTAGCTGTCGCGCCCTCATTCCTGCGCTTGCACGACTACTTCCCAAAACTACCCATGTGGTGGAAATGGGCTATCTGTCGAGTGAATTTCGCGGCAGCATCACTGTTGATGCTATCAATAACCTGGCCATACCCGTCATTCATGAAAACTTTTATGAATTCATTGAGTGCAGTCAGCGTAATTGTGACTCACCGGAATATCTGACTGTAGAACAATTGGAGCCAGGCAAACAATATTATCTGTTCGCTACAACTCAATGCGGGCTTTATCGCTATGACATTAACGATATCGTAGAAGTGACCGGATATTTCAACAACACTCCAACCATCAGGTTTGTCCAGAAAGGTAAAGGAGTCATTAATCTGACAGGTGAAAAGCTATACGAAGATCATCTGCTTGAAGCAATTGTCATGATCAAACAGGAACTCGATATAGAGTTCAATTTTTTTATCATGATCGGCTGTCAACAACGGCTTCAATATAATTTGTATGTCGAACATCCGCCAACTGATATGTCGGATATCGAATTATTTTTGTGCAAACAGAACATAGAGTTTGAAGCGAAGAGAGAGAGCGGTCGGCTTCAACCTATAAATATCGTATTTGTTCGTGAGGGAACCGGCGAAGCATTTAAACGGCATCAATTAAGTAAAGGTCAGAAGGAAGCACAGTACAAGGTTGTCCACGTGCAGTATCAGCATGAATGTTCCTTCAATTTTGAAGACTATCTACACAGATATGATGATGGAAATACGCGACCTTACAATAGAGAACCTTGAGATCCCGTTCCGACAGGAATTTCAACACGCATCATCAAAACGCGTTGTAACCGAGTCTGTGTTAGTCACAGCCAGGACTCATGACGGACTTACTGGATTGGGCGAAGGCTGCCCGCGAGATTATGTGACCGGCGAAACGCTGACATCTGTACATGAATTTTTCAATCGATACCGTCCCGAACTCCTGAAAGTCGATCAGGTAGAGGAACTCATTTCCTGGACCAACTTTCACCGGGAGGAAATCGACTGTAACCCTGCCGCCTATTGCGCTATGGAAAGTGCACTACTGAATATATTCGCATTGAGCACCCATCAATCGATCGAGAACATTCTATCGGTCCCGGACCTTGCCGGCGACTTTCACTACAGTGCTGTTCTAGGTGCGCGCTCGCCGACACAGTTCAACGAACAACTCCGGCAATACAGTGCGCTGTGTTTTAAGGACTATAAAATCAAACTGTTTGGTGATCTTCAAACAGATCGAACAAACCTTGTCGCATTCATGGATGTTATCGGCAATGATGTCAGAGTGCGCTTTGATGCCAATAACATCTGGGCATCTGCCAATGACGCTGTCGAATTTTTACGGCTGCTTGATGTTGTTGCGTTTGCCCTGGAAGAACCACTGTCACCTGGTGATTTCGACGGCTTTCGATACATTGGCGAAACACTGAATACCCAAATCATACTTGATGAAAGTTTTCTCAAGTTAGCCGATATTAACTCTATCAGTAACGATCCAGAGCGATGGATCATCAACATACGCATATCAAAAATGGGCGGATTGATACGCTCGCTGGAAATCGCGCAACGCGCCAAAGAACTAGGGATAGGAATTGTCATCGGCGCACAGGTCGGCGAAACCAGTATCCTGACACGAGCCGCCTTACCTTTAGCGAATGCTTATCGCGATATTCTCATTGCACAGGAAGGTGCATTCGGAACATATCTTCTCGAACGCGACGTTGTCGATCCACCGATTATGTTTGGTCACGGCGGTATACTCTCTTCGGACCGATTATGAGACTTAAATTCGGCTTCACTCTGATCGTCGTTGTATTCCTGTCGGGGTGCATGACCCATATTGACTACTTTGCTGATCGTTTTTTTCTTCCCTCCGAGGATATACGCGAACCCGAATATATTGCAGTAACGGAGCGCGATAGGGTTCTCCATACTACTGATGATATTGAACTGATAGCGGATATACACCGACCAAAGAGATTAATGAAGACCCCTACAATACTGGTTCGGATTCCTTTTACCAATACTGTCGGAAACCGGATTCGGTCGGACATTCTCAATGTGCAATCGCGGATCAACCTTCATTGACGGGGATGTTTATTCAAATTGCCAGTACCAACTTCCGGCAGATGTTCCATCTGGGTGATGCATTCTCACTGGAATCGGCCTTGTATTGGACTATCCGCAGCCGAGAAGATCGAAAATGAGGTATGGTTATCCGTTATTGTTGTCGGACATGTGGTGACGACTTACGGGATTGCCGACCCAGGCCGATCTGGTATTGATTCTATTGATACGAGTGATACAAAAATGCAGCCCATAGCTCCAATTACCGATGCCAACCCAACTGTTGATCAGATGGAAAATAATGTCGCACGATTCGACACATTGCGCTCGACCGATGATTACGTCGACGCGGGTATTCCAGGTTGTGAACGTACAACCTTCCGTATCCTTGGCGCACCACCGGATGCACCACTTGAAGGCGATGGATTTCATCTCAACCTGGTGCGTTGTGAATCCGGCAAATCAGCACCGTTGCATAATCACCTGACCCAGGAGGTTTTCATACCGCTGACAGGAACGTGGGAAGTTTTCTGGGGACCCGAAGGCGAGCGCAGCCTGCAGCTCAAGGCGTGGGATACGATCAGCATACCGCCAGGTATATCGCGCGGCTTTCGCAATGTTGGCGATGAGGGTGCTTATCTCATCGGCATTGCCAGCGGCAAGGATCCCGGCCGTATCAACTGGCCGGAATCGGTGGTTTCTGCTGCACTCGCAGCCGGCGTCAAGTTACCATCAGAGTAGATGCTCAAATATCGAATGAATTTCCGGTAGATACTGACGTTTTCCTCGTAATTATCTGTACAGATGCCGCCGCGATAGTGCATATGAAACATGTGCCCACCAAACTGGTGATTCGCAATTCCACCTCGAGGATTACCAGCAGACTGTATCCATCAATACCACGACGTTGGAAATTGTTTAACTCAAATCGAGAGGGATATCGTCATTTCATTGACATGCACTGAAGCCAGTTCGAATATTTTCTACAGTTAAATACTGATATTATGTTCTATCTAGTCATCCAAACGAGCACCATCAGCGTTTAAAAGCGAACGTACTTCTTCGCCAGTTATATCCGCTGGCCGTCTTCCTGATCGTTGCGCCGCAATGATTGCTGTCCCGGCCGCATGTCCATAACCGAAGCATTGTGCGGTAACACGAGCCGATGCCAGCGCCTCGTGTTCGGCGCTCAGACAACGTCCGGCAATTAACAAATTATTGCACCGCTCCGGGACCAGGGCGTTATAGGGCACCTCGTAGTAGTCATCCAGTAACCATTCGAGTTTAGGTTTCTCTCCTGCATGCAACTCAATAGGCCAGGGTGAACGTACGATGCCGTCAGAACGTTTACGCTTTGCCATTACGTCAGCGTTGGATAATTGCTCCCGTCCAAGAATGGATCGACTCTGTCGGATACCAGCCTGAACGCCTGTGTCGACTACGAAGGAATGGGTGCACCCCGGGATGTGCTCACTCAAAAATCGAGCATACTCACGGACCTGCAGACGTCCGGCAAACTCCGCTTCAGTCAGGTCTTCCGTGTCTGCGGAATACAAATCGCGGCCATCGCGACCAACCACACGTGTGGCGTTACACAGCAGTTCATTTGGGCGAGGAGTTGAAAATAGCCATATCTTGGATCGAGGCAAATCAAACTTGCCCGACTCTCGCGCACTAATGATCATCTGGCTGACCTCTGCCGAGCAAATCGTGTCCGGTCCCCAGTAATCGAGAAATGCTTCGACATCCACATTCCCAAGTCGGAATATCATGGTCGGATTTTGTGTTTTACCCTCGTCGCCAACGCTATAACCAAGCCCGGCACGAAAGGCTACATCGGCATCGCCGCTGGCATCAATTACATGGCGTACGCTGACTACGGCTCTGCCTGATTTGCCGTCAATAGCGAGTCCGGTGATGGTGTCGTCCTCCATCACCACGCCCACTACCAGGGTATGAAACAGAACACGCACCCCGGCATCAAGCAATAATCGGTCAGCCACTTCCCGCCACACCAGTGGATCATGGGTTACCGTCCATGTCTTGCCGTAACGCTGTGGCTTCGTTATTCCACCGGTATCCTGCATGATCGAACGAAAACGTTCGCAAAATCCGAATACGGCTTGCGTCGGTTGTTGTTGGGATACGGCATTTGCGTAATACATGCCGCAGATCGTTCCTGACAAACCGGCAACAGCATTACCTCCGCAAAAGCCATAACGTTCAATAAGCAGAACACTTGCACCACCCCGTGCTGCTGTTTCTGCAGCAGCGACGCCTGCTGCGCCACCACCGACAACAGCTACATCGACCTGTCCAATTTCAGGCAGGCCATGATCCGATGCAAGTACATGTTGTTGCTGCCAACCAGTCAATGACTTCTCCTGACCATAAATTTACCGTTACGAAAGTCTCAGGCAATACACGACCGTGAATAGTACTAAGGAAGCGATCATATCGTTCCCGCTCTACTCACTATCACTGTAGCCGGCTGAATAACCTTCATGAAAATATTTTCTCGAATCGTCATCGTACTTGTCGTCATGGCGTTTGTAGTCGCGGCTGCGGTCGTTGCGCGCATCCCGTCCACCGTAGTAATAGCCGTCCAAATAGTAATTACACTTTCTCTCGCCTTTTTTTGCACTCTGGATTGATTCCGGACAAACACCACCACTGCTAGAAGTTGATGAGGCCGCACAGCGGGTTTCTGTCGCACAGGTTCTAATTTGTGTTTTAGTGTCGTCACAGTTCATGGCAAAAATATCGTTGGCACGACATTTTGCAGCGTTTGAATCCAGACCAATGGATACGCAGGTCTTTCCATTGCTTGAATTCCAGGGTGTGCTGTTACATTGACTCGCGGCGTTAGCGAGGGGCATCCATAACGCCAGCACAATCAGCATTAACATGGCCGATGAGGATTTTGATATGACTTTCATTTTACTTCCCTATTAAATTGATTGATCAGAGCTACAAAACAGTCATTAATCCAGCATATCAACGTACCGGCAAATACCTGTTGGAGATTAGTTTCCATATCGAAGTTTGTACAATTTGAAAATTTTCCGGGAAGCTTATTCCCGAAGCGTTCAGCAATGGCAACAATAAACTTCACGCTTGGTCTATCCTGAATACCAGAAGCGATTTAGCTGGCGGACTTGATCCTTACTTTCCTGAAACGACATGCGCACCGCCTGTTGACCATCCGAGACAAACGATCAGCGAGCGGTGCGAATGGGTTGAACTCAGCTTGTCTTACGCTGAATATCTTCGGGTCATGGAGTCACCGTATGTGCTGTCAGACGACAATCCATATGCACCCGGTCGCGATACTTCTTGCGGTGCTTTGTGGAACTTGCCATCTTTCATGATTGCCTTTATACGGTTTCTATCCTGCAGTATACGAACGTCCCGTAACGGGTCGCCGTCAACCAACAGCAGATCAGCCAGACAACCTTCGCGAATAGTGCCGAGTTCGTCACCCATTTCCATGATCTGACCACCGTATAACGTTGCCGCCTGGATTGCTTCCATTGGAGACATCCCGAGCAGATCAACGAAATACTCAATATCCTTTGCATTCGTGCCATGGGGCGTCCAGGCAAATCCGTAGTCACCGCCTATCAATACCCTTATCCCACGGGCATGCATTTTCTTCATGGAGTCGATAGCCGCTTCAAGCTCCCGCTCATAAGCTTCTGCCATCGCTGAACCCGGTTTGACACCATAATCGCCTGCATTGCGCGCTGTATTTAATAACCACGCCAGACCCGGCGCCACGATATGACGATCCTTGACTGCCTCCAGCGCATCAAGCGATTCCTCATCGCTGAACGAGGCATGATAGATAAATTCAATACCGTATTTGACGCATTGCATGATCGATTCCTTCGAGCGTGCGTGTGCTGCCAATGTCTTGCCTCTGCGCCTCGCCTCATTCACCGCCATGGCGACCTCTTCGTCGGAAAACTGGGTAACCTTCGCCGGCATGCCGGTTATCTCCTCACCGGACAAGTTGAGTTTGATTGTATCCACGCCCCACTTGATTAATTCACGAACCGTACGCCTGACTTCCTCAGGTCCTGATACCGGTATACCAAGGTTTAATCCCGGATCAGTGATGTGCGGTAATGTCGCATCACCCAAACCACCCACTGTGGTGATCTCCGGTCCCGCTGCGGTATAGCGAGGCCCTGGAAATCTGCCGGCATTGATTGCATCCCGAATCACCACGTCAAGACGAATCTTCGCCGCTGCCGCTCCGCGACCTGAGGTGAATCCCGCATCGAGCACAATTTTTGCCATCTCGACACAATTCAAAATGTGCTCTTCAATGGGCATCATTTGTATCGGGTTGATTCCGGGTGCATTGTTCCAGCTTAAGTGTAAATGCGCATCGATAAGGCCCGGCATTAAAGTCATGCCGTGACAGTCAATCCGTTGCCCGTTGCCCTGGCCAAAACTATAGCCACCGCCACTGCGCGTGATCGACTTAATCCGGTTGCCCGATACAGTTACCTCACCACTGTATGGCGCTGCACCGGTTGCATCCAGAATATTGACGTTGCCGAAGGTAATGTCCGACGAGCTATTGGTGTTCTGACCATTGCCACCCCATGTACCGTTTCCATTATCCGCCATGATTCAATCCTCCTGTAAAAACGTATTTAAGACGTAATCCCATCCAGATGACCACGCAACAACTCAGCCGATGTATCGACCGCTTCAATCATCATCCAGTGACCAATTGCCGGGATGACAACGAGGCGTGAATCTGTGATGCGACTTGATAACGCACTTGCCATATCCACCGGTGTTACCGGGTCATTCTCACCCGCAACCAACAGAGTAGGACATTGAATGGCCGAGTGATCGGCTGCAAGTGCTTCACCTAAAATTTGACAGTGTGACGCATAACCTGCCGGATCCTGTCGCATGAGACTCTCACGCACAAAAGTCTGGGTTACCGGATTCGCGGTTCGCGACGCAGCACTCACACTGCCCGATGAAACCGCGTCAGCGATACCCGCCATGCCGTCACGCCGTGCCGCTTCTGCGCGGTCCTTCAAACCAGTCCGCGCCGCCGCTGGCGGCTCCAGCATGGGTCCGAACAGAACCAGACTGGCTACAATATCCGGCGACCTGGCGGCGAGGTACTGACACACCAGTGTACCCATTGAATGGGCTACGAAATGCGCTTTACCAATGCCGGCTGCCTGTAAACATTCGGTTAAGCATATCGCCAAACCATCCATACTCGCGATACCCGGACGATAAGCTGACCGACCTGCACCGGGGAGATCAGGACGCAACACGCGATACCCAGACAACACCGGCATCAATGATTGAAAGCTGTTGGAGGTACCGCCCAATCCATGCACCATGACGACCGCAGCGCCTTCCCCATTATCTTCTGTAACCATGCTTCCGACTCTTAAATCACTCACGACGGTAATTCCTCCATCGGATTCTCTAACTTACCGATGCCTTGTATCTCGATCCGAACCCGGTCGCCATCGACCAGGTACTTCGGCGGATTGAAACCAATACCGACGCCTGCCGGGGTTCCGGTTGCAATGACATCACCAGGCATCAAGGTTATACCATTTGAGATCGCGGCAATAATCGTTGGCACATCGAATATCAGCAAGCCAGTATTTGAGTCCTGACGAAGTTCGTCATTAACCCAGCACTTCACGAATGTATCTGCCAGATCAATCTCATCGGCAGTAACCGCGTATGGTCCCATCGGGCAAAAGGTATCCTGTGATTTACCAATCAACCACTGGCTATGGATCCCTTGCAAATCCCGCGCTGTCATGTCATTAACTATGGTATAGCCCCACACATGGCCGAGTGCGTTATCAGTCGATATGTTTTTACCTTCCGTACCGATAATGACAGCCAGTTCGGCTTCATAGTCGATCGCTGTACTCGCAGTTGTATCTATTTGAATAGCGTCACCGTGAGCGATAACCGTTTCGGGCAGTTTGGAAAAAACGATAGGCGCTTGTGGCACCGTGCCATGGGCAGCAGAACTATCGAATCCCGACGATGCAAACTCCTTGGCATGCCCATGATAATTCTTGCCGACACAAAATATATTGCGATGGGGTCTTGGCACGGGTGCCACCAGGGTCACATCCGATAACGAAATTGTGTCAACAACTTCTGGCGGTTCAATCCCGATAATTGCGCACACACCGTTTTGCATGACGTCTGTTTCTGACAGATCGAATCGGTCGACACTATCCTCGGTCGCATTCACTCGGCCGACGTAACGACCACCTTTATAATCGAACGTAGCGTATTTCATATCTGACATTAATCTCTTTTAAACATGATCTCATGACTCAGGACATAGCCCCGGCCGGGTGATCACATAACTATTGAAAGGCATAAATATGTCATGCCTCACTCTCGTCGTTCACTGTTTTATCGTCGGTTTGTGAAAGGCTTTTAATTTCTTTGGACATACGAAACACGTCGCCCATTTTTGAGACATTGGAATTGGGAATGCCGATTTCCTTCATCATCTCGTCAATCAACGGTGCCTGCGCCCGATAGCGCAATGCACTCTCTATCACCTCATCCGTCGGCGAACGCGTCCCGCCACCCGAACCTCCC
>BQJD01000035.1 GCA_021604525.1 marine bacterium B5-7 | reverse complement strand
GGCCTTCGCTTCTCCTCCATACTTCAATGACAATACCCGTGTCATCGCCGCCGTTAACGTCGTCTTGCCGTGATCTACATGCCCTATCGTCCCGACATTTACATGCGGCTTCGAGCGCTCAAATTTCGTCTTCGACACGGTTCTACACCTCTTTAATAAATCACTTGAGTTCGAAAAAAATCATCTCGCGCCAATGGCGCTATCATCCGACGTGTCGAATTCACTCTCACGTCATGGCACTGGAGCCCACAACCGGATTTGAACCGGTGACCTCTTCCTTACCAAGGAAGTGCTCTACCGACTGAGCTATGTGGGCGCTTGTGCGGCAAATCTATCCGCCCGGCTGATTTCTCAGCCACTGCACTTCGCGCGTTCAATCAGTTCAATGGCGCAAGTCCGCCGCATCCGTTGAAACTCACCCATCAAAACTGGAGCGGGTGATGGGGATCGAACCCACATCATCAGCTTGGAAGGCTGAGGTTCTACCATTGAACTACACCCGCACGAGCCACTGGCACGCCCAGCTACGATCGCGCGCACATAAACCCGTTTCTCTTGCGCGCCAAGGTGTTGTAACCGTGGTGGAGGGGGGAGGATTCGAACCTCCGAAGGCTGAGCCAGCAGATTTACAGTCTGCCCCCTTTGACCGCTCGGGAACCCCTCCAGCTTTGAATAACAAAATCGCGGAATTCTCGTTCCTTACCAACACCTTAATCAATTTCAGTTTCTGGAGCCCGCAGAGGGATTCGAACCCACGACCTGCTGATTCATACCCGCTACCGCTTTCACGGCCCGTTCCCTGCATCGCACGAACATATAGCCGGGCGATGTTGAAGATCCGGTTTGGAGTCTGGACTTTCTCTTCGCCATACGAACTTACGAACGCTTAGGCGGGTGGTGTAAAGTCTCTACACTCGGCCTTGTCCGGTTTGGGCCTGCTGCGAACAGCCAACCCGATCCCGATGAAGCCTAGCACGGGATTGCCAGCGCGCCTGGGCGCGGTCAGGTTTCCCCGTTTTAGCCACCTCCACTCGACCAATTTCTCAATCGAGGTGCAATATTCACAAATCAGCTGCTCTGGCCAGCTGAGCTATGCGGGCGAACGCACGCAGAAAAACACCCGTCGATCAGGGCTCCCCTGACGGGCGTAAACCAAAGGGGCGCGATTGTAAGAAAAGTTGGCCCGAATCGCAATCGGTAATGTCGTCTAATTAACCGAATTAGCGATCAGATTGATAAAAAATCAGGTTTGGCAGGGAAATCGGGTCACATGGGCGGTGGTATCTCCCCACTCGGCTGCGTCCAGTTGCTCGCGGGCGTAGCGATCAGGGACCTTGTCCACTTCAATCCAGCGAAGTGGCCCGAGTGTACTGAGTTTTGGCTCATAGGTGGCTTCGATCCCCGAATCCTTGAGCTTTCGGGTGAAATTCCGCGCATCCCCCGATTGCGAGAACAGTCCGAGGGACAAGTAGGTCATACCGTTTTGTTCGTAGGGATAGTGATCAATTTCCAACGATGCAAGTGTCTCGGTAATTTTCTTAAGTGATTCTTCAGTTTTCGGAGACTCTATAAAGACGCGCCAGGTTTTCAGTTTTCGTGCGCTGACGGCGGTCTTGTTGAACTTCAGACCCATCTCGTCGAGCATTCTGGACGCGTCCGCGAAAGTCGATTGACTTAAAAACGGCCCGATTCGCATACAAACCGAGCTTGCGGTATTACCACTTTTACGCTCAGCCAGCAGGATCATACTGCGGGCATTGATAGCCCGCTGCGCCATATGACTGCTATCGACAGAACTATCAGGGTGACCGGTTGCCCACAAGTACAGCGAGGCGTTAACCAGAACGAGGGAAAAAAACAACCACTTCAAACGTCATACTCCGAAAGATATTGCAGTCCATCCAGCACCAGATTGTCATGCAGGATCATGTCACCCTCCCGGTTGGCCTGCAGCCAACGTGCGTCACCACCGCAGACACGCAGGCGTGGCACATCGCCGGTGAATTTGCAGGAATTTTCGATGAATCGATCCAATGGGGCAATAATCGCATCACGAATACCCATTCCAACCGCATCGGCGGTGTTATCGGCAAAAAATCCTTTGAACCCGCAGGTGCGATATTCAAGATGTGGCACCCGGCTGGTCACCGCCGACTGTAACAGGTCAAGCCCCGGCAGTATGATTCCGCCATGAAAAATGCCGCAATCCGCTCCGTCCTGTGACTCGGTGTGCTGAATTAAATCAATGGTCACGGCAGTTCCACAGTCAACCGACACGGTAGTAATGGGCTCGATCGCCCATGCTGCGATCGCCGCCAGCCAGCGGTCGACTCCCAGTTGTTCACGATTACGGTAGCGATTTACGACACCCGGATACTCGTCCTGTCCGCTAGCATATGTTGGCACAACTGCCCATTTGGATCGGACCCAGCGGTCGAAGTCGTCGCCTGATGATCGCCCTTTCGTACCAGTGACCCTGGAAACCCGGACTGCGTCGGGCGCGTCCCATTCGCTCCAAACCTCGGGTACACCGTCAACCAGGCGTGTATTCAAACAGTGACCATTCGAGTTATCGACACCGTGGATCCGCCATTTCATCCGGGTATTACCGGCATCCACCAGTAGTATTCGTTTGGTCCGCGTTGAATCGTCTATCACGCCATTACCTCACCGGTGGTAATCCGATGTATCCGGCTACCATCGGATTCAACCAGCAAGGCGCCATCGTCTGCGACTCCGCGGGCTACACCCTTCAGGGTTTTTTCACCATGACTGATACAAACTTCACAATTACGATACAGATCACGACGTTGCCATTCGTCACGAAAAGGCGTAAACCCGCCCACATCGAACTCCGCCAAAATATCGACCAGGGAGTTGACCAAAAGCGCTGCCAGATTATTTCTTTGCAGCGTTCCTTCGTTATGCTGATCAAGCGAAGTCACTTTTTGACCACAGGCCTTCGCCAGCCGCTCTGGCAGGTATAAATTAAGGCCAACACCGATAATACAGGTACATTGCTCGCCAAGTTCACCTGATAATTCAATCAGCACGCCACCCAGCTTGTCACCACCCAGCATTAAGTCATTCGGCCATTTGAGTTCAACACCGTCGACGCCAGCCTTTTCAAGTGCACGCGCTGCCGCGACCCCGGCAGCCAGGCTCAGACCCGAACTCGCCGCCGGTCCACCGCTCAACTCGTAACGCAGGGAGAACAGAATGCTGCCATATGGTGCCGCCAGCCAGGTACGACCGCGTCGGCCGCGACCGGCAAGCTGATACTCGGCAAAACAGGCGTCAATATTGCGTCCCGAGTCGAGCTCCGAGCGCAAATACTGGTTGGTGCTATCTACCTGATCAAGCACATCAAGGACTTTAATCCGCTTTACTGATCCCTCGTTAAACTGTTGACGGATCACTGATTCTGATAACGGTTCGATGGGCCGCGCCAAACGATAACCACGACCGTGAACACTTTGGATATCAAGGCCGCGATGTTTAAGTGTGGCCACATGCTGCTGGATCGCAGCACGGGAAATATTAAGTTCATCCGCCAGTTTCTGCCCGGAAACGAATCTGCCCTCGGCGAGACGATCGAGAATAACGCGGCTCACCGTCATGATCTTCGACGCGTAGTCGTCTGACTGTCGAGCCGTCGCAAATGCGCCAGCTTTTCACGAATCTTCGTTTCCATTCCGCGATCCACCGGCTGATAATAGTGGCGTTGTGGAATATTGTCCGGGAAATAGTGCTCGCCCGCAGCATAGCCCTCCTCCTCGTCATGGGCATATCGATATCCCTTGCCATGACCCATCTTTTCGGCCAGGCGGGTGGGCGCGTTGCGTAGATGATCCGGCACCTCGGCACTCCCAAAGCGCTTCGTATCGGCACTGGCATCACTGAATGCCCGATACACGGCATTACTTTTCGCGGCTACTGCGAGATATACCGTTGCCTGGGCAAGGGCCAGTTCACCTTCGGGAGATCCCAAACGTCGGAATGCCTCATCGGCGTCAAGCGCGAGAGTCAGGGCACGCGGATCGGCATTGCCGATGTCTTCACTGGCAATACGAATCAATCTGCGGGCAATATAGGCCGGGTCGCAGCCACCATCGACAAGACGCGCCATCCAGTACAAGGCCGCATTTGGATCAGATCCTCTGATCGATTTGTGCAGTGCCGACGTCAGGTCGTAGAACACATCACCGCCTTTATCAAATCGTCGCACCGATACGCTAGCCGCTTCACTAATCAGCGCGACATCCAAATGGAGTTCCCCGGATTTCGTTTCCGCAAGCATTACGGCTGATTCAAGCAGATTCAATACGCGCCGACCGTCACCATCGGCCGCCTTGATGAGCGCCTCGCTGGCATTGTCATCAATACAGATTGATAGTGAACCCAGACCCCGCTCTGGATCTTCCAGTGCGCTTTGTACAATTGCCATGAGGTCGACATCGCTGAGCGACTTCAATACATGCACGCTTGCTCTCGATAACAGTGCATTGTTCAAAGCAAATGATGGATTCTCGGTGGTCGCGCCGATCAGGATCAGCAGTCCGCTTTCAAGATGCGGCAAAAAGGCATCCTGCTGTGATTTATTGAATCGGTGCACTTCGTCGACAAACAAGACGGTCGAATCTTGTCGTTGACGGGCACGTTCGACCACTGCTCGCACTTCTCGCACCCCATCGGTAACTGCCGACAAAGAATCGAAGGCGAGTCCGGTTTCACCCGTTAATATACGTGCCAGAGTTGTCTTACCGGTACCCGGGGGTCCCCATAAAATCATCGACTGTAAATGCTTGTTCGCAATCATGGCGTTAAGCGATCGACCCGGTGCCAGCAGATGTTGTTGCCCCACAAATTCCGCTAATGTGCGTGGCCGCATGGCGTCGGCAAGCGGTCGTTGATCGTCGCTCATTTGATTCGCCGAAATGTCAGGTTGATGCGTGACGAAGCAACGCCCCGCTGACGCGGTATACAGTGTTGCCATTCGTGCTGCAACGATGCCTGCATGATCAACAACGATCCCGGTTGCAAATTAATTTCAAGACGATGGGTACGATTCACTTTATGTTTAAGTCTGAATAGACGTTCGCAACCGAGGCTGAGTGAAGCGATTGGGGAAGCTTCATCGAGTTCCTTTTCGTCATCGCTATGCCAACCCATGGAATCGTCACCATTACGATAGAGGTTTGCAAGCACGCTGTTAAATGAATGATTCACGTAATCCTCTACTTGACGACGGATGGTATCAAGCAATCCCGTCCATGGCGCAGGAATATTTCGAACGCCGGAATAGGTGTAGACAGCATTGGGGTCACCCACGTAAGCCGTAAGCCTTGGCGAGCTAACCTCTCGTCCGAACAAGCGAAATTTTAACTGACACCAGTTAATCTCATCTCTCAAAACATCGTACCAATCATTGGCTAATGACTCATTTATAAAACTTTCCTGATAATCAAGTGCGCCATCGAGCAGCGATATTTCCGCCGAAGGGCATCCTAGTGGCATGGTCAAC
This sequence comes from marine bacterium B5-7, assembly GCA_021604525.1. Taxonomy (GTDB): domain Bacteria; phylum Pseudomonadota; class Gammaproteobacteria; order Arenicellales; family CAJQKF01; genus BQJD01. The sequence continues at coordinate 33,575 of BQJD01000035.1, read as the reverse complement.
TGCTTTGTGTAATTAGCCTTCATTTTGGCGTTGATTTACGTAAAACCAACCAGACACCCAGCGCGCACAACACCATTCCTGCCATTGCTGAACTATCGAGTGTCTCATCGAATAATATCCATGCTTCAAATGCAACAAGTGGCGGCACCAGATAGAACAAACTCGCGACATGAGAAGCGGCGCCTTGACGTATCAACCACATCAATAAAGTAATTGCACCGATAGATAGGACAATGCACAACCAGGCAAGCGCGAAAATGAATCGGGGATCCCATTCGATCGCACCTGTTTCATAAATTCCCGCGAAAATGGCTATGAATATTCCCGCAGCGACGAACTGAATCAATGTTCCCGTTCGCAGATCCATGGCAGCGCAAAATCGTTTTTGATAAACGGTTCCGATGCTGATGGCAATAAGCGCTGCGACACAGAACGACACACCCAAAATCTGTTGACCATCGCTGGATATCTTTCCCTGAACCACCAGGAAGACGCCGACTACACCCGCGAAGAAACCCAACCATTGACGGGCGCTGATACGTTCGCCAAGTAAAGGCCCAACCATCACGGCAGTTAATAATGGTTGAGTCCCTACAATGAGCGCACTGATACCGGCATTCAACCCGAAATGAATGGCTGCAAAAACGCCGCCTAGATAGACACCATGTACCAGTATTCCAGTCACGGAAAGATGGAAATATTCAATCGCCCGACGTGGCAATGGCAAACGTAACCATAACACGATAACTACCAGAATTGCCGCCACAATAATGAAGCGAATTAGTAGAAATGTCGCTGGTTCCGCATAAGGCAGTCCAAACTTCGCGCCGACAAATCCGGTACTCCATAAAACAACGAAAAGTGTCGGGGCGAATCGCGCAAGAGTATAGTGTTGCAAGAAAATGATCTCTGTTAATTGCGTGGTGTGAGATTAGTAGCCACGTTCACGATCGACGAGTGGCGCAACTGGCTCGCCTCGTTCAAACCGGCGAATATTTTCGACAATAACCGGGGCTGCCGTTCGTGGATCTGTCACACTGGCGAGATGTGGCGTTACCGTTACTTTCGGATGCAGACGATATGGATGGTTGTCATCGAGGGGCTCCTTGCTAAAGACATCCAGTATCGCTCGCGAAAGTTGGCCACAATCAAGGGCGTCAAGCAACGCTTCCCGATTGATCAATTCTCCTCGGGCAACATTAATGACAGCCGCGCCACGAGGCAACAGGGAAAGAATACGTGTGTTCAACACCTCGACTGTCATCGTTGTTTTCGGCAACAGCAGCACAATAATTTCAGAGTTTCGCGCGAAATCATTCAGTTGATCGAATCCGGCGTATATCCTCACATCATCAATTGCCTTGGGTGTACGGCTCCAGCCATTAACCGAAAAACCGAGTCGTACGAGGCTCCGCGCGCAGGCGCTACCCAACACCCCGACACCCATAATCCCGACAGTCATATCACGGGCGAAACGCGGTGCGACACGCTGTGGATGGCTCCATCCGGTTTTAGGATATTGATCGGTTCTCAATAATATATTCAAGACATGACAGGTGACGTATTCGACCATACCCTGAGTCAGCGATGGCTCGACCATGCGCACAATCGGAATATGACCCGGTACGGTAGGGTCACTTAGCAGGTGCTCTACCCCGGCCCATGTCGACAGAATCGCACGCAGCGATGGATAGATCGAAAGCACCTTGGGACGAATTCGTCCGGTGATCGCGTAGCGCACTGATTGAGGATCCATGGCGTCAGCATTGATTTGTTCCACAGTGACCAGATCGAGTTCAGGATCGGCAAGGCGAAGCTCACGCATCCACGCATCCTGATCCTCATCAGAGCCAATAAATACCGTCTTTACGGTTTGAGTTTCCATAGCCGGATTGTATCGGTTTGTGCCGATGCGAGGGCGCAAACCGGATGTGATAATCTGTTGCCCCGACCTGAATCCAGAGTCACAACTAAAGGCAGTATTTAAATATCCGGGGAACCATCCCGCTTAACATTTTTCTGATTAAGGTTTTTCTGCAAGACACCACATTCCATGGCAATCGACTATATACGTCCAGACCAGTTTCAGTACCCCGGCAGGCGATCGGACGTATTTGCTCAAAACATTGTTGCCACCTCACAGCCATTGGCAGTCACAGCCGGCATTGACATGCTCAAGGCCGGTGGCAATGCCGTCGACGCAGCACTCGCTGCGGCGATCTGCCTGACGGTTGTCGAACCCACCAGTAACGGCATCGGAAGCGATGCCTTCGCCATCGTTCATCAGGACGGTCGTTTATATGGTTTCAATGGCTCGGGGTGTTCTCCAGCCGGCTGGACCGCGGAGCGATTCATGGGAGCCAGGACCATGCCACAGACAGGCTGGGAATCGGTGACCGTGCCCGGCGCAGTGGATTCCTGGGTACGTTTATCAGATCGGTTCGGACAACTGCCGTTTGATGAGCTTTTCAAGCCAGCTATTAACTACGCCCGTGGCGGTTATGCGGTGACGCCAGTTATCCAGCGCCAGTGGAGCAGCGCCATAGAACGCTATCAACACCTCGACGGATTCAGGCAAACGTTCATGCCCGCCGGCCGCGCACCGGAAATTGGCGAACTGTTCATGAGCCCCGATCACGCGGATACTTTAGAATCCATCGCCAAAACTCGTGGGACAAGTTTTTATCGAGGCGAACTGGCGATTGCCATTGAAGAAGATGCGCGTCGCCATGATGCGCTGATGACACGCACTGATCTTGGTAACCATGAAGGATTCTGGGTGGATCCGATATCAATGTCTTATGGCAACCTCGATGTCCATGAAATCCCGCCTAATGGACAGGGTCTGGCAGCGTTGATTGCGCTGGGTATTGCCAATCATCTTGAACTCGGTCGCTATCAACCGGACTCTGTTGATGCGATTCACCTGATGATCGAAGCCATGAAAATGGCTTTTGCAGACGCCAAAACGTTCATTGCCGACCCGCGCAACATGCGAGAAACGGTGACCAGCCTGCTCGATCCAGCTCGACTCGCCGCCCGTGCCGCCGAAATTGACCCGAAACGGTCAGGGAATCCAGGCCCTGGACCGATTTTAGATCATGGCACGGTATATCTGTGCGCCGCTGACGTCAGCGGCACCATGGTGTCGATGATCCAATCGAATTTTCACGGCTTCGGTTCCGGAATCGTGGTCCCCGGCACCGGTATCAGTCTGCAGAATCGCGCTGCCGGGTTTTCCCTTGAAGTCGGTCATGCCAACCGGGTTGATGGCGGAAAACGACCGTATCACACAATCATTCCGGGATTTCTGACTCGTGGCGATGAGCCAATAGGGCCGTTCGGGGTCATGGGTGGACATATGCAACCTCAAGGACATATGCAGATTATTTGCCGGTTGGAAACCTGGCATCAGGGACTTCAGGAGGCATTCGACGCACCGCGCTGGTACATTAGCGAAAGCGGTGAGATTAATCTCGAACCGGGATTCGCAGCCAATATCGCCCCGATTCTGACCGAAAGAGGCCACCAGATTGATAATGACTACCATTGGACTACATTTGGCGGCGGTCAGGCTATTATCCGTACAATGGCAGGCTACCGCGCGGCCAGTGACCCTCGGAAAGATGGTCATGCTGCCGGTTTCTAGGTATTGAACAAGTTTTATAATCATCCAGATTGCGTAACCAGGAAAATATGTTCAAATTGACGGTTTAACGGACACTCACTGGAAGCAATAAAATTCTATAATTAACAAATAAACAGTACGTGAGATACTGTATCAATCAGGTAAAGTTCAGGGGTGTTCGAATTCTGGTGCGGCAATTTAAATAAGGCAGACGGTGTAATTCGGCTAGTCGTCAAGATCTGGTTATACAATTTATCAGTAGAACAATATTGTGCTTAGGAACGAACCAAAACTAGAGACAGGATCTGCCAGGACTCTGCATCCGGTTAACGACGCGAAAGGGAATCGTGGTCAATACTCTACGAGTCGTCCTCAAGACAATGCCTATGCAGGCGATCAGGTTGGTAATCGCAAGGCATTAAAAGATGGCTGCCGGATAGTTGCCGACCTTGAAACCGAGTTGGTGAGAAGCGGTCTTGATCCGGATCTCATCGATACAAACGTCGTTTTGCTTTCACGGCGCCTGTTCCTGTTTCCGCGCATCCACATGAATGACGACGAGCATCGCTATATGCGTCGTGTCCGGCTTCGTTCGGCTTTGATGACCATGTGGGTTTTGTTTATCACCCTGTTGTTGACAGTTGCCATCATCTCCATGGTGTTTACATCCAACAAACTTTTCTTTGAACCACGGCAGGCTGTTATAGAAAGACAAAATCTTGGGGCAATGCTCGATCGTATAATCGACAATAGCCATGTCAATATCGACCCGGTGGATCCTCATGTACCTGACTGGTTGTGGTCGAAACTACAACCGGATTGGTACGTCGAAGATGCCATTTACACTCGTGGCCTCAACCCGGGACGTGAAGACATTGATTTAATTACGTACCTGCGGGAGAAGAAAGCCGTTGTTGTTCGCGAGATTGAACCTGCGTACTCTAACGACAAGATACAAAATCGTCTGCGCGATCCTGACATTATTTATTTCGGTAGCAACTATGACCGTGCTTATCGTCGCTTCGTAAATATGACTCTTGCGATTGTTGCAATAGCGCGAGAAGAAAATTCGAATCCTGGACTCGACAGTATCTACACAAGCACGCGTCGGGCCGAATTAGTCAAACTCATCACATCTCCCAAGCCACCAGAACCCAATGCCTACTACGACAGTCGCGTCGCTGCGCTGGTTGAGTCCCTGCGTCGCGACACACCGCTGGTTGGCGATTCCAATGGGGTAATCAGCACTGAAGCTGCGCACAGGGACAGCATGATTACCTTGCTCGATGACCTGTCAAGCACTGTGAGTGAAAACAAGCTCGATACACTTGCCGTGGAAGGTCTTGGGCCACTCCTGAAATATCTGCCGTATGGTTGGGGTTCATCTGAGATCAGCCGCGCATTCTATAATGAAAAACGAGAGCGCTTTGTTAAGTGGAACATGCTGGAACTCAGACTGTTAATGCTTGATCTTATTTATGGCGCCGAATTTCTGCCACAGGAACTCACTCTCGAAAATCTCTATCTCTATCACCTGGGTGGTGAAGCATTTCAAAAACGCTACGTGGATATCGACGGCAAACGTCTTCTCCCGGACGCCACTCGCTGGATTACAAACGATTACTCCGATGAAGGTAATCCGGTTACCCGAGAAAAACGATTTATTGAAGAATTCGCCAATAGCGACAAGATTAATGTAGGCGACGATAGTACCGAGCGGCGCATTGCCTTGTCCCTGGTTTATAAAACGGCGCTTTTTCACTACTACTACGCTCTGATAGATGACGCTGCTGATGTTCTTGAATCACGCCCGTTCCTTGGTAAATTGGGCCTGCCCATTGCCAGCTTCGATGTAGACGACATTAAGCCATGGGGACTATACCAGGCGCGACGCAATGGTCACGCCCACGAAGGGCTTGATATCGGCGGCGATCTGGGTGCGCCGGCGCTTGCCGTAATGGACGGTACGATCACGCTGGCCGGCTACCAGCAAAGTGGCGCCGGTAACTATCTCATTCTCAAGCGAGACAATATTGAGGTGACATACATGCATCTTCTGCGGATGCCAACCACCAGCCAGTACCAGAGCTTATTGACACGCGGAGAACTCGCTGCTGTCGGAAACGATTTACGCCAAGGCTATAATCTCGCCATGCGCAAATACGCATCCATAATTCTGAACAAACCAATCGACAGCCTCAGCGAAGAAGAACTCAGCCGAGAGTACCTGCGCAAACATTCACCTTTTGGCAGAATACGTAGCGAACTCGCGGCTGGCAGAACCGTAAAGGTTCGCAAGGGAGACACGATTGCCAATGTTGGCTTAAGCGGTAACGTCACGTTAAACAGCGCGCGACACGAGATGATCTACCCGCATATACATCTGGAAGTCAATGATGGGCGAATTGACCCCATGCAGGTTATCGAGGGTATCGGCTCTCGCTGGCCTGAGATACGCGAACATCATCTGCGTGATCCTTTTTATAGTAAATGGCTGAAGCAGAGTAATAACTGGAACTGGTACAGCAAGTTTTACCCGAGCGGTGCCGTCACCACAGGTGGTGATAGTTAACCAATGCCTTCAACACTTGACCCCATCCGGGCAATCGGCGAGGATCGCGACCTCAAATGCCCCGGTAGCTCAGGGGATAGAGCAACCGCCTCCTAAGCGGTAGGTCGCAGGTTCGAATCCTGCCCGGGGCGCCACGGTATTCCAGGACAACGCGACAAAACCGCTACATCTGGAAAAAACATGCGTGGCAGATAATTGCGTGGTAGATAATACGGAACTAGCATAAGCCGTATTAATGATCTCTCAACATCTGAATAGCTACCCTATTGTGGATGTCAATCCGTTCATTTGTCAGACAGAAGTTGTCAACATCGCCACCTCAGATTGCTATAGCGAGGCACTATACGTTGACCAACTTGTCGATGACTAAACAGCAGGAAAGCACGCACGCCTAATTGAATCTTTACCGCACGACGGTGCCAATATTACCTCCCGTGAAGTGAATGTCATCCTCGAACTGTTCGATCTGCTTCTGTTTCTCCGAGTCGGTCCAACCGATAAGCGATGCCATCATCCCTGCCACAGCGTGAATGAGTGTGTCTCCCGGGTGCCCCGCATTTGCGACTCGGGTTCGGCGAAAGAGCACATCGGTGAGGTCAACAGCAAGCTCATGTCGCACTGCGAACACGACGTCACCCTCGGTGAGCTCGCCGCCAGCCAGTGGCCGTGACAGCTTGGGATATTCGGCAGTGAACTCTCGAACGAGTGCCGACCGCGATATGAGTGGTACCAGCCTGTCGAGCGCATCATCTACGGATTTATCGAGGTGAGTGGCGGCACGCTGGATAGCCTGCGAGGCCAATGCACGTGAGGTCGTATACTTTACTCCCAGTACCCGGATTCTACCGTCTTCAGTCTCGTCCACTTTCGATGCACGAGACAGTTCCTCGCTCTCATGTGCATCCTTTGGAAGCAGTCCCGCATGCACGAAACGCACGTCGCCTCGGGTAAGTTTCGCGAACTCTGCATGCACGGGCGCAAGCCAGGCGAGGAACTCGTCAATCACCTCAGGATCGATTGACAGTGCCTCTCGCGGATCGCCTGAATATGAACGCTCGAACGTACCCACTATGGACGCATCACGCCATGGCACGGTGAACACGCTACGCCCATCATGCGGATGTACAAAGCCTCGCGCGATTGCGCCTGCGTTCAGATCGAGGCGATCGACGATCAGGTTCATCGCCATACCGACGGGCTGCCCCTCACGGGCGACGCCGACACACTCGATGATTGCACCAGCCTCGATCGGCCCGGTCGAGGCCGTTGTCACGGCCACGGCACGCCCTTCACGACACATGACCGTGACGTCGCCCACGTGATTGCGGAAGGCAACTTTACCGCTTTCCTCGCGAAACGCCGTGTGCAGATAGGAGAGTAGAAACTCTTCGGTATCGAGAATGATGCCGTCGTACCAACCAGGGTAGTGGCTAGCCGGAACATCGAGCGCACTTGGGACCGCACGAGCGGCGAATTTCGCGATGGCGTTATAGAGTGCGAGACCGGAGCGAAATTTCAGCGAGAATAAAACGCCGCGACCTCGTACATCCAACTGACACGACAAAGGCTGCACGAGTGCTGGAGCAATGTGCTGCAGAATACGAAACTCACGATTTGAATCAATCACGCGCTTGAAGTCAAAGTCTTGCATATAACGCAGCCCGCCGTGCACGATCTTCATGCTGTTCGACGACGTGCCACTACCAAAGTCTTTGCGCTCGAGTAGTAGCACGGACAAGCCTCGACGAGCCGCTTCGTATGTCACGCACACACCGTGAATACCACCACCGATGACAACTATATCGTAACGTTCACCGAGGGGAGCATTCCACCCCACATCAACGTTTGTCACGAGTCCTGCTCCTTTTGAGAATACAGCGGTAGCGCGTCTTATTCACAACGCCAGTGAGCGGGCTGTATGGTAAGTCGATGACGTACAACCCGGTGTGTGCCAACACTGTATGGGCCAGACCTCGCCATGGGTACTTGCGACCTGGATGGTAGTTCGCGTGAAAATCGACTCAGGCATCAAAGCACAACGTCGTCCTGTTTACGGTTCGATTCCTGCTTGTAGGAGATCTGATCCGCGATCCAGTCGTAGGCTTCGTCGAGACGAGCTTTGTGCGCATCCAGCGTGTGGCCTCGTTCTATAAACTCAACGCCAGCCTTGGCCAGGCGATCGCGCAACTCAGGGTCGTTCGCCAGTTCGACGATTGCCGCACCAAACCCTTCGGGATCAGGCTTGGCGAGGTAGGCGACATCGGGGGTAAGGATCTGCGAGTGTGTTGGCAAATCGGTGACAAGGACCGGACGTCCAGCGTGGAGATAGGGAAAAACCTTCATCGGTGTGTTGCGTCCACGAATCCGTGGGGCAGTCAGAATGTCAGCCTCAGCAAGATACTCGTCGAGTTGGTCGAACGGACGCGGACCCAGGAAGTGGACACGCCCTGCGACCCCGAGATTTTTCGCCTTCTCCTGGTACTTGCGAATATGCTCATCGCTGCCGCCGATGATCACCAGATCGATTGTCTCGACCTTTGGTGCTGCAACGGCGAAACCCTCAAGGAGCAAATCGATCCCTTGATACTTCTCGAGGTTACCCACGTAAAGCAAGATCGTCTTGTCCACGCCAATCTCGCGCGCAAGGCTGCCGGTCTTCGGGCGATCAGGGTTCGCAAGCTGCGAGATATCGTGCAGCGTGACAAATCGGGTCACACCGTTGCGTCGGCAAAGTTCGGCAAGACTGTTGCACACAGGCAGGCAGTACAACGCACCGCGCATGGCAAGCCGTTCAAAAAATCCGAAAATCGCCGCCAACCAGGCCATATATGGCATCTGCTCCATCAGCTGTTCCGCGATCGAGGAATCAATGTCGTACACATAAGGGATTCCGCGAAGCACACGGAAGAACATCGCGAGGAATACCGCTTCTTCATCTGCGTGGATCACGTCGTACATGCGATTCCACACGAGTCCACACGCTTTCCAGAACATCGCGGCAGTACTCAGAAGCTTTCGCACGCTAAACCCCGGGCGACCTGGACGCATCCATTTCGCCTTTCCGACACGATGCAGCGTAGTGCGGGGATACTCGCGATCCTCACCTGCCGCGTACACGACCAGATCTATCTCGGTATCAGGGCGAGCCGAAAGGACCTTCAGAACCAGGTCCAGATCGATCGGAGTCCCGCGAACGATGTAAAACGGATGCGGTGCGAGGATAAGGATCTTCATATTCGAAGCACCTGACCGTCCCGGCACCACTTACCGTTCCAACGAAGTTTCGCGTCGACACCGGTCTTCGGAACGAATACTGAAACCGGATGCTTGTCTTTGACATACTCCGCAACCAACACCACATCCGTGAAACCGATCACCCCCGTCTTCATGATTGCTTTGCTTTCCTCTTCTGATAAGGTTACTCAGCCAACTGAGGTCTTAAGGTCATCTCGACCCTGTCGACAATGCCAACCCCATGCCGTCTCGAGAATGTAGCTCAATTCCGCGTGTCCGGGTCGCCAGCCAAGCTCATGCCTGGCTTTCGTGGCATCGCCTACGAGAATGGGAGCATCACCGGGACGCCGAGCGATCGTGCGGACCGGAATAGCATGCCCGGTCACACCCTCAGCCGTGCGGATAACATCGCGTACGGAAAACCCGCTACCGTTACCGAGATTATAAGCATTACTCTCGCCTCCCTGCTCAAGCCGCTTCAATGCCAGCAGGTGTGCTGCTGCCAGATCCGTGACATGAATATAGTCTCGCACGCAGGTTCCGTCCGGCGTTTCGTAATCGTCACCGTATATCTCAAGCGGTTTCGCCCCTACAGCGGAAGCCATCAACACCAGCGGAATCAAATGTGTCTCCGGATCATGATCCTCGCCGATCTCAAGATCAGGATCAGCGCCAGCAGCATTGAAGTAGCGAAGGGAGATCGATCGGATTCCGTGGGATGAGTCAAAGTCCCGGAGGATTCGCTCCACCATGAGCTTCGAAGCACCGTACGGGTTGATCGGAAGCTGGACATGCTCTTCAGTGATCGGAGTAACGCGAGGCACCCCATACGTGTTGCACGTGCTGGAAAAGACGAACCGCTTCACGCCGTGATCGCGGGCTGCCTCAAGTAGCGTGAGGCTATTGACGACGTTGTTGCGGTAATAATTTCCTGGATCCTTCATCGATTCACCTACGTAGGCATAGGCAGCAAAGTGCATGACGGCAACAGGTTGATGCACGCGAAAGACCTCGTCAAGACGGACTCGATCACCTATGTCCGCGCACTCAAGGGGACCCCAGCGGACAGCCGATTCGAATCCATTGACGAAGTTGTCCACAGTAACCGGTATGTAGTCTGCTTGTGCCAACGCCTTGCAGGCATGGCTCCCGATGTATCCGGCTCCACCCGTTACCAGGACCGCACGCGAATCGCCAACGCTCATCGAATACCCCCAAGATTAGAAGTATACGGGGCTCCAGAAAACTGGACCGCAGCTACCCCCTCGGGAATTGCCAGAGTACCTTTACGGAATGAGAATTTCGGGCCAACCCCGGGGACCACAATTCCAGAAATATACCAAGCATTAAGCACATATCATCTGATAGAACACGTCAATATATAGATACTATTGCGTAAAAATAAACTGATACGAACCAACGTTCAAAGAGCTATTGCTGAAATTATGCACTACTGATGTGGCTAGAATGGGTATCATAATTTATTGTCATTTAAAGCGGAAGCATTCGTACGATGTAATGAAAATTACAGTGGCCATATTTTTTGATAAATAGGTTGTGGGACATCATGGGATCGAGGCAAGCGGACCCCAGGCCTTAACACAGGGCGGCTACCTGGCTGTGAAGCCAAATGGTTACAACGATGAGGCAGGCCTGCCCAGATTTCCAGATTGTCAGAACCTATCTTAAATTGAGCGAAGGCCGCCAAGGAGAGACAAATGGGAGTGTGAGCGCGCAATTTACATGGATAAGTGGGCTTTTGAGCGAGCATTAAACGCTATATTGGCGACTTGCAGCCATCTTGAGAAAGGATTCAGTCATCTCTCACCTGTTGTCTTCTCAGGATACAGTGGTGGCAAAGCAGAGTGCCTGGTTACATTAGTCCCCTCGCTTTGACCAAAACCTGGAAGCCAACTTCGAATATCTTGCCACAATTCAGCCCCATCAAATGCCTCGGTCGAATTGGCATAACAAGCAACATCAAGACGAGCCAAAGCATCCCGCACAGTTTTGTCATCGCAAATGAGTGCCAGATCTTCCAGGCCGGCTGGTGGTTGATCGGGTCTGGCAGAACGCGCCCATTCAATTAAAGCCGAGCGAATCTCCCGCACATCACCACGGTTACAAATGATTTGTATCTGCCGTAATGGGATCGCCTGACTTGCAATGGAAGTTACTTTTGTCTTCCGTCTGTGGGTACGCTGTTGACCTATCCACAGACCAACAGTGGCCAGCCACAGTATCGCGAGAATGATGCTTAACCAACGCCAACCGTCAGCGTGTGCTACAGGGCTAAATATATTTGTTACTGCTGATTGCTTTTCGGATGGCGTTGAATCCTGATCAGCCGAAAGTTTCGTATCCGATTGCCCACCCGATGCGACCCCTGAATCAGTATCCGGAACCGGTTGCACCTCGATGATTCGCTCCGGTAACCGCGCAACCCGTTGACTATCAGCTTTTGTATCCCACCAATTGAGTTCCACTGCCGGCAACACCTGACGACCCGCCTTCACAGGCACCAGGGCAATACGCTGTTCACGAACACCCACTGGCATATCCTTGTCGATGCTCGTTGTGATGGAAGCCTTATCAGCATAACCTCGTGAACCCTCCGGCAGGCGCAGTTCAAGCTCTGGAATCTGCTCACCGAAAACGCCATGCGCCTCGATCCGCACCGTACGAGTAATCGCCTCGCCGACTGTGAAAGTTGGTGCTGTCTCCGGCCATTGTTCGCTGATTTGAACATCGCTGGCGGGAAACCACTCGCCCGTTGAGAATTTTGGTTTTGGTTGCACTTCGAGGGTCAATGGTTCTGCATGTACGCGATAACGTTTACCGCGTATCGAAAATCCACTGACACCGCTATCGATAGCTGCACGGCCATCGAATGTGACACCTTTGAAATCTATAGAACCACTTTGACGTGGAGTGATCACGAAGCGACGCTCGACTACTTGATAGCGAACCTCCTGACGATCCGCCGTATAGCGGGTATCTTCCCCAAGCCGTCGAATCTGTACGCGCGCATCTTGGGGATCGCTTAGATTACCCTCAACGATAGCAACTGCAAAAAACAGTTTTACCGTCAATATGACCGATTGCTGTACATAAGGCGTCAGATCGTCAACATTCATCTCCACAGAAATGTCTCCGGCGACATCATCGGTACTGGCTGGTTTAACGGTTACGCTGACAGGCTGGGTCAAATCGCCGGCAAACTCAAGCGGCGGAATCATGAAGTCACCAGCGGCACGCGGCAGCAAGTCGATATTAAGCTGACTCAAGACTTGCTGCTTGCCATTTATAATTTGAATCTGTGAATTACTGGTCGTGCCTAACACCTCGAAATTCTTATTCAATATCGAGCTATCGAAACCGCGCGTATCGAGCTGTCCATTGACCTCAATAATCAGGCGCAGGGTTTCACCAAGTGACACCGGATTGCGATCGACATGGGCTGTGAGTTCAGCCCATGCCGGTGCCGATGTCATCATCAAAATTACCATCAGGAACAGATCCGCTAACCAGGAACGGTTGCTTGTATCTCGCATTCTGGTTCCTACAAATCCAGTTGGCTTCATTGACCTTGTCGCTGACGATACTGCAACAGGAATTTTCGTCGCAGCAGGCCTTCGGGATCTTCGGGAATCTGGCGCAACCACTGTTGAAGTTCCTGGCTTGATTGCTGATCAGTGGCACTGACTTCGGCTTTCGCAATGGATTCGCCTTTTGCTTCTCCGGTTGTCGGATTCACTGAGTTATTGTCCGCAACCGAGGTGCTGTCTACAGAATCGGTGCCGTTCTCCATGGCTTCAGGTTTGTTGCCACTCATCGTTTGTCCGCTTTGCTTATCGTCCGTAGTACCGGATTGGTGACCTTTAGAATCCACACCTGATTCAACCTCACCATCAGGAGTCTGTGAATTGTTGCCACTTGATGATGCCTGATTGTTACGCGATGCTGATGCCTTGCCTGCATCATTTTCATGAGATCTGCCATCCTTTGTGGATGACATCCCATCTTCGCTATTTTGCTCGCCATTAGCCGATTCTTTGCCGTCACCTGACTGGCCATCTGATTTATTCGAAGACTTGTTTTGCTGAGCTAAAAGCTTATCTACCAGGTCGCGATTAAATTGCGCATCCCCAAAGCCCGGGCTTTGTTCCAATGCCGCCTGATACGCTTGAAGCGCCTGCTGATAATGTCCACTTCGTGCCAGCGCATTGCCACGGTTGTAGTGATCAACTGATGAAGGTTCAGTGGAATTATTGGTAAACGCCTCGGCGGCATCATCGTATTTTCCGGCACGGTACAACGCCGCGCCCTGCCACGGAGTCGTTCGTGCGGATGCGGTCTCGAAATCACCCTTTTCAAGCGCGTTGGCTGCCTGTTGATCGGCACGCTGCCACAGATCCGTCCACTCAAATGCAAGCGATGGTCGGGGTAACCACAGGCACAGAATACATGCCAGTAACCAGCCACGACGAAAAGCCAACAGCGCCATCGGTAATATTAGCAGTACCAGCCAGGGTCCGATGTCGGTCAGATGTCTTGTGTCATTGTGTTCAACTTTCCGGGCACTTTCGTCAGCCGCACGATAGGCACTCAAGGCATCAAGGTCGGCATCATCATTGGTCATCTTGACTGCTAATCCATTACCCGCTTGCGCAAGACTTTCAAGGGAGTTGAAATCCAGTCCTTGAATGAGAATGTTGTCCTGTTCGTCCTTGACAAAACCGCCTTCATCCAATGGGATGGGCGCACCATCTGGCGTACCAACCGCAATTACATTTACGATGTTGTCGGCATAGGATGTGTTTTCCAATGCAGCTATTGATCTCGCTGAAACACCGTCACTGAGCAACAAGATTTCGCCGCGCATTGAGCCTCCTTGATCCAGCAAACGCAGTGCCATATCAATTGCCCGATCAACCCGATTACCAGTTACCGGCATGATGTCGGTCGATAGCGCATCAAGCAGATTTGCAAGGGTTGCAACATCACGAGTCAACGGCGATACCGTGAATGCATCGCCGGAAAAAACCACCAAACCGTTATATGCATCAGGGTCGTGATCGAGCACATCGCGAATCTTGAAGCGGGCACGTTCAAGCCGTGTCGGTGATACATCGGGCGAATTCATGCTGGTCGATAAATCAAGCACAATGATTCGTGAGCGGACTGTTTCCAAACTTGCAGACTCGAACCGTTCGATCGCAGGGCCAGCCAATGCAAAGACTGCAACAAGATATCCTGCAGTCAGCATGACCAGCGGCCAAATTGCACCCCGTTGGGCGTTTTGATCCACCAGGAGATGTGGCAGTAACGATGGATCGACAACCGACCGCCATGGCGAGTCGTTACCACGACGACGCCACCAGGGCCAAACAAGGATAACGCCGGGTAGCATGAATAACCATTCCGGCCTTAGGAAAGTCATGTCAGAAAATATTGGGCGAACGATGCAAGTACAAACTGGTGGAAAAATTTCGATATGCTCATAATTCTAACAAATCGACAGTCTACGAGGATAAACTCTCGGCAATGTTATCCAACTCGTAGAGGCCTGCCAGTAGTTGGACCAATAGGACTCCGGACCAACAATATTTTTTGAAGAGGAAATAAAATGTGTGACCTTGATGGATGCACGACAAATCAAGACTGGCCACTCCCTGGCCTCGATGACAACAAGCGTCGCTTGTTCCTGAAAGGACTCGGCTCGTTGCCACTCGCTACTGTACTTGCCTACCCTGTTCTTACCCAAGCTGCGGCAGGCCGTCTGGAAGCCGTATCGACCGCTCTACCCGAGGGTACTTCGGTATCTGCCGCACTGGCTCGCCCGGACGCGACCAAAGCACCCGCGGTGATTCTTATTCACGAGTGGTGGGGATTGAATGATCAGATAAAATCCGTGGCCGCAGACCTCGCCGATGCAGGCTATCTTGCCCTGGCAATAGATCTCTACGGCGGTGGCGTCGCCAGTAATCCCGATGGCGCGATGTCATTGATGAAATCGGTCGATCCGGCTGTTGCCACGGCTACGCTGACACGCTGGGTTGATTGGCTGCGCAATCATTCTCAATCCAGTGGCAAGGTAGCCACCATGGGTTGGTGCTTTGGCGGTGGCTGGTCGCTCAATGCATCCATTGCCACACCGGTTGATGCGACCGTTATCTACTACGGTCAGGTAACCCAGCCTGCAGAGAAACTCAAATCCCTGCATGGTCCTGTGTTAGGTCATTTTGGCACCCTCGACAAGAACATCAACAAGACGATGGTCAACGGGTTTGAAATGGCCATGCAAAAAGCCGGTAAGGCAGACAATCTGACCATCTACTGGTATGAAGCAGATCATGCCTTTGCTAACCCTACTGGCGCGCGCTACGACTCAGAAGATGCTGCATTAGCATGGCAGCGTACTCAAAATTTTCTTGGCCAGAATCTGATGTGAATCTTTCTTAATATGGCTGCAGCGCATATTGAGACAGGCACATAACAAGAGTCAGCTGTTATCCAGCAATTTTCTGTCAATTAGACTTGGCGAGAGAGTGACCGCCTGAATGAAATGAAACCGCAACCGGCAATCATCCAGCCAAACATCACAAACACAACGACACCCAGTGGCCAATAGAACAGTTCCTTGATTCGCCGTGTCGCCGGACTTATCTGTGGTATCGGTTCGATGGTATCCAGCAATTCGTAAACTTGTTGCAGATCCTCGCTTGATCGCGCGCGAAAGTATTTTCCACCGGTTGACTCGGCAATTCGTGTTAATAGTGCCTCATCAAGATCTCGTGACGGATTAATCTGACGCGAACCAAACAAACTCTCTACCACCATGCTTGAAGCACCAATTCCGATGGTATAAATCGTCAAATCTGCTTGCGCCGCGAGTCGTGCAGCCTCATCGGGATTAATCGCACCAGCCGTATTGGCGCCATCGGTCATTAAAATCAGTACTCGCTGCTCACTTGGAACTCCAATCAGACGCTTGACCGCGAGCCCGATGGCGTCACCGATTGCAGTGCGTTCGCCGGCAATGCCAATCAGTGCTTCGTCGATAAACGTTGCCACGGTTTTCCGGTCGAAGGTCAACGGTGCCTGCAAGTATGCCTGGCTGCCAAAGAGAATCAAGCCTACCCGATCACCTTCGCGTCGAGCGACAAAAGACGTTGCCAGCCGTCTGACCACCGATAGTCGATCGACTGGTTTACCGTCCAATTCAAGATCTTCTGTCTTCATGCTGCCGGACACATCGATCGCCAGCATCAGCGAACGCGCATCGATTGGAAAGTAATCAATCCCGCCAATCCATTGTGGACGTGCTGCGGCGCTAATGAGTGTCAGCCAGCAGAGTCCAAGAATAGCCAGTCGAATCCATCGGTTCTGGATCGAACGACGACTATCAGGAGTGAATAGTGCTGAAATGGTCGAGAAAAACGGTACCCGAATCGCACCGCCTGATCGTTGTACCGGCGGCAACCAACGTATAACAGCCAGCGGTAGTGGCGCCAACAGGAACATCCACGGCCAGGCAAACAACAGATTCATTTCAAGTTCTGCCTGGTTAACAGCGCATGTGCCACAACAAGCATGTCATCGACATTATCCGGATCGGGACGGTATGGTGCATCCACGAATGAATTAAGCGCCGACAACATATCGTTCTCGTTGTTGACAACCGGTTTTTCATTGAGCTCTTTCAGTTGTGAACGAATCAGATCGATATATTCCTCTCCTACCCGGCCCGCAACAACTTCACGATCAAACCGGGTTAGCAGATAGCGGCGAACCAGCTCGCTGAGTGACCGGGCAGCCCTGCCCGCGTCACCATCATTTCGATAGCGCGTCTCGATATCCAACAATAATATTCTCGCCGCGCGTCCTGGCTGATGTTGCCGGTATATCGATCGCACCTTGATTGCCGTGATGTAAACGACAGCAATCAAGACAATAACCAATGCCCACCAGCCAATAGCGGGCGGCCACCAGGAGGGATCATCCGGTAGGTGGATATCGCGCAATGTGGCTAACGGATCGGTACCATCCATTTACGCCGCGCCCGGTATTGTTACAGAATGGGTTTTGCTCAGAATTTGGTCCAACTGCGCAGCCACCGATTCTCCTGCCGAAATCACCCCGTACAACAATCGATGACGTCTTGCCAGACGAGAGACCGGTTCTGTCAACGAATCACCCAGCCTGCCGATTTCAGATGCCGGATGTTTCTGGCCCAATCGACGGCCGACGACCGACCACTCGGTAATTTGTCGACCATCGCTGATGGGGTATTTACCTGGTGGTGGATGCTCAAGTTCGAGCCGGTCCAGCACCTGACACAAGACCACATCGTTATGCGCAGACAACCGTACCAGGTGTCGCGCTACCGAGTCATTGAAACCATAAAAATCACTCGCCACAAACACCAGACTGTCTGGAGTCACCACCTCGTTAGCACGTCGTAGCGCGTCAGACAATTCAATTGATTGGCTATGGGCATAGCTGCCGGTTGAAAACTGCTCCAGCATGCGCAGTAAACGCATGAGACTTCGCCGGCCCGCTGCTGGTCGTAGTTCCACATGGCGTTTTGAAGACACCAACAAGGCGCCAATACGATCGTTCCGCTGAAGTGTCGCCCAACCAACCAGGGCCGCAATTTCGATAGCTACCACGTGCTTGAATGCTCGTCGTGTACCAAAAAAAAGGCTATCTGTGAGATCTGCAATAACGAATACCGGTCGCTCTTTTTCTTCTTCAAATACCTTGGTATGAACACGGCCGCTACGGGCAGTTACTTTCCAGTCGACCAGGCGAATGTCGTCACCCGGCTGATAGAGGCGTGATTCGGAAAAACTCATGCCGCGACCACGAATCTTCGAGATATGACCGCCCGCTCGCAATGAACGACCAGAAGACTTCGAGCCCAAAGTGAGCATCTCGCTCAAGTGACGAAGTGCAAGCAACTCGGACAATGTGCAACTCGCACCTTCCAGTCCGATAGCGGGTCTTGAAAGTGAAGTCACGGTGCAGCAACACGACTTAGCAGTTCTCCAATGAATTGATCGGCGTCGATACCATCTGCCTCCGCTTCATAACTGAGCACCAAACGATGACGAAGCACGTCAG
Source organism: marine bacterium B5-7 (assembly GCA_021604525.1). GTDB lineage: Bacteria > Pseudomonadota > Gammaproteobacteria > Arenicellales > CAJQKF01 > BQJD01. The sequence goes on along the minus strand of BQJD01000035.1, from coordinate 15,012 downwards.
GAGCCAGTCGCTGTATATCTTCGGGGGTCACGAAATCACGACCACGAAGCCAGGCATGAGCACGCGCACAACGGTCCAGCGCGATAGTTGCACGCGGACTGGCACCGTATTCAATCATCCGCTCGAGATCGTCGGGAAGATATCCAGAACGACGCGTGGCGAGGACAACCCGGACAATATAATTTTCAACTTCAGACGACATGTACAGGCCAAGAACTTTACGACGGATAGAAAACAACTGCTCTCTGGTTAGCATCGGCGGTGGATTCACCGCCTTATGATCCAGTGCATCACTTGCCTCAAGACGTGCCAGCTTGAGTATATTTTGCTCACTTTCAAAGTCAGGATAGCCGATATTCAACTGCAGCAAAAATCGGTCAAGTTGCGCTTCGGGTAACGGGTATGTCCCTTCCTGCTCAATTGGATTCTGGGTCGCCATGACCAGAAAAAGGTCGGGTAGCGGGTAACTGTGACGACCAACCGTTATCTGTCGCTCAGCCATGGATTCAAGCAGCGCTGACTGCACCTTGGCTGGCGCACGGTTGATTTCGTCGGCAAGCAAAATGCTGTGAAACAGCGGTCCGCGCTGGAATTCAAATGTTCCTGTCTCGGGACGGTACACTTCAGTTCCGGTCAGATCTGCCGGCAGCAGGTCAGGGGTAAACTGAATGCGGTGAAATTCACCCTCGACACAATCGGCGAGTGCACGCACGGCGCGCGTCTTGGCGAGACCAGGCGCACCTTCAACCAACAGGTGGCCATCAGCAAGCAAACCGATAAGCAATCGCTCAACCAGGACCGGTTGCCCAATGATCATCAATCTCAGCCATGCGGAGATACTGTCTATAGCGTTCCTTAAATCGAGCGGCGTTATGGAAATATCATTGGGATTGCGCTGGATGTCATTCATGACGTCTGTCTGGTCATCAGTTGGAATTGTTAAAGAAGGTACCTGTATCTGTCAGTAGATATTTGTACCAAAGATTAGCGTTAAGGATGATGTCGAGTTGTTAAGGATAAGACGCAACCATCGTTAACGATATGAGTATTTGAGAGAGTATTTAACTCCACATGGGTGGGTTATAGACATTTTGACGCCGGTTTTAGCAACATCATGCTGTTGCACTATCAATGCCGGTGATAATTTATTGAACCACCAGCTCGGCTACTGACCACACCGACATGTTGCGGGCCATGGTGATATCGGTATGGTCGTCGTAGGGAAAGATGATTCGCAATGGACCCTTGTCGCCAAACTCTCCCGGTGTATTTTCAATCGCAAGCAGTACAGGCCAGCGCTGGATTTCCGTGGCAGGTATCTCGTAACGATAACCGTCAGAGGCGATTGCCAGCACACTGCTGTAGTCTTCAGAGGCTGTGAGTTCAAGGAGATGTGAAAGCAACACGCCAGTATAGGTGACCCTGGATTCCAGCCACGGATCACGAACCATGTAGGAAGACAGACCCATTTTCCGGATCGTTTCATTATCAAGCCTTAATATCTTCTGTTCGGATTGTATGTTGCCGCTTATGCTTAGAATCGCCGGATTACTATTGAGCTGGCGAACATCCGCTTTGGTCAATTCCATTGGACTGACCTGCAATACTTCAACATCTGAATACGCGACACCAGACAAAAATATCGGCAGAAGCAGCGACAAAATTACAGCAGGCAGACTGATCTTGAATCTTCGCATTTGGTTACCTTTACAGTACGGGTGGAACATTACAAATCTCTATAGGCAACACACACTATGTTGTCAAATCCATTCGTATGCTGATGAGTCAAGCAACAGTAATCTCAGTCATCGGAAATAATTGGAAATATCAAGTTGCATGTTATTATGCACAGGCTCCGCATTCCATCCCACGCATTGTTGAATGAGTGGCGCATACACACCCAGGTGCCATCATAATGTCTCAACACATATCATTGCTCAACATGGGTTGGGATAATTTTTTTCAGCAACAATTATCCCTTGAAGAATGGGGGGCATCGAATCCTGCCCGGGTCATCGGACAGCACAAATCAGTTTTTGAAGTTGAAGCCGGCGAAGGCAAACTGAATATAACTGTTACAAAATCGACACCCCAACTCACTGTCGGTGACTGGGTATTGCTCGATACGGATAATGGTATCTTACGAGTATTGCAACGTAAAAGCTGTTTTCGTCGCAAAGCAGCCGGAAGCAAACAATCGGAGCAGTTAATCGCCGCCAATGTCGATACCGCGTTTATTGTTTGTTCCTTAAATGACGACTTCAATCTGAATCGAATCGAACGTTATCTGAGCATCGTCCATGAAGCCGGTTCAGAACCTGTTGTGGTACTGAGTAAAGCGGATATCTGCCTTCGGCCTGAAAGCTTTCAACACCAGGTTCAAGCACTTGACTGCCTGCTGAATGTTGAAATGGTCAATTGTCTCGAAAGCAGCAGCGTGTCCGTATTGTTACCGTGGTGCCAGCAAGGTCAAACTGTTGTCATGTTAGGTTCATCCGGGTCAGGCAAGTCGACCTTGAGTAATACACTGATGGGAGAAGAAGTACAGGCCACCCGCGAGATTCGGGAGGGTGACGCCAAGGGCCGCCACACGACGACACGTCGTTCTCTGCTTTCCATGCCATGCGGTGCAATGCTCCTCGATACACCAGGGATGCGCGAAGTACAGCTCACCGGTTGCGAAGAAGGGGTGTATGCCACATTTGCAGATATCGAGAATCTGTCCGAACACTGCCGATTCGACGATTGCCGACATGGAGCAGAACCTGGTTGCGCCGTGCAACATGCGCTTGAGGTTGGCGAGTTGGATAAACGTCGCTTTACGAATTACTGCAAACTGATACGCGAGCAGGCATTGAACGAAGGAAGTCTCGTGGACCGCCGCGCAAAAGATCGTGAAATGGGCATGCTTTATAAACGAGTGCAACAGGAAACCAAAAAAATCAAACGAGGGTGATGCGGTTCTTAAACATCCCGCGTTATTATTGTAATCTTTAACTGACTGGTCATGGCGGTAATTCCGGCAAGCATAATCACATAGCCTTTTTATGTCCTGCATAATCTTGTAGAACAGTATCCGATAACCAGCGAGAGATGCGTTGAATAAAGCCAGACAATGGATCTGCCGATCGGCATTCAGTTAATTGGCAGACACCACCATGACGACGCCCTTATCTCCAATGCTATATGGGTTCAATCACTTCTTTCGAATTAACCCTGTTTGACCATGGATCCAATTCTGGTAAAGACATGGATTCGAACCCGACAACCCGACCTACTTTAAATACAGGATTGCTTTCTTCAGGCATAGACGGTAGAAGCGTTTCAAACAACAAATCACTGGCAACTCAGCGGATTCCGGCCTGTGGATAAGTCTGTGAACAACTTCTCCCATTGCTAATAGTCAAGTACCGGTCGTCGAAAGGAAATTTTTAGTCGGTATATTAGAATTCTCTTTTTATTTATCGTTTTCAATTAGTTATACAATGTACTTTGCGAGGCTTAAAAGAAAACACCCGCAAAATGCATAGTTAATGATCGGTAATAGACTGTGTACAACTTTTGCGATCAACAACATTAGGTCAAATGACTGACAAATTAATCAAGACTCAACGCGCCTCATTTCCAAGACGGCTTGGTGCCATGTTTTATGACACATTGCTGTTGTTGGGGGTGTACTTCGTTGCCGGCATACCGCTAGTTATCCTGTCGGCACAGACTCGCGAAATACCTTGGGTAAAATTGCTCATACAAGTTTATTTACTGGCAGTTGGTGTAACCTACTTCATCGGGTTTTGGCGTGTTGGCGGTCAAACACTCGGAATGCGAGCATGGAGGTTACGATTGGTGAGCAATTCTGGCAGCCCGACGTTATTGAAACTGCTTAAGCGACTCGGAGCTTCACTTTTGTCATGGCTGCCTGCCGGGGCAGGTTTCCTGTGGATTATTGTCGATCGTAAACGTGAAGCGCTACACGATAAAATCTCCGGCACCTACATCATTCTTGATCAGGTCGTAGTCAAGCCAATCGATAAACCCGATTAACGCAAGGAAAGTATCATGATCGAATTGTGGATTCCGATCACTATCGTTGCGGCGTTTTTTCAGAATTTGCGTTCTGCGATTCAGAAACACCTTAAGGATCGGCTGTCCAATAGCGGCGCTGCCTATGCCCGATTCTTCTATGCACTGCCTTTCTCGATTGCCTATGTCGTAGCCCTTGAACGCTTTACAGATTTCGAGCTGCCTGACCTTAACCCTCGTTTTCTTCTGTATTGTTTGCTTGGTGGTTTAAGCCAGATCATCTTTACCGTGACTCTACTGACGATGTTCTCATATCGCAGTTTCGCCGTTGGCACAACTTTCTCGAAGCTCGAAGTTGTCATGGTGATGGTGTTCGGTGCATTGCTTCTTGGTGATATGCCCGGCACTTATGGAGCCATTGCCATCGGTGTCAGTGCACTCGGCTTGATGGTATTAAGCATTGGTCAATCGCATCTGTCATTTCGCGGAATGATCCGTGGCTTAGCCGAGAAGTCGACTTTGATGGGGCTCGCATGTGCGGCATGGCTCGGTGCCTCGGTGGTCTTTTTCCGCGGTGCTTCACTGGCGCTCGGTCACGACAGCTTCATCATGGCGGCCGCATTCACCCTGGCAGTCAGTCTTGTCATACAAACCATACTGATGGGCGGCTGGCTGGTTGTTCGAGAGCCGGGAGAACTCACATGTGTGCTACATAACTGGCGTTGGGCAGGCCTTGTTGGTCTGTCTGGAGTGATTGCATCCATCGGCTGGTTTACTGCATTCACCATTGAAAATGCAGGCTATGTTCGCGCTTTGGGTCAGATTGAACTCGTGTTTACTTATATCGCTACGGTAGCGGTGTTTCGTGAAAAAGTATCGCTGCTTGAAACGTTCGGTATCATTCTTGTCAGCGCCGGTATACTGGTCATCGTCATTCATACCTGATCCATTCATGAAACGGAAAAACATCGCTGCCGCCGTACTTGCGGTTGGATTTATCGTTCTGCTATTCAATGGCGGATCGCGATTCACCATGGGACTGATGCTGAAACCCATGGCGGAGGATCTTGACTGGAGTCGTACATCCCTGTCACTCGCGGTCACCCTGTTCATGGTGGTATCGGCGTTGGCACTACCCATTGTTGGTCGACTGGTTGATCGATTCAACGCGCTAGCCATCCTGTTTTGCGCGCTTTTGCTGTCTGCCATATGCGTTGCCTTGATGAGTCGGGTAACGACACCTATGGAAGTCGCGCTGTATTACGGTGTCGGCTTTGCGCTCGCCTCTGCGGGAACATCACTTACGCCTATCGGAGTACTTATTACGCGCTGGTTCCCTGAACGCGTGGGCCTCGCCTACAGTATTACCATATCCGGCATGGGTGTTGGCCAGTTAGTGGTGATTCTCATACTAACCAATCAACTAGCGGCTATAGGCTGGCGCGGCTCATTTCTGTTGCTCGCTGCAATGGCCCTGGTTCTGTTGGTACCTTTGCTATTAATCGCTCTGCTTAAAGAGACGCACAATCGACACACCACAGAAACGACAGCCACCCATGTTGGCAATCAAGCCGTCAGCAATAATTTATTCTCGTCGAAGTTATGGCTACTGCTCCTTCTTTATGCTGTCTGCGGATTTCAGGATTTCTTCGTGGCAACTCACGTTGTCGCGTTTGCCAGTGATAGCGGCGTCGATGCATTACTCGCTGGAAACCTGTATGCCTTCATGGGTCTTGCCGGTCTCGCCGGTGTATTGGTAACCGGGCACCTGTCGGATCGACTCGGTCCGATATGGCCAACAGCGATTTGTTTCGTGATACGGATCGTTATCTTTTTAATGATTCTGTTCTCAAATTCGTTGTTCGCCATTGCAGCATTCACCCTGCTATATGGATCGACATTCTGGATTACCGCACCGTTAACCGTGGTATATACGCGGCGCTTCTTCGGTGACAAGAACCTTGGCGCATTAACTGGTGTAGTTACCATGGTCCATCATGGTGCGGGAGGACTGGGCGCTTTGGCCGGAGGACTTGCGTTCGATCTGGATGGAGACTACAGGATGGTTTTCATGATGATGCTGGTATTGTCCATGCTGGCACTGGCACTGACTTACGGACTATCGAGATCAAGTATTAAGGAACTGCCTGTAAGTTAACAACTGAATGTTGTTACCGAGCAAATGATATCTGTTCGATCACACGCATGGAAAAATCGATGGCGGCAATGTCCTTGGTCAGCTTGCCGCTTGATATCCGATCAACCCCGGTGCGGGCGATGTCACGAACACTATCAAGATCAACGCCACCGGATACTTCGAGTACTGCCCGTCCATCTGTAATCTTGCACGCTTCACGCATGGTATCGAGGGAGAAATTATCCAGCAGAACATAACCGGCACCGGCCGCCAATGCCTGTTCGAGTTGTTCCAGATCTTCCACCTCTATCTGAATATCAACGCCTGATTTCAACTGCCGGGCCGCATGCAATGCTTCCGCGATACCACCGGCTGCAGCAATATGATTCTCCTTGATCAGTATACCGTCCCAAAGTGCCATCCTGTGGTTGGTTCCACCGCCGCTGCGTACCGCATATTTCTGTGCCTGACGGAGACCAGGTAATGTCTTGCGTGTATCTAGCATGTAGCAACCACGTGGATTGGACGACAGGCCTTCAATTGCCCGGGCATACTTGCGTGCCTCGGTAGCAACTGCCGATAACATCTGCAAAAAGTTAAGCCCCGATCGCTCCGCACTTAGCGTGGCCCGTGCACTGGCATTGATTTCACAAACGACATCACCAGAGGCAAGGTCATCGCCATCACCTGCATTCCAGTCTATTTGCGCCGTTTCATCGAGGCGAGTAAAGCACTCTTCGAACCAGGCAACACCGCATAACACCGCATCCTGTCGAACCACAACTCGTGAACGTGTGACAATATCCTCCGACACCAGTTGCGCGGTCCAGTCCCCCATTCCGATATCTTCACGCAACGTGTCGTTAACATTTCTCCGACGCGCCTCATCAAGGGTTTCATTAAAGTCGTACATGGCAAATTTTAAAGCAGCAAGCTATATGGGTTCGTAAAGCGGATTCGAGATATCCATTGAATGCTCAGGATTATGCCCGATCTTTTTTCCCGCGGCGAACGATGAAAACACCACTGGCACTGATGATCAATGCACCGATGATTGCATTGGCTGAAGGCACTTCGGAGAAGAAAAACCAGCCCAATGCCGCTGAGAAAACAAGTAGCACATATTCAAATGGCGCCAGAAAACTCGCTTCAGCATAACGAAATGAACTGGTCATCAAGAACTGCTGCGCACCGGCAATTAAACCAATGGCAATCATCAATACCAAGCCGAGGTCGGCTCGTAGCGACCAACCAACTGACAACAACCACGCCAGGGCAACCAGCATACCCGCGCTGTTATATAAAATAGCGATGGTAACTACCGGGTCCTTGAGACTCAAGCGCCTGATCCACACTGACACCAAACCGCCAAACACGGCTGAGGCAACTGCAGCGATTGTGCCCAGATTAATGCCATGGACACCGGGATTTGCAATGAGGAACACTCCGACAAATCCTGTGACAACCGCGATCCATCGTGTCAGCCCCACCTGCTCACCGAGAAATATAATGGAGAAGATGGTAATAAACATCGGTGCCGAAAAACCCAGTGCTGTGGCGTCAGCAATCGGAATCGTACCAAGGGCATAAAAATATAGTCCGAGTCCAGAGATCCCAAAAAACGAACGTAGTAAGTGTTGAGCCGGCTGACTGGTACGCAGAACAGTCAGGCCACCAGAGCGTCGAAGTATCAGAGTCAGTGGGATGAGCGATGCCGCAAATCTGAAGAACAATATTTCGGGGAGTGGACGACTCAAAGAAACCTGCTTAACCAGCGCGCTCAGAAACGCCATGAGCAACAGGCTCGACAACAGCATGGCAATACCATGCATCGGTCGGTCACCAAGACGCATCAGGGTGTGTCGTTGAGGGTCATTACATTGGATTGCGATTGTTTCAGATGCTGTAGGACTCGAGTGTCGATGGATGAAACAGTTCCTCGATCAGTATACGTCGCGACGACAAACCCTGGCGGTGATGCTGATCCAGAAAAGCATCCAGGGTGGCGCGATTGTTGGGTACACCGTAGGACCAGAAATCGTCTCCCAGCAATTTTTTAGCAGTTGCCAGTTGTTCTTCCACAAACGGTAAAGTCACCTTGGTGGCAGAGGTATCTTTCAAGTGCTCAATAGCCAGATTCTTGGAATCGGTAAACGCCTTCAATAATGCATTGGGCAGCCATGGATGCTGCTCGGCAAGACTTCTGCGTACACCCAGAAGATGCATGATCGGGAAGACGCCGGTACGTCGATAATACTCGGAGCCATCTTCAATTGAATTGGTAAACAACCTGCCAACGTGTGGATGACCGCTATCAAAACAGGACAGCGTTCGCGGTCCGATAAAACCGTCAATCTCACCCTCGGCCAGCAATGAATTAAGCGACCGGCTTGGTGCCGCGTTCTCGATCTGAATATCATCCGGCAACTGCAGTTTGATCTTCTCTGGACGCTCCGGGGTTTCCATGCCGCCACGGACCCATTGAATGTCGCTCGGCTGCACGCCGTAATCATCCTGCAGAATCCCCCGCGCCCAGACATTGGCGCTCAACTGGTATTCGGCAATGCCGATGCGTCGTCCTTTAAGATCTTCTGGCCGTTCAATGCCGCGATCTGTACGAATCAGTATTGAGGTATGTCGGAACGCCCGCGACAGGAATGCCGGCACTGCAATGTAATGTGAATCATCTTTATCAACGCTGACAACATAAGAGCCAAAAGAAAGCTCACAGACATCGAAGGCCTGATGTCTGAAGGCACGAAAAAAAATCTCCTCCGGAGATAGTGTCATGAACACAGGATCGACACCGTCTATCGGCACACGTCGATCAATCAGGGGACGATTTCGGTCGTAGTCACCGATAGCAAAAGATAATTGCAACTGGGGCATGGCAGGTTCTCGGTTCAAGTGTCGGCAACGCCAACCTGGTGTTTCATGGAAATCGTCTCAGCGGATTTTGCAGAGGCTAATATAGCCAAAGATGCTTCAAGAGTGGCCAGCCCGAATGCGCCTGAATGGGTGGGACGACGGTTGTGAATAACGCAATCATATAGCTCGTCCATCACTTCAACCCGCGGTATGACAGGAGGCGCAACCGGTTCAAAACGGCGTTCATGATCTTCAAAAACCATCACGCCATCGGCCTTCAATCGAAGGTCGGCGCGTTCGCAACTAATGATAACGACACCGAAATGCTCGTGGGCAGGCGGCAGGGGACATTGCGTAAAACGGTCCGTATCCACATGGCCGTAGTTACGTGTACGTTTTAGCGCGGTCTCGCTACCATGTTGCTCTGTTTGCTTAAGCAAGTGGCGCGCTTTTCCGTAGTCCTGCGGGTTCTTGTTGTGACCAGGTTCTCCGTACCAATCCATGAACTCATCGCTATCGAATCGGCCATAACCACTGTAGGTCAAGCTGGCGAAGGCGCCGTTTGCGAATTCAAGCTGCGCGTTATACGCACCTTCCGTAGGCCTGTCGGGATCCCAATTTCCGGTTAAGCCGCGAACCCGTGTGACCAACCCGCCGGCCAGCAGTCTCGCCACGTCAACCTGATGGACAGCCTGGCTGAATATCACCCCGCCACCACGTTCGCTATCGAGTTCTTCCGGTCGTCTTGGTCGATATAAAAAATCCGTGTAGTTGAATGAGTGGATCATTCGCACCGCACCAAACTGGTTGCTGGCGACCATTCGTCGTGCAGCCAATGCCGGTGCATCGAAACTGTGACTTGGCCCGACCACAAGATGTACCCCACCGGCATGGGTGGCCGCGACCATGGCAAGGCCGTCTTCAACGCTAAGCGCCAGGGGTTTATCCACCAGTACGTGACGGCCGGCACGGGCGCAGGCAATCGTCTGCTCGCAGTGAAACTGATGCGGGCTGGCGATATATACCGCTTCGACGTCGGGATTATCGAGCATCGCCTCAAGTGTCTCGTAACTGTTTCCACCAAAATCCCGCTCGAAGGCTGTTCGCGCCTCTACACCCGGCGTCATCGCCGCAACCAGGCGAAATCGACGATCGCGCAATAGTGTCGGTAACATCAGGGTGAAGCCCCGACCAAGGCCCACGACTCCCAAGCCGACCCGTCGTGTGTCGTCGTTCATTTAAGTTTTACCACCTGAGTACGAGCTTGTCGGATAAAGCGCGAGAAACGCAGATCATGATGTAACTATCTCGCTGATGTTCCTCAAGCACCATATCTCGATGATCTGCCTCGCCTTCAACAAGTTCGGTTCGGCATGTGCCGCAGGTACCGCTCTCACATGAACTCGGCAGTGCATGACCCTTGTCACGCAGGGTTTCAAGGATAGTTGCATCAGCAGGTATCTGGATCTCTTCACCGGTATCGGCATGGCGAACGGTGAATGCAGTGTCGTTGTCACGTATGGCGCGCACGTCCGAGGCAAAATCCTCGAAATGCATACGTTCCGGCGACCAATGTCCGGAGACCGCCTTTATCTCCTCCATCAGCGGTCTCGGACCACAACAATAGACATGGGACTTGCCGGGCGTTTCGAATAACGGCCAGAAATCGTAAAAATTATCCGCCTGACCTTCATCGCAATGGATCATCACCCGGTCGCCGCCCAGAGTTTCAAGGTCGTCGGCAAAGGCTGCCAGAGAGCGATCCCGAGCAACATAAATCAGCCGATAAGCTGTATGTCCACTGCGCTTCAGTTGTCTGATCATCGACAGAATCGGCGTTATGCCAATACCACCTGCAATAAAAAGGTAGTCGTTGGCATCGACCATCGGAAAAGTATTTTCGGGTGTCGATACATCCAACCGATCACCAACCGACGTGTCATCAACCATGCTGATTGAGGCACCACGCCCTTCCCGCTCGGCCTTTATGGCGATCATGTAGGTGTCTGTTTTCACCTGGTCACCACACAGCGAGTACTGGCGCCGTGCTCCCGACGGTGTCACCACTGTCACATGCGATCCCGCTTCAAATGTGGGTAGCAACGCGCGATCCGGTCGAGAAAACTCGAACAACCACGTGTCTTGCGCGACTTCAGTTTTACGGATCAACTCAAGATTGAAAAATTCCAGATTAGTATTTTCTGACATAGGTCGAGGAACAATTATTCCGGTGGTGTGGAAGTGAAGAAAATTGGCGGGAGCCGTAAATCAGTTTAGATATCTAAGTTATAAAGTCAAGGCAGGAACCGCATAACTTCAACAGTAATTTATATATGGTTTATATCGGGATTCCAACGAAAACAAAATGGCACCCTCACTTGGTCGCAACGTCTATTGGCGACTTGCAATGTGCTTTATCCAGCCGCTGCACCCCCCTTCTAAATAAAAAATACCCGGTCGATGACATTCAGTGCTTGATTGTTTAGTCTTAGATATCTAAGATTTTACTTTCACAGATACACAATTCGAAGATGATCGATCGTCTGGCGTCGATAACCTGAGGAGGAAACGGAATCATGATGACAGCCGAAGAAAATGACCTGCTGACCCGTGTTGTCGGCGATGCGCCCATGGGTCAGTTGATGCGTCGCCACTGGATACCTGCTGCGTTGTCCGAGGAACTGTCAGAGCCCGACGGGAAACCACTTAGAGTGCGATTACTGGGTGACAACCTGGTTTTATTCCGTGACAGTGAAGGTCGTCTGGGCGCGCTCGACGAATTATGTCCTCATCGTCGAGCGTCACTGGTTTACGGCAGGAATGAAGACAGTGGACTGCGTTGCCTCTATCACGGCTGGAAGTTCGATGTCGATGGCAACTGTGTTGACATGTCCAGCGAACCGCCGGAAAGTAAACTGAAAGAAAAGGTTAAACACAAATCTTATCCCGTGCACGAATGCGGTGGTTTCGTGTGGGTCTACATGGGTCCAGACGATAGCGTGCCGGAATTCAATCGTCCCGCTTTTTCACCGGACGACAAAACGCCTGTGTCAATTCTCAAGATACGCGTTCCCTGTAACTGGGCACAGGTCATGGAAGGCCAGATTGACTCGGCGCATTCATCGAGCCTTCATTCAAGTGATATGGTGCCTGCACGCGTCGACAGTGCCGGCGCCAACGACACCCAGTGGCTCAGGCCATCGACGGATAAATCGCCACGTCTGGTCAGTCAGCTAACCGATTTTGGTTTTCGTTATGCGGCGATTCGTCGTCCGATCAAGAATGCGGCCACTCATGAATACGTTCGTGTCACGGTTTATATCGCGCCATTTGTTGCCCTCATCCCGCCCAATACCTCGTATAACGTCGCCAGCGTGATCGTCCCCGAAGATGATCATAATTCGACGTTTCACTTTATTGCCTGGGGTGGAGTCAATTGTCCGGAGACAGCCACATGGAGGGATTTCAACCGAGCTGTTCCAGGCAAGGACTTGAATGACGACTTTACCAGTCGTCGAACAATCGAAAACGATTTCGGTCAGGATCGACAATCAATGAGGGAGGGTAACTTCACTGGCATTCCCGGCATCCCCAATCAGGACATCGCCATGTGGACATCCATGGGCTCGATTATCGATCGCACCCAGGAGCTTCTTGGCGCCAGCGATATTGCCGTGGTGGAGTTTCGCCGACTGATGGTCGATGCCGCCCGCATCGTCCGCAACGGCGGTCCCGCAATCGGCACAAACGAACCACGTATCCCCTACTCCCATATCGCTTCGTATCAGGGAGTCGTAGAGAAGAAAACCAATTGGCGAGAACTCGGCGCGGCTCCTGAGGAACGAGGTGAAGAGCAGCAGGCAGGTTAGTGATTTAGAATTGAATAGCGTGTCTATCTTCTACAGCAAAACTCGCTGCCATCAATTGAGAAAACTTTACTGACGACTTTAACTTGAGTGAACCAACCCGTATGGGTCGAGTGATTTATGCAACCAACCATTTGCATATTTGTCAGCAATAAACCGAACAGCGGCGAAAGATCCAAATACCGAATGTAGATCAGGCTTGTAAGACCTGTCATCAGTAATTCAAGTTCGGCTATTTGTCCGGAACATACTTTCTGAATTCGTTTGCCAAAACAAATTTATACCAGAACGCAATATCTTCCATGCGATTATGGAAACTATTCAAGTTTCCGTTCCTATCTCGATAGGCAGTCCATAACTCTGCTCTTCCACTACTGCCGGGTGGTATCAACACATCAGATTTCAAAAATATCTTGAGCATCTTGGCGCCGGGTATATACGAGGAGAAGGGGTGCCTGCCAAATCTATCATGCAATTCATTTACATATGCATCATTGAACCCATTAGCCATATATCTTTTCACCATACCCTTCATTATTTCATGTTGGGAATCATTCGAAATCGGATAATGAACATTGACTTCGCTTGCGATTACGGGTGACTTAAATCCGTTAGCCAGGCTTTTAATGTAAAATTCGTTTTTCGCAATTTGACATCCTGCATCCATACATAGGTTAACTGTTATGCCCTTAAAAAATTCCGGTAGTAGCGTGCCTGCGAATAATCTACTATGTCCGGGCATTAACCCATGGTCAGCCACAAGAAGATTAATTCCGGAATTATGTAGCAGTTGCACAAAGTGGGTTGTTCAACTAATCCTTTCCTGAATCTCTATTGACTCTCGCCAAGATCGAACGCGATTCAAGTATGTTTCCAACGCGCCCTTCTCACTAACCCCATAGACGCCTATCATAATTTTACTTCCAAATCCTGAATGGGCTAGATATCGTCCATCTGGGCGATGCACAATTGTCGGTGTATCCTGGTCACTTCTAGAAAAATTATTGTCACTGTTAATCATTGTCTTTTGTAACGTTAGTGGTGTCTGTCTTAATATATCTTTATAAATCAATTATTTACCTTATTAATTTAAAATAACATGTGTAACATACAACAACTATTACAGACATTGACATAGCGTGTTACTGTATTTAGAATTCACTTGTCTCACATATTTGGATTAGTTCAATGGCTGTCACCAGCGAAGTATCTGCCCCCTATGCTCCGGCATCTGGAATGCTGGATATAATTAACAGGTATCGCCATCGGGGAATGCAATCTCCAATAAATGCAGAAGTATTAGGCCGAGCAGGCATATCTGACAGCCTTATCAGCCGAACTTTGCAAGCCTTGCTTGTGTTGGATTTAATTGACGAAGAAGGCAATCCAACCGATACCTTTGAAGGCATCCGGCTTTCTCCTGAAGAAGAATACAAACAACGATTGCAAGAATGGTTGCGTAGTGCGTACGCAGATGTGTTTAGTTACGTTGATCCGATGGAGGATGATGACACTAAGATACGTGATGCATTCAGAACCTATAAGCCAATGGGACAGCAAAATCGAATGGTTTCACTGTTTATTGGACTTTGTGAAGCCGCTGGGCTTCGCGAGGAAGTAAAAACAGAACGAAAAAAACTCAAGGCCTCTAAAAATACGTCAAATAATGGGAAAACCGTCTTTACGCGTACTCGCTCTAAAAAGGTGCCACCCAAAAATGAGGCCGCAGATCACTTTTCGCAGATGCCAAGTGCAATTGCAGGTTTGATGAAAAGCCTTCCAACTGAAGGCCAGGGTTGGCAGAAGGAAAGACGAGATCAGTTCCTAGTGACCTTTGGCACGGTTCTCGATTTTTGTTTTCCAATCATTGAAAAACAAGAAATCTCGTCAGACATTGAAAGTGAAAATTAGGAGGGGTGCCGCTGTAACGGCACCCCAATTTCAACCCGTGTCTGAGAGGCACATTACTTAATAGGAGAAAGCATGATGTACCCCGGTTCGGCGTACCCTGCATGGCGATCCCCCATTAGCTTGGGGCTGATCATCTTGCTAAAATCGCTGTTGTTATTACAGCGTTAACTAGCAGGATGCCCGGATTCTATTCAGAATCCGGGCTAC
>BQJD01000034.1 GCA_021604525.1 marine bacterium B5-7 | reverse complement strand
ACCCATTCACCGGCCTTCAAGGCCAAGGTAGCGTTGGCAGCGATCCAGGGTGATCTGACCCTGGCCGAGTTGGTCAAGAAGTTCGATGTGCACGCGAACCAGATCACGGACTGGAAAAAGCAGTTGTTGAACAGTGCACCGGATATCTTCGGCAAAGGCGCCCAAAAGGCGGAAGCCGCAGAAGAAACGGTTCAGGAACTGCACGCCAAGATCGGTCAACTGACCATGGAGAACGATTTTTTAGAACGCGGGCTCGAACGGATTCACGGGCCCAGAGGAAAGACATGGTAGAGCGGACGGACCCGCTGCCAGTAACCCGCCAGTGCAAATTGCTGGGGCTGCCACGCTCGACGTTCTATCACGTGCCCGAGCCAGTTTCTGATCGGGATCTGGAACTGATGTCGCTGATCGACCGCTGCCACCTGAAACATCCTTACTACGGTAGCCGGCGGATCCGGGACTGGCTCGAGGATAACGGCCAGCGGGTCAATCGCAAGAAGATCCGACGTCTGATGCGGACAATGGGCCTCGCGGCACTCTATCCGAAGCGCAATCTCAGTCTTGCCAACCAGGCGCACAAGGTATACCCCTATCTGCTCAAGGGTATCGTCATCGATTGCCCGAACCAGGTGTGGGCGACAGACATCACCTTCATCCCGATGGCCCGGGGCTTTGTGTATCTGGTGGCCATCATGGACTGGTACTCCCGGCGGGTACTGTCGTGGCGTGTTTCAAACACCCTGGATGCGGGCTTTTGTATCGATGCCCTGAAGGAGGCGATCGAACGGCACGGCGCCCCGGAGATCTTCAACACCGACCAGGGGAGCCAGTTCACCAGCGAGGACTTCACCGGGGTGCTGAAAAAGCACCACATCCGCATCAGCATGGACGGCAAGGGTCGTTGGATCGACAACGTCTTTGTGGAACGCCTGTGGCGCAGTGTTAAATACGAGGAGGTCTACATCAAAGCCTACGACAACATGGGGGAAGCCCGCCGATCGCTGGGCAAGTATTTCAATTTCTACAACAGTGAACGACGACATCAATCCCTTGACCGGCGTACGCCGGATAGTGTGTATTATCAGCACGCTGCCAAGCTGGCGGCTTAACTCGGGATGGCACTTATCGCGCTGTCCAATTATTGGGGTCCATTACTTCCTCCCAGCCCTGCCCGGTCGGGTCGATATACTGATGCGGACTACCTGCCACAAAATCATAGGGACTTGAATCCTTGTTTAACGAATCTGTACTCAGAAATCGATAAACATCGGCATCGTAGTAGCGGGCATTGAAGTAATAAAGCGCCGTTGATGTATCCAGTTCCTGACCCGTGAATGTCCGGCGTGGAAGATAGGTACCTGAGCTATTGTCTGAGTCCAGTTTCCCGAAATCCCGATAGGCAAGTCGCGAAACAACCGAACCATTTTCATTCAGTACAAGAACCACGTCGGAACTAAGATTCTGTACAACATACTGTGTACCAACCACAGGTAAATTATTGGTCGGCTGTGCGCCGAGACCTATCACTGGTATGAGCAAGAAAATACCGGGCAGGATTCGCAGGTAGCGAGGCTGCTTCATGCTATGGGGCTACTAAGTGTAAGAGGTGTGGGGCTATAGTTAGCGAGTTGCTTGCTTAAGTTACCAAGACAGATCAAACAAGATACCGATATCTGTCTTTGGTCGCTGATTGCCCGCCGTCGTGTAAAAACCGTTTGGCCATTGGCTGTGTGACCCAAGGAAAGGGGTTCTTCACGGACTGATGTAGTCCTTTGAATTTTAACCATCTGTCGAAGTGGTACGGCTTCTATCCCTTCCCTGGATTCACACTTCATCATCCGTTTGTTTTATATATCATTCAAAGGTCGTACAAGGTAAGTATTTACCATCCATGTAAATTTTGGGTTGTATCTCAAACTCATATTTCCGCAGAAAGGAAATGATTAGAATTACAATCAGATGAGGGACATGGAATCTGGCTGCACCACCATTTACCAATTACTCAGTCATTCAACGCTTGACTTGAGAAGTACGCTTGCCCAGATCACGAGTGGAGACGATGCGCTGACCACGATCGGCGGCACTTGCCTCGTCCACGGCGAGATTGGTAATTATCGTCAGCATGGCTTCCCTGACCATGTCGACCTGCTCAACAGTAAGACCCGTCACTGCGACCCGATTCACTTCTTCGGCCAGCGGTACCAGGGTTTTTTCAAGCGCCCGACCGTTGCGCGTGAGAAAGACATGCAAACGTCGCTGATTACCGGGTTTGTGCCTGCGTTCCACATAACCAAGTTCTTCCATGCGATTGAGCGCGGTATGAGTTGTCGATTCCATCAGCCCTGCCTGGGTTGCCAGTTCACGTTGGCTTAATCCGTCGAATGTCCACAATATTCTTAAAAAGACCCAGTGACCGAACGAAATGTCATAGTCTGAAAGACGCAACTGAAGCGCACGAGTGAGGCCACGCGACGCATCACGCAGCAAATGTGCAAGTCGATCGTTGGGAGCGATTTGTGTCCAGTGATCGAGAATCGAACGTGTGGATGCATCGATCTGTTCCAATGTGGAATTGATCAGGCGGGTACTGCTTTTGTTATTCAAACTTCCTCCCGAGTTTTGGTAGTCACTGTACGAACTTCGGTATTGAGAAGCTCAGCAGCTAATTTATGTTGCACTCTTCCAAAGATTCCAGGCACGGTCAATCTGACTGCCAACCGAACGAGTAGTTGCTTCGACTTCACCGGGTTCAAGATACGTTACGTCGCCAAGACGCATGGCATTCATTTGTATTTCGGCGTTGAGTTGCGTGTAGATTGCACGAAAGACGCATTGCTTCAATGCGTCACCCACTATCGTGGCGCCGTGACCACGCATAAGTACCACGCAGTGACGACCAAGAGAACCGGCCAGTGCCTTTCCCAGCTCCCTTGTTCGAATTAATAGGTCGCTACTGTCACCGACCACATCACGTATTTCGAACACGGGTGTGTCGAGGCCTAAAAATCCGCTCATATGCCACACCGGTTTAAGCAATTGCTGCGACACGCCAAATGGTACGACTTCCGATGCATGACTGTGAATGACAGCATGAACATCAGCGCGCTCGGCATAAATCTCGCCGTGGATGAACCGTTCGAGATAAACTGCTCGTCCGCGCGCATTCACCGGCGTGCCATCAAGATGAAATTCGATAATGTCTGCGGCTGTCACGATTGCGGGTGCCTTGTTTCGTGATAATAGAAAACGTTCAGGATTCGATGGATGACGAATACTGACATGCCCGAATGCATCGACGACACGGTGCTTGAAGAGTATATGATTGGCGACAACCAAATCATCAAGCACTGCGTTATCAACCGCATCTGAGGCAATTCCCCGGTCTTCAATCGTTGTCGATATCAAATCACCCGGATGGGTATCGGTGTTTCTTTCACACATGCTTTTACCTTGAATATCCGCTTGATCGATTACATCCATCGATCCCGATTACAAAAACGCAAAATCAGTTGACACACGTTTTCGTCAAACGCTATTGTACCTGATAAGTTAGATTTCTAAGTTATTGCTCACCGCAACATTTAAGGCGGTGATACGGTGGTGTATCTTAAAGCGATAACCCATGGAATTCTGGCCTCGAGAATTATAATCGAAACCAAAACTCCGGAATTCGCGCACATGCTGTAATGACGTTGCGCTTCGATCCGGGTATTAGGAGAGTATCTTGATGAAAACACCTGTACGTACACTTGCATTGGGTATCGCCCTTTCCTCGGCGATAACCTTCAGTCATGGCGCACATGCCGAATACAATCTGACCTTGTGCGGTGCGAGTCCGGGCGGTTTGTGGTCGTTGATCGGCGCGGGAGTCGATGCCGCACTCAAAGAAGCACAACCCGGTTCCACAGTCACCTATCAAACATCCGGTGGCGGCTTTGCCAACGTGGTTCAAATTGATCAGGAAAAATGCGATCTCGCACTCATCCATGATGCTGAAGCAAAGGCAGCCATCAACGGACAGGACCCGTTCGATAAGCCAATCTCGACGATGAGAACCATTGCCACCATTTATACCTGGGCACCGATGCAGATGATTGTTAACAAATCATTTGCCGAGGAAAACGGCATTACCACTCTTGAAGATATTGCCAAGAACGAAGTACCCATTCGAATCCTCCTCAACCGACGCGGCAACGTTGCCAGTGGCGTCGGTGAGTCGATGCTCAATGCTGCAGGCGCCAGTGTCGAGAATTTAGAAAAGTGGGGTGGCGCGGTCACCTTCGCGGCCTCCAAGGAACAAGGTGAGATGATGCGCGATCGGCGTGCCGATGCCATGCTGAACTCGCTGTTCGTAAATCATCGGTCTATTCGGCAACTCGCGGAAGCTATCGATCTGGCACTCGTTCCGATCTCGCAGAAAACCGCAGACTCGGTCGCTAAGGAATGGACTATTGGTGAGTATACAATTCCAGCCGACGCCTATGACTGGGCAGACAAGGACACGTTAACGGTGACCTTATCCGCTCAGCTTTTCGTACGTGAAGACGCCGACGACACCATGGTCAAGGATTTGACAGCAGCCTTGATCGATCACATCGACGCCATGCAGGGCGTACACAAAGCCATGGCGCCTCTCACCGCGGAATTAATGGCAAGCGCCAAGGCGGTTCCTTATCACCCGGCAGCCGTAGCAGTTTATAAAGACAAGGGCCTGATGTAACACTGTGTTACATCGCATCGTTCAGTTCGCCTTCGATACCGGTGTTCGAAGGCGTCCGGATGGTTGGATCGGCGGCGGCATAAAATACTTTGCCGCCGCTGTTGCCGTGTGGACTGTGTATGCAGCTGCGTTTTCAACCACCGATGCGCTCTCACTGACCATCACCTTCCTGACATTAATGCTGGTCATGACCTTTCTATTGATCGGTCACGGACCCAGTGCAGACAAAAACCACATTGACTGGTTCGACTGGCCGTTGGCCGTTTTATCGGCGGCCTGCGGCCTGTATTTCATCGGGCAATCGGGAACAATTGCCGAACGCATTACGTTGCTCGATCCGCTGAGCGTATACGATATCGTCTTTGCCAGTCTGATAATTATCTTAACCATCGAAGCCATGCGACGCACGGTCGGGCCTGGGCTGACGCTGATCGTCATCGGATTTATCGTCTATAACCTGTTTGGAGATCGTCTCGAAGGACCGCTCAGTCATGGTGTGATCAGTATCGATCACTTTCTGGACATCATGGTGTTTACCACCGACGGACTCTTTGGCGTACCGTTGCGAGTTGCGGCAACATATGCCTTCCTGTTTGTGTTATTCGGTACTGCATTGGCAAAGACCGGCGGCGGCGATTTCTTCTTTAATCTGGCCGCATCATTGACGGGTCGCGCTCAAGGGGGGCCCGCCAAAATCGCAGTAATCTCATCCGGTTTGTACGGCACCATATCCGGCAGTCCGACGTCTGACGTGGTCACCACCGGCGCGGTCACCATCCCGATGATGAAACGTCTCGGCTATAGCAGCGCCTTCGCAGGTGCTGTGGAGGTTGCAGCATCGACTGGTGGCAGTCTGCTACCACCAGTCATGGGGGCAGCCGCGTTCATCATGGCTGAATATACCGGCATCCCCTATGTCGAGATTGCCATGGCGGGACTTATCCCGGCACTCCTGTACTACATACCGATTTACTTTGTCGTTCATCTAAGGGCCAAGCGTATCGGCCTGGCAGGACTTGCAGAGGGCAGCGTGCCACCTGTCTGGCAAACATTGAAAGATGGCGGTCTGTTTCTGGTTCCGCTGATGGTCATAACCTGGATATTGATAGACGGCTACACCCCAACCTATGCGGCGGTCTATGGTACAGCCGCTGTCATCGTTGTATCGTCATTTAAAAAATCATCCCGATTGACGCCATCAGCCGTGGTTGAAATCCTGTCCGAGTCAGCACTTAGAATGGTTGCGGTAGCCGGCGCCTGTGCCGCGGCCGGCCTGGTTATTGGCGGCATTACCATGACCGGCCTAGCCTCCAAGTTCTCCACACTTATATTCCTCTTGTCCGGCGCGGACCTGTTCCTGTCATTGGTATTGGCAGCGATGCTGACTATCTTGTTGGGTCTGGGCATGCCGACCCCTAGCGCCTTTATCCTGGCTGCTGTACTGGTCGCTCCAGTCATGGCCGACCTTGGAATCTCACCCATGGCAGGACACATGTTTCTGCTGTACTTTGCGGTGATGTCTGCATTAACACCTCCGGTTGCGGTGGCAGCCTATGCAGCCAGTGCGATAGCCGATGAAAACCCCCTGACCATTGCCATGAATGCCGTTCGAATCGCCATCGCAGCCTTCCTGATACCGTTCAGTTTTATATTCAACGAAGCGTTATTGTTAAATGGCAGTGCCGTCGAGATTATTTTTGCAACGATAAACGTGACCCTGGGATTGATTGTTATAGTCCTCGCCATTGAAGGGTACTATCAACGGGTTATCGGTGTACCGCATAGGTTGATGCTGGCAGTTGCGGGCATCCTGTTTTTATTTGTCGACCCCTATTACTTCGTGGTCGCCCTGATTATTAGTGCGATTGGGATAGGTCAACAATTACGGGAACGTATTAAGGCACAGCCAGTGACTTGAGTTACCGACAAGTCCACATTCCTTATAAGTCCGCCTTACTGAAGATGAGATTCTCTACCAGGCAGCGGTACCTTTAATTTTCATTCGAATACCCTGCAAACTATCTTGTCGCTTGCAGTTACACATTCGATCAACCTTGTAACCCATATTTCATAGGGATTACGACAGATGGATTGGAAACTTCTCGGAGCTGTTTTCGGAACCGTGTTTATTGCCGAGCTTGGCGACAAGACACAGTTAGCCACACTTTTGTTTGCGGCAGATCGTGAGGTCAATAAATGGCTGGTCTTTATTGGCGCGTCGCTTGCGTTGATCGCCACCTCTGCTTTAGGGGTACTTGGAGGCACGCTGATAGCCCAACATGTCAGCGAACGAATGCTCAACACGATAGCCGGTACAGGATTTATCGTGATTGGTATTTGGACATTGATGCGGTAACCGACTTATTTTCCCTGCACTACCCGATATCTTATTGTCGTAACATTCAGAGGTGCCGCTTTTTTATGCTTTGAAAAATGTACCCTGCCACATAACAGATCAGGAATGAGGCCTGAAATCAGGGTTTGCCTCATTCGCCAAGTTGCACCCAGATTTCTGAATTCTCGATCTTGACAGGATACACCTTGAGGTCGACGGTAACCGGCGGACTCAATGCCTTACCGGTCCTGATGTCGAAACGTCCCTGATGAAGCGGACACTCGATGACTCCATCCATTACGAAGCCATCTGTAAGGCACGCATGTTCATGGGTGCAAATCCCATCGGTGGCAAAGAAACTGCCATCGACGTGATAAACGCAAAGCACCGTTTCATCGACATCCACCTGAATGACATCGTCTTCCTCTATCTCATCGACATGTGAGACCTTATACCAGTTTGCCATTAACTAAACTCCTGTGAGACCGGCTGATGTACTGAGCTTGTCGGGTTGTCCCACGTCACACCCTGTTTTTGCTTCGCCTTCACATATACATCTTTGTTGATAGACATATATCCATCGCCTACGGCATGTAGCTTATGGCCAAATTTTTCATGTAATCGTCCAAGGGCATGAAAAGGTACCATTGGACAAAGATGATGCTCAGCGTGATAGGGCATCTCCCAAAACAGATACCGAATGATTCCGGACGTATATGTCGTCCTCGTATTCTCTCTGAGATCCCCGTTTTCTTCACATTCTCCATGTTCGGATATTCGCATCCAGCGCATAAATGGCTCACCCACCAGCCGCGGGATCACCCAGTAGATGAGTGGAATCCAGGGGTTGAAAACAATTGATACACCCGCAATACCCGCATAGATCATGAATATGATTCGCGCCTCACGAACCACCCTTGGAATCTCGCTTTGTGGAAGAAAGTAACGCTGTGTGGGATCGATTTTTCCGAACGGATGAAACAGAAACCATTTGATGTTGCGTTGCCAGAATGTAAAACCCAGAACGAATTTTATATATGCCGACGCGGTCATTCGTTCAGGCAGCATATCGGGATCCCAACCACGTATTTGTGTATAGGTATGATGCGTTGCGTGGGCGTAGCGGAAGAAGGTTGGTGGCACCATATAGATCAGACACACGATCCAGAAAATCACTTCGTTCAGTCTACGATTTCGAAATGTCGTGCCATGACTGCATTCGTGTACCGGCGCAAACAAGAATGCCAAGAGAATCGCATAGACAGCCATAACCGGTACGATCCACCACGTACCCAGGGTAACGGAAACCAGACCGGCTGCTACCGCGATCAATCCCATGTGTACACCGAAACGAATTAACCCATGCTTGTTGCTACGCTTCAGATAGGGCTTGTAGTCTTTTTTTGTCAAGACGTATTCCTGTCCGAAAGCTTTCAGTGGGGCTTGTTCCATAATTGTCATGGCAGTATTACAAAGTATTTTGAGATGGTTTTTTCTGGAGCACTTATAAACTTATTAATGGAGCAAGTGCCAGTAGATATAAATTTATGCGATATTTCAACACTTTGACAAACTATTTTTTCTGAAACATATTAATATAATTAATGTGTAGATCCTTACGGAGGCGTGCGATGCCAGCCAAACTCCCCTCACTCAGGGCACTTCAAACCTTTGATTCTGCTGCGCGTCTCTTAAGTTTCACAAAAGCAGCGCAAGAGCTCAACATCACCCAGGGGGCTGTCAGTGCGCAAATATCTAAATTGGAAGACCAACTGGGCTTCAAGCTATTTATCAGGTCAACGAGGCAAGTTAGCCTGAGTGAAAAAGGCGTACTGCTGGGGCGCGCATGTCATCGCGCTTTCGAGGGAATCAGTCGTGAGATTGATTTCATTACAGAAAAACCTACAAGCAACATCCTCACAATTGCTGTTAGCACTTACGTCACGACCCGCTGGTTATCGCAGCGACTTGGAGAATTTCTGTCGATGGAACCGGATGTAACCGTTCGCTTTCAGCACTCAGTAAATGTCTCGAATTTTGAGATCACAGATGTTGATCTTGCGATACGCTGGGGCAATGGCAATTGGCAGGGATGCCGTGTGGACATGTGGCTTCCGATGACCAAGCGTCTGATGTGCAGTCCCCGATTGCTGGAAGGGGAACATGCCATTCGAAGTCCCAGGGATCTGACCGCACACACCTTGCTTCGCGATGTTCCTTCGATAGATCTCTGGGATCAATGGCTAAAGCTTGCAGGCGTAGATCCGGGTCGGATTACACGATCCATTGTTCTTGCCGATCCCGTGGTTCGGATACAGGCTGCGATCGATGCGCAGGGCGTTGTCCTGGCTGATGATTTTGTTATCCCGGATATTGAAACTAGTCGCCTGGTAGAACCGTTCGATATTGAGGTTGGGGGCTACGGCTATTACCTGCTTATGCCAGACGATGCCGTGAAACGAGATGTCGTAAGCAGATTTCGACGTTGGTTACTTGAACAGTCCAGTGATCAGCACGTAAGCCCTCTTGTAAAATAACCTGCACTATCGTGCCATCGCCCTATTGGTGCTGGACGATGAACATGAATGATTCATTCATCAATCTCATTGATGAATGAATCAAACTCCGAGGCTGAAATCTCGACCAGGTGTTTTGGCAGGGGAAAAGCACCACTGTCGATATCATCGACGAACTCGCGAAACGCATTGATCCGCTCACGCTCGAGTCGTGCATATTCCTCATTGAAGTTTCGATAAATCCTGGCATGACGTGGAATCCGGCCCACCGTTTCCCCAAGAATATCCGACGCAAAAAGATACTGCATATCGCACCCGGACCCTGATCCCAGCGACATCGTCAAAAGCGGTGTTCTTCGGGATATTTCAGTAGCCACCAGGTATGGAACAACTTCAATTTCAATACCGACCGCACCAGCGCTTTCATAATCTTTCACCTCATGAAATAACTTAACGGCTTCCTTCGAGGTTTTACCAACGGCACAATATCCACCGGTCCACCCCATTTTTGGCGGGACAAGACCAATGTGCCCGAAGACCGGGATGCCTTCTCTTGCAAGTATCGAAACCATTTCCATACTTTGAGCGGTATAGACCGAATCCGCACCGTTTTCCATGGCTGAAAATGCTGCGCGAAGAATCTCGGTGCCGTTGGCATATTGACCGTACTTGAGTCCGAATCGAAAATGCGTATCCGGTGCAGAACCGGGAAATCCTCGTGTCGATTCTTCAAAGGCTGTCCCTATCATATCGATGCCGGCCATCTGCGCAGCCGATGCCTGCGCTACTGAATCCACCCGGACATAACTGAATTGCCGTTTACCCTTACGATTGAGCAGATCCCGAATCGTTAACTTTGACATTTTCTATAAGAAATTATGATGTGTGATGTATTCGTGGCTATTGTGGCAATTCCCGGATGGGAACCTGCCCGTCAAGGTATTGCTAATGCCGCGATATGATTTCCCACTTTTAAGTTAACCCGTCCTGATACGGTTTGGTTTTCTGTTTTGCACAAGATGGCTAAATTAAAACCTCGGGATACCTCTGACAAACTATTTCTGCAAGACATATATTGCAATTACCAATATATCCCCTGTAACGCGGGAGCTTGGCAAAATTGTGTGCCCTGGTTATCGAAACACACGCGCCTGTTAGTCTCACGCTCCTGACTCTGAAAGACAGGATCAGGACCAGGCGGGCTGAAAAAGATCGAGTTCCGCATTACTGGTACGCAACCGGCGCACCAGTATCGATAATAGATTTCGATAAATAACATGGCCCGCATCGACATGTTCGTCGATAAATTTATTGAGTCTGCGATGAGATATCCGATACAACGTGGTCTGTTCCATTGTCATGATCGAAGCGGACGCCGGTTGCCCATCGATAAACGCATACTCGCCAAAGCACTCATGGGCGTCCAATGTGGTGAGATTAATTTGCGATACACGTTTATCACTGTCTGGAAGGAACACCTGAACTCTTCCGAAGAGGATGATGAACAGGCTATTGACCATGTCGTCTTCAGCAACCACCAGGGTATTGTCAGGTAATTCTGAGACCTCACCACGCGCATACAGGCCTTTGACTTCCTGATCATTCAGATCCTTCACCAATCGGTTACTGGAAAATTCCGACAATGACATCGGCCAGTCCTCTGTTAATTGTAATTAGCGCAATTCTAGCAGAACCTTTCTATACGCCGCTTTATTCCATACAAGACCGTTGTCATGTTGCATTAGCTGTCTTGCGGGCCTCGTAATAATCTATCGCTCAATCCGGACTGTCTCATGGTGCGACGTTTTATGGTTCGTTGAATAATATCCCGGGTAGCCAGAATATCGACACGACTGCGTGCTCGGGTAACTGCTGTGTATAAAATTTCCCGGGTCAGTACCGGGGAATCACGATTAGGCAAAATAATCACGACCGTTTCATATTCAGATCCCTGACTTTTATGAATGGTACTTGCCCAGACACTTTGATGTTGTGGTAGTCGCGCCGGGTGCAGCCAGCGCGGGTTGCCATCGACCATGAAACAAACTCGCAAACTTGAATCAGTCGGTGACTGCATCGCTATGCCGTAGTCACCGTTAAAGAGGCCCAATGCATAATCGTTTTCTGTCACCATGACAGGCCGTCCCGGGTACCATCCATCAATTGGTCTGATGACGTCTGCTGAAATAAAACGTCGTTCTACCAACGCATTAACCGCATTGACACCGAACGGTCCCTGACGCAAAGCACATAGAACACTCAAACTGCCATACCGATCAAACACATCGCTTATGGACGCACCGCCCTGAGCCAGTTCAATACTTACCTTGTAAAAGGACATGACATGATCATCGATATACTCTGGCAGCATATTCGAATCGACCAGCTCGGTATATCCAATGTCTGCTGTACTATCATCCACCAGCAACGACATTACGGTTTCTGCATCACCCTGGTTGGTTGCACTGGCGAGGCGCCCGATCGCGCTGGCAGGTGTGAACCGATAACTGCGCTTCAACTCAATACAGGTATCGGCCATCGGAGAATGTGTGGCATCAACAACAAAGCTGGACAGATCGAAGCGGGTTATCTCACCAATAGCACAAGCTGTTTCGTCAGTCAGTTGATCGGCTGCAACACACAAATCTGCGAATACGCTGCCCGGTTCAACCGAAGCGAGTTGATCACGGTCGCCCAACAGGATAATACGGGTCTGTTGAGGTATTGCTTCAAGCAGATGCGTCATCAGTTCAAGGTCCACCATTGAAACCTCATCCACCACCACTACGTCCACCTGTAACTTGTTATTAGCACAGTAACGAAAACCTCGCCCTCCACGACGACTGCCAAGCAACCGATGAATCGTATGGGCTTCTGATGGTATAGCCAGGCGTATATCCTCATTGATTTCCAATTCACTTCGCGCCGATTCTATGGCATAGCGCATTCTCGCCGCTGCCTTTCCGGTCGGTGCTGTCAATGCGATATGACATTCTGAATGCTTACTTTGCTGAATCAGTAACGCCAAAAGACGAACAACCATGGATGTCTTGCCGGTGCCAGGCCCGCCGGTAACAATTATCAGACGTTTACTCGCAGCAAGTGCAACAGCTATCTTTTGCCAATCAATCATATCGTCTGTTGGTTTTGGTACCGCATTATTGAATAAACCGTCAAGGCTGGCCGCCAGGTCGTCAGAACTCGATTCCCCTATACCCAATCGTGCACGAGTAAGCACCTCATTGGCGAGGCGGCGTTCAAAGTCAAAATATCGGAACAAATACACCCTGCCGGCATCGACGACCATGGGCTGTATCAAGTTTTCCTTTCCATCTCTGTGTAACTGATCGAGCAGCCTGTCGACTTCGACTGCCTTCCCACCGAACCATGAACGTGCCTCGTCTCGAATTTGATTGATTGGCACACTTGTATGGCCATCCCTTGAAGACGCACTGAGTAACCCGGCAACGACAGCCAATACCTGATCGTCACATTCATTCAGCCGCAGCATCAATCGAGCAAAGTGATTATCAAGATCGTCGATCACTTCTTTTGATCGCATCAAATCAAGCATCTGCAAGGCGGTCGTCATCCATCGCCCCCTATTGAAAAGTAGCGATCGAGTGCTTCAATCAGGTCAGCATCCGGTCGATCGTGGAATACTCCATCCTGCCGATCATCCGATAGTCCCATACCACGTAAAAACAAGTAGTAGACGCCACCAAAGTGTGATTCGTAGCGGTAGTCGGCACGACGTGATTTCAAATAGCGATGAAGTGCCACGACATATAGTAAATACTGGAGGGTATAGCTCTCTTGAACCATTATTTCGTCAAGACGTGCTGGTTGGTAGCTTGATGCGGCTGGACCGAGATAGTTCGACTTATAGTCAATAACGTAATATCGATCCTTGTACTCGACGATAAGGTCGATAAAGCCGCGGATAAATCCACCTGATAATTCAAATTCCAACCTTTCGATGGACGCTGCATAAGCTGCGTTTCCGGCACCGTATTGCATCAGTAGTTTCGAAAGAGCCACATCACGGATTTCGTTGACACGGAAGAAAAATCCCATCTCACGAATTTGTTGAGACTTTTTAATCGCAGATAAGCTGAATCCATGCACTTCATCAAACTCATGAGATCGTACACGATTAACCATCTCGACGAGTGTGGATGTCCAGATGAGATCGAATCCTGCACGGCTCAATTCTTCCTGAACAATCTTAATGACCTTATCGGTATGCGTCCCGGAGAATTCGATTCGTTCAAATAGTGAATGCCAGCAGACGCCAGTTACGGCACCGCGGGGAAAGGCATGAATACTGAGTTCATCTACTTCACTGGCTATTTCCGCCTGACTGGTGGTTAATTGCTCGATCGAATCGTCCAGCCCTACCGAGGCAGATGATTCTTCAGGAACTAGCGAATCTTTAGTTTGGACACCGATGTCCCGATCCGGCAGCTCTGCCGACAGACCGCGTGATAACGAAGTAAAGCTCGACACTTGCCATGTAGGGCGTAATACGCGTGAGAACCGTTTCGCCGACAATGTCTCCATAGAATTATTCTCATGGGCATTGGACTGCAAACCGTGACGGCTACCGCTGCGCGCGCTTGTTATTGTAATGTCGTGGGACTCAATGCAATCCAGCGAAACTCCCTCACCCGCTGATGCCACAAGATCTTCCAGATCATTCATCAGATCAGCATCCGACAACTTTCTGAATGAATCAGACAATTGACTGACAGTCCATTGATCATCGCTTATTCGATGACAAAGATGAAACAGCCACGCCAGTGACGAACCACCTGCATGATTGATTGCACCAAAATAAAGGTAGCAACGTTGTCGCGCACGAGTCAGGGCAACATAAGCCAGCCGTATGTTCTCGGCAAATGATTCACGCTCTGCAATCGCGCGATGTGCTTCCAGATTGTCACTACCCACATCGATACAGGCCTGGTAATTATCATGTGGGTCGTGAAACATCACGACCGGCTCTTCGCGACTTGAAACATCCCAAAGGTATGGACAAAAGACCACCGGATACTCAAGGCCCTTGGACTTATGTACTGTGACTATCTGAACACGATCCGCATCGCTTTCAAGACGGATTTGCGATTCCTCAACTCGATCATCGGCACTGGCGTTCTTCACTGACAGCCACTTGGCCAACTGTTCCATCGAAGCATGGCCAGCTCGCTCCTCGGCTGTTACCAGTTCACACAGATGTAGCACATTGGTGAGAATGCGCTCGCCATTGTCTCTTTTAAGTAACGATGGATAAACGTCATAATCCGCGAACAGGCGAACGATCATGACCATGAAACCATGGTCATGCCAGAGCAGATGATAACTACGAAAGCGCATCATCGTTGCTTCAATTTCAACGTCTTCAGTAAGCCTTTCAAGATCTGTAACAGTCATGCCGATGATATGTGATGCCAAGGCACTGCGTACCCGGCGCTCGCTTCCTGAATCAATCACAGCGCGCATGATATGCTCGAGCGAATCGGCTTCGGCTGTATTGAAAACGCTCTCGGTTGCCTGGCGTACCGCTGGCACACCCACAACTTTAAGCGCAGCATGTACGGCCGCTGCCTGCACGTGGGTACGTACCAGCACCGCAATGTCGCGAGCGACTAGCGGACTGGCATCAATAGTTATTTCTCCCACGGCGCCTCCTTCAATCAAACGGGCAATCTCCAATGCGAGATCGCTCAGCATGACCGGCTCGGCATTCTTCTTGGCTATCGGCTTGTCGACTGAATCAAAGTGACGACGTTCGAGGAATCTGATTGACAAGCGAACCGCATCGGCTTTTGTATCGAGAAGACAGGCACGATTTTCGTCGATTCCCTGAACCTTCGGATATTCGAGTTCACTGAACACCAGCGTGTCGGGATAGCGCCCCATGATTGCATTGACTGCGTTAACCAATACCGGATCGGAACGATAGTTGGTATCAAGCGAATGTTTTAAATGTGCTGATTCCCGTCCTTTTATATAGGCGAAAAGGTCCGCGCCGCGAAAGCTGTATATAGCCTGTTTGGGATCTCCAACCATCAACTCAAGACAGGGTTCGCCTTGATAAATGGTCGTGAAGATATCGAGTTGAACAGGATCGGTATCCTGAAACTCATCAATCATGGCAGCCGGATAACGTCTCTTGAGTTCACTTGCGAGCAGTGCACCCTGTGACGATACCAATGCGTCTTGTACCTTCAGTAACAAGTCGTCAAAACCAAGCAGACCTCGCTCCACCTTGAGTTTGGTCAATTCACTGGTCAAAGCCTCACGCAATTTATGATGCAGCATCCCCATTCGTGCTCTCACCGCATCATGCATACGCTGATCGATGGCGCCTAGCTCTGAACAGGTATCGAAAAAAGCATGTTCTGGTGGCGACTTGTTCTTCTTGATACTGACTTCGATTTCTTCGCGGGTAAATTTTATGAAGCTATTGAAGCGTCGCGAATGCGCCCCGGGTTCCGATAGCATAATGTCCATTTCTGATGCCCAGCCTGCAACGCTGGCTGTACGATAACGAGTGCCATTCATGACATCCTTGTCCAGCAACATGGCGACAATTTCGTCACGGCTCGAGAACCAGATAGATCTTGCCTTCGCATAGCTTTTCTCAAGCTCCGCTGCAAGCTCATCAAATGATTCCGATGCCATTGTCGATCCGTAGATCACCTTCATATCGGGACGAAGCGCGGCACCAGGAAACCAGCCAGCCAGTTTCTCCGGCGTCATGTTGTCACTAATCAGCCGCTCGATTACCGGGCGTGGTTCCAGTGCGATGACTGTCCGCCAGAAATCGTCGAGTACCATTTGACGCAACTCACTCTCATCTGTCAGCACTTCCGAGTTAAAAGCCACACCGGTATTCAACGCGGATTCTGATAAAACCCTCTGACAAAATCCGTGAATGGTAAAGATAGCCGACTGGTCAAAACCTGACAGGGCCTGCTCAACACGTCGTTGGGCGAGTATCCGATCATCGATCTGATCAAGCAGAGTACTGCACAGTGGATCGTTGGAATGACCCGATTCAAGAGCCGCGCGCAAATCATCAAGTCGACTGCGAATTCGACCCCGGAGTTCCTTGGTAGCAGCCTCCGTATAGGTAACCACCAGCAATTCATCTACAGTTATCTCTGTTTCAAGTATGACCCGAAGGTAAAGTGCTGCGATGGTCCATGTTTTACCGGTCCCGGCGCTCGCTTCGATTAACATGCTGTCATCGAGCGGCCACTGAAATACGCCCATCTTCTGTGACGGTGACGTATCGAGAGTCATATCTTCACCATATGGGTTTTGATGGAACCGAGGAGTTCATTCACTAGTGCAGCAAATGCACTGTCGATCGGATTGCTACCTGCAAATACCTTTTGATAATAGGGATTGGAGCCTTCACCGGGTGATTTGAAACCATCAAACCACGCTCGACGGGCGGCATCGAGACCTTTGTGGTCATCCGACGAATCCATATACGCACAAGCCGCGCGCGGGAAAAACAATAATGGTTTACGAAGGCCGTGAAGGTAGTGCCGTATCCAGGCAGCCAACATGGTTTGAGCATCACCGGAATCGATTGGCAATAGCTGATACTCAGCATTCGCTGTTATCAACCGGGACGGAAGCTTCGTCAACACCCCGGATACCATGCGCGACAAGTGAGTGAGGATAAGCTCGATTCGATCACGAGCCCACGAGTCTCGATGATGAATGGTAATCGCACCGGATTCACGCAGATTAGTGAATTGACCGGACAGGCGAACATTTTCCAATTCGAAGTCGAAAGGAGTTGGTTCAATTGGGGAAGATTCCAGTACAGAGCGAATTGATGGCATGAGTGCTTCGACTCCTGCCAATGCTTGCTCAAGCTGAATTCGGCCGGGGACACCATGGGATAACAATCCCCTGAGTCTTGCCATCGATTCGTACTGATCCAGACTCGCATCCAATTGATCAAATCTCGGCTCCCGGACCAATGCCTTACTGTCGCGATCAAGCTCAAATGGTTCACGTTCAAGAACAGCTTCATCGAATTTATCCAGCCATACGTTAAGACGATGCCTTAGAAGATAGCGTGTCGGATTGGAATAAAACTCGATCAGTTGATCTATTCCAATATCACGCCAGGATTGATCTGCCACATCGAGTTCAGTATTGAAAAAACAGTAGTCCGTAGCGGGTGCCTGAAGCGCACGCGCAGCGCTGGCCAAGGTATGGGAATAGCCCGGCAATTTATCATCATGGATAAAGTAGCGTGGGTTGAACGGTTGCATCGGGTGAACGGTGAGTCGCTGCGACGATATGGTATCGAGCAGTTTGCGGCGATCATCATCTTTTATGACAAGACCCCGCGCTATGTAATCCAGAACATCGCTGACCACAACTGACGGCGGCAGTTCCGAATCATCCCGGATATCGCGGCCAACATAGCTGATATACAACGCCTGACGAGCACACAGGATCGCCTCCATAAAGAGGTAACGATCATCTTCCCGACGCGTGCGGTCGCCGGCACGATAGCTACCAATCATCAGGTCGAAACGAGGTCTGGCGCCATAGCGGGGAAATGCGCCGTCATCCATGCCGATGAGGCAGACAAGCTTGAAAGGGATACTGCGCATTGGCGTAGTTGCGCAAAAAGAAACGCCGTTCGCCGGGAATGCTCCGCCGATGCCTCCAACTGAATTTTCAATTCTCCCCGGACGTTCAAACGCCTCACTTATCACAGCCGCCATCAAGGAAAAAGCAACCGGCCGATCCGAAACGGCGTCACCCGCTGCGTTGACAATCGAATCAATTGTTTCACGCAGCTTCATCAGGATCTGTTCATCACCATTACTCCCGGCTACAAAAAATCTATCAAGCAAGCCCTTCAGAAACTCACCCCATTGCCCTACCGGGCGCGGTATTTTCATGTCCTGCGCGCTCTCGCCAAGTCGGGATACAAAGGTATGAAACCGGCCAAGACAACGTGCCTCATCTCTGCCGATGTTTGTGATCGGGAGTATCCCGCGATAAGGCGTGTCAACCGGCATCGCATAACCGAGTACCAAACGATCAAGCGCGAACTGCCAGGTGTGTTCGTTTGTCGCTGGCAAACCGAGTTGTTGTCGATGTTCGCTATCAAGACCGAAACGAACACCACTTAACCGTATCGTGTTACGAACAGTAGCAACATCAATCTCGGATAGCTCGAAGCGCGCGGCGATTGGCCGACCATCGAGCAGCGACAGAACATAATTAGTAGTTAAACGAGAGCCATCAAGTTCAAGCAGTAAGAGAAAATCTGCGACCAAGGGAGATTCAGCGACCAGGCTCCTGTCGCTGATGCTATAAGGAATGGCCCCAGATTCTCTGCGCGTGCCGAATACCGAGTCGATGTAGGGTGAGTAGCGATCAATGTCCGAGGTCATCACAATCACATCGGAAGGCTGAAGATGTGGGTCGCGCTCAAAGCGATCAAGCAGTTGATCGTGCAGCACTTCTATCTCACGCATTGGTCCATGACAAGCATGAATAACAAGCGAGCGATCATCATCTGAAGGCCATGGAGTATGACCTGCACGACGATCTTCGAGATCGAGAATATCCTGCTGTATCGACCCAAGCAGCGTGGCGCGTCCGGGCTCGACATATTCCTCGCTCTCGCTCGGACTCAAAGCCTGAATCAAATCCAGTGTGTCACGACCCTGCTTGCCGAATCGTGCCAGCAGCGGATTGCCTTCATCGATATGCTGCGACTTTGAGTCATCCATACCGCGCTCCAGGGGCGTCATGATGTCTGCCCAAAATTCCCGGCACGGGTTGAACCAGAACAGATGCACATCGACAACGCTGCCAAGGGCGTTTAAAACTTCCAGATAACCCGGCGATAAGGACGGTATGCCGAACACATAAACGCGCGTTGGTAAATCCGCCGGCACCAGTGATCTGTCTGCAGCCATCTCACCCAGGTGTTTGATTAATCGTGGCGCAAGATTGGCCCAATGTGCCTGACCCGTCGCTTCAGCAATTTCAGCCCACAACAGTGCCTGCCAGTGATTTCCTTGACCACTTTCCCAATCACGAATCCAGTCCGGTCTATAAACAAGATACTGCTCGTACAATATCGCCAGACGGCACGCAAGCGACCAGCGACGCCGATCATCCGCATCTGACAAATACTGCGCTAATACCCGGAATTCGGGCCGCTTGACTATCCCATCGAACGTACCGAATAGATGCCAGGCCAGACGATCCGACTCGAATGCGTTGGTCGTCGGGACTCCAGTCAGTACCGTTTCCAGAATGGACCAGACAAATTCGGCCGGAAAACCAGCCTTGACATTGGCGGCAATACCGTTTCTGCGAGCGATCTCAAGCTGCAACCAGCGCCCCATGCCGGCATTGTTTACGACCAATACATCCGCTTCGAAAATCGGTCTTTTGGTGTCACTATCGGCCACCAGTGCCGCCAGTTGAGCGGCCAGGCGTTCTGTGTGATTGCTATAGTGAACCTTCAACATGGGAGTTCATGGATGCTCGAGTGAGCTCTTAACGTTAATCTGTCCTGCCAGTACGACAGCTTGAATTTCATGGGTTTGATTGTGACATCGACGCACTGCCGTTTCCATGCCGGTTATCCAGACTGCGCATTGATCCGGTATTTGGGTTGTGGATATTAAAGATGAGAAAACAGGCTCGCTTGAGTAAAATGTGGACATGTCTTCATCAACATGATTCTTATGCTAATTGATTCCCTACAATCTACTGTTCTGATCATTGACTTGCAGGAACGCCTGGCACCGACCATACATCAAATCGATCAGGTACTAAGCGAAATTATCTGGCTAATCAATCTGGCAGCGCGATTCGATGTACCGGTTATTGCCACCGAACAATACCCCAAGGGCCTTGGGCCTACTGTTCCTGAAGTTGCCACGAAAATTGCCAATGATCACATCGTCGAAAAGATTGCATTCTCTGCGTCTGCCGACGGCGGGCTGGAACGAATCATTCAAGGTAATCGACGTCAGGTTATCATCGCCGGCATGGAAGCGCATGTGTGCGTCCTGCAAAGTGCACTGGATCTGATTCAACAAGGCTTTGAGGTGTTTATTGTCGCCGGTGCCGTTGGGTCACGTCGACCAGACGATCGCACCCTGGGGCTTGACCGCATGCGTCAGGAAGGCTGCCGGATTGTGTCCCGGGAGATGATCGCCTTCGAATGGCTTGGGCGTGCCGGCACCGACCTGTTTCGCAGCATCAGCCGCGAATTTCTTCGTTAACTCCACACAGGTATACTACGAGCCAATCGGCCGTGCCGATTGGCTCACATTGTATAACTCCGAATTCATAATTCCAGATATATTTTATCAGGGTGCACTATTCACAAGTTGCGCCCGTTTTTCACAGAAATAACCCATGTCCAAATCAAAAAAACTCGTCTTTTACGCTATCTCTTTTTTGATGCTTTATCTGCTTATCGAAGGCGTTGCCTTTGTTGGCTATCGAATTATTGAGGGCGAATTTTTCTCTGCCTCAAAACTTGAGCAGGAGCGCGCAGAACTGGTTGAAGAACGGCGTCAGGAATCGACCCTGCCCGCAGCCGGGAATAATCGTGATGCCAAATACCTGCAGGAGATTCTGCACCCATACATGGGCTATGTGGTCGACTATCACGATCTTGAATGTCCGGGATACGGATTTTGCGACCGCAAAATGAAGAAGTTCAAGAATGCACCGCTCACGCCGAAAGGACCAGACGATTTCATCGTCGCGGTTTTTGGCGGCTCGGTTGCCTATCAGACGATCATGGTATCGTCCCACGGATATTTTGAAGAAAAACTCAAAACGCTTCCGGGTCTCAAGGACAAAAATATTATCGTTCATACCATAGCCCTTGGCGGTTTCAAGCAACCACAGCAGCTTATGGCACTTAACTGGTTTTTATCCCTTGGGGCGTCATTCGACATGGTTATTTCACTGGACGGCTTTAACGAGGTCGCCCTGCCACCTGCTGAGAACGTTGCTGTGGGGGTTTATCCACTATTCCCACGCATGTGGCAAAACCGGGTCAGCAAAACACGTGACCTGGATCTGCTCGCGTTGTATGGGAGAATTGAGTTTTATGCCGATCAACGAGCGCGCCGGGCAAAAAGGCTAAACAAGTCCATATGGAGATACAGCCCACTTCGCAATATTATCTGGAAGGCGCGCGACAGACGTTTAGAGTCCAGAATATCCGATGATCAACTTTCGGCACAATCATACAAGGCGCGTGATCGTCACATACAACCACTCGTCGTGACCGGGCCTGATTTCAAGTACGGCATTAAAGACAAAGAGTTATTTGTCACACTCGCTGATAATTGGGCACACAGTGCTCGGCAAATGCACAATGTAAGCGAAGGTCAGGGCATACAATACTTTCATTTCCTTCAGCCTAATCAGTATGTCGAAGGATCAAAGCCCATGTCAGACGCTGAACGTAAAAGCGCTTTCGTTGAAACCCACCCTTATCGCCATGGCGTAGTCAACGGCTACTCACTGCTCAGCGAACGTGGTCGGGAGCTCATCGCCGAAGGAGTCAAATTCCTGGACCTTACCGACATATTCAAGAACAACGAAGACCTGTTGTATATCGATGCTTGTTGCCATTTGAATAGCGAAGGATATGAGATCGTTATCGATCGAATGATCGAATTTATACGTCCCTTGTTTCGCTCTCCTCCTAAGAATCCTGCCTGACTTCATACACCTGAAATATATTCTAACTGCACATGTGACGTGTCCGACACAGCCATCGGGATATACCCGGTTCCGGCAGGGATATTCTCAATATGCAACTTCAATACCATAGACGGTAGTACTTATTCGCCAAAGGAGTACCCATGAATCATTCTCCTGGCTGGGACTGGGACCGCGCGTTAGATGCGATGCCGGAACGCTGGACCGAAGTTGCCGATGATCTGTTTGCATTCGTTCGCCAACTTCGCAGAGAGAAACGTCGTCGAGTGTATGATTTGGGTTGTGGTGCAGGTCGACATACCGTGTTCCTGGCAGAACAAGGCTTTATGGTCACGGCTTCAGATGTATCGCCAAGCGCTATCGAACATACGCGTGCGCGACTCGCCGATAGTCATACCAACGCATCGTTATACCAGATCGATATGCTTGATTGGCCTTTTCAAGCATCAGCATTCGATGCCGTCATAGCGTACAACGTCGTTTATCACGCAACCCTTCGTGATATAGAACAACTTCTTGACAGGATTGACAATTCACTTGGTGATGACGGTCTGTTGTTTATCACGTTAAAGTCCAGCGAAGATTCCGAGTATGGTCAAGGCAGGGAACTAGCGCCTTTTACCTACGCACCTGCGAGTGGCATTGAAGAAGGTATACCCCACTACTATGTCGATCAATCGGAAGTCATGAGGCTTTTGTCAGGCTTCGAATTGATTTCGGTGATACATAAGAAGGAAATACCACTCACGCCAGAAAATACCCGTACACGGGCTCACTGGGTTGTGTGGGCACGCAAACGCAGCCAAACGATACTGTAACTGTACAAGTTTATGAACTTTATGATCAGTGACATATGTTCATACCAGGAGTCGACCTACAGGAATGATCTCCGGACTCGATACCGTATATTCCACACCGGTCCAATCACCCATCCAGCGCACGACAACAAGACCAGCGTCATCCATCATTTGCTTGAGGGTATCGAACGATGTAAACATAATCCTCGATGACGCCGAAAATAATGTGTTATCCGATAGCACCAGGTAATGTGTTTCATAAGTCGCAATATGTGTAGCCGCGTCATATACCACATCGTTCCATGCCTTGACCTCGCCCAGTGACGGATGATGAATCAGGCGATTGGATGCTTTCGGTGTCCAGGTTCTCCATTCTTCCCTGGTTGGGTTTCTTGTGTCGAATACAAACATTCCCTGGGAAGATAAATGTGTCGCAATCGTTGTCAAAACAGCTCGTTGATCGGCTTCACTGAGGAATACCTGAAACACATTTCCGGTTAAAATGATCAGATCGAAATTTTGGCCAAGACGAATATTGCGTGCATCACCATTCACCCATTTGACGACCTCACCACCCGACCTGCGACATGCTATATCAAGCATCGCCACGGCAGGGTCTACACCCACTGTATATTTCTTTCTACCAAGACTTGCAAGCAAGATACCTGTGCCACATCCAAGGTCAAGGACTGATTCAGCCTTGTCCGCGAGCTGCGTAACATAGGCGGTATTTTCGCCTGGTCCATTATCGATGTCGTAGAACTGCGCAAGTCGACTATCACTGTACAATTTATCTTTCATATTACAAATTTTTGAGTGTTTGGAATGGTCATGGCTGGAAATATGGATACTTCAATCGTACACTCATTGACAATGCAAACAGGAGATGTAAAACGTGCTAACCGGTGACATGCTACGACGTTCTGCCGAACGTTTTCCTGATAAACCGGCGGTGTTGTGGCAAGACACCAGTATGAGTTACAGCGAACTCAATATCGCTGCAAACAGACTGGCCAATGCCTTGATCAGCGAGGGTGCGGGTAAAGGAGTTCATATCGGTATACTGAGTCGAAATCGCACCGAATATGCGATTTCATTTTTCGGTGTTGCGCGCACAGGGGCTGTTATTGTCAACATATCAGTATTGTATGCCCCGGATGAGCTGCAGTTCGTTCTCGACAAGGCCGATATCGAGATCCTGTTTTTCGATGAATTATTCGAAGAGAAAATTGCTGCTGTTAAAGATGATTTGCCCAAGCTCAAGCGGCTGATTCGGATCGGTAGTGATGGTGACGATACTTTCAAGTCATTTATCGATAACACTGGAAATTCTTATCCGAATATAGATATCCATGAAGACGACCCTTTTTGCATGACCTATACCGGCGGCACGACGGGCCGACCCAAGGGTGTGTTGACGAGTCATCGTAATCGCGCGATAACCGCTCATACAGTCATGGTTGAAGAAGCCATCGACGAACGTGACGTTGTCGGCATCGTGACACCCATGTTTCATGTCGCGGCGCTCAATATCATGTATCAACCGGCAATATTGGCAGGCGCAACAGTAACTCTGCTTTCCAAGTGGGACGTTGCCGACTTCGCGAAAATGGTTCGACAGAATAAAATGACTGCTGCGTTCATGGTTCCAACCCAGGTCGCCATGGTGATTTCCGATCCTGATTTTGATGCGGATAATTTTAGCTCCTGGCGAAAGCTTTCCTTCGCCGGGGCACCGATGCCGGACTGGGTTCAGCGCGACATGCTGGACAAACTACCCAATGTAAAACTCACCCAGATCTACGGGCAATCGGAAGTGGGTGTACTTACCTCCCTACGCTATTGGTATCTACCCGAGAAACTCGGATCCGTTGGCCGACAGGCATACAACGTTGATGTCAGTGTGGTTGACCCGGATGGTAATCCCGTTGCACCCGGTGTCATTGGCGAGATTGTCTCCAAAGGAGACAATGTGATGCTCGAGTACTATAACGAGCCAGAACAAACTGCCGGATTTTTTCATCATGGGTGGGGCTGGACTGGCGATGTCGGCACCATTGACGAGGACGGATTCATTACTTTGATCGATCGTTCAAAAGACATGATTATCTCCGGCGGCGAGAACGTGTATCCAAAGGAAATCGAGAATGTATTATACGAACATCCCGCTGTCGCCGAGTGTGCGGTGTTCGGGGTTCCGGACGACAAGTGGGGTGAAGTGCCCATCGCTCAGATTGTGCTGAAATCGGGAATGACGGTGGATCAACAGGAACTCATTGATCACTGTGCTGGTCATCTTGCTCGATTCAAACGTCCGAGATCTGT
Source organism: marine bacterium B5-7 (assembly GCA_021604525.1). Classification (GTDB taxonomy): domain Bacteria; phylum Pseudomonadota; class Gammaproteobacteria; order Arenicellales; family CAJQKF01; genus BQJD01. The sequence goes on along the minus strand of BQJD01000034.1, from coordinate 14,165 downwards.
TGACTTTGTCAACAGTTTTCCAAAAACTCCCATTGGCAAAATTCAAAAAAACCTGCTTCGCGAGGCCTACTGGAAAGAACGGGATAAAAAGATATGAGTAATCGCTACACCGACTATGAGCGTCTGAAGTTCGACTGGCCGTCGAAAAAAGTACTGCGTGTAACAATGGATAGCCCGGGACGCATGAATGCCGCCGACTCCATAATGCATGGTGAGCTTACCCGGATATGGCGGGATATCGATGCCGACAGCGCCGTGAATGCAGTAATCATCCGCGGTGCAGGCGATGCATTCTCCGCAGGCGGCGATCTTGATCTGGTCAAGGAAATGACAGAGGACTTCGACACCCTGACACGTGTCTGGAAAGAGGCCCGCGATCTCGTTTACAACATCATCAACTGTTCCAAACCAATTGTCTCTGCGATGCAGGGTCCCGCAGTCGGTGCGGGACTGGTGGCCGGGCTTCTGGCTGATATTTCCATCGCCTCGCGATCAGCACGGATAATTGATGGTCATACTCGTTTGGGCGTGGCGGCCGGTGATCATGCCGCCATCATCTGGCCGCTATTGTGCGGTATGGCTAAATCGAAGTATTACCTGTTACTCTGCGAAGCCGTCAGCGGCGAAGAGGCCGAGCGTATCGGCCTGGTGTCGTTATGTGTAGACGACGATGTGATTCATGAACGCGCACTTGAAGTCGCCATTAAACTGGCTGCGGGTTCACCCTCCGCCATTCGTTGGACAAAATACGCCCTGAACAACTGGTTGCGTATGGCAGGCCCCACGTTCGATACATCGCTTGCACTCGAGTTCATGGGATTCAAAGGACCCGACGTAAAAGAAGGCCTTAACTCTTTGCAAGAGAAGCGCCGTCCGAATTTCGATCCTGACAATCCGCTGTAATCGCTTAATAATTTCAATACACGCGCTGTATTGCACGCGCAAGGTAACAACCATGGCCGATGTCGTTCTCGTAGAGTATCCAGATCCAGCTATCGCGGTCGTTCGCATCAATCGTCCAGAGGTACGCAACGCACTCAATCTTGAAGTCCGACAGGTCATGGCGGAAATATTCCGTCAGTTTGTTGACAACGAAAAGCTCCGCTGCGTGATACTCACCGGCAATGAAAAGTGCTTTGCCGCAGGCGCGGATATCGACGATATGTCTCGCCTCGAGGCAATCGATATGTATCTTCGTCATACCGAACGTCTCTGGCAGGCGATTGCCGACTGCCCGCTACCAATAATCGCGGCAATCAATGGATATGCGCTCGGTGGCGGTCTAGAACTCGCCATGCATGCCGACATCATCATCGCCGGCAAAGGCACGAAACTCGGCCAGCCTGAAGTCAATGTCGGCATAATGCCAGGTGCGGGAGGTACTCAGCGTCTCACCCGTGCAGTGGGTAAGTTCGTCGCCATGCGGTTGTGCCTGACGGGTGAGATCATCTCTGCCAGTGAAGCCTGTGAAATGGGTTTGATCAGCAAGCTCACCGACGACGACGCGGTGATGGAGACCGCTATGGAGATGGCATCGAGAATCGCCGCCCTGCCCCCAATTGCCATTGCCCAGATCAAGGAAGTAATCCTTCACGGCACCGATGCACCGCTCAGCGCTGCCCTGGCACTTGAACGTAAAGCCCTGCAGATTCTTTTTTCGTCGAAGGATAAACACGAAGGAATGACAGCATTTCTGGAGAAACGAAAACCTGAATTCACAGGAAAATAGCCTTCCGGACGTTTTAGAACACCCCACTTCCACCATAGGCATTGGGCACGACTGATTCACACCGACCGAGTGCTACCACCTGACTCGGTGCTTTTCCAACTGTATTTTGCACGTATTAACCAATCAGTATGTGACCTGGATCGCATATGGTTCTCTCAATTGCGTTTATTGTGAATAAATATACTTCGCATTTGTACTCAATAGAATTTCTCACTTGAGGTTATCCCGGGTATGGATCTAGAAAATATTCAGTCGATAGAAAAAGCCACCCGATTCGGTCGCGGTGAGCTTTTCAGGATCGGCACGGCATTGCTTTTTATCGTCATCATCATGCTGTACTCACGCTCGATTGCAGGGCACTCACCGAACCTCGTGTTGCTGGTAGTCGCAGCGATGATTGGCGGCTACATGGCGCTCAACATCGGCGCCAATGATGTAGCCAACAATGTCGGTCCGGCAGTCGGATCGAGAGCTTTGACAATGACTGGCGCTATTATGATAGCTGCCATATTCGAGGCAGGTGGTGCGTTGATAGCCGGCGGCGATGTCGTCAGTACAATAAAAAAAGGCATTATTGACCCGGCCATGATTCAGGACGCCGATACCTTTATCTGGATCATGATGGCCGCGCTGCTGGCGGGCGCACTGTGGCTGAATGCCGCCACCGCCATCGGCGCACCCGTATCGACGACACACTCCATTGTCGGCGGCGTTTTGGGCGCAGGAATTGCGGCGGGCGGCATTGGAATCGCAAACTGGGATCAATTTGCGAAAATTGTGGCTAGCTGGGTGATATCTCCAGTCATGGGTGGGTTCATTGCAGCAGCGTTCCTGTATGCAATAAAACGCGGCATTACCTACCAGAAAGATATGGTGGAAGCTGCTAAACGCCATGTTCCAACCCTGGTTGGGCTAATGGCCTGGGCCTTCGCAACCTACCTGGTGATGAAAGGCCTGTCAAAAATGGTCAAGATTGGTTTTCCAGTCGCCTTTATCGGGGGTTTCTTTTTCGGTGTGGTTATCTGGTACCTGGTTCGATGGCTGGTTCGCAGCACTGCGGGAAATATTGAGAACACAAAATCCAGCATCGACGAATTATTCACCATACCACTGATATTTGCGGCGGCGTTACTCAGTTTCGCTCACGGCGCGAATGATGTCGCCAACGCAGTGGGACCGCTTGCCGCAATTAACGAATCTATCTTGCATGGCGCAGTGGCTACAAAAGCAGCTGTGCCTCTTTGGGTGTTGATGGTTGGCGCCATAGGAATTGTACTTGGCCTGGCACTGTACGGACCGAAACTGGTACGAACAGTTGGCTCGGAGATTACCGAACTCGACCGTATGCGTGCCTACTGCATTGCCATGGCCGCGTCGATTACTGTCATTATTGCAAGTCAGCTCGGCCTGCCAGTCAGCTCGACCCATATAGCAGTAGGTGGCGTTTTCGGAGTCGGGTTTTTACGCGAACATTTGAAAGTTACTTATCGAGCCATCATCGATGAAATCGAGCTACATCATGTTGGAGCTGATCGACAGGTTGTCGAGGAGTATCTTGAACGATTCAACAATGCATCCTTCCATGAGAAAGGCGACATGTTGCGTATACTCAAATCCAAAGGGATAGTTCTAATATCCAAAGAAGAACGAAAAAGTCTTCGCAGGGTATATCGTCAGGAACTGGTCAAGCGCTCTGCCTTATTGAAAATTGCCGCGGCCTGGATCATTACTGTACCTGCGTCCGGATTGCTGGCAGCAATACTGTACTATACGATTCGCGGTATGTTGCTTCCCTAACTCGTATAATTTGAAGTGATCTTTACAAACTAAAAGGCAGCATTCGCAAGCACCCGTTCAATATGATCCGTCGATTGATCCTTCCATTTACCGTTCTAATCTTATTGTACGGATTCTATTTAAGCCCCGACTTCAAGCAGATTAGTGCCGGTGTTGCGGTCTTTCTGTTCGGCATGCTGGCGCTCGAAGACGGATTTCGCACATTCGCCGGAGGAACGCTCGATGCACTTCTGCGAAAGAGTACCGACCGATTGTGGAAGAGCCTGACTTTCGGCATTGTCTCAACGACGTTGGTCCAATCAAGCTCGCTCATATCTCTTCTGACGATATCATTCCTGTCATCCGGACTGATTTCGCTGGCAGGCGGCATCGGCATCATATTCGGCGCCAATCTCGGCACGACCACCGGCGCATGGCTTGTGGCCGGTTTCGGGCTAAAAGTCTCCCTGGCTGTCTGGGCTATGCCACTGCTGGTGGTCGGAGTGCTGCTTATATTCCAGAAAAGTCAGGCGGCTAAGGGCGCGGGATACGTACTGCTAGGTATCGGGTTCCTTTTCCTCGGCATCGAGTTCATGAAACAGGGATTCGAAGCCTTTCGGTCATCCATCGATCTCTCGCGCTTTAGCATCGGCGGCTTCAAAGGCCTACTCATCTACACCGGAATCGGATTGGCTGCGACAGTCGTCATGCAGTCAAGCCACGCAGTTCTCGTTTTAATCCTCACCGGACTGGCCGCCGGACAATTAAGCTATGAGAACGCGTTGGCATTATCCATAGGCTCCAATGTTGGTACAACAATCACTGCAATTATCGGCAGTCTCGGCTCCAATCAGGATGGCAAACGACTTGCAGCCGCTCACTTTATTTTTAATATCACGACGGGCCTTGTCGCCATTATTTTTATCGGCGAGTTTATGAAAGCCGTAGATTGGATATCGACACTGATAGGCCTTGAAAACGATACCACCCGCCTCGCCCTATTTCACAGTCTGTTTAATATCACCGGTCTGATCCTGATGCTTCCACTGGTCAACACGCTGGAAGCTTTTCTGGTGAAACGTTTCCACGCTCCTGCACCCGGAGTTAAAAGACCCAAATATCTCAATGAATCGGTAAAGCAATTTGCAGACACATCGGTTGAAGCCGTACGCAACGAAACGATTCGACTTTACGAAACCGCTGAACGAATCATTACACAGTCCCTCTGTTTACCTCGCTCTGAACTCTATTCCGATCGCAGTATCCCAGAGGTCGTTGCACAGGCACGCAAAGTTATCCGCGAAGATATCAATGAGAAATACACGCTCAATGTCAAATCACTTTACGGTGCAATCGTTGAGTTCATTAGCCAAATTGGCTCTCCCCGAAACCCCCAGCAAATGGAAGCCCTTCGCCTCTATCGATCCGCCGGTGCAAAGATTGTCGAAGCACTTAAAGCAATAAAACACCTGCAAAAGAATCTGCTGGTACACATGGTATCGCGCAATCCAGCAGTACGTGATCAGTACGACAAGATTCGAACTTTCATTGCCAATACGTTGCGTGCAATCAATACCATGAAAAACGCCACAACCGAAGATGTCACAATATTGACATATGACGAAGCTAGGATCGAATTGGCTCGCAATGACATTGTCGCAGACGGAACGCTCGATGAACTTATACGCAGCCATAGGATCACGCCTGATATTGCCGTTTCTCTGATGAATGATTATGTCTATGCTCACGACGCATGTAACGATCTTTTGACAGCCGCAGAAACTTTATTTGTACGACGTAAAAGTGACGCTCATCAGGTAGAGGTCGGGCTTTCTCTCGGCGAAGAAGAAATCGCTGAACTAATTAATCGCGAGAATCTCACAGGAGCGGAAACTGTTACGCATCCTGAAAATGAGATTAAAACACCATAGCGACTTCAACATGAAATTAAAGGCACTCCTAAGCACACTATCCGAATTGCTCGATGCCGACTTGAGACAACAGTCGCAAGAGTACGATGAACTGAAGAAGGTGCTTAAGAAAATGAAAAAAAAGCGCAATCATCTTCTCGATGAACTGGAGTCTGCCAAAAAAGATGAGCGAGAGAGAATTGAGCAACAGCTCAAAATCCTGGAAGCGCAAAGAAAGAAGGGGATTGGTGTTCTAAAGGAACTGAAGGCTAATCGATCGAAAATAAAATCCGGCTAGTAATTTTTAAAACACCTATCGTCACTCAAACTACTTATTCCTCTGCGTAACATACTGCCTGCAGCTTGTTTCCATCCGGATCCCGCACATAAGCGGCATAGTAGTCTGGACCATAATCGGCACGTAGACCTGGCGGCCCCTCATCGATACCGCCTCTGTCGAGTGCAGCTACATAAAAATTATCAACCTCGTCGCGCGTTTCTGCCAGAAATGCGATATGGGTTCCATTACCCCAAGTTGCCGGACGACCATCATACGGCTTATAGAGATACAGAAATGGTATCTCAGCATTCTTGGCGTAACAAGGCGGTTTGTCAGCCGGTTTTGGCATGCGCGAAAACCCCAGCGGCTTCAATACGGCATCGTAAAACCGGGTTGCTCTCGCGGGATCATTCGTGCCCAGCGTGATATGACTAAAAGCTGCTGTCGATGCCGTCATCAGGATTTCCTGTACGTAAAAAAATATCAATGCACATTGATGGAAACTGGCTAGTCGAGCGTAAAGCGAAGCGACATGCAGGATAACCCACCATCCACTTTCGCCGCTTCTCCAACACACAACACTTTCACTGAATACCCTTCATCTTTCAGCAACAATTCGGATTTCGGAAAACCTGAACGCATGATCACGTCATCATTAACACGCACAAGATTTGCCACCGGCCCTTCCCCATCTGGCGCTACGATAACGCGATAGTCTTGAAAGCAGCCCGTTGCAGCAAGCTCCCTCGTTGCAAAGATTGTTTCACTATCCAACAAACCGCAGGCGGATTTAAAATGCAGAACACCTGGCGGTGTCTCAACGACACGAACCGTATAATCGTACCGTGCAAGTATGAGCTCAAGCGCTGAGATACCTTGTCGATTAGTGCGTTCGGAAAGTCCAATAAATGCGTCGGTATCGGTCAACAGAATATCGCCGCCATCAACAAAACCTTCACCACCCAACTGATGAGTTTCACTGAATAACTCACCAAGTGGCTGTAATAACGCTGGCGCTTCGCCACGTCGACTCGGAGCGCCTGGCCTCAAAACGACTGCGACACCATCGAAGCACAGTGCGGCGTCCTCAATAAAAACAGAATCCGGGTAATCTTCAAGCGAAGGGAGAATCGTGGTGTTAAGACCTGACTGTCTTAACTGGTCAACATACGCGTCGTGTTCCGACATAAACGTTTTGTGATCCGGGTCCGGCTGGCCATGTGCGCGCAATCCATCAGCAATACTTCTTGCCGGCGATCGCACGAGTGCGTTAGTAAATCGAAAGGAACGACCGATTTTCATATCACGATGCCTGGGTTTCTTTGAAGAGGAAAAAATACGACCGGATAGATATTTAACGAATACCGGCGCGCATGAAGCTTTGCACAAACTGACGTTGAAATAGCAGGAATGCAATTAATAGTGGCCCCGATGTCATGAGTGTCGCAGCATTCATGATTGACCATTGTACGCCGGAATCTACCGCGGCAAAGATGCTAAGGCCCACGGTAACAGGTCGGGTCTCAACAGAATTGGTAACGATCAATGGCCACAGGAAGTTATTCCAATGATAGCTCACCGAAACCAGGCCATAGGCAAGATAGGTGGGCTTGGCCAGCGGTATATAAACACGCCAAAGAATCTGAAATAAACCGGCACCTTCCACCCGCGCAGCGTCTTCAAGTTCCTTGGGTACTGTCTTGAATGTTTGCCGGAGTAGAAATATCCCGAAACCGGATGCCATATAAGGCAAACCAATCGCGACGATGGTATCTACGAGACCAAGGGCACGCATGGTCTTGTAGTTTTCGACGATCAGTATATCCGGCATGACCAGAAGCTGTACCAGCACCAGGGCGAACATCACTTCGCGACCACGGAACTCAAATCTGGCAAAGGCATAGGCTGCAAGTGTGCACAGGACAAACTGTGCTACCAGAATCATGGTGACAAGGATTACCGTATTTAAAAAATATCTTGCGAACGGTGCTGCCGCCCAAGCATCTATAAAATTTTCAAATGTCAGTGGTGCAGTAAGATCGAAGCGGACTTCATAAGCGACTGGATGTATTGCCGTCCACAATGCATAGGCCAACGGCGAGAACCACAGCAATGCCACGAGCCAGGCTGCGATTAGATTGAGACTGGATCCGTAGTCAACCTGGCGCATGGTATTACCGGTAGTGAATCCGCTTATCAACAAGGAAAAACTGCCCGACGCTAAAAATCGAGAGCAGTACCACAAGAACCACAGTCAACGTTGCAGCATATCCGGTTTCCCAAAATTTGAATGCAGTCTCATATATATAAAACAGCAATAGTGACGAGGCATTATTAGGGCCACCCTCAGTCATGACGAAGATGTGATCGACTAGCCGAAACGAATTTATTACCGCATTGACTGACACAAACAACGTGGTCGGCATTAACAGGGGAAACGCAACACGTCTAAAGAAATACCAACTACTGGCACCTTCCAACTGCGCCGCTTCACGCAGATTCGGAGGAATCGACTGTAGAGCGGCAAGATAAAAAACCATAAAAAATCCAGCCTCCTTCCATATCGCGACCACAATTACAGCGGCCAGGGCATAGTCTGGATTACCCAGCCAGTTTTGTTCCGGCAGACCGAACAGGGATCGAATCTGATCGATTAGTCCAAAGCCTGGCGTGTAGTAGAACAACCATATATTGGCAACGGCGATGAGGGGTAACACAGTCGGCGTAAAGAACGCCATTCGCATAAATCCCCGGCCGTGAAGCTTGCCATTCACCCATAGAGCCATCGCAAGGGCAATACAAACCGATGTGGGCACCGTTCCAAGTGAAAACAGCAAGTTGTTCTTGAGTACTGTCCAGAAAATATCGTCTTGCAGCAGGTAATGATAGTTCTCAAGGCCCGTAAATACTGCAGGCCGTTTACCGCGAGGTGTTGAGAAGAAACTATTCCAGAAGGTTTTAACCGCGGGGAAGTGGGTAAACCCGATGACAAGAATCATCGCCGGCGTGAGCAATAGCCACGCATTTACCCACGATAACCTGAGATTTATGGTGTTACGCATGGTCAGTTAAAAAATGGCGACGGGAATAAGTCCCCGTCGCCTGTTTCACTAGCGATAATCTTTTAATATGCGATCTGCTTTTTCCTGTGCCTCTGCAAGTGCTGCCTGCGGCGCTTTTTCTCCAGTGATAGAAGCTTCAAGCGCATCATTGAATATTGTGGTTATACGCTGATTCTGATATGTCGACAGTTCGGCAACCGCAAATTCCAACTGGTTCCGTGCAACCAGTGCGGGCGGAAAGTCTTCGACATACGCCTTGAGTGCCGGTGTTTCCCAATCATCCGGTCGCGGCGCCACGTAACCCGTTGCAATCGTCCATTGGGCTGCTTGCTCCGGCGCGGTGATCCACTTCACGAAATCGACCGACGCTTTCTTCTGCTCATCACTCGAATCCTTGAAAATGTAGAAATTTCCGCCGCCTGTCGGAGCGCCACGTCGTTCCTTGGCTGGAAGCATGGCAACACCGAATGGGAATGGCGCGTTAGTACGAACATTGGTCAGGTTCCCCGTCGTGGTCCACATCATTGCCGTTGCACCTTCGAAAAATGCTTTTGGCGTTGTGCCCCACTCGATAATTCCCGGCGCCATGACACCGTACTTCTGACTGAGATCCACCATATATTGCAGCGCTTCGACAACTTTTGGATCGTCAAAATAGGTCTCGTTGCCATCAGAGTTCATCAAGATGACGCCATTTTGCGTCGTCAAACCCTGAAACAACCAATAAGGAAATCCCGATGACGGTATGCGCACGCCCCAGCGAACAACATTACCATCGCCATCTTTCTTTACGAGCTTCTCACCGAAAGAGACCATTTCATCCCACGTCGCTGGCGGCGTATCCGGATCGAGCCCAACTTCGGCAAATGCATCCTTGTTCCAGTAAAGTACCGGCGTGGAACGTTGAAATGGAATACCGTAGGTTTTACCGCCAGTCTGGCTGTTTTCCATGAAGGCAGGATAAAAACCACCGATCCAATCTTTCTTGTCGGCGTCTGACAGCAAGTCGTCAAACGGCACAATAAGGTCTTCATCGATCAGCGTAAACATATCAACGGCCAGAATTACCGCGAGTTGCGGCGGTTTGCCACCTTGCGCTGCGGTTAATGCCTTGGTTACGGTATCCTGATAACTGCCGGCATAAACAGCCTCAATATTTACATCACTGTTGCTGGACACATATTCCCTGGTCAGCGATTCAATGGTTTCAGCAGCCTTACCGCCGACTGCTACAGGGAAAAAGAATTGCAGGTCGACCGCCTGTGCAGGCATGGCTACGGACAGGGTTAAAGTCACGGCGCCGATTAAGGCAGCCATTCTTTGGCGTGTTTGTTTCATCAATATTCACCTCGCTATGTGTTGGTATCAATTATTCGCAACATGCAGGACTTGAACCTGCCCCTGTCGTCCAGTTGTTATCAGGTTATTAACTGAGCGGCAAGATCGTCTCGGCGTTTCCCGCTTTTATCATCGAACAAATGAATCTTTCGCGGCAGCCAATTCAAGCTGACCTTCTGATGTACATCATCCAGACCCGTTGAACCAAAATCATCAAGCCGTTCCGGCGGACAACGTATGATTACCGGTGAACCGCCAAGCATACAATTAAGCATCAAGTCGGCACCAAGGTATTCTCCACCGGAAACTATTACAGAAATACCATCATGATCCGATACAGAAATATCCTCCGGGCGAATGCCAAGAGAAATCACATCCGGCAAATCGTTTCCAACCAAGCGAATAAAAGGGCTATCGCTGCCCGGTGTTGTGTACTGCTCGTTTTCGAATCGAACGAGATTAACGATATTCATCGCTGGTTGGCCGATGAAACGTGCCGCAAAGAGAGTACGGGGTTTCTCATATAACTCACGCGGCCCACAATGTTGTTCTATGGAACCTGAGTTCAAAAGTATGACTTGATCGGCCATGGTGATGGCCTCTGTCTGATCGTGCGTCACGTAAACCACCGTCAGGTCCAGTTTGCGTTGCAGCGCACATAACTCCCTACGCATATCGTGCCGAAGCTTGGCGTCCAGATTGGACAACGGTTCGTCCATCAAACAGATTTTCTGCTCCGAGATGACTGCCCGCCCGAGCGCAACGCGCTGTTGTTGACCACCGGACAGTTGATAGGGTTTTCGATCGACCAGCTCGCTCAGACTCAATAATGCGCAGGTCTTTTCAAGTCGCTGCCTGCGTTCCGCTGCCGGGACACGACGAACCTTCAAACCGAATTGAATGTTTTCTGCAACAGACAGATGCGGGAAAAGCGCATAGGATTGAAACACCATCGACAGGCCACGCTCTGCGGGCGGCAAGTTGGTAACGTCCCGCCCGCCTATCTCAACAGTACCGGAGGTCGGTGATTCGAGACCGGCTATCAACCTGAGCGTTGTCGACTTGCCACAGCCCGATGGGCCGAGCAGAACGGTAAATGTTCCAGCCTCAATCGAAAGATCGGTTTTTTGTAAAGCGGCTGTTGAGTCGTAGTACTTTTCAACAGCATTCAGGGATATGGACGACATCGGCAATGTTCTTGATAGTTGGACCGAGTTATCCTCCACATCCTACAGATAAATTGTGTTGAATTCATTATCGGATTATCGACTCATGCAACATGAAACGGGTTCGTACATCCTTGAAACGCCTCCTGTTGGCCGCATGGTTGATATCTCCCGAGAGACAATAACCATATACCTTTGTGACAGGTTAAATCACGACCTTTACTGTCGCCGACAGTATCACCCTTGCATTGGCAACACTCGACCTGGTGTATTTACCATCCGTGCCGGTTGAAGCCGTGATTACGCTTTCCCTCAGTTTTGCCACTACAGAAATCGCACCTGGTTATCATGGCAGACAAGGACTGACTGCACGCTGGCCCTGGGTCGTTGACTTCACCTTTGGGTTACTGCACGGGTTCGGCTTCGCAAGTGCCTTGAGTGAAATCGGTTTACTCCAAAACGCGATTCTCATTGCACTGTTATTCTTTAACGTTGGCATGGAGGCCGATCAGTTACTATTCGTCGGCGCATTCACGATACTGGCAACCCTCAACCATCGCATCAGAATCAACTGGCCACGATGGGTACAACTTACACCGGCATATATCATCGGCAGTATCGCCATGTTCTGGGTTATCCAGCGCGTCGTTGCAATTTGAACGCCGTCGAGTAAGGTATGAAATGGATCTGTCACTCAGCCCATGAACAAAAGATTTATGCGATCTTAACCGGTTCGTTGGTCAGATCGATTCTGCTTAACCTGCAACCATCTTATCTGGCATTACACTCATGAATGAACATGGAAAGATTAACTACGTAGAATTCCCGGCAAGCGATCTGGCTGCCACAAAACTATTCTTTGAAGCTGCGTTTAACTGGACGTTTGTCGATTACGGCCCAGAATACACGGCATTTTCGGATGAAGGTCTGGATGGAGGGTTTTATCAATCAGAATTATCCGCAACGCAAGACAATGGCAGTGCCCTGATTGTTTTCTACAGCAGCCGGCTCGAAGAAACCCGGTCAATAGTCGAAAAAGCCGGCGGTCGTATTGTGAAGAACATTTTTTCTTTCCCCGGCGGCAGACGGTTTCACTTCGTTGAACCCAGCGGTAACGAATTCGCCGTATGGAGCGAGACAGATGCCTGATATCAAACCACAAAAGTCTGGTGTTCTGGTATGATTGAAAAACCAGGTAAAACCACTGCGACTGGCTATGCCTCTTTCACCACGCTAGCATCCAGGTGGGTCGTACCCGACAGCGAATTCGTAATCAGGCAAGCTTTCTCCGCCTTCTCCAGTAGTCGATGTGCACGCTCCTCATTCGCGTCATGGGGCACGACAAGCGTTGCGTGAATCACAAAGTTCGTAAAGCTCGTTGCGCCGTCGCCACGTTCGAGGGTACCTTCCGCTTCACATTTCAATGAATTCCAGGATAGTTTGGACGCTCTGGCAATTGCCCGAAAGCTTAAGATGAAACAATCCGCAACTGCCGCGACCAGCAACGACTCCGGCGACCAACGGTTACCGGGACCACCAAATTCCACAGGCGGTGCAGACGGAATCTCATCCAGCCCATCGCCTGAAAGACACACATCCCCCTCGGGATCCGCTGTCGCCATAACTTTATAGATATGTGGAAAGCCTTGCATTACATGAACCTGGAGAAGCACTCTAAATGATTGATTAAAGTGGTGGGCCGTGCAGGATTCGAACCTGCGACCACCTGATTAAAAGTCAGATGCTCTACCAGCTGAGCTAACGGCCCGATGGGTCAAGGCGGGGTGCCTTCCGCGCCGACTGGCGGCGCAGGACGGGCATTGTACGAGATTCGGAGGCGATCGGGCACGCCGCTCGAGTGGCGGGTCAGATGCGGCCGCGGGTCTCGAAGCCGATCAGGTCGAGGTTGAGTCTCGCGCGCTCATCCTGGGCCTGCTCGAGTGGGGTGCGGGCGCCTTTGGGCGCGCAGCGGCCGCGGGGCAGGGTGAGGTTCAGGGGCAGGGCGGCGAGCTCGGTCCGGCAGCGCTCGGGGTCTGCGTCGCTCAGGCGCTGCCAGCGCGGTGGGTCCGGTGGTGGCTGGCGCAGGCCGAGAAGCCGGGCCAGGGTGCTGAAGGTGGTGCGCATTGCGGCGTCCTGTCGGGTGCGCTTGAAGGAGGACTTCCTTGTCCAACCAGCCTTGATACTAGGGCGGTATCGATTTGGCATGACTAGGGAAAATCCGGATTCGTGTGCGCAATCGCACTTTCCGGGCCCGTTTCGCAGATTTCAGGCTGAATTTGCGGATGCGCCGGGTAGCTGGCAGCGAACCCGCGGCGCAGCGGCCTCGATCCTGGCGGACCGTGCGGCGGGTCTGAGGACCTGCAGCCTTCGGGTAAGCTCTGCACGCGCGTGTCCGATGATTCGGGCCAGGACCTGCGGGAGCGACAACATGCAGATCACCCCTCTTGGCGAACAGCTCGGGGCCGAAGTGACCGGCCTGGATGTGACGACCCTGTCCGATTCGGACTTCGAGACGCTCTACGCATCGTGGCTGGAGCATCTGGTGCTGGTGGTCCGCGGTCAATCACTGGATGACGCAGCCCTGACGGCGTTCGCGGCGCGCTTCGGTCCGCTGGAAGGCCGCCCGCTGGACGAGGTGGCCGAAGACGATGCGCGCCGCCAGACGAGCCGCTTCGTCACGGTCATCTCCAACGTCAAGGTGGACGGCAAGGCCGTTGGCGGCCTGGCCAACAAGGAGGCGAACTGGCACTCGGACATGACCTATCGTCCGGTGCCACCGACGGCCAGCATGCTCTACGCGGTCGAACTGCCGAGTGCTGGTGGGGACACCCACTTCGCCAATCAGTATTCGGCCTACCGGGCATTGCCCGACGAGCTGCGTGAACGGCTGCAGGGCGTCGCCAT
>BQJD01000033.1 GCA_021604525.1 marine bacterium B5-7 | reverse complement strand
AACGTGACTAGAACTACTGCAAGCGCGATTCCAAGCGTGGTCAGGATCGTCTTCTGGTAGAGAGGTTCCGTGATCAACTTGAGAAAATTCGCAAGTCCGTATTCTACAATACTCCCGTCTGATGGCTGCTGGAGACTGTATGAAACGAGAATAGCGAACGGGATGGCAAAACCCACAAAGAGTACCGTCAGAGCGGGTACAAGTAATGAAAACTGACGCACACAAGTACCGGTGAGCCGAAATCGGACGCCATTGGACTCCGGGTAAACCTTGGTACGGATAGCCATCAATGGTCTAACAGCAGGTAGGAATCTTCAGGCGACCACTCAATCACAACCTCGGCGCCCGGCTCATCTTCTGGCCGTGTATCGCCCTCACGCGGGGTAATTCTGACTAACCGCAAACGGTCACCAGAAGCTAGTTGAACAATTACTTCCCGTGTCCAGCCTCGATAGAAACTCTCTTCAACAATTGCCGGGAATCGGTTGGGCGTATTAACTTGCGCACCGCGCCCCTCTCCAAAGTGAATATTCTCTGGCCGGATACCAAGACAGGCGAAGTCGTCAGCATTCGTCGTCTTCCCATTCGATGCCGTGATGGTCAAGCCCGAGCCAGTCTGAAAAGTCGTTACGTCGTCAGAGCGCTTCATTACACGACCAGGGAAGACGTTGGTTCCACCAAGAAACTCGAATGCAAATCGGGTTGCTGGATGTTGGTACACTTCCGTAGGCGTACCGACCTGTTGGACACCGCCGTTGGACATCAGCACCACGCGGTGCGACAACGTCAGTGCTTCGTTCTGGTCATGAGTAACGAACACGGTGGTTATTCCGAGACTGGCCTGCAGTTGCTTGATTTCGATCCGCATCTCTTCACGCAGCTTCGCGTCGAGATTGCTCAACGGCTCGTCGAGCAAAAGAATATCCGGTTTAATCACTAGTGCACGGGCCAGGGCAACCCGTTGTTGCTGGCCACCAGAGAGCTGATTAGGATATCGCTCACCCAGCCTATTGAGATGTACAAGATCCATGAACTCACGCACCTTATCGCGGATTTTGCTGGCAGGTATCCGCCGTTCCTTGAGTCCGAAAGCAATATTCTCTGCAACCGTAAGATGAGGAAACAAAGCATAGCTCTGGAATACCATACCAACATTGCGTCGGTAAGGCGGTATTCCACTGACGCTTCGACCTCCGATCAGAATCTCTCCCCTGTTGGGTTGTTCGTACCCGGCCACCATGCGAAGAATCGTGGTCTTGCCGCAACCACTCGGGCCGAGAAGGGAAATGAATTCTCCCTTCGCGACACTGAGGGACACGCCGTCGACCACGACGACTCGCTCAAACTGCTTGTATATTGCCCGCAGCTCAAGGTCCACGGTTGCAGTTACGTCGCTATCGACTG
The DNA here is from genome assembly GCA_021604525.1 of marine bacterium B5-7. GTDB lineage: Bacteria > Pseudomonadota > Gammaproteobacteria > Arenicellales > CAJQKF01 > BQJD01. The sequence continues at coordinate 38,235 of BQJD01000033.1, read as the reverse complement.
GAGATACGATCGGCATTGGCCCGCTCCTTGATTCCAGTGCAAACGCCCCGTCCAATAACATACGATCTACCCACCAGATTCTCGCCTCTTATTGAGCGATCTCTTTACGCCATCGCTCTGTCCACTCATCTTGCATCTCAACAATCTTCTTCCAATCAAGCATTACAAGTTTGCTGATCTGATCAGGTCCATAAGGCACTCGACTGGCGATTTCGGGACCCAGTACGACGGTCTTGTTCGCTGGCCCTGCTCCGATGATCTCGGCCCAACCGGTCTGAGGAGCGGCATCCAGGCACATGTCGATAAAACGTTCGGCAAGTGCCTGTTTGTCGGTACCCTTTACGACGCCCAACACTGAAAGGTAGGGTGGTGCTCCCTCCTCTGGGATCACGTAGTCAAGAGGAATGCCGCGGTCAGCGCCGTATTTGGCACGGCCATGATACCAAGGTGCAATCCAGGCCTCTCCCTGCTGAAATAGCTGGTTAGCAACCCCGGAGTTCTTGTAGAACGCAGCGATTGATGGCTTTAATTCCTTCATACGGGCGAACCCCGGATCTATGTTGTCTTCGCCTCCACCTGCCAGACGGGCAGTCATGACGAGAAAACTCATGCCGTAACTGTGTGGCAGATCACCCACGATAACGTGTCCTTTAAGGCGCGGGTCCCACATGTCCTGCCAGGAGGTGGGTGGCGACTCGAACTTCTCTGTGTTGTAAACCATCGCCACTGCGGCATAGGAAGTTATGACTCCGTCCTCCAGGCGAGCATTATCGTAAAGATTCGCCGCATTGTGGAGATTGCCGTAGTTCAGTGGCTCCAGCAGACCCTCACGGCTGAGCACCGCGTGATCCTCTGCCGACATCCATACCAGATCCCAAACCGGGTTTTCCTTGGAGGCGGTAATCAACGGCACCGCATTTACTGCCTGCTGGCCGAGATTGACATCGTAGCCGGTTTCCTCTTTGAAACGGGCGAGTACATGTTGTTCCTGGACTTCATTCCATGGACCACCATAGCTCAGTACATTGAGCACTTTTTCCTCGGCGTTAGCAGTTCCACCAGAGAGCCCTGCCACGATGGCGAGTACCGTTATTGCAAATGACTTTTTCATGGGTAATACCTCGATTTTCAGGATTAGCTACTCCCATACCGGCCAATAACACAGTCGATACAAGTGGCAACGTGATATCAATTTTCGATGTTTACTGTGTTGGCTACTAGAACGCGAAGGTCATCAATCGGTACTACACGGACATGATGAATCCGGACATTCAGGAGACAGATAGTCATTCATACTCCTCGGCTGATGGGCAATGTCGCTACACCTGTCGTCGGGTAGCAGACGGCGACTCACCGAAACAACGGCGATAACAGCGGGCAAAATGCGAGGAATCAGAGAATCCGCATTCATAGGCAATATTCGTGATCGGCCTTTTCGTTCTCAATATTTGCTCTCGAGCATATTCGAGCCGTAACTCACGTGAAAAGTCCATAAGGCTCTTACCGGTAGCGCGCCGAAACTTCCGTTGTAATTGCCGTGGGCTAAGTTGGAGACTTTGGGCTATTTTGGAGATTGGTAACGGATTGGTAAGATTCTGTTCCATCATAAGAACAGCACGACGCACCTTGGCGTCGCCTACGACAGAATCGGTCGATGACTGCCACTGTGGTGTGGTCGGCGCGCGCAGATGCTCTACATGCAGTAGTCGCAATGCCTTGATGGCAGCCGACGCGCCGCAATGCTGTTCCAGCAGATGCGCGGCGACATCCACCACACCGGTTCCGCCAGCACAGGTGATGCGGTCGTGCTCTATAACGAACAGCTGATCGGCCACAACCTCAAGCTCCGGGAACGCTTCCTGAAACTCAGCCAGGTGATACCAGCTCACGCAGCAACGCCGGCCATTCATCAATCCCGCGTGAGCTAATGCGAAGCTGCCGGTCCCAAGGCCAATCAGCGGTATCCGTTTATTCGCTGCAAGCGTCAAATACTTGCTGAGGTGGGGGTCGCGGTGGTGACGGTTGTTGAGCAAACCACCGACCACCGTAAGGTAGTGGAAACTTGACGGATCGCGAGGACCATCATGAGGACGAACCGTGACACCGCAACTGGCCCGGACTGCTTCACCATGAATGGTCATTACCGTCCAGGCACAATCCTGCTGTCGACTCTGGTCGCCCTTGTCCGCGGCCAAGCGGATAGCGTCAAGAAAAGCTGCAAATGCAGTTAGAGTAAAGTCATCGAGCAGCAGTATACCGATCTGAAGAATATCTCGATCGGTCTGCTGTTGCGCTGAACGACGAGTGTTCCGAACCACGACTCGCCAGATCCTCCCCAATGATTGGCAAACATCACACTATCACCACGGGCGACCCAATGACAAGCATGATGCTGGTCAACCAAGTGTTGTCCAGTGGCACTTACGCCTGAAGTTTATTATTACCGCCTTAATTGCCATAACGTCGATTCCGATGTAGATAGATAAGTTTGGATGTAGACATTATCGAGATCGTAATAACTTCGAGATTACATCGAGACTATTCATAATTTAATATTTGTAAACCATACCGATCTCTGTGGAGCATGATACGAGGTATGGTAAAACTGGCGCCAATAGCTTCACTCGCGGGCAGTTGTTCAGTTTTCACCCTCGCGAGCCTGGTACAGCGGTTTAAGGTCGCTGCTGAAACGTCGCCGGCCGGGTTCTTCTTCGGTCAGCGGTTGGGTTTCGACCATGGATAGAATCGAGCGTCGCGCCAGATCCTGATACTCCAGCGTCCCCTTACGTTTCCATTCAATCTCCTCGTCATCAAGTGTGCGGATTACTTTCCCGGGACTGCCTATAACCAGGCTGCGAGACGGTACCTGCATGCCAGCCTTGATGAAAGTGCTGGCTGCGACAATGGCGCACTCGCCAATCACTGCGCCATCCATCACTACCGCATTCATGCCGACCATGGCGTTACGACCGACATGACAACCGTGCAGCATGGCGCCGTGACCGATATGCCCCATTTCTTCAACCCGGGTTTCCTGGGCGGGAAAGCCGTGCATGACACAGGTATCCTGAAGATTGCTGCCCGGCTCCAGTACCAGCCGTCCGAAGTCGCCACGCATCACCGCCAGCGGGGCGACATAGCAACCGGCGCCTATGTGGGCGTCGCCAATGATGATGGCTGTTGGATGAACGTAGGCATCGGGATGAACGACGGGGCGAATTCCATCGATTGCGTAGTAAGGCATGGCAGTTTCCAGGTACGGGTGGCAATTCAAGTCAATGATACGATGTTGAAACTTGACTCATATCGGAATTAATACTGTGTCGGTTTTTAATGATCTATAGTGATCTTTTCACGTCTCGCAATGTCCGGCGCGCTTTGAATCATCCATTGGCGGGCGATATCATCACGGCGTAGTTCGTTTAACACAATCGAACCCGTCATTAATGGGGAATCTCGGCATGGGCTTTACGACCATTGAGTTTGAATGCGATAGCGCAGTGGCAGTGCTGACATTAAATCGCCCGGATCGTCTGAACAGTTTCAACTCGACCATGCATGCCGAAGTTCGCGAGGCGTTCGTGGAAGTTGAAAGCAACGCCGATATTCGCTGTCTTTTGATGACCGGGCGCGGCCGGGGGTTTTGTGCCGGACAGGACCTTGGTGATCGCAAGGTGAATGCGGATGGTTCACCGCCCGATCTCGAAGCATCGATTCGCGATAATTACAATCCACTCATCAAACGGATAACCGAATTGCCGAAACCGGTTGTGTGCGCGGTCAACGGTATCGCCGCCGGCGCTGGCGCCAATATTGCACTGGCTGCCGATATCGTTATTGCGGCTCGTTCAGCGGTATTCATCCAGGCGTTTTGCAAGATCGGCCTCATTCCCGACAGTGGCGGTACCTGGCAACTGGTCAATCTGCTCGGCCGGGCGCGTGCCATGGGACTGGCAATGACCGGTGATCGGCTTGACGCAGAGCAGGCGCAACAGTGGGGGCTGATCTGGAAGTGCGTTGATGATGACGCCCTTGAAGCCGAAAGCCTGACTATGGCCCGACATTTTGCCGGCCAGCCAACCGTCGGACTCGGCTTGACCAAACAGGCCATCAACGCCGCTGTGGTCAACGATCTTGAGAACCAGCTTGACCTTGAAGCACGGCTACAGGGAATTGCCGGACGCAGTGAGGATTACAAAGAAGGTGTCGACGCTTTTCTGGGCAAGCGGCAACCCCGCTTCAAAGGCCGATAAGTCTGTTCCAGACAACTTTTGGCACACCATCGCTTTGTCTGATTGTTATTTAATTCTATAAAACGAGACGGGAAGTTTTTGCATGACCATACACGCATTGACCACAGATAAAATCATCGCCGTGATCGGCGCCGGCACCATGGGCGCCGGTATCGCTCAGGTCGCCGCAGCCGGCGGTCATACCGTGCGTCTATACGACGCTGCAGATGGCGCAGCCGCTGCCGGTATCAAGAAGACCACCGAGGGCCTCGACAAGCTGGTGTCGCGCGGTCGTATCGACGTCGCCGACCGTGATGCAATCGTCACCCGGCTGATACCTGCCGAGCGCATCGAAGACCTGGCCGACAGCGCGATGGTTATCGAGGCGATTGTCGAGAATCTCGATGTTAAACGACAGTTATTTCAAACCCTCGAACAACTGTGCGGCGACGATACGATCCTGGCCACCAATACCTCGTCGCTATCCATCACGGCAATCGCTACGGGTCTCAAGCGACCGGGTCAGGTGGTTGGCATGCATTTTTTCAACCCGGCGCCGATCATGAAGCTGGTGGAAGTGATATCAGGGCTTGAAACCGATGCCACAGTTGCTGCACAGGTTTTCGATACCGCGACCCGCTGGCGCAAGCATGCGGTACATGCCCGATCCACGCCAGGATTTATCGTCAATCGGGTGGCCCGTCCCTTTTATGGCGAGGCACTGCGCCTGCTTGAGGAAAATGCGGCCGACATTGCTACTATCGATCAGGTTGTTAAAGGTGCGGGCGGATTTCGCATGGGGCCATTCGAATTGATTGATCTCATTGGCATCGACGTCAACTATGCAGTGAGTTGTTCGGTATTCGAAGCCTATTACAACGATCCTAGATACCTGCCGTCGCTATTGCAAAAAGAACGGGTAGACGGTGGTCGGTTGGGACGCAAAAGCGGTCGCGGTTTTTACGACTATGGCGACGACGCATCGCCACTCGAAGCAAGGGCGCACCCGGCAATGGCAACACCGAATGCTATTCGTGTGTCACCTGACTGCGCGATTCTTAAGCCTTTGATAGAGCGTTTTCAGCGTGCCGGTATCGAAGTAACCAGCGATTCCAAACTCGATGACGTCATTCAACTGCCCACTGGAACCATGGCCTTGACCGACGGCCGAACTGCCACCCGCCGCGGCTTCGAAGACGGCATCGACAACCTGTTGCTAATCGATCTGTGTCTTGACTATGCCGCTTCCGACACTATCGCCATCAGTGCTTCACTCGGCTGCGATCCACAAGTGACCGACGAAGCCGCCGGATTGTTAAAAGCTGCGGGACTCGGTTCTTACCTGATCGCCGATACCCCGGCGCTTATCGTGATGCGGCTGGTTAGCATGCTGGCGAATGAGTCCGCCGAGGTGGTACACCAGGGTATCTGCGAACTTGAAGGCGTCGACATCGCCATGCGTGGCGGTGTGAACTATCCTCGTGGACCGATTGAATGGGCAGACGCCATTGGTCTCGATACGATATACACAGTGCTCAATCACCTGCAGCAAAGCTACGGTTCGGATCGCTACCGGCCATCGCTAAAGCTTGCCCAACAGGTTTATGCCGGCAAGCCTTTCCTGGCAACAGAAAACTGATATGAACGACACTCAAGTTGCAGAGGCAGTAGCCAAGACCATGTGGCATGACGATCAATGTTCCCAAAGTCTGGGCATGACGCTTTTATCGGTAAAGCCTGGTGCTGCCGAGATGCGAATGATTGTTCGCGGCGACATGATCAATGGACATGGTACCTGTCACGGCGGCATCATCTTCACTTTTGCGGATAGCTGTTTCGCCTTCGCCTGCAACTCATATAACCAGCGGGCCGTGGCAATGAACTGCACGATCGATTTCATCGCGCCGGCCCGACTCGGCGACACATTGATTGCCAGTACGCGGGAAGTCTCAAGGGCTGGTCGCAATGGCATTTACGACATTCGAGTGTGCCTTGATAGCGGTGCCGTTGTAGCCGAGTTCCGTGGTAAATCGCGATTGATATCCGGTGTGATAACTGAATTACCGGCTTGAATATTTTTTTCAGGTCAACGGCTGGCGCATATCATTGATGTTGATGCTACTGCGATGATCCGGAACTACTCGGGTACGTTATTACGGGTGTTTCCATGGAAGCGGTAAAACGCTTGTCATACCTGTATGCCTTCGATACAGGTTTTGCATTATCGACGAGATCAGAGCGTCCAATAACCCGCACAATCAGCAGTATGATCAACCACGCGAGAATCATCGATATCAATGTATGGCTTAGAAAATGATCGCCAATCATCATCTTGTAGATGCCCACGCTCCAGCCGATTGTCATGACTGCCAGCAAAACAATGCGACGCGACCACAAGCCGCCAAACAGAAACAGAAGTGAGAACAGCGAGAAAGCACCGGAGGCATGTCCCGCCGGATAACACTGCGGCATCCTGCTTGCATGGAATGATGCAGGATAGGCAGTGAATAATGTTACGTGGGGAAATTTGCCGCCGTAATGTTCAAGATGTTTCGGACAAGGCATATGTGTTACTGACTTGAGCGAACCAACCGCCAGCGGGACGGCAAGCATCGACAACAAAACGACCAGTAACGTCTTTCTGTAACGTTTCATCCAAATCGCCTTGCGACAAATAACAAGGATCAGACCAAGTAATATGAAAGCGCTGAAAAAGACCCTTTTGATACCGGTGTAGAAAATGAGATCAAGGATTCTATCATTATCACTTATCAGCCAACTCTGGCTGCCAAAGTCAAACAGATGGTCCTGAACCCATAAATCAATGGATGTTACATCGAATAAAATAATGGTTGTAATCAGAACCGATATCGTTACAAGGATTTGTCTCGACAAGGGCATTTCATTGTCTGCGCGAGTCCGGCATGTCTTATCCGAACTTGTGCCATGAACCTGGTTTGTTTGTTCGATCGATGAGTGGTTCATGTGCTTGAGCAGTTCTTGATGAGGCTGGCATCAGCAATATGCAATGTGGTTTTAACATCGAACAACGACAAAACCAGGTGAAATATATTGTCGTGAGACAATGGCTGATTCTCACCAGACGCCATACACGAATAGTCAATCCTTTCTGCTTCAATGAAGCTCTTTGACAACCACACCAGCATCGGTACATGGGTTTGCGCTTCAGGTGCAAATGTGTAAGGCAATCCATGCAGGTAGATTCCATTTTCACCCAATGACTCTCCATGATCAGAGACGTAGATCATGGCTGTTTGTTTGGTATCCGATACCTCATCCAGTATCCCGATCAGCTTGGAGAGAAAGTAATCGGTATAGCGTATGGTGTTGTCGTAGGCATTGATTAACTGATCCTGAGAACAATCCTGTGGTGACTCGCTCGCGCAGACCGGTGAAAAAAATTCCATGCTCTTCGGATAACGGCGGTAGTAGGCCGGGCCGTGACTACCGGCCTGATGAAGCACGATAAACAGATCTTTGGTTTGTGACGATAGTCGGCTTCGCAAATCATCAAGCAGGATCTCATCAAAACATCCTTCACCGTCACAGAAACGTTTGTCATTCGCAAACCGAAAATTGTCCGTCTCGAAATCATCACAAACACCTTTGCAACCGGTATTGTTCTCGCGCCATAAAATCTCAGTGCCAGTTTCCCGTAACAAATGCAGAAGGTTTTCATAACGCGATGCATCACTGCTGTTGAAGGATTCGCGACCAAGATGAGAGAAGATGCACGGCACGGATACCGAAGTCGCGGTTCCACATGATGATACATTCGTATAATTTAATACCCTGGCTTGAGTCATCAGCGGCGTGGTTGGCCGGTCGTAACCGTTACGCTGGAAATGGTCGGCGCGGGCAGTCTCGCCCAGCACCAGGACCACAATTCTTGGCTTATGATTTGCGGCTAAAAGAACAGGTCGCTCAGAGTGCGCATCCTTATCGATCGCAATCAGCTTGCCCGGAGCGGCTTCGGCGTTATCAATAATAACCTCCCATGTGGCGTATATCGGGTAGGTTGGATTGATGAACATTTTTAGTTCACTGTGGTTTCTGCCAAGCACTGAAATATCCTTATACCCGATCCATATCGTAAGTACTGCCACACTTGCCGTCAGTACCATCATCAGCGAGGTTCTGGTTATAAAACTGAGGCCGCGGCTATACTTTGGTTGCGACCATAGAATCAGAATACTGGGCAGCAACCAGTACATTGCAAGGTGCAGGAAAAACCCCGTCGTCAGTAACTCACGCGCTTCGAGACTATCGGTTTCCAATGCGCTCTGGATAATATCGCGATTGATGATCGTGCCGTACTCGTTCATGAACCATGACACCAGGGCGACAATGAAAAATAAAATGATCACGATCGATTTGAACAGATAGCGCTGGGTAATCGGCAACAGAATCAGAAAAAATGCCGCTATCATGGTTACCGCGAACGTCAGGAACACACTCAAACCACTGAGTGATGGCCAAGCGACAATGTCTGCTATCTTCTGCCAAAAAAACCGGTTTCCTACGAAAACGATATAAATCACCGAAAATAATAGTATCCAGCCGACATTGATCGATGGCCGGGCCATAAGTATTCGTGATGATGGACTTTTCATTGGTGGGGCGATTGATCTCGGAGCGGTCTGATTTTTATCGTGCTGCGTCCAGCATCGGTGATGCCGGCATAATGACGAGTCAATCTTAAGAGTGCCTGAAGTCTGCGCATGACCGTGACGTCCATTCTGGCCGCAAGGCGCAAAATCCTGCCTGAAACGTTAAAGTTATACTGACTTTGACATCGCACATGCACGGGATTTGACTTACATCATGGCGTCCTTAACTGAATCCAGGCTAAAACGCTACCGTTACCCAGGACGATATGCCCTTTAGCGACTAATACATGGATCGTGGCTAGCAAGGAATAATGCCGCGAGGAGGCACTACGGTGTATATTTTCATAACCGGGTACTAATGAATTACCTGCTTTAAAAAATATTGCGACAGGTATTAGCGGATAAGGAGGGAGCATGAACCAGGATCATCCAAAAACACTTGAGGCTATCGAAACCGCCAGTATCGATGAGCTGCGAGCACTGCAACTTGAGCGTTTGCGCTGGAGTCTCAATCACGCCTATAACAAAGTATCGTTTTATCGACGCGCTTTTACAGATGCAGGCGTACATCCTGATGATTTAACAAGTCTGGACGATCTGCACCGTTTCCCGCTAACGACAAAACAGGATCTGCGCGATAACTACCCCTTCGGTATGTTCGCTGTGCCACGGGAAAAGGTGGTGCGTATCCATGCGTCGAGCGGGACTACCGGCAAGCCGACGGTAGTGGGTTATACCAAAGGCGATATCGACACCTGGGCACAGGTGATGGCACGCTCGATATATGCCGCCGGTGGCAGGCCCGGCGATTTATGTCATGTCTCCTACGGTTATGGTTTGTTTACCGGTGGGCTCGGCGCCCACTACGGTGCTGAACGACTCGGTTGCACTGTTATCCCCATGTCCGGCGGTCAAACCGAAAAACAGGTTCAACTCATTACCGACTTTAAGCCGCGAATAATCATGGTGACGCCGTCTTACTGTTTGAATATTGCCGACGAGGTGGAACGACAGGGACTGGTCGCTGCTGATTGCTCCCTTGAGATTGGCATATTCGGCGCCGAACCGTGGACCAACCAGATGCGTGCTGAACTCGAGGCACGACTTGGCATCGATGCGGTGGATATCTACGGATTATCCGAAATCATCGGACCTGGAGTTGCGGCTGAATGTGTTGAAACCAAAGACGGGCCGACTATCTGGGAGGATCATTTTTACCCGGAGATCATCGACCCCGTGAGTGGTGAACCATTACCTGATGGCGAACACGGTGAACTGGTTTTTACCTCACTCACCAAGGAAGCATTTCCGGTTATTCGTTACCGCACGCGTGACTTGAGCCGCTTGCTCCCCGGCAGTGCACGTACCATGCGCCGGTTTGACAAGATTACCGGCCGAAGCGACGACATGGTCATCATCCGGGGTGTCAATGTGTTCCCTTCACAGATCGAGGAACTGATACTTAAAACCAGTGGATTGGCACCGCACTATCAGATCGAAGTCGCGCGCAAAGATAACCTGTCGAGTCTGACTATCAACGCCGAACTTGCACCTGCAACGCCTGCGAATCGAATCGAGGCCCTTGAACGCGAACTGGCCCATTCCGTGAAAGCTTACATCGGTATCGCCTCGCGAGTAGTCGTTCATGTACCAGGCTCGGTGCCACGGTCCCAGGGCAAGGCACAACGCGTGGTTACCAGCGAACCTGCCTGAACATACTGTTAGTTTTTGACTGGAATCCAGCCGAATCGAGTTTATGCTCAGCAATGCGTTTGCCACCCATCTTGATGCACGGCAAGACATGCAGAAGCGCTTCATCGCATTGCGCGATCGTCTTGTGGATATTATTGACCAGCGCCCCGTTATCTATATTCCTAATCCCGGTAACCTGGGCGACGGCCTGATACGCTTTGCAACGTTGAAGTTTCTGGCTGACGCTGGAATCAAATTTACAGAACAACAATCGAGCGATCACTTATCTTCGGATATGACTCGCGACACGATATTGATCTACGGCGGTGGTGGCGGCTGGTGTGATTACTGGAACGACGGCGCAAAGTTTGTCGATAAAACCCACTCCCTGTTTCACCACATTATCGTACTGCCATCGAGCTATCAACGGTGTTGCAAAGCAGACAATGTAAAGTTTTTCGCACGTGATCGTTTCGAGAGTATCGACTACCAGCCGGGTGCTGTCTTCTGTGACGATATGTCATTTTATTCATCTCTTGTTACCGGTAAACCGGTCGCACCTGAAGGTTCCATCGGTCACTTTTTCAGGGGCGATGCCGAAGGCGCGCTGTGGTTTAAAACACCGCCTGATAACTTCGATGTCTCCACAACCGGCGATCACCTGACACATCCTGCACAGATGATCTATGCAATCGAACGATACGCACACATACGAACAGACCGCCTGCATGTGGCGATCGTCGGCGCGCTGCTGAACAAGCGCGTCGATTTCCATGCAGGGAATTACTTCAAGAATCGGGCAGTGTATGAATCGAGTCTACGTGAGAATTTCATCAACGTCCGCTTCTACGATAACCCCGCATCAAACTGATCCGCGAGATGATCGGCCAGTCGCAGCGCCAGCGCTACCAGGGTTAATGTGGGATAGCCTTCATAACCCGGGAAGACAGAGCAGCCAGCGATATAAAGGTTGTCCACCGTATGCACCCGGCAGTCACGATCCACCACGCCATTGGCTGGGTCATCAGACATGCGCGTTGCACCCATGTGATGAAAACCGGTCGCAGTGACGGTGGCAGATTCAAGACTCGCCTTGCCGCTAAATCCTGTTGCCGAATCGAATCGTCCGATATCCATTCCGTTTAAAGCATCGTGCAGCAATTCGTTAACAAGTCGAAAGGTCCGTTGCGCAACTTCAGTGTGCTGCAAATTTACCAGTACCCTCGGCATGCCGAACCGGTCGACCGGGGCATCGAGACGAATTCGACTATCTACATTGGGTGCAGGATCGATGCGCACATCGACCCGATAGCGTCGCTGTTCGGCTTGATCGGGCAATGGAATAAACTCGGTGTGGGCCGGCAGAATTTCAAAGCGTCGTAACACATCCGGCGTCAGCCCCAGCACACCTTTGAGCCGCGACCCTTTACGGTGATGTGACTGATAAAAATCAAGGGGCACATCGGGTTCGATCGTCAGGATGCCCAGCGCGTATTTGAAGTGGTCCATGAAATATCGCCCCACCTGGTCATGCTCATTACCCACGCCAAGGCGGCTGCGTGCGCTTGAACTCAATAACAGGCGGGCATTCTCGATACCGCCGGTCGCCAGCACAACCTTGGCAGCGCGAACGCTGAACGGCTTCTGTTCAAGTGTTTTCAGGTGTACCCGACCGACATGATCTCCACCATCAGACATCTCGAGCCCAATCATATTGGCGTTCAGCATCACGGTAACCGCCTCGTGACCGGCGAGTCGCTGTTTATATTTCTGAGCGAAACGGGTCGGTAGACTGAAGCGAATTAGGCGGGTATCGAAAACCTGTTGATCGAACGGCGGCAGATGATCTTGTGGGGTTAGCCAGTCATCGAGTTGAAAACTGTCGCCCGCAAGATCGCAGCGACCGGCAGCCCTGGCGAGATAGTTATCAAGGTCATCAAGAGTTATCGGCCAACCGCTGTTCGGCACCCAGGCCCGGGCAGCAAAATCTTCCGCCCTTGGCGGTCTGCACCAGCCGGCCCAATGATTGGTGGTGCCACCGAAGTAGCGTAATCGCGAGCGCTCCAGTGGCGGGTAGGGTATGCCGATACTGGCGCCGCGATACAACAACTGATGCGCGTTGCTCTCAGTAAAGCCGCCGCTTTCAACAACGATGACCTTCATGCCACGGCCGCTCAGACTGTCGGCCAGGGTTATGCCGGCTGCACCGGCACCGATTATGACGACATCGACTGTGAGCTCACCGTCAGCAGCAACAAAGCGGGCGTCACTGAACGCCACTGTGGCTTAAAACGAATCCTTGCGACGGCGTGTCTCGGCAAAAACATCCACCGCCCCTTGACCCGGCATATCAATCGCATTGATGAACTCGGGCACATCGGCACGCAGGAACGGATTGGTCTGCCGTTCAATAGCGAGCGTGGTGGGAACCGTTGGCTTATGGTTTCGACGCATCGCCTTGACTTCATCGAAACGCTGGCGCAGCGCGGTGTTATCCGGTTCGACGCTCATGGCGAACTCGGCGTTCGCCAGGGTGTACTCATGGGCGCAGTAGATGCGTGTGTCGTCAGGCCATTGCCTGATGCGACTGAGCGAATTCCACATCTGTTGTGGCGAACCTTCGAATAAACGTCCGCAGCCCATGGCGAACAGTGTGTCACCGACGAAGGCAATCGACTCGTCGGCGATGTAATAAACGATATGGCCGACCGTATGACCCGGTGTTTCCACCACCTCCACCACATGACCACCGAAGTCGAATGTATCGCCATCGGCAAGTTTTATGTCGATGCCGGGTATTCTCGACGCATCGGCACTATTGCCATAAATCGTGCATCCGCTCGCCTCCTTGATGGCAAGATTGCCGCCGGCATGATCATGATGATGATGGGTATTGAATATATGCGTGATGGTCCAGCCGAGACGCTCGGCCTCACTCAGAATGGCACGAGCGTCAGGCGTATCGATGCTGGCAGTTATCCCCTGCGCAGCATCGTGAACCAGAAATGCGTAGTTATCGTTTAGAACCGGAAATTGATGGACTTCAAGATGTGCAGTCATTGTTAGGCCCGTCTATAAATGTGTCAGTTGATTATTGGCTTGTGCATGCCGCGTCTGTCGCGCGCTGTGGCCGTTATTGCTACGGAGATTGTTTGATGTAACGCGTTGCCTGGATGTTGTCATGAACGCTGGCGCACCCTTGAAACCACCGCGCTCGAAATCGGCGCTCATCACTTTCGCGACTTGAGTCGCATCCCTGCCCAATTCATGAACCAGCGCATCAAACATGCGTTCAAACAACCGCGGCAGTGCGATTTGATGCGTTTTTTGGGTCGCGGCATAAATATGATCGGTCACCATCATGAATTCAGCGAACAGATCCGCCTCATTGAATAACCTCATGGTACCGGCAAAACGACCCGAGTTGGCCACCATGTCCCAATATCGCGCAAAGCGATTGACACGCTGTACGTCGGTAAAGCTGACGCGATCGGTCGACAGTATCTGATACGGAGGCGACGGATTGAAACGAAGTTGATAGGCATCTTCGTGCCGGCTTATCGGGGTACCGCGAAGACGCTTCAGTATGCCGAGCTGAATCTCGTCGGGCCCAAGTGCGTACAGCGTGTTAAACCCCCTGGCAAAACTTTCCAGATCCTCACCCGGCAATCCAAAAATAAGGTCGGCGTGAATGTGTGCATGAGTATTGGCCTTCAGCCAGGTCATGTTTTCACAGGTTTTATCGTGATCCTGCCGACGAGAGATGAGCGTTTGAACCTCGCGGTTGAATGTCTGAATGCCGATCTCGAATTGCAATGTGCCAGGCGCAAAACGGATCAGGTATTGTTTCAATTCTTCCGGCAGGCGATCCGGAATCAGCTCGAAGTGAAGGAACAGGTCGCGATCGTTTTTATCGAGGAAGTATTCGAGAATACGTGTCGTGGTGGAACGCTTGAGATTGAATGTTCGATCGACAAACTTGAAGTGTCGAACGCCGCGTCGATACAGATCATCCATCTCGCCAAGGAAACGATCGAGATTGAAATTCCAGGCGGTGCGATCAAGCGACGACAAGCAAAACTCACACTTGAACGGACAGCCACGCGATGCCTCGACGTAAATCAGCCGGTTGGCGATGTCGGCCTCGTCATAGTAAGCGTAGGGCAACTGAAGCTTATCCAGACGTGGATTGTCCGATTTGATAAATCGCGACGCTGGCGACTCACCGTCGAGCAACTGCCGGCACAGATCACGAAAGGCGAAATCGCCCTGCCCGGCAACAATGTAATCGCACCAGCGTTCAATACCATCCGGCAAGTCATCTTCAAAACCGACCTCGGGACCACCGGCAATCACCAGGCAATCCGGCTCGATGGATTTGATCATTGCCGCCAGTCGAATGCTTTCCTCGACATTCCAGATATAAACACCGAGCCCGATGATGCGCGGCTGATCTGCCAGCAGAATTTCGGCTATCTCCTGCGACCGCGATTCAAGGGTGAACTCACGAATTGCCGCGCGCGGCTGTAGCGGGCCGAGATTGGCATACAGGTAGCGAAGTCCCAGCGACGCATGATGGTAGCGTGCATTGATAGTGGCAATGAGGATGTCGCGACTCATTCTTGCAAACTCATGGCAACAGGCTCTGGATGGTTTGTTCGCTCTTGGCCCCGAGATAGACATTGTCGATCCTGGAATCGATTACCCGAACCAGGGTCGGCGTTGCGCGTACCTTGAAGGCCTGCGCAGCCGCCGCATTCTCAAGCACATCCACCTTGATGATGCGCTCCTCGCCGGCATCCATCAGTGTGTCGATTACTGGCGTCATCGCCCGACACGGTGCGCAGACGGGGCTATACAGATAGACCAGCGCATGTTGCCGGCCGGCCAGCAACCTGACCGCCTCGTCGCCAAGATCACCGATGTGCCGACCGCGAGTGCGCCTGGCGCGAAACAGGGTCACCAGTTGAAACAGGCCAATGAGTACGATGATGATGAGTACCGCGATGCCGATGTCTTTCATGTCTTATCTCGCGAGGCACGTCCGTCGGCAATCCGCTCAAGCACATAGCCCGCTGCATGAAATGCAAACGACGCCGTTACGTGAGTCACTGAGCCGAGGCCACCGGCGCAACTTAAACCTGCGCTCGAACGCGCCGCTGACTCCTCCCTTGATGTCTCACCGGACTCGGTGGCATAGGTGACCTGCTCACTGGAATACACGCATGGCACGTCGAAACGTCGCGAGGGATTACTGCTCAAGCCATAAGAGGTTCTAAGGATGCGACGCACCCTGGCAAGCAGCGGATCGTGTTCCGTACGGGATAGATCAGCGATGCGAATGCGCGACGGATCGA
This sequence comes from marine bacterium B5-7, assembly GCA_021604525.1. Classification (GTDB taxonomy): domain Bacteria; phylum Pseudomonadota; class Gammaproteobacteria; order Arenicellales; family CAJQKF01; genus BQJD01. The sequence goes on along the minus strand of BQJD01000033.1, from coordinate 22,323 downwards.
TCCGCCCACCGGCGCCGCCGACGGTAATGACCCGCCTCCTGCTGCGTCGGCAGCGCGCCACAATCTCAGCCTTGACCCGTGCGTTATCGGCACAGTCGATAACAAAATCGTAGCCGCCATCAAGCAGCATGGCAGCGTTTTCGACCGTTACAAAGTCGTCCACAACCTGAACGGCGAGTTGGGGATTGATCAGCGCAAGCCGGCGCCGCATGGCCTCGATCTTGGCCATGCCAAGAGTCGAATCATCGGCATGAATCTGCCGGTTGATATTGGAAACGGCCACGTGATCCATGTCGATCAGACTGAGGCTGCCGACTCCGCTTCGCGCCAGGGCTTCGGCCAGCCACGAACCGACGCCACCGACACCAATGACACAGACGTGACTTGCCTGAAGACGCTGCAAACCGGCGTCGCCGTAGAGCCGGGCGATACCGCCGAATCGGCGCATTCTGTCGGCAAGGATGGCTTGCTCCGGCAGGGAGTTGATCGATGTTGGAACTTGCGACATGAAATGGAAGGTTTTAAGGCGATAAGCCTGTGGTGGTGCGATCAGCGGACAGCCTGTAATGGTACCATGGGCGCTTGAAATCACTATTATTCAGTCAACATTAACCTGGAGAAGACAGTGGGCCGCAATATCGCCTTTGTACTGGGCGCTTTTCATTCCGATGCTATTTCCGTGATGCGTGACGCAGCACGCACCACCGCCGCAGCCGCCGACCTGATCATTGTCGAGGAGGTCACGGTACCGGGATCCATGGAAAAACCCCTGGCATTGAAGCGCCTGCTGCAACGCGACGATATTGATGGCGCCGTGGCGCTCGGCATCATCGAGCGAGGTGAAACCGATCATGGACTGGTCATGGGGCATGCCGTGATATCCGCCATCATTTCCCTGCAGCTCGAACTCATGAAGCCGATCGGCGTCGGTATTCTTGGTCCCGGTATCCATCCGAGCCAGTTTGCCTCCCGTCTCGAACCCTACGGTCGCGACGCTGTGGTGGCGCTGGCGAGAATGTTGGCATGAATATCGACCACTTAAATATGCGCCAACTTCCTTAACGTGCTTGACAGCTACTCGCCGTTGATTTAATAAAGAGCGGCTTTGCCGAATTGCGGTTAAAGCCTCTCCCAACCGATACCCAAGAGATAATTCAAAATGGTGAACGCGTCCCCATCATTCTCCGACCGCGACGGTGTCATCTGGTCCGACGGCCAGATGGTCCCCTGGCGCGAGGCCACCACTCACGTGCTGACCCATACCTTGCACTATGGCCTCGGCTGTTTTGAAGGGGTACGCGCCTATCGTACCGAAAAGGGTACCGCCATTTTCAGGCTGAGTGAGCATACCGACCGTCTGTTTCGATCGGCGCATATACTCAATATGAAAATTCCCTTCGATCGCGACACCCTGAACCAGGCACAGATCGATGTAGTTCGTGGCAATAATCTTGAAACCGCCTACCTGCGCCCGCTTGCCTACTATGGTTCGGAAGGCATGGGTATTCGCGCTGACATGTTGCAAACCCATATCGCCATCGCCGCCTGGTCGTGGGGTGCGTATCTGGGTGACGACGGACTCAAGAAGGGCATCAAGGTACGCACTTCGTCGCTGACCCGTCACCATGTCAACATCACCATGTGTCGCGCCAAAGCCTGCGGCAACTACATCAACTCGATCCTCGCCCTGCAGGAAGCGCTGGCCTCGGGTTGTGACGAGGCGCTGATGCTCGATGCCAGCGGTTATGTCATGGAAGGCACCGGTGAGAATGTATTCGTCGTCCGCGATGGCGTGGTGTACACGCCGGATCTCACTTCGGCGCTGGAAGGCATAACCCGCGATACGGTTATGCAACTGATGGCCGAAATGGACATTCCCGTTCGTGAAAAACGCATCACCCGCGATGAAGTTTACATTGCCGACGAGGTTTTCTTTACCGGCACCGCAGCGGAAGTCACACCGGTTCGCGAACTGGACGGGCGCGTTATTGGCAATGGCGCCCGCGGCCCGATAACCGAGCGCGTGCAAACCGCCTATTTCGACTGTGTCGAGGGACGCTCCGCGGCACACGCCGATTGGCTCACTTACATATAGTGATCCAGACAACCACACTGGCACTGAAATGTCTTATCAAAAGCCTCATAAGAATCCGGATCCCGATCTGAAAACACCTAATGCGTCGCTACGGGTGGACATTGGTCGCACCGACCTTCCCCTGCATTGCCCAATGGACGGCATGAGTCTTTGGAATTCGCATCCGCGTGTTTTTATTCCTATTGAAAAAAATGGCCATGCGCTGTGCCCTTACTGCGGAACTTATTACGTTCTGAAGGATGACTGACGCCTGCCTTTGCGGATCCGCGTAAACCGATTGACCTACCCGCTTCCAGCGCCGGTGATTGTTGCCAGTGGTGATTGACTCACCGCGAATACTCGTCATCGGGCCGTCCTGGATTGGCGATATGGTCATGGCGCAGAGCCTTTTCATGGACCTTCACGCGCGTCATCCCAAGTCATTCATCGCGGTTGCCGCGCCACCGTGGACCGCACCTTTGCTGGCGCGTATGCCGGAGGTCGATCTGACAATCCCGGCCAATTTCAGCCATGGAAAGATGGGGCTCGGCGCTCGCCTGGATCTCGCCCGACAGTTACGCGAATACCACTTCGACCGGGCAATCGTGCTACCTGGATCGATCAAATCGGCGCTGGCGCCGTGGCTGGCACGTATTCCACAACGCACCGGTTATCGCGGCGAGATGCGCTACCGCCTCATCAACGACATTCGGCCACTTGATAAACAACGACTGCCGCTGACGGTGCAGCGATTCGTCTTCCTTGCCGGCGAAGCGAGACAACAATCAACCAACGACCCACCGACCTGGCAATCACCTCGTCTTGTGGTCGACGATGAATCCGTATCGCGCTCGCTTGACGAACTGGGACTGAAACGCCCGACAACACCCCTTCTGGCACTTTGTCCCGGAGCCGAGTTCGGACCCGCCAAACGCTGGCCGTCACGACATTTCGCTCATCTGGCAGACCTCGCCCACGCAGCCGGTTTCGCCGTCTGGCTATTCGGCTCCGACAAGGATAGTGACATTACCCGTCAGATTGTCGAGGCAAGTGACGACGCCTGTATCGACCTTGCCGGACACACGAATCTGGGGCAGGCTATTGAATTATTGTCATTGGCCGATGTCGTGGTGAGCAACGATTCGGGATTGGTGCATGTGAGCGCGGCACTGAAGCGGCCACTGGTGGCGCTATACGGCTCGTCGAGTCCCGGATTCACGCCACCGCTGAGCAACGATGCCACCATTCTGACGCTTGATCTTGACTGCAGCCCCTGCTTCAAGCGCGAGTGTCCACTCGGCCATTTCCGCTGCCTGGAAGACCTTGATCCGGCGCGGGTATTCAAGGCCGTATTGAATGCAATCGATAATCGTCCCATATGACTCTAACCCCCATTATCGAAGACGCATTTTGAGGCAAGTAACAGCCGTCGGGCTAAATGACGCCGGCCGACGACTCACAGCGGCTTGGCGCAAACCGAATCCGGCGTTAAAGTAGGCCGTATGAAACTCGCCTTCTGTCTTTTCAAATACTTCCCCTATAGTGGTCTGTCACGCGATTTTCTGCGTATTCTGCTCGAGGCGAAGGGGCGCGGCCACGATGTACATGTCTATGTGTCGCAGTGGCAGGGTGATCCACCGGAAAATATACCGGTCACCGTACTGCCCGCTTACCGATGGATGAATCACGCCCAGAATGCGTCATTCCATCGGCAGCTTAAAAAGCGCCTGAAAGAACATGAATTCGATGCCGTGATCGGCTTTAACAAAATGCCTGATATGGATATCTATTATGGCGCTGACTTCTGCTACATCGGCCGGGCTGTACCCCGCTACAGTCCGCTATATCGGCTTACACCCCGTTTCCATCATTTTTTCACCTTCGAACGTGCTGTGTTCAGCACCCAGAAATCGACCATGATTTTGTCGCTTTCTGAACGGGAGAAGGGCGTTTACCAACAGTTCTACGGCACCCCCGACAACCGCTTTCACATCCTGCCGCCAACCCTGGACGAAAATCGCCGGGTACCACCGAACCCTGAATTAGTGCGCCGTTCCATGCGCAAAACCTTCGGCGTAGACGAAGATCAGTTTCTACTGCTTTTCGTTGGTTCCGGCTTTAAAACCAAGGGCCTCGACCGTGCCATTCGCGCCCTGGCTGAATTACCGGAAGCCATTCGGCAGGGTTCGAAGCTGGTGATCGTCGGCCAGGATAATCCGGCGAACTACCAGCGCCTGGCACGTAAACTGAAAGTCGACCACCAGGTGAGTTTTCTCGGTGGGCGAACGGATATTCCGGAAATCCTTGCCGCCGGTGATCTGCTGGTGCACCCCGCATACAGCGAGAATACCGGCACGATCCTGCTTGAAGCGCTGACCGCCGGGTTGCCGGTACTCACCACCGACGTGTGCGGGTACGCGCCGCATATCTGCCGCGCTGAAGCCGGCACGGTGCTGCGCTCACCATTTACCCAGGACGATCTCAACGAGCGGCTTTCGTCGATGCTGACATCAACGGAACGGCAAGTCTGGAGCCGCAACGGCCGCGAGTATGGCGATGATCCATCACTTTACCGAATGCCGTCTTCGGCAATGGACGTCATCGAAAACTGGTGCAGTGAACGCAAGATGCACCTTAAACAGCAGGTTGTTGACACCAGCGAGGGCATCAGCCTGTATATCCGTGAAGACCTCAAGGCCCGGCTGGCGGGACAACATGGGTTTGACAATCTCATGTCGATCGACGGCGAGGTGTTTCGGGAAGCACCCGGCCGGCGCACGGTACGCCTGACTCGCGACGGCCGCAGCTATTTCCTGAAAACCCACACCGGCGTTGGCTGGCAGGAAATCATGAAAAACCTGCTGTACTTCAGACTGCCGGTGCTGGGGGCAATGAATGAATGGCATGGTGTTCATCACCTGCAACGGCTCGGTATCGATACCATGTCGATCGCCGGCTACGGTACCACCGGCGGCAATCCGGCAAGACGACGCTCGTTTATCGTTACTGATGAAATCAGCAATAGCCTGAGCCTTGAAGACTTCTGCGAGCGCTGGAAGTATTCGCCGCCCACCAGTGCCGAGGACATTCGTTTCAAACGCTGGCTAATCAAGAGTCTGGCGCTGATCTCGCGGGACATTCACAACAGCGGCGCCAATCATCGAGATTACTATTTGTGTCATTTCCTGCTGCAACGCCACGGCGATCCCAGGCATCTTTCACCTTCTACCAGCCGGCTGTTCGTCATCGACCTGCACCGTATGCAGATCAGACGCCGCACGCCAGTGCGCTGGGCAGTCAAGGATATCTCCGGACTGCGTTACTCGAGCATGGATCTCGGTCTGACCGTGCGTGACATTTACCGATTCATGTGCATCTATCGGGCCAAGCCGCTGCGACAGATCTTATTGCGCGAGAAAATGTTCTGGCGGCGTGTTGAATCGCGGGCGAAGAATTTGTATGAAGCTGAAAAACGCCGTGCCGAACTGCGCCTGTTAACCGAGTCGAAAACACCGCCGGTGCGCGTTCGACCGGTCCCATGAGTCTTGCGAGTATCGGGTATATAAATGCCCACTCATTGTTCGGCCCGTATGCACGGCGCGAATACTTCCTCGCTGATGCGAATCAGGTATCGACTTTTACCAACTCCCGCCGCCATATTCGTCTGCGTGGATGTTACGACTCGCCCGGTATGCGCGAGTTGCTTCTTAACATCGATCGCGAAGTCACAAGTCCCGGTTTTACACGTCTGAAAGACGATGGCACGACTACTGTTGGGATTACTTCACGAGACGGCCGACGACTTGTTATCAAGCGCTACAACACCAAGAATGCCTGGCATTTCCTGCGTCGTTCGATACGTCGTTCACGGGCGCAGAACTGCTTCGAGTTCGGCCTTGAACTGGCCCGTAACGACATTGCAACAGCGCCCGTGGTTGGCTTTGTGGAAACACGGGCAGGGCCACTTCGGGGTCGCTCATGGTTAATCACCGAGTATGTCGAGGGCAGTCAGTGCCTGTCTTATGTGCTCGATAACGCCAATCAGCGACAGGCCGCGGAAATTGCTGCCCGGCTGGAGCGTGAATTCGTCAAGCTGGCCTCTTTAAATATCACCCACGGTGACATGAAGGCCAGTAACTTCATCTTGCGTGAGAATCGTTTTCCTGTGCTTATCGACCTCGATGGCATGCGCCATCACCGCAACGATTCCACTTATGCGGCTGCCCACCAGCGCGATCTGGAGCGGTTCATGAAAAACTGGCGCGAGCGTCCGGAGCTGTCCATCTGTTTCACCAAGGTAAAGTGGTAGCAAACCGATGTCCGACCTGTTTGATTTCAAGCCGCCCCTGCGTCTGTACGCAGTACTTGGCAACCCGATCAGTCACAGTAAATCGCCGCAGATTCATGCACAGTTTGCACAGCAAACCGGTATCACACTCGAATACACGGCAATCCACGTAGAGCCGGGCGGCTTTACTGCGGCGGTACGAAATTTTCAGGCAAGCGGTGGCGCCGGTGTTAATGTGACCGTGCCGTTCAAGGGCGAGGCATTTAAAATTTCCGATGAGTCGAGTGCTCGAGCCCAACGGGCCAAGGCTGCCAATACGCTCAAGTTTACTGCGGATCAGCAGGTTATCGCCGATACCACCGATGGCGTCGGCATGATTACCGACATTGTGACCCATCTCGGTGTTGAACTGAAGGGACGTTCGATACTGGTACTCGGCGCCGGCGGCGCAGTGCGCGGCGTCCTCGAACCATTGCTTGGACAGTCACCAAAACGCGTAGTGATTGCCAATCGAACAGTTGACAAGGCGAAGGCATTGGCGGTGAGCTTCGACGATCTCGGCGAGATCCAGGCATGCGGATTCAAACAGCTTGGCAATGACGCCTTCGACATCATCATCAATGGCACCGCTGCCAGCCTGCACGGTGAGTTACCGCCTGTTGAAAATAAATGCGCAAAGGGCTGCGTGCTTGCCTATGACATGGCTTATGCCGATCGACCTACGGTGTTCATGCAATGGGCTGCGAGCCTTGGCGTCGCCGAGGTTCGCGACGGTATCGGCATGCTGGTGGAACAGGCAGCAGAATCATTTTTTATCTGGCATGGCCAACGCCCCGATACCACACCGGTAAGACAACGCCTGGCTGCCACCCGCCATGTTTGAATGCTATCCGCTCGTTTTAACGCCAACCATCAGCGGTTGAACAAATTTCGATATGTTTTCCTTAACTCACGTTGTTCCCTTGCGACCTTTTGAAACTGCGCGCAGCTGATTCAATGAGAATCGAACAGATCACACATGCTACCGACATTTGAAACCGAAAGACTCATTGTACGTCAGCGCTCGATTGAAGATCTGGAGCATTGTATTGCTATGGATCGAGACAAATTTGTCACGCAATATATTCCGGGGCCGTGGGCGGAGCCTGAGAAACATCGAGCATTCGTGCTTGACAGAATAAACTGCAAGTACCCTGATGGCTTGGGCTATTGGTCTGTGATAACAAAAGATGGACTACACGATTTTTCGGGTTGGATTCTGCTCCTCCCTTATGAAGTTGAGAATTGCGAGATTGAAATCGGTTGGCGGTTTGTTAGAAGGTTCTGGGGGCAGGGTTTTGCAACGGAGGCTGCTTCTGCTGTGCTGGCCTATGGGATTAATACCCTCGGTTTAAAGTGCATCGTGGCAGATATTGATTCCAGGAATCTTGCATCCGTTCGAGTTGCCGAGAAGATTGGCATGCAGTTTGCTGAAGACAGGTACATCGATGGCATATCGATTAAGTCTTATCAGGTATTCGCTTAACTTTATCGATAGACCCTGACACCTCTCATACATGATGTTCGGGCTGGGTTGGCTGTCTGGTCAGATTTCATACTATGCGGTTTTAGACCGCAATCTTGTCAACACCTATCTAAAGCAAATACTAATCCAACAGTTGTGCACGCCCTGGACTCACTAGTTAAGGTGCGAGATATGTATGACGATGGGTGAACATCGCCATAAGAATTCCTCCATCACCACTTATGTAGATAGTTTACAAATGGGGACATATTCAAACGCGTGCCTGGCATGATCCATTACAATCGCCGACCCAAATCTACTCTTGATCGGTGCTCCTCCAAAAATGACCAGACCGGCTATTGCCTTCACTTTACTAGTTGCCTCGTTTATCCCGGCTATCGGATACACATTCCCTTTGGTCAATGGCCTACCGGTACCCGATGTCCAGTATCCGATACACAATCTCCGTCACGATACCGTCCTTACACTCGACGAAAACGGCACCATCATCACCCGGCGGGCCTATGGAAACTATGGTGAGCACGATCCTGATAACAGTTCCGGTGTCGATACACTACGCTATAAATTTACAGGTCAGGAACTGGATACAACTATCGGCCTGTACTACTTCAATGCGCGCTACTACAGCCCCACAATCAAACGATTCTTAAGTCCGGATCCAGCCAAACAAGACTCAAGCCCTTATGTCTATGCGGCTGATCGACCGCAGCAGTTTATCGATCCCACCGGCCTGGGTTGGGAGGATACCGTATTACCTGAATTTACTCGCAACGAACATCTGGCCATATCGGATTTACATGGTGACGAAGGCGTTAAAAATGATTTTCTCGGTCGAACCGGATTGCGTCACCTTGAATACTCCAGAGATAGATCACCTTTAGTATTTTACGATGGACAACTTCTCTACAGGTCAGAAGCGATTGATGCTATAAATCGAGACTACCCATCTGGGGTGAGCCCTGTCTTCATTGATCACGGGCAATCGAGCGAGCGAATCGTTGGAGGACTATCGTTAGATAAGTTTTTTGCCGGTGTACGGGTCAATGCCTGTATCGACCTCGGATGCGGTTTCGGAAAGAACCGGCTTGTCATTGAATCGCTTGCTAAAAGCCTCAATGCACCTATTATCAGTAGCGTACACGTTACCGCCGAACTCTCTGATGATGCCATTGAAGTATTTTCAAATTTACTCGGCACCTATGCAAATATTAATCCTGATGTGAAAAATGATGCGCTCGCTCTCATGGAAAGAATAGAGAAAACACCCTCATACACAACACATTACAACGGTAATTATCAGGATTTAGACGCCTTCTTGGAAAGTATCGCGAATAATGTTAGATACTATTTTCATCACGGCTATGAGGGAGAAATAGTGAAGAAAGCTGACTTGCTTCTCACCTACTTTCCTCTGTATTTCCAGGACAAATGGCAAAGGACAACATACTAACTACATACCGTAATTTTGCGAATTGGTACGTGACTCTTTCACAACTCATCCGAGTACGTGATAACCACAGCAGATACGAATAACAGCTACACAGCATACTCGTAATTATTTGCGATCTAACCTTTGACGCAATTATACGGAGTAAATCAATCTGCTATAAGTTGCTCCATTATCTATAGCAATTTTCGTATGCAAATCTTCGAACTCCCATATCAACCAGATTGCATTAAAATATTTTCCGCCATACGGTTACTTCCATTTTCCTGCTGGCTGGATAGTGGCAAACCCAACAGCTCTTCCGGATGCTACGACATTATATCTGCCCTCCCACGCAGACGGTGGGTAACAAAAGACAACCACACGGTATTTCGCCAATATGACCAACAGGGAATGGTCCTTGATGAAGATATTCTGACCGGTAATCCATTCCATATTATTAAGGCCGCTGCAAATACACTAAAACCACTTATAGAAACCGAAGCGCAGTTGCTACCCTTTAGTGGTGGCATCATTGCCTACTTTTCCTACGACTCAGGGAACTCCATACTAAATATTTCTCAACAATTGCCCAACGATTGTCAGTTACCAACTATGGTCGCCAGTGAATATCCATGGGCCATTGTGCAAGATCACCAAAAACAAAAGTGCTTTTTTATTGCCCATACAGATTGCGACCAACAACGTATTGATATCGTATTTTCAAAACTTCAAGAAACCAGCAATAGTTATGATTCACCATTTGTTATCAATAATCTGGAATCCAATACTCGGCAAACAGATTATTATCAAAAGATAGCTCAAATTCATGACTACATTCGCGCAGGCGATTGCTATCAAGTCAATCTTTCACAATGTTTTAGCAGTACCTATCAAGGCGACCCTTACATCGCCTACAAACAACTTCGTAGCACCATGGCATCGCCTTTTTCTGCCTTTTTGGATATTGGTGATCAACAAAGCATTCTCTCATTATCACCAGAGCGTTTTATACAAGCACAACAAAACACCGTACTCATGCAGCCCATCAAAGGCACTATTGCGCGCGATCATAATGCAACACGCGATAATGAGAATGCTCAAACCTTGAAAAGCTGCTCGAAAAATCGTGCAGAAAATTTAATGATTGTTGATTTACTGCGTAACGACCTTGGAAGAAATTGTAAGCCGGGCAGCATCAAAGTCCCTGCATTATTTGAACTGGAAAGCTTTCCCAATGTGCATCACCTCGTCAGCAGTATCACTGGAGAAATCGCAAACGGCAAAACTCCACTAGATGTTTTTGAGAGTTGCTTCCCTGGGGGTTCGATTACAGGCGCACCAAAGATACGCGCCATGGAAATTATTGGAGAACTTGAAAACTGCCAACGCTCAATCTACTGCGGCAGCATTGTCTACATCAATAACAACGGTAATCTTGACAGCAACATTGCTATCCGCACTATTGCCTGTGATGGTAAGAAACTTTATTGCTGGGGAGGTGGAGGTATCGTCGCCGACTCACAAGCCAGCGACGAATATGATGAAAGCTTGATGAAAATTGATACTATTCTGCAGGTGCTCAATCAATTTAGATGCGAATAAATGCCATTGATGCTGTCAATACTCTCATGGCGTACAAGATCGATCACTCAGATTTTCGACTCATAATAAGGTGAGTGTTAAACAGTCTGTGTTCTTCGTCGCGCACATACCCATCACCACTAATGTAGTTAGTTTCCACGTCATTTGTTTACAAACAGTGGCTTATTCAATCGCGCGCCCGACGTGATCCGTTACACTAGAAGAATCATATCTCCTCTTGATCAGAGCATCTTCTAGCATGTCCAGATCGGCTATCACCCTCGCTTTATTCTTCTCCTTGCTTATCCCGGTTAACGGATTCGCATCATCCCTGATCAATGGCCTACCAGTGCCCAGCGTCCAGTACCCGATACAAAATCTCCGTCACGATACCGTCCTCACACTCGATGAAAACGGCACCATCATCACCCGGCGGGCCTATGGAAACTATGGTGAGTCCGATCCTGATAACAGTTCCGGTGTCGATACACTACGCTATAAATTTACAGGTCAGGAACTGGATACAACTACCGGCCTGTACTACTTCAATGCGCGCTACTACAGCCCCACAATCAAACGATTCTTAAGTCCGGATCCAGCCAAACAAGACTCAAGCCCTTATGTCTATGCAGCTGATCGACCGCAGCAGTTTATCGATCCCACCGGCCTTGCTTGGGAGGACACCGTTCTACCTGAATTTACTCGCAACGAACATCTGATCATCTCGGATCTACATGCTGAAAAAGAATATAAAAATTCTATTTATGATGTTTCCCGTCGATTCAATTTACGTCATCTTGAATTTACTAATGATGGCTCACCTTTGGTATTTTACGATGGAAAACGTCTGTACAGATCGTCGGCGACAAATGCTATAAATATTGACTACCCACGAGGGGTGAGTCTTGTCATCTTTGATCACGGACAATGGACACAACGACGGGTAGGTGCTTCACCACTAGAAGAGTTCTTTTCCAGAGTACAGGTCAATGCCTGTATTGACCTTGGGTGTCGTTTCGGACAGAACAGATCCATCATTGAATCGCTTGCGAAAGATCTCGGCGCACCGGTCATCAGTAGTACACTCCCCACCTACCATCTCAATGAGACTACTCTTATTGGTTTAACATATTTTCTTACAGAATATGCAGCCCACACTCCCGATAATAGAGAAGAAGCTTTTGCACTTCTGGAAAGGTTTGTCAAAACAGCCTCGTTTACAATTCATCATAGTAGTGAGACTCGGAATTTCAATGGTTTTAATGCGTTAGTTTCGCAACTGATGCCACAAGCAATTATGGATATAAACAACGGCAATATAACGAAGATTGTGAATGGAGCTGCAGAAATCATCAATTTCTTTCGTGGCGTCAATTTTGATAAATGGCAAAGAACAACATATTAGCTACGTTTCATAATATCCTATTAGGTAATAACTCATTTAATACATATATACACAGACGCTAACACCATATTGGCGGGCATGCCTGTTTGGGAAACAATATTTAGCATATATGTGTGTATATAATGGGGGGGGTTGTTCGTTGAAAACATGTGTCAATAGCGTCTTATTGTAACTAGTTTACAAACAGTGATTTATTTAACTGCCCTTCCGGCATGATCCATTACACTCGCCGACTGAAGAAAACCACTCTTGATCGGCGTCCATTAAATCATGCCCAGACTCGCTGTCGTCCTCGCTTTACTCTGCTCCTCGCTTATCCCGGTTAACGGATTCGCATCATCCCTGATCAATGGCCTGCCAGTGCCCGGTGTCCAGTATCCGATACACAATCTCCGTCACGATACCGTTCTCACACTCGACGAAAACGGCACCATCATCACCCGGCGGGCCTATGGAAACTATGGTGAGCACGATCCTGATAACAGTTCCGGTGTCGATACACTACGCCATAAATTTACAGGTCAGGAACTGGATACAACTACCGGCCTGTACTACCTCAATGCGCGCTACTACAGCCCTACAATCAAACGATTCTTAAGTCCAGATCCGGCCAAGCAGGATTCAAGTCCGTATATCTATGCGGCCGATAGACCACAGCAGTTTATCGATCCCACCGGCCTTGCTTGGGAGGACGCCGTACTACCTGAATTTACTCGCAACGAACATCTGATCCTCACGAATGTGCACGGAGATAGAGGAATTGAAACTGCAACGAATGATGTTGTTAGGCGATACGGGTTACATCATCTTGTATATGACAATAATAATGATGGCTTCCCCTATATGTTATATGACGGTAGCATGATGGAAGTATACGGTGCGAAAGAAAGAATTATAAATGACTTCAATTCGGGGGTGAATATTGTCATCATGCACCACGGCACATCCACTCAGCGACTCATACAGGGTGTATCCGTGGAAAAATTCTTTTCCGGAATAACCGTTAATTCCTGTATCGATATCGGATGCAATTTCGGAGAAAATCGACTCACAATTGAGGAACTTGCAAAAAATCTCGAGGCACCGGTCATCAGTAGTAGATACAATGTAGTTTCTTTACGTAACAGTAGCCTGGGTAAATATGTAAATCTCCTCAATGCATATGCAAATATAGATCCAGGTTATCGTTACGAGGCTTTGTCACTTGCAGCAAGGCTACAGAATACAGCCGTGTTTACACATCATTATCCTGATATTCCTGATCTTGCAAATCCTGGGAAATATTATTCTGGTGTTACTATTTCGGGTCAATACCTTAGGAAAGTGATACAAAGCGCTGAATTTGACGTGGCCCTTAATAGTACATATGGGGTTATTGATAGCGCTAGAAAATTCATTGATCATTTTAACACCTACTATCAGGATAGTTGGCAGAGGACAACATTCTAGCCAGATTTCATACTATGCTGTCGGCCTGCAGATCAGAAAAGCCCAGAACAAGGTCGGGCTTGAGTTCCAGAATTTTATCTATTTTAGCTGAGGTAAATGCCGATACCTTTGGCTTGTCGCGGCGTGCCTCCGGTGGACGCACAGTGAATCCCGATATGCCAACGATGCGGTCCTGTTCGCCAAGTAGATACAGCGTTTCGACGGTCTCCTCCGTCATGCAGATAATGCGTTTGGGATAGCGATCGCGTGTCATTGCCGAGCCCTTATCTGCCACCTGCGCGAGAGGGTACGCTTGTTCAGGGCAACGCACACAACTACAGCCACTGCGAATGCCAAGTCACGCATGGTAATCACCTCCGACAGTATCCACATCGCGCCGACGAGAGTGATAAACGGTTGCAGTAATTGCACTTGAGAGACACGTGCAACACCGCCAAGCGCGAGACCCCGGTTCCACAAGAAGAAACCTCCAAGCTGGCTGGCAAGCGCCAGGTAGGCAAACGCCAACCACTGATGCGGCGCGATAACGACATCCGTCTTCGGCATTGCCGTCCATGCCGGGATAACGATGAAGGGCAGGGCGACGACCAACGCCCAGCAGATCACGCGCCACCCTCCCATGGATCGCGCCAGGCGTCCGCTTATTGCATAACCTATGGCTGCCGAGACAGTCGCACCCACCAGAAATAGATCACCAGAACTAACGGCGCCAAACTGTGTGCCAGCGGCATAAATCACAACCAGCAGTGCGCCGGCAATAGCGGTAATCCAGAACCACAGTGGCGGTCGTTCGCGATTTACCAGCACGCTGGCAAGCGCAGTAGCCAGTGGCAACAAACCAAGCACCACCCCGCCATGAGTCGCCGGTACGCTCTGCATGGCGATCGCCGACAACACCGGAAAGCCAATCACCACACCGGCGGCAACGATACCAAGTGCTAACCATTGCCGCCGACCGGGCCACGGCGAGCGAGTCCCCAGCAACAGGCAAAGGGCAATCACCGCAGCAAAAACCGCACGACCCAGACCGACGAAGACGGGATCCATAACAGGCACGACCAGCCGCGTAAACGGCAGAGTAAAACCGAATACAACGACCCCGCCAATACCCCATAGATAGCCCTTGGCGACAGGTGACAGCGGCAAGTTGTGGCTCACGCTACGTCCAAGCGATCTATCACAGCATCGAATACTCTGAACAGGTCAGCTTCGATCTTGAACTCCGCCACATCATCGGCACGGGTACGACCGGCATTGACAATGACTACTGGAATATTTGATCGGACCGCAGCGCGACAAAATCTGTATCCCGAATAAACCATCAAAGAGGAACCGACGACCAGCAGCATGGCGCTCGATTCGAGCGCGGCATACGCCTCGCTGACTCGTTCACGCGGAACCGCCTCACCAAAGAACACCACATCGGGTTTTAGCACTCCGCCACATCGGCTACAGGGCGGTATGGAAAAATCGTCGAGTCCGGCAAGATCATCCAGTAATACATCGCCATCCGCAGTAGTGCGCAGGATATCGGTAGCGCCGGATTGAATGTGTCTGGCGAAGTCCGGATTACATTCGTATAAACGTTGCTGCATCATCTCACGTGGCGACAGATCGCCACAGGTGGTGCATACCACATCGGCGAGTCGACCATGCAGATCGATAACTTGCTGTTGTCCAGCCTGACTATGCAGGCTGTCGACGTTCTGCGTTATGAGTGAATGAATCAGGTCATGTTGTTCAAGCGTCGCCAGCGCAAAGTGCAGGGGATTCGGCCGGGCAGATGAGAATCTCACCCAGCCGATCATTGATCTCGACCAGTAGCGGCACCTCGCCGACTCATGGGACATGAATTCGCCGTATTGCATGGGCGGTTTCTGTTTCCAGCGGCCAGCGAAGTCGCGGTAGTCGGGTATTCCAGAAGCCGTACTGCAGCCGGCACCGGTCAATACGGTGATCGGTGTATATTGTCTGAGAGTATCGCAAAGTCGCTCGATATCGAGCGCCGCATCAAGGCCTGTACTGTCTTCGATATGGTTCGAACCGATGACTGTATTTAACCCCTGCATGACCGCATCATCGGCATCGAAAAGTTCATCAATGCGCTCGATCACGCGGCACGTAAACACCCGATTCCGGCTCTTCGAACCATTCTCTCAATTCCGGGTGGCTAACCGGCTTGCCCGATTCATCCGCTAAAAGGTTCTGCTCGGACACGTAGGCGACGTAACTGGTTTCCTCGTTCTCCGCGAACAGGTGGTAGAACGGTTGATCCTTATGCGGGCGAACATCCTCGGGAATGGCGTCGTACCATTCGTCGGTATTGTCAAATTCCGGATCGATATCGTAAACCACTCCGCGAAACGGAAAGAATCGATGCTTGACGACTTGCCCGATGGTAAATTTTGCGATCTTTATACTGTTCATATCTGGTGATGAATTGCCAGCAACTGCATTACCGCTGGGGATGAATAAAACGCACCTCGCCCGAATGACACGGCGACACATGCCGACATGTTACTTCACCACCGGGTACCTTGACATATGTTGACATGAAATTTTAACTATCGAGATACCCATCCAGCACGTTAACCGTGTTAATACCGATCTCTTCCACTGCGTAGCCACCTTCCATTACAAATAATGTTGGCAACCGCAGACGACCAATGTGCGCGCCGTAACGCCTGAAATCCTCGGACTCGAGCCTGAAGAAACTAATGGGGTCTTTGCAGAAAGTATCCACCCCCAGCGACACCACCAGCGCATCCGGACGGTAGTCGGTAATCCGTTTCAAGGCATCTGCCAGTGCCGCAATCCATTCGCTGCCGGTTGTCCCGGGTCTTAACGGGAAATTGATGTTGTAACCCTCGCCCGCACCTTCGCCGACTTCATCTGCATAACCGCTGAAATGCGGGAAGGCATCTTCTGGCCGGCCATGAAGCGATACAAACAACACATCATCGCGCTGATTAAAAATATCCTGGCTGCCGTTACCGTGATGAAAATCCACATCGAGCAACGCGACCCGATGGGCGCCTTGTTCAACAAATGCCTGCACCGCAATGGCTGCATTATTTAAAAAACAGTAACCACCATAAAGGTCCCGGGCTGCATGATGTCCCGGTGGACGACACAGCGCGAACGCATGGCCGTCATCGGCGACCAGCCGTTGCGCGGTGACTGCACACGCAGCACTGGACCGGACCGCCTGCCAGGTACCATTGGTAATTGCAGTATCAATGGCCATGCAGTAGTAGCCGAGACGCCCGTCTATATGATCCGGACGACGCTGTTGCATCCGCCGCGCCGGTATCACGTATGGTAATGCCTCACCCTTGAAACCGGTTTGGTGCCAGTCGGTCCAGGCTTGTTCAAGAAACTCCACAAACTCGGCGTCATGTACTTTTCGAACCAGTTCGAGGTCAATTTCATCCGGGGCAATAGTATCCTTGAAACCACGTGAGCGAAGTTCACCGAGAACATAATCCCAGCGCTCCGGGCATTCAAAAGGCCGCACCATCTCACCGCCGCACAGTTCGCCCTTGGGAAAGTGCAGCCGGTGGTCTTCGCTAAGAACAATTTTCATGATTCAATTTCCAGTACTGTTTCCGTTGTTCGATACATCGTCAATAAAATTGACTGGCTGCTCTACTCACCGTAAATATGCAAAGACAATGGAGCCAAAGACACATTGCTAATTGGAGTTATTATCCGCGAACCACTGACGCACCGCATTGTCACCACTGTTCGTCGACTCCGGCATAACCTTGTCCGACAGATCGGCTGACTTGCGCACAAAATCGAGCGGGCCGTCCCAACCAAAGTTGCGATACACCGCACCGAGATGTGCAAATGGCGGTGACTGGGCAAACAACTGAAATGTCAGGCGATGACCGGCATAGTCCGAGTTTAGTAGATCGCGTGCGAACACCAGCAGTTTACGGCGGTCCTCCGCCAGCCATTCATCGTTGATGGTGTAGTATTTTTCAAGCCAGGGTCTGGCATCGGGATTCGCAAATGTGGCTGCATCAGGCGTAATACAAATCTGACCGCCACACAGCTCACGGGCAAGATGCATCATCGCTGGAAGATTACTGCAAGCATGAACACGGCCGGTATAAAGCAACGATTGGTTGGGCATTTTGAGTCCCCCGGGACTATCCTCTGCGAGTGTAATAGCAGCCGTCAAATGCGCATTTATACCTTCACGATAGACCGCCAGAGTCGCTAACTTTTCCTGCACTGCCGGCTGCTTTTCAAGACCGGTCTGACGTACGTTATGCAATGCCGCGCCGATCATCATATCGGCGACTTTCAAATTCCGCTGAACAAAAGCGAAGGCGGAATATCGATGCAGGGTCGAGCGAATGAATGTTGCCGCGCGTGTATGCCGGTAGAACAACACGTCCTCCCAGGGAATCAAAACGTCGTCGAAGATCACCAGCGTATCGACTTCGTCGAACCGGTTCGCCAGTGGATAATCCTCAGCCGGTGAACGGCCGGCAAAACCGGTTCGACAGATAAATTTGAGATTCGCTGACGACAGGTCGCAAACAAAGCCGACGGCGTAATCAGATAACGCATCATTACCCCAGTTGGCAATAGTCGGCTTGGTAAACGCCTGATTTGCATAGGCGGCCGCGGTTTCGTATTTGGCGCCGCGAACAACGATGCCGCTGTCCGTTTCACGTACCACGTGCAGCAACATATCCGGGTCCTGCTCTTGCGGTGGCCTGGAGCGATCACCCTTCGGATCGGTATTTGCAGAAACATGAAAGGGATCAGAACGAATTGCCTTGTCGATATGCCGGCGGATGTTTTCAGCAAATCGCGGGTCGACTTCGCTCAAGACATCCTGGCCGTCATACAGTGACCACATCTCGCCGATAGTTTCATCGCCAACCCGGGTCACCACCCCGTTGATGTCCTCGAACACCGCATCCGTACTACGCCGTTTATCCCACCAATCCTTAGAGGTCTTCGGCAGCTTGAGACCCACTGCAAATTGTTCGCCCCCCTCCTCGAATGTCATTATGGAGGCACTCGCCGCATCGTGCTGCATGTCGTAAATGCGTGCGCGAATATCAACCAGCGGCTTGAACATCGGATGACGTGTAACGTCATTTACCCGTTCACCATCGATGTAGACCTCGCGGCCATCGCGTATCGATTCCTTATATTGTTCCCCGGTGCGTATCACTGTACCTCCTCCCATGCAGATTTCATTGGCCGCCACTCATCGTGCAACCTGTAAAGTAGCCAATCTCGCCTTATTTTGCTCACAATTGTATACGTCAGCGCACTGACATGATGATTCATCAGGTAAATCTGCAAGTTTCAGGGATAGTCTTTAACGGGGGATACGCCGCCACCATATAACCGCTGTAATATAAAATTCTTGATGACTACATCATCCGATGCGGGAAAAATTACAACACAACGATTCAAACGTACCACGGTGACATTGATGACAGACGACACGACACTTCCCCAAACCGAAGACGAGTGGCGCCAGAAGCTTGGCGACGAAGCCTGGCGTATACTCCGCAAAGAAGGCACCGAGCCACCATTTTCAAGCGCGCTTAATGAGGAAAAGCGCGAAGGAAAATTCGTCTGTGCCGGTTGCGGCAACCCGGTATTCGAGTCGCAGGCAAAATTCGATAGCGGTTCCGGCTGGCCGAGTTTTTTCAAACCTATCGACGGCGCGCTGGAAACACGCCGCGACTTCAAGCTGGTACTACCGCGCACCGAATACCACTGTACCCGCTGCGGTGGCCATCACGGCCATGTCTTTACTGATGGGCCGGAACCAACCGGCAAGCGCTACTGCAACAACGGCATGGCGCTTCGCTTCATCCCCGATGACAATGGCGATGACAACGCCTGACAGGTGT
Source organism: marine bacterium B5-7 (assembly GCA_021604525.1). Classification (GTDB taxonomy): domain Bacteria; phylum Pseudomonadota; class Gammaproteobacteria; order Arenicellales; family CAJQKF01; genus BQJD01. The sequence goes on along the minus strand of BQJD01000033.1, from coordinate 2,678 downwards.
TTAAGGACAGGTAGACGAGATGGAACTCACCAATAAAACCGTCATCCGCGAAACGGATGACATGGACACCGTGCGCGAGCTGTTTCGTGAATACCAGGCATTCCTTAATGTCGACCTGTGCTTCCAGGATTTCGACGCAGAGCTTGCTGACCTCCCGGGTCGCTATGCGGCACCGGGCGGTGCACTGTTGCTGGCCCTGGTAGACGATCAGGTGGCTGGCTGTGTAGGTATGCGCGCCATTGACAGCCAGGCGTGCGAGATGAAGCGGCTATACATACGCTCTGAATTCAGGGGACTCGGCCTCGGTCGGGCACTGGCCATGCGCGTTATCGATATGGCGACCCGCGCCGGTTACACCAGCATGCGCCTCGACACGCTGCCACATTTACGACAAGCCGTCGGACTCTATCGGAGCCTGGGTTTCCAGCAGATCGACGCCTACTGCTATAACCCGCTCGATGGCGTTACCTATTGGGAAAAATCACTCATGGACGCGCTGGCCGCGAAGTGAATGGTTGAAAATTTTCTGCGAAACGCAGTGACCTCATCGCGAACGATTTTGATCTCACGGCGGTTCAACAGCACATCGGCAAGCCACCCGGCTATCAAACTCATATCCGCTTCATCCATGCCCCAGCGAACACATTCCGGGGTGCCGAGCCGCAGGCCGTTCATGTCGCCGGCAATCGTGCCAATCGGCAGGCCGATGCCGCAGGCCAGCAAATTGGCCTGACGCAGCAAACGCGACGCCGCCTGCCCACCACCGAACTGACGCGCATCCACGCCGAGTTGGTGTGACAATCCCGCAGTACGCTCTCCCAGAAACACTGGAATATCATTTTCGACCAGTTTTCGACTCAGTTGGCCGCACGTTCGCTTCATTTCGACTGCATATTCACTTCCAAACTCAAGCCAGTCAATAAGCGTGATGACCATCGCTGCGGCTTTTGCAGCATCAAAATTTGCCGTTAATCCAGGAAATGCAATGGCATCGAGACGCTTGGCCAGCTCGTCATCGGATGTCAGCACCAGCCCCGAGGGTGGTCCGGCAAAACTCTTGTAGGTGCTCATGGTCATGAGATCGACACCTTCCCTTAACGGATTCGGCCAGCCACCGCCGGCAATCAATCCCGACAAATGTGCCGCATCGAACAGTACCCGAACATCATGCCGATGGGCGATGGCGACGATCTCGTCGAGCGGATGATGCATCAGATTGAGGCTGCCACCGACGCTGATCAAACGTGGCCGAACGCGCCTCACCAAAGACTCAAGCTGGTCGATATCGATGCTGTAGCGATCTGCGTCGACCGGCGCATCGACGATATTCAGCCGATACAGGCCGGCGGCGCCGGCACCATGATGGGTCACGTGCCCACCAATGGAAGCGGGTGGCGCAATAATCGTATCTCCTGGTTCGCAGCAGGCCATGAAGGCATACAGGTTGGCCATCGCGCCTGACGCCACACGAATCTCGGCGAAACGTGCGTTGAATACCTGGCAGGCGAGCTCGGCGGCGTAAACCTCGATGCGCTCGATAGCCTCAAGCCCCATCTCATATTTATCCCCCGGAGAACCAAGGGACGGTCGCGTTCCAAGACCTGACGACAGCAGCGCTTCGGCCACCGGATTCATGACATTGGTGGCAGGATTCAGATTTACGCACTCGCTCTCGTGAATGCGGCGGTTACCCAGCACCTCGTTAAACAATGCCTGTCGTTGACCGTCGAAATCAAGCGAGGCGAATTCCGCCGCCACTGATTGTATGAAAGCGTCAGTCGCTACCCAGTTTTTTGCCGCCAGATTTGCCATCGTGATCTTCCAACCTGTTATGACTACAGCAGTGAGTCTAGACTCTCCCTGCATCACATTTATGTATATTCTCGCCTTTATATTTTAATTATCGGCCAAATCAGTCTCACGTTGGCAGGAATTCCAATACGGCACTATCCGCCGGAGAAGCGCCAGGTACTTTTGATGGTGCGCTGCATTTGCATGATCGGGAATACGCAACCTGAGGACATCCGGACCGTAGTCGGGCCCACTGTATTGAAGCCTAAGGCAGTGTAAAACGGCTCGGCATTGAGGCTGGAATAGCACACGAAACGAACAATGCCAGCAACAATCGCCTGCGTTTCGCACTGCTGATAAATCGCACGGCCAATTCCAACACCCAGAAAGTCGGGGTGCGTTGCAAAATGACGGATATGACCGACTCCCTGTTGTGAACCATCCTCGCCCGGTTGCTCTGGCGACCAACCGCCGCAACCGACGAGAGCATCTTCAGCGTCCTGCGCGACATAGTACAAACCGGATGCAAGCAGTTTGGGATTTGCTTGGGTTATCAGCGGTAACACTCTCGATAACATCGACGCATCATATGCGGGTTGCATCAATCTGGAATATGACTGTGTCAGAACATTGCTGACTGCGTGATGGTCAGCGGTAGTAGCGACTCTGATAGCGTACTCGGGCATGGTTTTATTGATGGCTACTGAACGGATCGCCTGGCCAGAAATATCTGCTCAACAAGTACGCTAACAATACAACAACAGAAAGATGATTCCCTGACAATGGCAATACGTGAATTCGATTTCACGCGCCCGATTGCTTGTTGTTGAAGTTTGGTCGATTATTTCATTTGGCCATGAGAGCGATCCATTTTCTACCGGGCAATC
>BQJD01000032.1 GCA_021604525.1 marine bacterium B5-7 | reverse complement strand
CATTGTTCCTTGTCGTCACTGTTATTGCTGTCGTTGCAGCGTTCTCAGGCTTTATCCACGATCCCTTGCAAGCAGTAACGGGATTACACAAGCGCAAACTCAATCGTCTGCTTGACGCAATTGAAGCATCGGCAACCGACGCAAATGTAAAAAACTATCGCCCGAAAGATACATTGATCGGGCGCATCTATGATCTGGTGGACTGGGCCAAGGGATTGATGTCTTTTTAATGCCTATCTCAAACGGCAGCAGAGTTATGCTATCTTCTCAATACCAAATTATCTCATGGCTATAATCTGATACATTTGCCCTTGCGAGTAAACCGACGATTTCCGCAGAGGAGTAAGATTATGAACATGTCTCCGGAACAAGCCCAAGAGATGGCTGTAGAGTATACGAAGGCTTGGTGTTCTCATGATCCCAACGCTGTTGCTGCATTTTACGCAGAAGATGGAAGTATCGTGATTAACGATGGTGAACCTTCAAAAGGCCGAACAGAAATTGCAGCAATGGCACAAGCCTTCTATAACGACTTTCCGGACTTGGTCGTAGAGATGGATGACATCAGGACTTCTGGAACACATGCAGTTTATCGCTGGACCCTTAAGGGAACTAATTCGGGACCGGATGGTACGGGTAATCGCGTTGAGATCAGTGGCTGGGAATACTGGCGATATACCGAGGACGGTTTAGTAGCCGAGTCCTCCGGTCATTTTGATGCCAACGACTACCAACAGCAGGTCGACGGTGCATGACACATGCTTACAATATACAGTATCAATGATGTGGACAGAGCAGCGTGAATGCTTTCGATGATCCCGGCAGTCGTCTTAAACGGCTTTAGCGAGGTTTGGAGAGTCCCGCCACAATCTCTGCACCCTCGATCATCTCGAAAATAGCCGGGTCAACTTTAAGCTTTGATGTGCGATTACCGCCACCCAGTATGACGTATTTGCATTCCATCACGCTCTCGTCGATCCACACCGGTAGATCGGCGGGTAGCGCCAGTGGTGTCACGCCGCCCAATTTCATTCCGGTGATCAATCGTGTTTCATCGTCTGATGCAAACGATACCCTTCGCGCGCCCAGTTTTTTCCTGACAGTGTGATTAACATCCAGGCGGTGAGTCGCAAGCAGCACGCATACCGCATATTTCGGATCGCCAGTTTTTGATCTAACTACAATGGTGTTAGCCGAGTACTCTGGCGATACACCATAATGTTCACAGAACAAGACTGTGTCCGCGAGTTTGGAGTCGCAGTCCCAAACCTCAAAGGAACAGCCCGTCTTTTCCAGAATAGATCGAATTTCAGGCAGCGTATCAGTCACCGGCTCACTACTTTTTGATACTGTTGTACCACGCCCGCGGTGATGAACAAAATTTTCATATCGTCCATTATGCAGAGATTCGGAATAATACTTGAAGAGATTATTCGCTTACTGCCGAAAATACTTGTTGCCGGATACAAATCAAGACCCGGACAATCAGAACAGTACCGGGCCTTGAGATGAAGCGTTATTGAATCAGGCTGACTTTATTGCGAACGGTTGGGCGCTTGTTAAAGCCGTTGCCCTTTATTTTGTTTATACAATTGAGTTTGAAAGCCTTGGTATTATTAGCCTTGGTCAACTCGGCCACGCCGGCGCCACCAGAGGCATGCTTGTTGACTGTCCACGTTACTTTTGTCGGACCGTTAATGACAATGTGTGATGGTACGAAGTTGAACACCGCACCGGGATTCATGATGGGGATCACCAGATCGGTTCGATATGTTTCCTTGTTGGCGTAATGTACCCCTGAGACGAATACATCACCGGACAGCTTGAAGTAATGATCCATGGTTTTTTCATTGGGCTTTTGCGGGCCGCTACCGGCATTCTTGAATGTCGCGGTGAAGGTGCAGTTGTGATTGATCTTGATGTTGACCGGTATGAAATCGGGGCCGCGGGCAGCCAGGCTTTTTGGTGTATTACTCGCTGCACCGACTGCTAACGGGATAATCATCGCAGCGGCGATAGAAGCAATGAGAGCAGATTTCATTCGTCGTCGTTGTATGTCTTTCATGAGTAGTACCCAATTTGGTTTCAAGTACCCGATATGTCGGCTTACACGAGCCATCGGTTCAATCTATCCTCAAAATAAATATTTGACTATCGTGTCACTGATACATGACTCATAAAAAAGCCCGCGCCAATGACGCGGGCTTTACTGTTCCACACAGCCACAGGGCCCGTGAAATTATTTTACAACGGCTTGTTGCTCGAACTTGCCACCGGTTACCTTCATCACAAGATACGATCCGGGAGGATCACCAGCGTCATCAAATTCAACACTGGTTGCGCCCTGATAGTTCACTTCACCGCCGTCAGCGAGAATTTTCAGACCGCGTGCAAGTTCACCTGCCTTGATTTCCTCACCCGGCGCACCGGCAACCGCGCGAATGGCCTTCGCCATACCTTCACGATCAGTATTGCCTTTGCTCTGCATCGCCAAAGCAATCAACGCCACCGCATCATAGGCTTCGGCCTGATACGGGCCGTCTACAGTCCAGCCGTTAGCCTCGGCAATGGCCTTGAATGTATCGGTGCCTTCGTTGTCACCGCCCGGCTGAGTGGCGATCATGCCATCGAGTTTGTCACCAATGGCATCCACCAGAGATTGTCCGACCATGCCGTCACCGCCGGCGAATCGTGAGAAGTCACCTTCTTCGATCGCCTGCCGAATAATTGTCTGACCAGAACCATCAAGGTAAGCGAGCACCACCAGCACATCGGCACCACCTGCCGCCAGTGCCGATATCTCGGCGCGGTAATCGGCCTTGCCGTCTTCATGGGCCTGGCTACCGGTTACGGTGCCGCCGGCGGCTGTGTATGCCGCTGTGAATGCGTCGTTAAAACCTTTACCGTAATCATTGTTGATGTAGGTGACCGCTACGGATTTGATACCTTCACCCAGTAATACGTCGGATAACACCTGGCCCTGTCTTGCATCTGAGGGCGCGGTGCGAAACACCAGGTCATTGTCATCCAGGCTGGTTACCGCAGGAGAGGTTGAAGCAGGCGAGACCATGACTACCCCACTCTGAATGGCGGCGCTGTTGGCTGCGGCAATGGTCGCCCCCGAACACAAGGCGCCAACAATCGCTGCTACTTTCTCTGCATTCACCAGACGGTCGGCAGCGGCGGACGCAGCACTGGCATCGACGCAAGTCGTGTCGGCGGACACCAACTCAATCTTATTGCCACCGACCACGCCGCCCGCGTCATTAATCTCTTTTGCCGCGACTTCAGCACCACGGTTAATACCCACGGTCAGTGACTCGATAGGCCCTGTGAATGCCATCAGCGCACCGACTTTGACGTCGGCGCCGGCAGCACCGGCGAGCAATGCCGAGCCGGCTATTGCGAGGGTCAATTGTTTTATTTTCATGACATACTCCTTGACATTGATAATGTGGTTGTTCAGTTCGTCACGATGGAGTCGTGGCGAGGTTTTATCAGCGCTCCGGTATCACGCCCTTCGGTGCGTACCGCATCGTGGCGATCAGTGCGACACCGATAACGATAACACGCATTTGCGACGCTCGCGAGGCCAGATCCACCGGTGGTTCGAAGCCGGGAATCAGCGCCGTCAACATATCGGCACCGCCGAAAAACAGGAATTGGGCAATCGGTTCTGACATCTCCCAGAGCATGTAAATAAACAGGGCACCGAATACCGCGCCGAGATTATTTCCACTGCCACCGACGATCAGCATGGTCCAGATAAGAAACGTGTAGCGTGGCGGATGATACGATGATGGATCGAACAAGGTGTTCAGGGAAACCAGCATGGCACCGCCGATACCCATCAGTATCGCGCCGAGAACAAACACTTCAAGCTGACGACGTACGACGTTTTTACCCATGGCAGCGGCAGCATCTTCATTATCACGAATGGCGCGCATCATTCGTCCCCACGGCGATCCCAGCGCACGTTCCATCATCAGCACAAGGATGATCAATACAATGGCCGACACTGCAATAAACAAACCGCGCCCCACCGCCGTGGCGGTCTGCTCGGCGGAGATGCCGAGCCACTTGAGGTTGATTTCAAGACCCGACTCGAGCATGCCGTTCATTTCGCGCGGGGTAGGCACTGGCCAGTCGATGGGCGACACGGTCAGTGTACCGCGTGTCAGCCAGTCGGCATTTTTCAAAAATGTGCGGATGATCTCGGCGATACCGAGGGTTGCGATGGCGAGATAATCAGAACGAAGCCCGAGCGTCACTTTACCGATAAACCAGGCGGCGATACCCGCAAACACGCCGCCGACTGCCCAGCCAAGCAACACCGGCAGACCCAATCCACCGATAAATCCCTTCATGGTTTGATCGAGCGTATCGGCCGTTTCAATCGCTTCCACGGCAATCACGAATTCTGTCTTCATCCAGATATAGCCAGCCAACGCGATACTCACCTGAAGTGTACGCAACAACCATACCGGCAGATTTATCGGTAATCGCTTAGCGGCCAGGTGAAGCACCCATATGCAAATGGCGGTCACGGCAAGCTTGACGATGACCGACAAGAGGCCGGCACCACCGGCAGCGATGGCTTCGGGCACCGGCGGCACCGATACCCACATCACCGCATAACCGCCAAGTGCGATGAAGCCGAGAATACCGGCATTGAAGAGACCCGCGTAACCCCACTGAATATTCAGACCCAGCACGATAACCGCGGTAGCCAGACCAGTGGACAGGTATAACAGTGCCGTTACCGGGCTTAGCATGAACCAGGCCGCCAGGAACAGCGCGATAATCAATGCGGTAGCGATAACGACGCGCGAGCGATTAGCAGGATTCATAATACCTGGCCCTTGAAGATTCCAGTCGGTCGCCAGATCAGCACCAACACCAGAATGGCGAAGGGTACCGCCAGTTTATATTCAGCCGGCACCAGTGCCATGGACGCCGTCATGTCGAAGCGATCCGCAAACAGATAACCTGCGATCGGGCGCCAGTCGAATACTGCAAAGGTCTCCGCCAACGCAACGATGAATGCTCCGGCGACAGCACCGAACGGCTTGCCTATGCCGCCCATGATGGCCGCAGCGAACATCGGCAGCAGCAGGTTGAATGCGAGTATCGGTTTGTACTGTGTATCCATTGCCAATAATGTACCGGCTATGGCTGCCAGGGTGCCGGCAATGACCCATGTCACCTTAACAACCCGACCGACATCGATGCCGCTGATACGCGCCAGATCTTCGTTGTCTGATACCGCCCGCATGGCTTTACCGGTACGGGTATGGTTAAGGAAATAATGCAATCCAACCAGCGCCACGGCGGTAAATATAAACAGCCAGAGTTGCGGCATGGTTATGACGAGCTTCTGGGTAAAGCCATCGAAATGATCCCGCAGCCAATCGAATTTTACCAACCAACGTCCCTTGTCTTCGCGAATCGACTCACCGTTACTGACGGCAGTGAAAAAGAATTGGCGGTCGCCGGTGCCGCCCACCAGACGGATAATGCCCTGTAGAATGAATGTCACGCCAATGGAGGTCATGACAAACACCACCGGAGGACTCTTGCTGGCACGGAAATGGGCATAGACATGGCGGTCGATTATGAGCGCCAGGATAATCGTCGCGGCCACCGCCAATGGCAGTGCCAACAAGCCGGTTGGTATCGGCTCGGTGTTGATACCCAGGTTGCGCAATATCACCGTACCGGCAAACGCAATCAGCGCACCGAATGTCATCATGTCGCCATGGGCGAAATGAGCGAATCTGAGAATGCCGAACACCAGTGTGATGCCCACTGCACCGAGGGCGTAAATACTTCCGATCTTGAATGCGTTAAGCAGACCCTTGTTGATAAAATACACCCCCGCATTGAGCAGATCGGCATACTCCATCAGTGCTTGCCCCCAAGAAAGGAACGGGCGACCTCAGGATTGGCCAGCAGTGCTTCGCCAGTATCGGTATAAAGATTTTGCCCTGTCTGCAAGACAAAACCGGTGTCGGCAATTGCCAGCGCCTGACGGGCATTTTGTTCGACCATCAACACGCCGACACTACTTTCATTTACCTTCAAAATGATCTCGAAAATATCACCCATGACTTTCGGCGACACGCCCGCAGTCGGTTCGTCGAGCATCAACAAGCGTGGCTTCATCATCATGGCTCGGCCTACTGCAACCATTTGTCGCTGACCACCCGATAATTGACCGGCGGCCTGTTTGCGCTTGTCTTTAAGAATCGGAAAGATGCTGTATACCCTATCGAGTCCTTCCTCGGTTAACGATGCCGCAAGATAGGCGCCCATCTCGAGATTTTCCTCGACGCTCAACGAGGGGAACACGTTGGCAACCTGCGGCACATAACCCATACCGAGTTCGACGAGGCGCTGCGGCGTGCATCCGGTCACATCCTGATCTTCAAACTTCACGGAACCCTGGCGCACTTCGAGCAAACCGAAGACGGCCTTCATAGCAGTTGATTTGCCGGCACCGTTGGCACCAACGATGACTGAGATCGATCCCGGCTCGACAGTAATGTCGCAGCCATTGAGAATCGTCAGTTCACCGTAGCCGGCGACCAGCGACCGTGCTTCGAGCAGGTACTTCACCCGCGAGACCTCTGGCTCTTCAACATATCGTTGTCGGTATGTCCGAGATAGGCCTCGATGACTTCGGGATTGGAGGTAACCTCCTCAGGCGTACCCACGGTTAAAACCGTTCCCTCGGCCAGGACTACGACCCGTTCACAGAGCCGGGTAATCAGATCCATATCATGTTCGATCAGGCAGAAGGTATAACCGTGTTCTCGATTGAGTTGTTCGATCTTGCCGGCGATCTCGGCAAGCAGGGTGCGATTGACCCCGGCGCCTACCTCGTCGAGCAACACCATGCGGGCATCGACCATCATGGTGCGCCCTATCTCGAGCAGTTTTTTTTGTCCGCCGGACAACTTGCCTGCGGGGTGATCGGCAACATGGCTGAGTCCAAGAAAATCCAGTACGCTATCGGCGCGTTCACGAATCGTCTTCTCCTGTTGCCGAACCCTGGAAAAGTTCAGCCAGGTTGAAAACAGGTTTTCGCCCGATTGCTCGCCAGGCACCATCATAAGATTTTCACGCGCACTCATGGTGTCGAATTCGTGAGGAATCTGGAAAGTGCGCAGCAACCGACGAGCAAACAACGCATGGGGTTGCATACCGGTTATGTCATCGCCTGCAAAATACACCGATCCGGAATCGGGTTTATGGTTTCCGGCAACCAAGTTGAACAGTGTAGTCTTGCCAGCGCCGTTTGGGCCAATGAGACCGGTTATCGATCCTTCAACCACGTCGAATGTCGTATGGTTAACTGCTTGAACGCCGCCAAACGATTTGCACAGATTATCGATCTGCAATAGTGCGTTACGATCATCTTGTGGCATTGCTACGCGAGTCCATAGGTTTGCAGATGATTGAATATTGCGAAGCACTTCTTTTTAAAGTGATCACTTGTTAAGTTTTATATTAAATACGGGTGCGTACCACCGATAGGCGGATGATAACAGACATTCACCACACATTTAGGATTGAACCGACCACGATTGCTTCATTGAATTCCATGAAGCCAGTACACTGCCGGACATATAATTGCGTCTGATCATGCCGCATCATAATTATTCATTCATTATCATTTTGGGGATGAGCCGTTGAAGCGCGAATCGGTTTGTGTAGCAGGAGCCGGTATCGTCGGGATCTGCTCGGCGATAAAACTTCAGGATCGTGGATTCAGCGTGACCCTGGTAGATCGTCAGGAGCCTGGATCCGCAACATCCTATGGCAATGCCGGTGTACTTGCCAACGGTTCAATCGCCCCCGAAGCCGCGCCCGAAATCTGGCGGCGGTTATTTGAATTACTTGGCAATCGCAGCGTCGATGTTCACCTGCACTATCGGCATCTACCACACATGCTGCCGTATATAGCACGCTTTCTTGCCAACACCACGCAGAGCCGTTATAGCAAGAATACCGAATCGCTCAATGCCATACTCAATCGTGCAGTCGCCGCGCATCGCGATTTAATTCGGCAGTGCGACGCAGATCACTTGCTGAAGGAACGTGGCTGGCTAAAGATTTACAGAAGTGAGTCCGCTTACCGCAACAGTGATGAACTAACATCTTTATATGAACACCACGGTATAGCCTATCGTCGACTGTCGGCAACTGAACTGCACGAACTTGAACCCGATCTGTACCCCATTTATAACGGTGCGATATGGGTAACTGGAACAGCATCCATATCCGATCCGGCAGCACTCAGTAAAAGTTATGCAGATTATTTTGTTGGTCGTGGCGGTATCATCGAAACAAAGACTATTCATGCAATAACGCCATCGGGCGATCGCTGGAGAGTACTGAGCTATCAGGGACACTCAGAGTACGATCGTGTTGTTATCGCCATGGGCGCATGGTCGGCGTCAATCTTAAAGCCACTCGGCTATCGACTGCCGCTGATCGGCGAACGGGGTTATCATCGCCACTACCAACCGGACAATAACGCCTCGCTGAATCGCCCGATACATGATGTTGAAGGCGGCTTTGTAATAGCGCCCATGAAGGCCGGTCATCGACTCACCACCGGCGATGAATGGGCAGCGCTTGACTCGCCACCAACACCGGTGCAATTACATAAAGTGGAACCACTTGCACGACATGGTTTTCCATTAGGAAGTCACTGTTCAGATGTATGGTTAGGCCATCGGCCGGCCACTCCGGACTCGATTCCGGTGATTGGGGAAGTGCCGGGACATCGTGGCCTGTGGCTGGTGACTGGTCATGGGCATATCGGCCTGACATTAGGTCCCATCAGCGGACAGTTACTCGCCGCCGAAATGTCTGGCGAGCTGTCCGACATCGATATGCGTCCCTATTCACCGGCGCGGTTTTAATCGAAACAAAAACTGGCGATGTATCCTGGTGTAGTTAAATTAACCACGAACCGCTGTCGATGTTGTTCAGCTTACCGGTTTAAGACGCTGTTTTGGATGCAGACTCTTGCCGAGTATATGTTCGCTCTTGCGTACTACATGGGAACCGGAGCCGACAATCAACGGATCGGGACCTTTAACTACACGGGTGTCTTTTCCTTCATACGGAAGGTTTGACAGAAAGTGTTGCATGCAGTTGAGCCGCGCACGTTTCTTGTCATCCGACTTGATAATTGTCCACGGTGCATCGGCGGTATCGGTGTAGAAAAACATCGCTTCCTTTGCTTCTGTATAGTCATCCCACTTATCGATTGACACGCGATCTATAGGTGAGAGCTTCCACTGCTTGAGTGGATCTTCGGAGCGGGATTCAAAACGTCGACGCTGTTCTGCCTGGGTGACCGAGAACCAGTATTTGAACAACCATATACCAGAGCGCACCAGCATCCGTTCGAGATCCGGACACTGACGCATGAACTCAAGATAATCATTTGGTGAACAAAAATCCATTACCCGTTCGACCCCTGCACGGTTATACCAGGAACGATCGAACATACTGATTTCACCGCCGGCTGGCAGGTGTGTAATGTATCGCTGAAAAAACCATTGGCTGCGCTCCGCATCTGTCGGTTTTTCCAGCGCCACCACCCGTGCACCGCGCGGATTGAGGTGCTCCATGAAGCGCTTTATCGTGCCGCCCTTGCCAGCCGCATCGCGGCCTTCAAAAAGAATAACGACTCGTTGATTATTATCCTTTACCCATTTTTGTACTTTGAGGAGTTCAACTTGCAACCTATTCTTATGGCGCTCATATGAGGATCTGCGCATTTTGGAAGTATAGGGGTATTCGCCGGTTTCAAAGGCGCGGCGAATAGCAGCCGGATCATTGCGTCTCGCCTCGGCGGAATCCTCTTCAGGCGTTTCTGCCGTTTTGCTTTCCAAAGCAGCGTCTTGATTACTTAACTGATCGACATCAGATTCGATCAGAACAATTCTGCTGTCCTCGGCAACATCATTTGCTTTATCAATAACTGTGGCATCAATACCGACTTCGGTGTCTTCTTTCATGTTGTCGCTCGTCTCGGCAGATATGCCGCCTTTATCTGTGGATCTCATCAAACTGTACTCTATACTTTACTAAACAATATTTTCTTAACTGGTAAGCGTAACGCTTTAGACATTGCGGATCGTTGATATGGATCAATGGGTAACAGATTTGGTTTCTTGGTCGCCGTAAACTTGAAATTAGACCACAAATCAAACAACCATGTTCGCACCTGCAAAAGACATCAGCGTACTGCCGATATCAAAGGCAATAACCAGATCGTAACCTCCTTACCAATAGTGACAGTGTGTGCTCGACGATTTCTCGAGAAAATCAAAAGTCAGCGAACGCACCAAAGGATACAAAGATCTTTGACCGTTTTGTAATCCCCGGAAAATAGTCGATTAATGCTTTGGGTATTATTATCCTTCACCAGATAAATCGATCACCAACTTGCCGACATGTTCTTTGCTTTCGAATTGCTCCTGCGCCTCACGAAGCCGGGCGAGAGAAAACGTGTTTGCGACGAGAGGAGAGACATCTCCTGCTTCGATTCTTCGAATCAGATTTGGAAAAACTGCTTCATGAAGAACGGTGCAGCCGAATAAAGTCAGATCTTTCAGGTAGAGTGTTCTCACATCCAACTCCACAATCGGGCCTGCAATAGCACCCGCTGCGGCATATCTGCCAAACGGCTTCAGCACATCCAATAAACGCGGCCACTGCTTGCCGGCCACCAGATCGATGACGACATCAACTTTATTTTTTCCAAGCTCTTGTACAAGATTGGCTTCTCGCGTCAGTGTTCGATCGGCCCCAAGACTCAAAACCCTGTCCGCTTTGGATTCCGATGTAATGCCTATAACTTGCGCCCCCCTTGCTGTGGCAAGTTGAATCGCTGCAGAACCTGCGCCGCCTGATGCACCAGTCACCAGCACAACATCATTGGCGCTAACGCCGACCCGGCTCAGAAGGTTTTCTGCTGTGGAATAGGAACAGGGGAAGGACGCGAGTTCAACGTCGCTGAGCTTGCTATTGATTTTATGTGCATGCCTGGCCGCGACAACGGTGTATTCAGCAAAACCGCCGTCGCATTCGGAGCCGATATACCAAGGTTGATCCAGAACCTTTCCGGCCGCTTCTCGTATACATGGCTCAACAAGCACTCTTTGGTGAAGGAGACTGGCGTCAACCTGTTCTCCGATGGCAACGATTTCGCCACAAACGTCCGCACCTTGAATTCTGGGGAATTGAATGACATCTCCTGTCCAACTTGCGTCACTGCTGTTACCGTTTGATTTCGAATACCATCCAATTCGAGTATTGAGATCGGTGTTGTTGACGCCCGCTGCGCCAACTTTTATCAGAACATCCCGTGGGCCAGGAACAGGTACGGGAATGTCATCACGAAACACCAGCTTTTCCAGACCACCGTGCCCCGTTAGCTGAATGCCTTTCATTGTTTTGGGTATGTTGTTCATGGCCGGTGTCCTTTGAGTAAATTGATAATTGCCCGCTCATGTGTCCGACAATTCTGTGGCTGTTTCGGGTTTGTATAATTAGTACAACGGACCGCCATGGATCAATTGGATACCCATGTTGATTTATTGTTGCATGCGTGTCTGCAATTAATTACGCAATCGGGAAACCATGCTCATGCAAACAAATGACAATAACGCGCAACCAATAACGAAGGCGATGACCAAATCGTATCCGCCTACATACCACAAGCCGGAAGCAATGCTTGGAGATAGCGCCATCATCAGCATATATAGCGCGCCCATGACACCGGAGATCGCACCGAAGTGTGCACGGCCCAACCATTCGGCAGTAAGTACTGGCCTGGCGATACTGGTGACACCGTAACCCGCACCCTGTAGTACTACGAAGCAGGCAATCAGTATTCCCGCAAACAATGCGGACAATATACCGGCATAAGCAGCGACATACAGGTTGATTGCGGCCAACACCAACCCGGCTATCGAAAATAGGCTGATAGACAGCATGGGTAAACGTCGTCCAAGCACGATCATTGCAAGCCGCCCCACCACCTGCATGGGTCCAATAAGCGACGCCGCCAATACTGCGAGCTCAAGGGGTTGATGCCGTTCAACCAATATGGGCAACAGGTGCGTCATCAGAACGCCATGGTCAAGGGCTATCAGCGCGAAGCCTGCGGCCAGCAGCCAGAATATCGGTGAGCGCATCGCCTGACTCACCGAGTAGTGCTTATCGTTGCTCGATTCTCTCAAAAGGGGCGCGGCCTTGCCACGCACGGAGAGTATCAACGGAACCACCACCAGCAGTGCGACGGCCGCATAGATTCTCAGTGTTATCGGCCAGCCGAACGACTGATTAAGGACATAAGTAGTCGGGAAAGATACCGTACCGGCAAAGCCGGCTATCAGGGTGATCGTGGTAATTCGACGACGTGCCGCATCAGCGGATAAATGGGTGACAAAGGCAAAGCAGACTTCATACAAGGCGCCACCCATGGCAATGCCAATTCCGGCCCAGGCGAGATAAAAACCAACTCTCGACCCGGACAGCGACAGGGTCACCAGCATGACGGCCGCCAACACCATGCTGCACGCCATGGTAAGCCGGCCGTAACCACGATCCACCAGGCGCCCGGCCAGTGGCGCCACTATCGCTGACAGCAGTAATGCGAGCGTGAATGCACCGGTTATCGCCGCCTTGCCCCAGTCGAATGCACCCTCCCAGGTCAGCAACATGGCAGGAAACATGTAAAATGTCATCGCCCATGTCAGCGTTTGCGCACTTGCCAGCGGCAGTACAATTCGCGCATCGTCCTTCGCGATAAGGAGCCTCACACTACAACGGGGTCCAGGTCGCCGACATCGATTGGTGATTCGCTATCCCGCGCGATTTCTTCTTTCATCCAATCGCTGAATGCCTGTACATCGCTCCGCTGTGCGTATTCTTTCGGATATACCAGATAGTAGGCGAACTTCGACGGCATGGAGAAATCGAACGGTTGCACCAGACGGCCGTCCACCAGCGCATCACGACTCAAACCACTACGCGCCAGAGCTACGCCATGACCTTCGATCGCCGCCTGAATGACCATATTGGAATCGGTGTACACCGGCCCGTGGGTGACATCGAACGAGTCGATGCCCTGGGCTTTTAGCCAGGTATTCCATTGCCCATGACCGTCATCATGCAGCAGAGTTACGCCGGCAAGGTCCTCTGGTGTGTCGAGTGTTTGGGCAAGATTCCGACTGCACACCGGAAACAGATCCTCATCCATCAGATGCTCGCTGACCAGTTCCTGGTAGTCACCCAGGCCGTAACGAATACCGACGTCAATATCGTCAGTTAAAAAGTTGGATAACCTCGAGCTTGGATCTATACGCACCTGGATGCCTGGATATGCATTAGTGAATCGTGCCAGGCGGCGCACCAGCCAGCCGGATGCGAATGACGGCAGCACTGAGATGGTCAATTGCTGTCGGTCGGTACGCGCTTTTAACGCCCGCACGCCCTCCTCCATCAGATCGAAAGCCTGCTGAACCTTCGGATACAGACGACGCCCCGCATCGGTTAATTCAAGCGAGCGAACGCTGCGCCGGAACAGACTCACGCCCAGCTGCTCTTCGAGCGACTTGATCTGATGGCTAACCGCAGCCTGGGAGACAAACAACGATTCAGCGGCGCGGGTAAAGCTCAAGAAACGCGCCGCTGCCTCAAATGACTTCAGGCCATTAAGCGAGGGTAGTCGACGGCGCATATGGATTATTTATTTTCATGTATAACATTAGAATTCAACGTTTGTCTGATATTAATAAAACACCGACAATGCAACCTTCAAAGTACAAACGGATTGATTAAGACCGCTTTTTCAGTAACGTTTGCTCGGAGGGTTAAACAATGAAATCTTATGCTTTTATCAATATTTTGACAACCGGCCAAAACACAGCATCCCATGGCTTCGGCTATGGCAACATGGTGACCCGCACTCTTATCCTGTTGTCAGACTGGCATCAGCGCCAAATTCAACGGCGTGACCTGTCTCGTCTCAGTGAGATCCAGCTCAATGACCTTGGCATCAAGCTTGAGGATGCCCGAATCGAGTCACAGAAACCCTTCTGGCGCCGTTGATCACTGCGTCACCAAATGACGCTTCAGAGAGCCAACAAACACCCCGGCGAATCACTCGCCGGGGTACTGGCTGGTAACGAGTTAGATCTCATTGAACACGGCGAACGCCGACAGATTGTGAGTTAATCAACTCGCCGTACGGTATTAGGCAATTTGCCAAGAATTATCTCGGCAAATGCATCCAGTGCCTCGCGTCGTGGGAAACTGCGCCTGAAAACGAGTCGAATACGCCGCATCGCCAGTGGCGAATTCTTGCCCGGCACAAGGGGTCGGGCAATTACGCCGCTGTCGGTCATCCAGGCGCCGCGTACCGCCAGCGCCGGCACCAGGGTACAGCCAAAGCCGGCCCCGACCAGCTGCAGCACGGTTTCAAGACTCGCCGCGTTGATATCAGCCACCTCGCCCCGATTGCTGCGCGCCTTGATTCGACACACCTCCATTATCTGTCCGGCAAGGCAGTGACCTTCGGACAGCAACAGGAGTTCGTCAGTGTCGAGATCCTCAAGGGTGATGTCATCCTTCTCGTAGAGGGCATGATCGCGGGGATGGGCCACCCAGAAAGGCTCGTCGAACAACTCAATGGCATCGAACTCAAGTGAATCGGTGTCGGTGGCCAGCAATGCCGCGTCGATTTCGTGACGTAACAGGCGCATTGTCAGAACGTCGGTCAACTCTTCCGACAGCACCAGGCGAATCTGCGGATAGCGCTCCTTAAGGGGTAGCAGTATCAGCGGCATCAGATACGGGCTCAACGTCGGGATCGCACCAATTCGCAGCGGCCCTCGCAGTGGATCCTGGTGCGCTTGCGCCAGTTGTTCAATAAGCTCCGCCTGTTCGATGATCTTGCGGGCATGGCCGAGAATAATCTCACCCACCGGGGTCACGTCGACCGACCGACGCGTGCGTTCAAACAACACGACGCCGAGGTCTTGTTCAAGCTTTTTGATCTGTCCGCTCAATGTGGGTTGGCTGACAAAACAACGCGCAGCGGCACGACCAAAATGACGGGTTTCAGCGACCGCTAAGGCGTATTTAAGATCGCGGATATTCATTAACCGTCAATGGCTTTGAACGAAGATGACAAACCATGCACATTGGCAGCTCAGCTACGGGTGTTACCAAACCGTTTGGAATCGTCGCTCGCATACCCGGCCACGGCTGCGTCGATAGCACCGGTTGTTTTGATTTTTTGCACCACTTCGGCAACCCGGTCACCCGGAATAGCACAGGTCATCTCGGTATTGGCCATGCCGGTTCGCACCCGACTCAACATACAGCCGACGCTTACCGCAACTTCATTCGATTCGCGTGCAATGGCAATGATATGACATTGGGGTTTGCCTTCGAATCGCAGTCCCGGCAGAGCATCCGATAAAACCATGGCCTGTTTGGCGTTGATACGAAGAAATACCACGTCGGGATCGATCTGACTATCCTTGAGCGGGCCATAGTTAACAAAGCGGTAACGCTGCTTCACCACCGGGATATCCGGGAAGATCTCCGGGTTGACCCAACCGGCGTCGACTATAGCGGCGACATCCGCTTTGTCGGCCACCTCTTCAAGTGTTTTCAGGCCGTGGGTTAAACTGCCGACACTGCAATTGGCATGATCTTCAGCAACCGTCGAGAAGGTTTGCGTTGCCGCCTTGATCCAGAACATGCAACCAGCTGCAACCCGTCCGGTACGGCCATCCTCTGTCGGCTCAGGCATCGGTTGATCGAACGGTGCAACTCCCTCGACAGCCTGATCGGTAAATGTAATGGCAAGCGGCGGATGGGTAAGCCCAAGGGCATTGGACAAATCCCTGGTAAGGGCCTGCATGTTTTCAACTGACATAACGCGCTCTCCGGCGTGGTATAGGAAATAAGGACAGTATTGAATCGAACGCACAATTTGCCTGTGCGACGGCGACCCATCACTTTACCATCTGACGATGCCATGAAAAACATTCAGAACAGTAATGAATACTTTAGCCCATCGTCAAAATCCCAAGGCTCCATCCATGAATCTTTACAACCGCTATAACTTAACCCCGGTAATCAATGCCCGCGGCACATTCACCCCGCTTGGCGTATCACGTTCATCAACGATTACCGCTGAAGCTGCAGCAGCGGCATTACAATCGTTTTTTATTATTACGGAACTCCAGCAACGTGCAAGCGAAGCCATCAGCGCCTGGTGCGGGGCGCCAGCCGGCGCGGTGACCCACTGCGTTGCATCAGCAATCACTTTGAGTATCAGCGCAGTGCGAACCGGCCTTGATCCTGAACGCATTGCCACCGCACCGAACCTGCCGCAGGTACCAAACAAAGTGGTGTTACCGGCTGGACACGCGGTCAACTACGGTCACGAAATCATCCAGGATATTCATCTCGCCGGCGCCGAGGCGGTACTCGCAGGCAATGAAAACGGATGTGAGTCCAGGGATCTTGAATCGGCCCTGGATGATCCACAGGTCATCTGCCTGCTGTTGGTGTCATCGCGTCTGACTCGCGGTCACGGTCCCGATTTCAATCAGGCCGTCAAACTGGCACACGCTCGTGGCCTGCCGGTGATTATCGATGGCGCAGCCCAGGATATGCGGGTTGAAGATTTGCTCGCCTGCGGCGCCGACTGCGTTTTGGTCAGCGCCCACAAATATCTTGCCTCCCCCACCGCCGGGCTCATTATCGGAAAGCGTGACATGGTCACTGCAACGCTGGCCCAGGAAAAGGGTATTGGCCGAGCCATGAAGGCCAGCAAGGAGGCCATCATCGGCGTTCTTGCAGCCATCGATGAACGACTTGAACTGGACATCGGCCTTTGGCGATGTGAGCAAGACCACAAGCTGAAGACGTTGGCTGATCGCGTCGGTGTTATTGCCGGGTTAACCGCACAAACGCTGGTAGATCCGGTGGGCATGCCGTTTGCGCGTCTTGCCATTGACGTTGACGCCAATGGCTATGGACGTGATGCTGACGAGCTCGCCAGCGCCCTGCGAGACGGGACGCCGCCAATCTACCTCATGGAGGACCGGCTCGAGGAGGGTCGATTGGTACTGGAACTTGTACCCTTGACGATAGGTGAAATCGATTGCATTGGCGACCGACTCGAGGAATTGGCCGACGGATATTGAAGGTGCTCCTGACAGGGAAACTAAAGCGCTGAACCAGGAAACCGTCATTGCACATCGAGTGTAAAAAAGTAACGGCAGTCGATTCGGGCAGGAGTTATACAAACGAATCGACTGCCAATGACGTACCAGTCTTTTACAAGACCTTTTATCAGGCTCTTTTTATCAAGCTGACGATAAAAAGCAATATCACAGCACCAACCGTTGCCATGATGATCGAACCTACCAGACCGCTTAAAACAACCCCGGCGAGACCAAATGCATAACTGCCGATAAATGCACCAATAACACCGACAATAATATTTCCGATCAGACCGATACCACGACCACCCATGATTAACGATGCCAACCAACCGGCAACGGCACCTACAACGAGAAGCAAGACCAATCCTTCCAAATCCATGACAATCTCCATTAGCAGTTTATAACGGTATTTATCCTACCGTATCAAAATAGCAATGGCGATGTTCCGATCTACAATGTCAGACCCCGCATCAATCGCAGTAACTCGCCCGCGCAAATGAGTACAGATTCAACGCTTTTAGGCGCGGTTAAAAATATCCTGTCGCGTAATCTCCAAATCAATCGACGTTCGCTCATCACTCGACATCCGCCAACAGAGCATCTTGCGCATCATCTCAATGACAATAGTTACGTAACGAGGATCATCCACCGGATTATGATGTTCTGCTGGATCCTCTTTGAGATTAAATAACAAGGGCGGCAAAGCGGTGCAATTTAAACGCAATGGCCGACTCCATAGAGGCTCGTGTACCATTGTATCGACCGATTGAACGCTGTGACGCGATGTTGCGACTCATCATCTGTAGTCAACACTCAGCGTACCGGCGAGGGCGAGGATGACATGATGACCTGGCTGAACCCAAAAGTTGTACTGAAATGTCTCACCGCAACAACTCTGTTGTGGTCGATATCCATTAACGCGCAGACATTCAGTAGTGGAATGATCTTCAAGGGTACGCAGCTCAACGCCGGTCAACAACCTTCCGCCGCCCAGATAGATAAATTCTGTAACTCGCAGTATCCGAAACTTATTCAATCGGGCAATCTCAGTCCCAGCCAACTCAAGGAACTCGAAAAGACCTACCAGACCTACTGTGAACTGAAACTACCCAACCTGCCCGCCTTACCGCCTGCACCTCTGCCCGACAAACCGGTCAAACCCATTGAGCCTGCCAAGCCCACTGCAAGTATCGACCGTATTGTCCACCCGCAGTGTCTTGGTTCAGGATCCGAGATTCGTGTACTCGGTAAAAACCTGAAAAGCAGTCGGCTTCAATGCGAGATAACGACCAGTGGCTCGCGGCCCCGGCTGCATGCTTATCTTGGAAATGAGATTGAGTTTCGCTATCGCCTTGACAATATCGTTGCCGGTTCTGGCTACACGTTACGCTGTGAAGTTGCCGGCAATGTTGAGCAGGTTAAGGTTAAAGGCTGCGCAGCACCTGATCTGCCGATTCAACAGGCCACCGGCACAGTTGACCTGGAAGCTGACATTGACGCCAACCGCCTGCGCCCCGGGCGTTCGGAAACGGCGGTGGTCTTGGTTCGCAATGTCGGCAGCAATCCGTCCGCTGCCGAACGCTTCGATGTCCTATTGGTTTTAACGGATCGTGATCGTTCCAGCACTTCGCTGTTGCCTGGATCGCTGCTTACCTCAGGCACCGGTAGTGGCACCATCCTCGCCCAACAGCGTCAGAATATCCCCCGCGTGCCTCAAAAAGGTCAACGACGCCGCGTGTCGATGTCCATCAAGGTTCCGGCTACGCTGCCCGAGGTACCGCTTTTCTGGTGTGCCTTTGTTGACAGCACAAACGCAGTCAAGGAATCCCGTGAGAATAATAACGTGACTTGTACACCCGCTAATTCCTTGCAGCAGGAGTCGACACGTACTGATCTGTCCAATTTGTTCGGCGCGTCCGTCCGACGACAGAATCCTGATCTCGAAGTAAATCCGGAGATCATTCCCACAGCCAATAACGCACTGCCTGCCGGGTTGACTCCGGCCATTCTCGGCATGATCCTCAAGGTAAACGATTCCTTCGGCATACCGCCGGTTGCAGTGGGTTCATCCGGCCCCATGCGCGTCACCTGGGAGTCGTTGCCCGAGACCGTTGGCGGTGATCCTGTCATGGGTATCCAGGTACGTTTCCGAAAGGATCTCGAATTTCCCGCGGGGGATTGCGGCGCAGGATCCGGCGGCTGGACCGGTGACCTGCCTATCGGCGTTCTGACCATCGATGTAACAGATGGCGGCGGTCCCGTGAGCGGCGGCGGTTTCGATGTCGATCTCGACGCGACTGATCCGGTAAGCGGGGAGCGACTGTTCATTGGCGGCTCCACCTACTACGCCAAGGGCTGCCTGATGGTGGATCACGGCGGTATCAATCAGTTCACCGACCATACGGATGGCAATACCAACATCGTGCCCATTGCCTATGGCGATACGCTCGTAGCAGCGACTGAAATGAGCGCAACTATCGCGCCGCTGGCGCCCGATCTGACCGGCTCGATATCGTCACCCGTACGATCCGGCCCGACTTCTATCCGCCTGCCATTGGTGTTTCGTGCCCAGGGCAATGCCGGTCCTGGAACATTCCATTACACACTGACCCTGCTACCCGCCAGTGAGTATCGGGGTATTGCCGATGCAGCATCATTACATCAATCACCCGATCGGGTTCGCGATCTCGGCGGCATCGTCATCGGTCCACGCGCGGCGGCAGTTCGCAATCTCGGATTCGGCTACGGCAACCTGATTTATATTGATGTCGAAGAGTACCTGCCCGATTGGCGCGAACAGGGCGCGTTGGTTGCATTGCTCGATTTCAACACGGAATCAGTCAGCCCCGGCGCTACGCCAACCTATGCTGAATCGCGGTATGCCAACAACCATGCGAGCCGTGTCGTTGGCGAGACCGCCAGCGCCGTTCGTGCGGGCAGCACAGGCGATGTCAACGCGATACTGAATGCCCGACATACCGGCTACAGTCAACTCAAGTCACTGCATCAGGTGCACTATGCAAGTTCACGCAGCCAATACCGGTTGCGGTTGAAATTGCTGAACGCACCGGTCAGCAGACTGCCATCCGACCCAGGCAGCCTGGTCGCCGCCGTTACCAGTTACGATCACGTCGACTGCCTCGGTCACCATGGTACGGCATCGGTTCCAACGGAAGCCGGCAGCGACCGCTGGAGCAATTTCGAGTGCATCGTTCTTAACACCACCTTTCCAACGTCGGCGGGTCCTGATTACGCCATGGTGGCCATTCTCGAGACGGATCGCGGCACGCTTCTCGATGCAAAGAAATATTCCGCACCAGCGCAAACGGTAAACCTGGCTCGTGCCGAGTATGCCGAACATCCGTTGATCCGCATGAACCTGCAGCCCACCAGGCTTGCAACCGGCCAGTGGTTTAACGCTGAACGCTCAGGCTGCACACCGCAAGCCTTCGGTCTTGGATTCATATTCGATCATACGCTGCCATCACGGGGCGCCAACGAGATCATGGTTGCAATCAACCATCAAGAACGAACCACCAATCTGTGCACCGAACGCACCTTTGGACAGGCGGAGGGTTTTGTGCGCTTCGATACCGATGACCTGTCACGACGCGGCGACCTTGAAGTCACTCGCGCCACGCTCCGTTTTAACCGCAGCCGTGATATCAACCATCGCTACAGTTACGACAGTTCGGTTCGTCCACGACCCGGCCTGTGCCCGGCGGTCCCCCGCGCTGCCCACGCGGCCTACATAGACTGGACCGGATACGGCGATAATTTTGACCTCGCCGTGGTCGAGAGCCGGGTAATACCGGGCTCAATCACCCTTGGGCTTGAAACAAGCGGTGGTTCAAGTGGACTGTTTGAAGCTGACGCGACACGGTTGGCGCAACTCTGGATATCCGACAGTGATCGCGCTGCGAACAACGGTATTCGATTGCGCGCACCGCTGCGCAACGATTACCCGGATAACACGTTGTGCGGTTCGTATTTTTTGGGCTTCAGTCTTGAACTTGAACTACAGCCACGCACAGGTCGTGGTTCGGCGCCCGGCAGTTAGTAAAGAGTTTTACCGCAATTTAAACTCGCTGACAGGACAACACTGACTTCAACCTGATATCCCGCAGACCGTGCCGGTCTGCGGGACTCCGTCGCCCAAAGTGCAAAATTTCGCGATTCCGGTCACAATCTGATAAATACTTTCTGCAGCTATTTTCTGCATTTTAAATATAATGGTCGTTATATAAAAACCATCGCAGACCGGGATTTAATGTGATCGACTTCGAACTCACCAGCGAACAGCAGCTCCTCATCGATACCACGCGGGCGTTCGTCATGCGCGAAATGATACCGCATGAAGAAACCCTGGAGCGTACCGGCAAGACCCCTCCAGAACTGGCCAAAAAATTAAAGCAGCGTTCCATCGAGCTTGGCCTGCATGCCTGCAACCTGCCGGAGGATGTCGGTGGCGGCGGTCTTGATGCGGTGTCCGTCACGCTCATTGAAAAAGAGTTGGGGCGAACATCCCTGGCATTGGCCGAATGCGCCCATCGGCCAATGAACCTTCTCGCTGCCTGTGAAGGTCCACAGATTGAACACTTCCTTGAACCGACACTCAAAGGTGAAAAGCGCGACTGCATCGCCATGACCGAACCCGGCGCGGGTTCCGATTTGCGCGGCATGCAGTGTCGCGCAGTGCGCGATGGCGACGAGTGGATTATCAACGGCACCAAACATTTTATTTCCCAGGCCGAGGTATCGGATTATTGTGTGCTGTTTGCTGCCAGTGGCGAGGAGCAGTCCAACAGCCCTGCAACCCGTAAGCGTATCTCGGCGTTCCTGGTTGATTTCAGCGATGCCGGTGTTGAAGTTTTACCGGGTTACAACAACGTATCCCATCGCGGTTATCCCAACAACATCCTGCGCTTCGATAATGTCCGACTACCCGGCTGGCGTCTCATGGGTGAGGAAGGCGCAGGATTCGAACTCGTCAATCAATGGCTTGGTCCGACCCGCCTGACGGTCGCTGCAACCTGTGTCGCGCGGGCCGAGCGGGCTTACGACATCGCTCTCAACTACGCCGCCGAACGCGAGCAGTTCGGCCAGAAAATCGGTCGATTCCAGGGTGTGTCTTTTCCATTGGCCGACATGGCCGTTGAAATTCGTCTTGCCAACCTGCTGCTGCTCAATACCGCGTGGCGAATCGACCAGGGCACGGTCACGCCCGGGGATTGCGCCATGGCCAAGCTGTACTGTTCCGAGATGCTGGCGCGAACCAGCGATCAATGCATACAGACCGTTGGCGGCATGGGTGTAATGGAAGACATGGCGTTGGAACGTATCTGGCGCGATGCGCGCATCGAACGCATATGGGACGGTACTTCGGAAATCCAGCGTCACATTATCTCGCGTGAACTTCTGCGACCACTTGGTTGCTGACGACAACGCGGAACCCGCGGCTATGGCCAGGAACTATCTAAACGATAACACCTTGCAATCATTGCTCATTCTTTAAACCGCCAATCACATAACGGAAGTTAAACACCATGCGAGAGATTAATCGTCTGGGCCTCATCGGTACCGGCGTCATTGGCGCAGGTTGGGCGGCACGCGCGCTGCACGCCGGCGTCGATGTCATTGCCGCCGACCTGAATCCAAAAATGCAGGACTGGCTTAACGACGCCATCGACAATGCCGCGCCGTCGCTTAATGCATTAACTGCCGATATCGACATGCCGCAGCGTGGAATGCTGCGCTTCACCACCGACTTTAATGAAGTAGCACTAACCGCTGACTTTATCCAGGAAAGCGTTCCCGAAACCCTTGAGATCAAGCGCTCGGTCTTCGCAACTCTCGCCGAGCACGCACCCGCCGACGTCATCATCGCTTCGAGTACTTCAGGCTTTATGCCGAGCGAAATGCAACACGGCATGAATCATCCGGAGCGCTTCATCGTAGGCCATCCATTCAATCCGGTGTATCTGTGTCCACTGGTGGAGATCGTCGGTGGCAACGAAACTGATGATTCATACAAGCAGGTGGCGCGCGGGTTTTATGAATCCATCGGCATGCATGCGCTCATGGTTCGACGTGAGGTTCCGGGGCATATCTCCGATCGTCTGCAAGAAGCCATGTGGCGCGAGATCCTGCATGCCTTGAATGATGACATCGCCACCACTGGCGAGCTCGATGAGGCAATCGTCTACGGACCCGGCTTGCGCTGGGCCATCATGGGCATGAACCAGATCTACATGATCGCCGGCGGTGAAGGCGGTGCACGACATTTTATCGAGCAGTTCGGTCCCGCGCTCGAGTGGCCCTGGTCACACTTAAAAGCACCGCCATTGTCGGAGGATATCGTCGCGCGCTTCGCCGATGGTACCGAGGCACAGGCCGGCGGCCGCTCGATTCGCGAACTCGAACGTATACGTGACGAGTGCATGGTGGCCATCCAAAGAGTACTGCGCAAACATGATATGGCCTCCGGCGCGACCTTGAACCAATTTGAAAAACACCTGCGACACCGGGCGGAGAAAAGCGGGTGACATCCGCCGTCGATCTTGATCGGTTGTTCAAGCCCCGCAGTATTGCAATCTACGGTGGGCGCTGGTCGGATACAGTCGCCGAGCAATGTTTGAAACTGGGTTACCCGGGCGATATCTGGTGCGTACACCCCAATCGCAGCGGTTATTTCAACTCCACCGACGTCCTGCCCGGCGTGCCGGATAGTGTTTTCTTCGGGATCAACCGCGAGGCAACGGTCAGTGAATTCGAAGTCCAGGCTGCACGTGGCATAGGCGGCGCGGTGATATTCGCATCGGGTTTCGGCGAAACCGCGGACGGCGCCGACTACCGCGACCGTCTGCATATGGTGTCAGGCGATATTCCCTTCATCGGCCCGAATTGCTACGGCTTCGTCAACTTCTTCGACCGTGTGTCGATGTGGCCCGACCAGGTGGTGGGTCAGGCGGTAGAGCGCGGTGTAGCGATCATTACCCAAAGTGGCACCATCGCCCTGACGCTGATGTATCAGCAACGTTCGCTGGACATCGGTTTTGTAGTGACACTTGGCAACCAGCAGCGGCTGACGTCGGCTGATCTTATCCGCTATCTCGCCGACGACCCGAGAGTCAGCGCCATCGGTCTATATCTGGAAGGCATCAACGATGTTGCCGGCTTTACCGATGCCATCGAACATGCCCAGGACAGGTCCACGCCAGTCGCCATTGTTAAAGCCGGACGATCAGAGAAGAGCCGACGCGTGGCGTTGACCCATACCGGTGCGATGACCGGTTCCGATACGCTCTATGACACGCTTTTCGACAGGCTGGGCGTGGCGCGCTGCGAAACGCTGGATCAACTTCTTGAAACACTGAAGCTGCTGCACTGTATCGGTCCGCTTAAATCACGAAAGCTGTTTGTAGCCGGCGCTTCGGGTGGCGATATGGCGATGGTCTGCGATAACGCCCGCCATCTCGATATCGAATTCAGCGATCCTTCATCTGCTCAAAGCGAGGCGCTCAAGGCCAGTACGGGTCCCCGGGTGGCGATCGCCAACCCGTTGGATTTCGGTACCGCGACCTGGTTCGATAGTGAACGCATGCAAGCCATGTTTGGCGCACTGATGCAGGATGAATCCGCGCTTTGCGCCTTCGTACTCGACCCGCCGCCCGCAGGGGAAGCCGACTTGTCGACCTGGCTGATGCCGATTGACGCCATGCTGACTGCCTCGCGAACCACAGGCAATCCGGCAGTATTGATCAGCTCGCTCGCCGAAAGCCTTTCCGTTGAAATCAGAAACCGTTGTCTTGATGCCGGCGTCGCGCCGATGCAGGGACTTGCCAGCTTCCTGCAAGCCTTTGCCCATGGTGCTCAAGTTGGTGAACGCTGGCAAAACTGGCAACCACCGGTTTTAACAGGCTCTACCGAATCGCCCTCCTGCGCACTCGTGCGTATGAACGAGCCTGACAGCAAGACGCTACTGATGAGTGCTGGCCTTAAAGTTCCACGGGGACAGACTTCTTCTATCAATGACGCCGGCAACGTCTTCAACCAACTGGCAGGTATTGGCGGGCGCGTGGTCATCAAGGCGGTGATGGAAGACGTTTCACACAAGAGTGATGTTAACGGCGTTGTCTTGAATATCACCACGCCTGACGCAGCACTTGCCGCCGCGCGTTCAATGGACAGGTTAACCGACACGGTGCTGATTGAGGAGATGATCGACGACGCGGTGGCAGAGTTGATCGTCGGCATCGGTCATGACGCCGATTTCGGACATTTCATCAGCTTCGGTGCAGGCGGTATCCATGCCGAATTACTGAATGATCGTATCGCCATGCTGTTACCGCTTAAACGCAGTAATGTCGAACGGGCGCTATCACGTTTAAAAGTGTCCCGATTACTCGACGGTTGGCGCGGTGCGCTGCCAGGCGACAGACAGGCAGTCATCAATACCATCATGACACTGCCTGTAATCATCGATATACCTGGCCTTCGCCTCGCTGAACTCGACATCAATCCATTAATGGTCAGGCCAAACGGCAAGGGCACCGTATGCGCCGATGCACTCATCACTATCCGGGAGAATTAAATGAGCCAACTACCGTTTACAACCGAACGTCGCGGACCGGTCCTTGAAGTCACCCTTTGCAAGGGTAAGGCTAACGCCATCTCGGCCACCGATTGCCGCCAATTGAATAAGCTGTGGACTTCGTTTCGGGACGATCCTGAACTTCGTTTCGCTATCCTGACGGGTGCCGGTGATAAATTTTTCAGCGCCGGCTGGGATCTCAAGAACGTCGCCGAAACCGGTGAAGCATCCGATTCGGATTACGGTGAAGGCGGTTTCGGCGGACTCAACTATCCACGCAATCTCAACAAGCCCATCATCGCCGCAATCAACGGAATTGCCTGCGGCGGCGGATTCGAGATGATGCTCGGATGCGATCTCATTGTCGCCGAAGAGCACGCCAGCTTCGCTCTGCCGGAGATCAATGTCGGCGTGTTACCGGATGCCGGCGTGATCAAGCTAAGGCGGCGCATTCCCTATCATGTCGCAGTGGAATTCATGATGACCGGTCGCTGGATGGACGTTACCGAGGCCAAGCACTTCGGCCTTGTTAATTACGTGGTTCCCAAAGGCGAAGGACTCGCCAAGGCGCGTGAAGTGGCGGCCACGCTTGTCGCCGGACCGCCGTTACTGTATCCGGCCATCAAGCAAGTACTGCGAGCAACCGAGATGGTGTCCGAACACGAATCCTTCACCGTACATGATGCCTGTGCAACTGTCGTCGCAGTAAACCAGTCCGAGGATCTCAAAGAAGGACCTCGTGCATTTGCCGAGAAACGCGAACCGAAGTGGCAGGGTCGATAACGTTGTCGGTTAGCGTCAAGTGCATTTCGCTCGACAAATAAATGCCCAAAGTCGTTAACCATGAAGTACAACGACGCCAGATTGCCCTGGCGGCATGTCGTGCGCTGGCGCGTCGTGGAGTCGACGCTACTACTCTTGCCGATATCGCTACTGAAGCAAAAGTGACTACCGGCATGATTACCCACTACTTCAAAACCAAGCGGGAGATTGTCGCGGCGGCGCTGCGGCTGGTATTCCAACGAACCGAACAGCGCGTATTAAATCGCCTCGACGATGGCGAGGACCGGTTGTTATCGATACTCGAGGAATCATTGCCGCTTGATGCTGCACGGCGACGGGAAAGCGCCGTGTGGGTCAGCTTCTGGGGCCGGGTAACGACAGATCGTACATTAGCGAGAGTCAATCGTGCCGTGCATGATGATGCGGTGGAACTGTATGCCAAGGTTATTCGCCTGTGCTGGCCGGAATCCACACAATGGTCTGCATCGTTGTTCGATGCGGTACACGCATCGCTGCTCAACTTCCTCAATGGACTCACCGCCAGCGCCGTTACCAGTCCACAAAGCTGGCCACCGGCTCGGCAACGTGAAGCACTTGAGATGCATATACAACTGCTTCGACAATTCACCATCCGATAAAAACAAGATACCTGACCGTTAGCCTACCGTTTGCGAACAACGACCAACCATTGACGCGTAAAACCACGCCTGCCGTCCGATGGTGATTCCTCATGATATGCCGCCACGCTAGACTCACACAGGGGGTGCATGATTGCGACGGAGATCCGCCATGCACGTATCGACCCTGCTACCCGCAAAATTATTTGCGCTCACTGTCACGGCCGGTATTTCATCCGGTTGTGTTCTCGATACCGAAGGCCGACTCGGCGGTTGCCCGGATGGCAAGCTGGTATGCACCCTGTCGGATAAATCCTATTCCTTCAATTCAGAAAGCCATGGCTACAGCTTCGTCGGTCGCTGCGAGATCAAGCGTGACGATGGCGGCAGTGAGTTTGGCGATCCCATCGT
This sequence comes from marine bacterium B5-7, assembly GCA_021604525.1. Lineage (GTDB taxonomy): Bacteria > Pseudomonadota > Gammaproteobacteria > Arenicellales > CAJQKF01 > BQJD01. The sequence goes on along the minus strand of BQJD01000032.1, from coordinate 16,962 downwards.
GCGGTTCAAGGTCAAGGGTGAGTATGAACCGGGCACGCTGGAATTCGCCGAGGCCGCCAAATTCGAAGGCCGTTTGAACTCCAGCGCATCGGTAATCGGCACCAGCACCAAGGATCCCTGGATTTACCCCGACTGGCCGGTGGCTATCAAGAACTACGCTGGCGATCCCAATGGTCTCGCCAACGCCTTCTGCATTGACGGGATTCCACCTGAGTATTCAAAAATCCCGTTTACCAGAAACGTGATCGTATACATGATGTCCAATTACGAACGGCTGCTGATGGCAAAAGCTGCCACTGATGCAAAGAACAAACCACCGCCCCCACCGCCGCCGGCACCACCGTGTCCGGCAAGCTACGTCATGAGTCCACCGATAATATCCATGCCGACCTATGGACTGGTGTACCCGGCGCACGTCGATGGCATCACCGCCTATCTTCAAACGAAATGCGGTGCGGAAAATGTCGACTACACAAAAAGCACTTTCCAGCTTGAGTTCGAACATTTCGAAACCGGCTCGGTCAACGACTGGCAACCGTTTCGCGATTATAAAATCAGGATGAGCTACGCAGCCCAGGGCGGCTCGGTTGCATCGGAGACATTGCCGCTCAACGATACCGGCTTGTGGCGAGTCAAGGCACGCCAGTTGATCGTACAGAAACACAGCTCACAGCCCACCATCGGCACCTATTCCAACTGGATCAACTTTCACATTGGTCCACCGGAATACAGCGCCGCGCAAATAGATGACAGCCCGATCAAGCATCTTGGCAGTTCAGACAACCAATACCAGAGAATGGAGCGCGACTTTAAAACGCGACAGATGAAACCACTTGATCAGAAGACGCTACGAAAAGCCGTACAGCTTGAAAGTAAAAAACCGCTAACCACGCAACCACAGATACAACTTGAAAAAGCCCCAACCCCGCAGCGTGTACCTGAGATTGCACCCGATTAATCCGGTTTGACTCGTTCAGTAGCCGGAGCCGCCCGCATCAAGGATCGGCGCGGGCGGTTTGCAAACCATTGTCAATCGCGTTTGACATTGAATTGTCCAGTCTCTAGTGTCCTGATCGGGCAATCGCCTGTCGAGACAGCACATGCTAAGCAAATTACTTTACTGTGTCGCCGGGCAATCCATAATTAATAAAATCATGAGGTAATTTGGTGAGCTTTAACGCACTGGTAGTTGAAAAAAACGACGACGGCTCGACGCACGCATCGGTCAGCCAGTTGGATGAGTCCCGTCTCCCGCAAGGCGACGTCACCGTGGCAGTTGAGTACTCGACCCTGAATTACAAGGACGGCCTTTGTATCGGTCCGGGCGGTGGGCTGGTACGAAACTATCCGCACGTTCCGGGTATCGACTTTGCCGGCGTGGTAGAAGAGTCCAGCGATGAACGTTATGCCATCGGCGATTCTGTGGTGCTGACCGGCTGGCGGGTCGGCGAGTCCTGGTGGGGCGGCTATGCCGAGAAAGCACGGGTCAAAGCCGACTGGCTGGTACCGTTGCCTGACGGATTAACAACCCGCGATGCCATGGCTGTGGGGACAGCGGGTTTCACCGCCATGCTGGCTATCATGGCGCTGGAGGCGCACGGCATGGAGCCTCAGGAAATGCCGGTACTGGTCACCGGCGCAGCCGGTGGAGTCGGCTCGGTGGCAACGGCTATTCTCGCGCGCCTCGGCTATAACGTAGCCGCCGTCACCGGACGACCCGAGACGGCCGATTACCTCGCATCGCTCGGTGCCAGTGAAATCGTGCCACGCGAGACGATCAATGAAACCACTTCAAGACCACTTGAAAAAGAGAACTGGTGCGGTTGCGTCGACGCCGTCGGCGGCGCCATGCTGGCACGCGTACTCGGTCAACTACGTTATGGTGGCTCGGTTGCCGCCGTGGGACTGGCAGGTGGTGCTGATTTACCGGCCACGGTCATTCCATTCCTGCTGCGCGGCGTCAACCTGCTTGGTATCGATAGCGTCATGCAACCGTTCGAGAACAGACTCAAGGCGTGGCAACGTATCGCCACCGATCTGCCGATGGATAAATTGCACGATCTGACTACCGAGGCAAAGCTTGGCGATCTTCCTGAACTCGGCCGGAATATCCTCAAGGGTCGTGTTAAAGGACGCGTAGTCATCAATGTAAACGGCTGAATCAAATGACGTGCCGAACCGATATCCGATGCGACACAAGTCAACTTTTTCAGTTACCATTAATCGTCGGCGTACGCGCCGCTTAACGATTTGTTCGCATTCACACAAGGGAATTTCACGATGCCAACCTCCAAAGTACTGTCCGCAATCGCAGCTACCGCACTACTTGTATCGGCAACTTCAGCACTGGCCTTCAACACATTGTTCATGCGTGATTCGGTCATGAGCGACATGAGCGACGACGAATATGAAATGATGCGACAGACATTCTATTCGGCGCTGGATCAGGAAGGCTCCGATACGCTAAGCTGGAATAGTCCTGAAGGCGCTGACGGCACAGTCACCCCCGCCGAGCGTTTTGAATTCAAGGGCTATAACTGCCGCAAAGTGTCGTTTGAGAATCACAAAAGCGGTCAGACCGGTCAAGGCATGCTCAACTTCTGCAAGGACAAGGACGGCAACTGGAAGATTCTATCCAAATCGATGCGTGATCAGTAAACAAAGTACTCTATGCACTTTGCCGCTGTAACGTCGCCTGGTTCTTACCAGGCACGAGCGCATACAGCTCTACTTCTCGACTGATACCCTTCAATGCGCATGCACCGAGTGATATAAATCGGTCAGCATGGCGGTCAATACCTGCCCGGATAAAATCGGATATCAGCAACAGGCAATCGCGTGTCTTGGCTTCGCTCTCAAGACGCGCGGCGATATGAATGGTTTCGCCGTAGTAACCAATCGCGCGACGACTGTCACCCTCTTCCGCTACCACAATATCGCCGCCGTGATACGCATAGCGAAACTTTGGTGCATGATCGTAACGCGACAGATAGTCATGCGCGGTTCGTTCAAGAACAAATTCCATGGCATCGACAAGATCGACCAGGTAATCGAACCTTGCTGCATCGTGTATATCTTTGCTGGTGATTTTAAAGGTCGCCACCATGCCGTCGCCGGTGAAGCGATAAATATCGCCGCCGTAGTTGACGATGGGTTCGGACAAGTCATAGAACACCTGACCAATGAGCTCACGGGTTGCAAGCGGTCCAAGCCGTTCAGCCAGTTGGGTCGAATCACGCATATCGAGGAACAATAAAACCTGGTGCTCCAGCACCGGTCGACGATACTTGCCTACCATTAGCCGCAACAGATTGCGTCCACCAATAAAGCTGATTACCCGCAACAGCGTTACCATTGCCGCCGAGAACATCACCAGCACCGGTAGTACCACCGGCAGTTTGCGATAAGCGACGTCAATCTGCGCAAAGCGCCCGGTGATGAGATGATTGATGTTCATCACCACCAGTAAAATCAGCGTCAGTACAACAATATTGAGACCTATTTCAAATAACGCACCGAAGCGCCGCAACCAGGTACTGCGCGGCGTTTGCACATAAAACTCTTCGTATAGTCCGTATCCAAAACCGAGCACCGCAGCACCCCAGACACTGCGCTCGAATGGAATGCCAAGAAGACCTGCGACCACCCACCACATGGCGAGAAAAACCATCGTCACCACGGCAACGATGGTCAGTTTGCGACGAAATCTTATGGTCATACCGAACACAGTCGGCGTTGGCGACGGGTTCATAAAATGACCCTCATGTCTGTTGGCGTTATTGTGCCGGGCCGGCATCGGCTTTTTCATCCTGTCCAGTCATGCCAAGACCCGCAAACAGTGCCAGGTACAAGACCGCCAGCAGCATCGGCAGACCGTGTGGTCCGAACAAAGTCATCGACCAGCCGCCGAGTATCGACCCAAGCAAGGCACCGATTCCCCACATCACCGCGAAAGCGGCCGACCCGGTGACAAGATCCTCACCGGAAAATTTTGTGCCAAGCGTTGCCAACACAACGGTATAAATGCCATAGCCGCTGGCGCCAATGAGAATCAGCAATGGCCACATCCACACCGAATTCATGGTGAACGGCATCAATATCGCCAGCACCCCGGTCAGTGCTGCGCAACCGAGCAGTACAGGACGCGGCGAGAAGCGATCAGCCAATGAGCCGATGGGAAGCTGTAGAAATATGTTGCCGACAATAAGTGCCGTTAACGCAGTGGCGGCAAGAGTCACATCAAGACCGGTACGCAGACCGTAGACCGGTAACAGTGATAACGTTGCTGCATCGAATACCGCAAAGACGCCAACAACAACCAGCATCAGTGGCGCCTTGCGTGCGAAAATCAGTATTCCACCGACATGGGAATCATCAGAGGATTGATCGCGGGCAATAGATACAAACCACAGCGGGATAACGCCGGCAAGAATCACCAAAGATGCCACCACGAACGGCATCCAGCCATCGATACCGATCCATCCGATCAGCGCCGGCCCGGCCCCGAAACTGGCCGCCAGGACGCTGCCGTAAATGGCTACCACCCGGCCCCGATGGCGACTGCCGGCAAAACGCACAATCCAGGCTTCACTCAGTACAAACAGCGTTGATGTCGACATACCCATCAACAGACGAAGGGGAAACCACCAGATGAGGTCATCGAATATCTTCAACGAGATCATCAGTACCGAGGTGGCAATCGCCGCGACGATGGCGACATTACGCCCGCCAAAACGTCTCGAGGCACGCGGAATCTGCGAGGAATACAACAGGATGCCGATGGGCATCATGGCCGAATTCAGGCCGATCATGTCGGCATCGACACCACGCGATTCGAGGATCAGCGACAGCAGCGGATAGGTCATTCCAAAAGCCAGACCAAACACCGTGATGGCACCACACGCAGCCACCAGGTTGCGCCAGTCAGACTGCCCCTTCAAATCGCCCAAGAAAAACTCCTTACAATGAAAACGCGATTATCGTAGCACCAGTTGGTACTCCGCTTCCCGCCGGTCAGTTTATCGACCGCAAGAGTAAGCACCGAAAGATAGCAGTCACCAGACAACAAATTCGATTAGCGCCGGTGATGACCCCGGAGCACTTCGAGTATGTCGAGGAAGTGTTGCGTGTTGAGACCCTCTTCAAGGTCAACGGCGACACTGTGATTGTAGTACGGACTCAAGTCGAGCCCCACACCGAAGCCGATGATATCGACGCCACCAGCAAAGTTATTGATGACCTGCTTGAGGTGATTATCAAGATAATACGGATCGTTGGCGAGTGCGGTGGATGTATCCATGGGGCTGCCATCCGATATGACCAGCACGATATGTCGTTTTGCGTCATGGGACAACGAACGGCGGCATGCCCATTCGAGCGCCTCGCCATCGACGCCTTCGCGAAACAATTCCGGTGTCAGCAAAGCGGCCAGCGAGCGGCGTGCACGCCGCCACGAAGTATCTGCGTCCTTGAAGGCCAGGTGACAGGTCTCGTTGAGACGTCCCGGATATTCCGGTCTACCGGCACGCAGCCAGTCACGTTGCACCCGACCACCGCTCCAGGCGTTGGTAGTAAAACCGAGTATCTCGTTATCGACACCGGCCCGCGTCAATGCCCGGGAGAGGATATCCACCAGGCAGGCTACCTGATCCATTACCTTGCGCATCGATCCCGAACAGTCCACCAGCACCGTGAACAGGCATTGTGAGCGAGGGGCGTGACGCTCACTCAAAAATAGCCGACGTTCAGCAGGCGATGCGATCAGTTGCGTCAGGCGTCTGCCATCGATCCTGCCGCTCTCCTCACCGAAGTTGACGCCATCGTGAACCGGTATCGATAACAGCCCACGAAACAAGCGGGCCAACCGTGTGATGTTGATTCCCTGTTTTAAAATCATCTCATCGAGCCGGCGACGCTGATCGTCTAAACGGGCAGCACGCACCAACTCACCAGCATCAACCTCACGATCGTAGCGGCGGCTGAACACCCTGTAACCGTCTGCTGAATCCGCCAGCGTCTTGCTGTCACCTGAATCCGCCAGACCCTGCCCGCCCTTGTTTTCATCGATAAAGTCAATCAACAGCGCAAAAACCGAGCGTCGGGCGTCATCACGGGATTTACGCGGATGTGCACTCGCCTCTGCGGCAATTACGCTGTCGTCGATGATCCGTGCGATGGCGAGGGCGTGCCGGGCAAAGTTCTCCTGATGTTCAAGGTGGCGGCGAATACCGGCAAAGTGCGGTCCGAGCAGCGGCGCAAGTCCGGCGCGTGTCGACTCCAGCGTATCTTCATATCGCTCGGCGACAGCACCGCCGTGAATTCGCGCGCGGCAGATCAATGCCACCGAGAACATCAAAATTCCGAGCTCTGTATCCACAAAACCGGACTCGGCAAAACCGTCTGACCAGGCATCGAAACGTTGATCCAGGTTGGCGCGTATGCCGTGAAATTCCGATGGCACGAGAGATTCAACCCGGAACTGCTCCAGCATCTCGAAGACGAGGCGGGCAACGGGCGATGCCGGACACAGGCGTCGGTGCACGCCCGCATCTGAAAATTTAAGCTTTAACGAGATACCGTCACTGACGCCGCGACGCGCACCCAGGCTCTCATCATCAGCGCATTCAAGATGGGGGGCATTTACAGCGATGCGGGTGTCGCCACGAAAAACCTGGCGGGCCCTGAAGTGGAGATCGTATTCACCACTGACCGCGCGCATGGCCGCCGCGCAGAGTTCCTCGATGCGCTGCTGCTCAACCGCTGGTTGGCTTGCGGTCACTTCGATTCCGTATGCTCACCCGGCATCAGTTCGACGCCGAAACAGCGCTGATAGAATTCGGCGACAACGGGTCGTTCCGCCTCATCGCATTTGTTCAGGAACGACAACCGGAATGCGATTTCAAGCGACTTGAAAATCTCGAAGTTCTCGGCCCAGGTGATCACGGTACGCGGCGACATCAATGTCGATAGATCGCCCGCCTCGAATCCATGTCGAGTCAGCTCGGCCATCGCCACCATGGATGCAACCGTTTCCCAACCATCGGCATGATCAAACGATGGTACACGGGCAAGGACGATAGCAACTTCCTCATCGCGAGGCAGATAGTTGAGCGTGGCAACAATATTCCAGCGATCGATCTGGGCATGATTCAGCAACTGCGCACCATGATACAACCCGGTGAGATTACCGAGGCCAATGGTATTGGCCGTGGCGAACAGTCGGAAAGCGGGATGCGGCTGAATGACCTCGTTTTCATCGAGCAGCGTGAACTTGCCGTCGCGCTCGAGTATCCGCTGGATAACGAACATGACGTCGGCACGTCCGGCATCATATTCATCGAAAACCAGTGCTGCCGGGCGGCGTATGGACCAGGGAATGATGCCTTCCTTGAATTCCGTGACCTGACGGCCATCGCGAATCACCACGGCATCACGTCCCACCAGGTCAAGACGAGATACATGACCATCGAGGTTGACCCGCACGCAGGGCCAATTGAGCCGCGCGGCGACCTGCTCGATATGGGTCGACTTGCCGGTACCGTGTAAACCCTGCACCAACACCCGACGGTTATTGGAGAATCCCGCCAGTATCGCCAGGGTGACTTCCGGATTAAATCGATAAACGGAATCAATTGGCGGAACGTGATCGTCGGCTTCACGAAAGGCGGGTACCTTGAGATCGGTATCGATGCCGAATACGTCCCGAACCGACACGCTTTGGTCAGGCCATCGGTCACAGGGCGTAGTGTGCATAGAGGATCGCTCGGTGGTCTTAACACAGTTAAATCATGATACAAGCGCAGATGAACACGGCGCGAGATAGCATGATGCCCCCTGCGCATGGCGTGATACACATGCGCAGGGGCGATTCACGGTTTATCTGACCAGAACCTGCCTCAAAATGAGCGAAGGCCGTCAAGACAAGGCAAATGTGGAGAGAAAACGCGCAGTTTACATGAGTAAATGAGCATTTTAACGAGCATTTAACACTGTATTGGTGGGTTGCAGCCAGTTTGAGACATGGTTCTAGACGTAGTCCTTGTACTTATCCAGAAGTCGTACCGGCTTTTTCAATGCATCGCGACGGAACGGGTCGCCGAGTTCGCGGGTACACATGATCTCGACAATCGTGGTCTTGCCATCGTTCATCTGTCGATCGACCGCCTTGTTCAACGCCGCGCCAACATCATCGAGCTGATCGACGGTCACTCCTTCAGCGCCCATGGCACGGGCAATCTCTGCAAAGCTCGGACTTTCAAGTTCACCGGCAATGAAACGACGATTGTAAAAATCCACCTGGTTCTTCTTCTCCGCGCCCCACTGACGGTTATGAAACACCACCGCCGTAACCGGGATATTATGGCGCACGCATGTGAGGATCTCGCCCATGCTCATGGCCCAGGCGCCGTCTCCGGCATAGGAGATGGCCGGGCGGTCGGGCGCGGCTACCTTGGCACCGATCATGGTCGGGAAGGCATAGCCGCAGTTACCAAAGCTCATGGGTGCGAGGAAGCTGCGCGGCTGCTCGAATCGCAGATAGCTGTTGGCCACCGAATTGATGTTACCGATATCGGTGGACACCATGACATTCTCAGGCATGGCCTTTTCCAACTCGCGCAGTACCTGACGCGGATGCAGCCAATTGCCCTCTTCGTTCTTGTGTTCCTCGATCATGTCAAGGCTGTAGGCATCGCGCTCGTGGGTCCACTCGTCGAGTTCTTTCTCCCAGGCGGCTTTTTCTGCAGCAATATCCGCAGCGCGGGTTTCGCGTGTCGCGTCACACGTTAACGAACGATCGCCGAGCAAACTCAGCAGCGCCTTGGCAGAGGCCTTGGCATCGCCACAAATTCCAACCGAGATTTTCTTCACGAGGCCGAGCATCTTGTGATCGGCATCCACCTGGATGATCCTGGCGTTGGTCGGCCAATAGTCGAGGCCGTGCTGCGGCAGCGTGCCGAAGGGGCCCAAACGCGTACCGAGAGCGATGACCACGTCGGCCTTGGAAATCAGCTTCATGGCTGCCTTGGAACCCTGGTAGCCGAGCGGTCCGCACCATAATGGATGGCTGGCCGGGAACGAATCGTTGTGCAGATAGCTGTTGACCACCGGCGCGCCAAGACGCTCAGCCAGCGCCTTGCATTCCTCAACGCCATCAGACATCACCACGCCGCCGCCGGAAACGATAACCGGGTTGACCGCCTCACACAGCAGATCGACCGCGGCCTTTAAGCTGGCTTCGCCTCCCGGACCTCGATCAAGACGCATCGGCTCGGGAATCTCACAGTCGATTTCGCCGTAGAAATAGTCACGGGGGATATTCAGTTGGGTCGGCCCCATCTCCGACAGCGCCCGGTCAAAGCAGCGGGCGGTAAATTCAGCCATGCGCGCCGGGTTGTTGACATGACCCTGATACTTGGTAAATTCCTCAAACATCGGTAACTGGTTGGCTTCCTGGAAACCACCCAGGCCCTGCCCCATGGTACCGGTCTCGGGGGTGACAATAACTACTGGTGAATGCGCCCAATAGGCTGCGGCAATGGCGGTAACGCAGTTGCTGATACCCGGCCCGTTTTGACCTATGCACACGCCATGGCGGCCGGACACGCGTGAATAACCATCGGCCATGTGCGCCGCGCCCTGCTCATGAACCACCGGAATCATGGTGATCCCGGCGGGTGCGAAAATATCCATGGCATCCATGAATGCCGATCCCATGATACCGAATAGGGTATCGACACCTTGGGCCACCATGGTTTCGACAAAAGCCTCACTGGGGGTCATACGGGGCATGTAAGTACTCCTTCTGGAATTTTTAAATTGCAGCCGCGATCCTGATCGGTAACCGATAAAGATCGACGGCAAGAAAAACTGATTTGTAACCGCTTACATCATAGTAGAAAGCGGCTGTCACTTTAGTACCAAACAAGTTGCACGGATGATGCCAGGAATTGATAATGAACTCGGAACCAATGGATCAGGAAGCTTAACCATGTACGGCCGATATCCTTCGCTGTTACCCGCCATGCTGATTGTCGGCGGCGCGTCCCTGTGGGGATTGTTATGGCTGCCACTCCGTTTAACTGAAGCGGGTGGTCTCGCCGGCCCATGGGTCGTGGTTGCCACATTCATATTTCCAGCAGTCGCTGTTACGCCGCTGGTATGGTTGAACCGCAGGTCGCTACGCGGTTATGGCCTCACCGTACTGCTATTTGGCATTTTCAGTGGCGCCGGCTTCGCCTTCTATACCCTGGGTTTGATTTATACCACCGTAGTGCGGGCCACCCTGCTGTTTTATCTGACCCCCGTGTGGTCGGCTATTGCCGCCTGGATTCTGCTGAAAGAGACCACTCACTGGCGTGGATGGTTGGCAGCGCTGGTTGGTTTCATCGGACTCGGCTTCATCGTCGGTGCCGGCGGGACAAGCGTTACTACCATAAACCTGGGTGACGGTTTTGCCCTGGTGTCTGGCCTGTGCTGGGCGATCGGCGTAATCGTCTTGCGACACCGTCCTGAAACACCACCGCTGTTCTCCGTTTCGAGTCAGTATCTGTTTGCGACAATTATTGCTTTAATATTCGCGATGCTGGTTGCCGGTGGTCAGTCTGAGGGACTTGCCGACATGAGTAGTTCTGTTGGCTGGTCGCAAATCTGGAACTGGCTATCAAATACGGCCGTGCTGGGTATCTTTAGCACGCTGGTTCTGCTGCCCAGCCTGTTCGGTGTATTCTGGGCAGCCGGACGACTGCCGCCCAGTCGGGTGGGCGTGTTGATGATGTCGGAAGTCCTGGTGGCAATCGTCACAGCCTCATTGTTAACCGACGAGCGCATGACGTTGATCGAATGGGTCGGTGCCAGCTTGATCATTGCTGCCGCCGTTATCGAGGTAACGGCAACGGATGAAAACACGCCAGAACGCACATAGTAAATCTCCGAACTCAAGATTCGATTCTGTGCGGGTCACGTCAACCACGACGTTCCTTTTTGGCAGCCAACCGTAAACCCTTCAGCGCCTGAGTCAGTACCGGATTATCGCTATCTCGCGGGAAGACCATATATACCTGCTGCTCAAACTCGGGTGATCCGGCGACACGATGCAGACGGACATTACCCTGTTGCGCCTTTGAACCAACATCTGCCAGCATCGGCTTCACCATTCGCGCCGGAAGAAAACAACTGCCACCGTTGTTAAGCGCCAACTGAACCCCCAGCCAGCCGATATTGGCGGTTTGCCTGGGACTGTCCAGATCAGTGTAATGCTGCACATGGCGGGCGTGAAAACCGGGACCCCAATCGACATAGGTGTAATCTTCCATGGGACCTGGGTCGTTGTCCCGGGTACTCACCAATATCAGGTTATCATCGAACAAATGTTCAACCACCAGATCCAGGCTATGACTCGGCGTGTACATCACGCCAACATCAAGCGACCCTTCGATAAGCGAGCGCATCATGTCTTCTTCAAATCCGATTTCACAGCGCAACACCACATCATTGGTGGTGTTGCGCATCCAGCGTGCCCATTCGGTGAGAAATCCCTCCCAAAGTGCGATACGTCCACCGATACGAATACTGCTGTGATAACGATCAGGTAAGCCAATCTCGTCGCGTGCCTGATTCGCAGTCAGCACCAGCCGTTTGGCATACACACTGAATCGCCGACCCGCTTTCGTTAACGTGGCGCCGGCGCGGGAACGTACGAACAACTGTGCGCCAAGATCTTCTTCAAGTCGCTTGATACGTGCGCTAACCGTTGACTGGGTGAGGTGTAGTTGACGGGCAGCTTCGAGAAAACTGCGGTTGGCAACAATCGCCAGGAATGTACGGGCCTGATCGATATCCATTACATGACCTTTTTAATATCGAAATTTTCGATATTATATAGCGGATAATATCGTTTGACCGTGACCGTGCGATTCTCCTATAAAGATGTATCATATGCCTCTTGTCTGGAGACAAACCAATGCACGCAATGAAACAGGCGGCTTTCGATGAGGAAGGCTATCTCGTCGACCCGCTGGACTGGAATGAAAATATCGCCCGCGACCTCGCTCAGAATGAAGGTATCGAACTCGATCCTATCGTGTGGGATATCATCTCTTTCATGCGCGATTACTGGTCTCGTCAGCATATTACGCCGGATGTCCGCCATGTTGTCGCCCATCTGGTAGCCGAACGGGACATGGATAAAAAAGCCGCCAAGGCGCGGCTCTTCGAGCTGTTCCCCTACGGCTATGTCAAGCAAGCCTGCAAGATCGCCGGGATGCAGCGACCGCGCGCCTGGAGCACCGGTTAATAATTTTTCCTGATCAACGCTGATTTAGTTAAACGCAAATCAAACGCTGATTTTTTTCACGTTATCCGACCACACACCTTCTACACGAGCAGGCCATCCCATTGAAGCACCCGTTGCTTGAATTAGGCTTTCGACCCTTCTATCTGCTGGCAGCCGTCTACGCAGTATTCGCAGTGGCGTTGTGGTCGGGATTTCTGTCTGGCCTGGTACCCGTAAACGCAATTGCCGGTGGTACAGCATGGCATCGTCACGAGATGGTGTTCGGTTTCTCATCGGCTGTTATCGCCGGATTTCTGCTGACCGCAGTCAAAAACTGGACCGGGCGCACGACCGCAAACGGTCCGGCTTTAGCCGTCCTCGCCGGTTTGTGGATCGCCGGTCGAATCTTCGCCTTGAGTGGGCCGGGCGCGGTCGCCGCTTTCATCGACGGACTGTTTCTGCCGATGCTCGCAATCGCCCTGGCAGTACCCATCTGGCAAAGCGGCAATCGTCGCAACATCGTCGTGGTCGTAGTGGTGCTGGCGCTGGCCGCTGCCAACATTGTCTACCATCTGGCCGCTGCAGGAGAAATGGATCAAAACCTGGCACGAGGATCCATTTTTTTCGCGCTTGATGTGATCACCATCTTGATGGCGATTATCGCCGGTCGGGTGATTCCTGCATTCACCAAAAACGCAGTGGTTGGCGCTAACGTCCGTCGCAACACGGCAATCGAAGTGCTGTCAATCGGTACGCTGGTGGTTATCGTGCTGGCGCGTGGAATCAACGTCATGTATCCGCTGCCATCGATGGCGATGGCGATGCTGTTCGGCGCAGCCGCCCTCGCCCACGGTATTCGCCTGGCATTGTGGAATCCGGCTGCGACCCGGGGAAACATGTTGCTGGCCATGCTGCCGATTGCCTACGCGTGGATTCCAATATCGCTGGCGCTGATGGCGCTTGCCTCAATATCCCTGGTGCCACAATCGGCGGCCGTGCATGCACTGACCATCGGCGCCATGAGTTCACTCATGATGGCCATGATGACCCGCAGTTCGTTGGGTCACACAGGTCGGATGCTCAAGGCTGGACCAATCGAAACCGCTGCGTTCATCCTGCTTCAACTGGCGACGCTGGCACGGGTTGGTTCACAAACCGCCTGGCCATCTCACTATCTGGAGTCCATCATGGCTTCAGCCGTTTTATGGGCGCTGGCATTTGCGATATTTTTACTTCGCTATCTGCCGATTCTGACCAGACCCGGGATCAACGCCAAGGCTTGAGTTCATTCGTCAGGCGAACCATATCAGTCAGGTCGAATAATATTTGTCTGCTCACGATTGGCTCACCGGCACAATACTCGACAGTAGAAACAGGGATAACGCTGCCACCACAATCGAGGGTCCAGCAGGTGTATCCCACTGCCATGATCCGGCCAGCCCAGCGACTACGGCGAACACCCCGGCGAGTGCCGATATCAATGCCATCTGTTCCGGGCCACTACTGAATCGACGTGCGGTCGCTGCAGGGATAACCAATAGCGATGTCACGAGTATGATGCCTACGATCTTCATGGCGATGGCTATCACCGTTGCCACCATGAGCATCAATAAAGTCTCCACCCACATGACACGCACGCCTTCGACACGCGCCAGGTCTTCATGCACTGTGATGGACAGCAGGCCTCGCCATACCAGCGCGGTTACCGCCATGACAATACCGCCGCCAATCCAGATTCGAATGATGTCCGTTTGAGTAACCGACAGGATGTCGCCGAACAAGAGCGCCATCAGATCGAGGCGAACCGTATCGATGATCGAGAGCATGACGAGACCAACCGCCAGCGAGCCGTGGGACAGTATCCCAAGCAAGGTGTCCGATGACCAGGCTCGCCGCCGTGACAACAGTTGCAATGCAATCGCCACAGCGGCGGCCACCAGCAACACCGCCAGATTCAGATCCATACCGGCGAGTAAGCCAAGCACCACACCGAGCATCGCAGCATGGGCCACGGTATCGCCAAAATAGGCCATGCGCCGCCACACCACGAATACGCCGAGAACACCGCAAATAAGCGCCATGCCTATGCCGGCAATCACTGCGCGAAACAGAAAATCATCCATCGGCATGGCTGTCGTGGTGGTTACTGTTTATGTCGTCGGCACCACCGTTTAACTCGTCAACAGGTGTTGGGATCACATTGCCTTGCAGCGTATGTCGATGCTGATGGTGGTGCGTATAAGGCGCCATGCTGCGTTGTACTTCCGGGCCGAACAAGGCCAGGAATTCATCATGCTGGCTGACCGTATCCGGATGACCGGCGCAACAGACATGACCGTTCAGACACAACACCTCGTCGGTGGCCGCCATCACCAGGTGCAGATCGTGGGAGACCATGACAATGGCGCAGTGTCGTCGCTCGCGCAGACGCGCAATCAACTGATACAAGGCTGCCTGACCACCCACATCAACGCCCTGCACCGGCTCATCGAGCACCAGCAACTGCGGCTGTCGAATGAGCGCACGGCATAGCAACACCCGTTGATGCTCACCGCCGGATAAACCCTGCATGGGACTCTTTAGAAGATGGGTAATGCCCGTTTCGGCAGCCACGTCGTACAAGGCATCAGCGTCTGCCCCCTTACCTGAACGCACGCCCAGACGAATGAATCGTTCCACGCTAAGTGGCATGAACGGCGGCACCGCAAGACGCTGCGGCATATAACCGATGATGAGTTCGGACAAGCGAATCACTTGCCCCGAATCGGGCTTATCGAGCCCCAGCATCAAACGTACCAAGGTAGTCTTGCCGGCGCCGTTTGGTCCAATCAGGGTAATGATACGACCGGGCTCGATACTGACATCGACAGAATCGAGAATCTTGCGGCCATTGCGGACAAAGCTGACGCCACGTACCTGAAGCAGCGAACCGTTGGTAGGTGATAAGGTCATAGCATCCTTTTTGGATCGTCAGTTTTTATAGCAGTGCAGGCGCGACAAGTACCGCGCACTTCGATCAAGCGTGAATGAACGGTAAACCCAAGCTGCTTGGCACCCTTTGTCACGCTCGACGACAAGGCCGGATCGGCAAGCTCGGCGACGTCGCCACAGGCCTCGCAGATAAAGAATCCGACTTCATGCCCCCTCGATGGTTGATTGCAACCCACATAGGCATTCATGGATTCAACCCGATGAACCAGGCCGCATTCGGTGAGGAACTCAAGACTCCGGTAGACCGTCGGCGCCTGGGCACGACGGCCGTCCTGCACCAGTCGATCGAGCAGCTCGTACGCAGTGACCGGTCGATGACTTTGCCAGATCAATTCAAACACCCGCTTGCGTAGCGGGGTCAAGCGCAGATCACGAATCCGGCAAAGACGTTCCGCTTCACCTAACGCGGCATCGACACATTCACTGTGATTGTGTTGCGGCGATGGAAAAGTACTGCTAATGATCTCTTTACTCATTCTATAAAGCTCACTCCGAAGCATTCTCACCGGCAAGACAATCACTGAAATCATCACTAAAGATACGCATCATAACGGGATAGCTACCCACGCCACTTGCAGTGCTCGCGCCGAGCGGGTCAACGAGAGCAATTCGCGCATCGGAACCCTCCGCCACCGTTTTCATCAGGTTGGATGGAAATTGCGGTTCGGCGAATATACAGCGCACATTCTTGGAGCGCACCGTGCGTCGCAGTGCCTGCAGTCGTCGTGCACCGGGCGTAATGCCTATTATGTCGTGCAGCGCGCCGACGTTACCGGTCAGGTTCATTGCCCGTTCGAAGTATTGATAGGCATCGTGAAAGACCATGAAGGTAACCGCTGCATGGGGTGCAAGTTGACTGCGAAGCTGTATCTCAAGTTCGCGATAGCGATCTTTAATCAACAACAGATTGTGCCGATATCGATCGGCGTTATCAGGGTCAATGGCAACCAGTTTCCCAGCCACAGCTTCAGCGATGGCAATGGCATTGGTGGGCGACAACCAGATATGCGGATCGATGTTTGAGGACACGCCCGGTTTATCACTTGATTCCGAACCATGATCATGACCCCCATGAGCGTCATGGGCATCATCGTCAGCCATGTCATGTGAATCACCATCACCTGACGACGTCTCCAGACGGTATGGCAACGTATGGATATTGTCTTTATCAGACAATCGAAGAACCTTAACCTCGTTGGGCAGAGATTCAAGCGATGTCATCAAAAACGTTTCGAGTTCTGGTCCAACCCAGACAACCAGATCGGCATTATAGAGAAGACGCAACTCCGATGGCCGCATTGCATAACCATGGGGCGACAGACCCGGGCGCAGCAGGACATCGGGTTTCGCAACGCCCTGCATCACATCGGCGACAATCGAATGCAGTGGTGCGATGGTCGCCACTACCCGAGGCGCAGCATGCACCGCACCCGCGGCGAGACAAATAAAAAGCAGGAAACAACGCATATACAGATCAGTACAAAGTAATTGTTATATTATAACATTACTATTTGTCGTATCGGGATGATAATCGATCTGTCTTTACTGACACTTGAAAGGGTGGACTACGCGGCCCTCATCCACCTCACCCTCATCCACCTCATATGTGCAACGCAGTCATCCCGTAATAGGGTCCAGACTCCGGCATCAGGGTTACCGTCGCCTACCGATATGGCAAGGCCGCATCGGATGGTGTCCCT
>BQJD01000031.1 GCA_021604525.1 marine bacterium B5-7 | reverse complement strand
TTGCCAACACGCAGGCTGTCTGGACATGCCTTTCCAAACCCACTCGCAATCTTTTCAAGATAGGCTTCGGGTTCCATATTGGTACGACTTACCAAATCTCGCGAACCACTCATCGAGATCATCTGAGACCAATCATTGGAGGTTTCACCTGCCAGTACGTGCCCCTGAATGTAGAACCCTTCTGGCGTTGTATTCTCGTAAACGAGCTCGAATCCTTGCGGATACGAGAATTCGACTATCTGACTGAATACGGGTGTCTGCACTCGAACTGTGCCGCCGTTTGCGTAAACAGTTTTATAATCTTCCGCGGTTGGCTTTATCCAATCGCTTTGCGCCACCGTGGCCGATAATGCCAGACAGATACCAATACATATCCTTTGCATTTTTTCTTCCATTTGTTTTTATAATCAATTTGAGTGCTTTTAATCGATTGCAAACCCTATCAACACATGCTGTCCGTACGTATGAAATATTTCAGTGCTTGCGGTTGCGAAACAATCCACTTCCACGATTATGCGATGCGTCGTCTTTATCCAACTCGGGTTCAACAGTTTTCCGTTCTGTGTCTTGAGCAGCACTCGATGACACATTTTTTGACTCGGCAAGCTGAGAGAGTACACGGGGCAACACATCTGCCAGGCGATTTAGCGTATCAGTTGTCATAATAACTTCAGACTCGACACGAACCGGGATGGATCCCTGATCGACACTCCAGGTAGTGAAATAGAGTCTGCATGCGCCGTTGGGGGAAACGGATACGTTAGTTAGTTCGTCAACGAAGTGCGCAGCCAGTTTGCGATAACGCGGTGCATCGTCAGACGGGTTGTTACTGATTTCACTTGCTGTACGAGCGGGTGTTTTTGAATTAGACACTAATCCTCCTTGATAATTTTTCTGTTTTATTACTGGATCGGTTAAAGCTCACGTGTTTTAACCGCAATCTCATCGTTAATAAACGGCACCACGAACACCAAAAAATTCGGTGCCCGCAGTGCCGTACTGCCGCAGGGTTATTGAAATCCTTGAACAACAGGCAAGTTCGAGACTCGCAAACCCTGTACACAGCCCGGTATACGATGACCCCCGGGATTAAAACCTCGGGGAGCATCAAACAGGAGGAGAAAATTAATGCGCCAACCGCGTCATCCGTGATAGGAATTTAGTCCTACCAGATTCTGCCATATCGGGATACCAACCATTGATATCCGATGTGATATGCCTTTTCCGCGTCCAGCGGTTCATATCCAGCTACGGCTGTCGGTCCATGACTGGCGCACTCATCCTTAAGTGGCCGAAAGTCTCGCTGCTTGTGGCACTGATGAAAACGTAAATAATTACACGGAAATAGAGGACAATAAACTTACCAATCTAAGGTTCCGGCACCTATCAATTAGCCGATTTGAAATAGGATGACGTCTGTTCCGCAATATGCTTGTACCCTTCTGCATTGGGGTGAACGCTATCCGACTTCAACGACGCATCTTTTAGTACTTCGGAAATAATATCTTTCTCGAATACAACATCCATCTGCTTGGCGATGTCACCATAAAACGGAGCCGGCTTCAGGAACAAGCCCCGTTGTGGAACGGCAATCAGCAGCACCTGTGTGCCGGCATTGCGGGCAAGTTCTATCATTTGTTTTAAATTGTTCTCTATGCCATGCGGATCGAGCCCTTGCAGGATGTCGTTACCACCATGAAGCAGAATGACTACACGCGGCCGATAACGATCAAGTTGCGCCGGCAGTCGAGCCAGGCCCTCACTACTGGTCTCCCCCGGCACTCCTGCATTAATTACGTTCAACCCGGTAAGTTTAGCAAGACGTGATGGATAGTCTTCATTGGCACTGGCCCCAGTGCCATAAGTCAGGCTGTCACCGAATGCCAGTACTGTCGATC
Source organism: marine bacterium B5-7 (assembly GCA_021604525.1). Lineage (GTDB taxonomy): Bacteria > Pseudomonadota > Gammaproteobacteria > Arenicellales > CAJQKF01 > BQJD01. Next base: position 42,787 of record BQJD01000031.1, on the reverse strand, counting down.
CAGGTGGTAGCGGCTCAAGAACCGGATGGGTCTGCTCGCAGCCAGCAAGCGACAGGCATAAGGATAACAACACGAATGATACATAACGATACCCTCCATGCCAGAAGTCTTGCTTGATTCGGTTAAAGACGTGCATAGCTTTTCGTTTACCTGTACACCCGGCACGAAGTGAACGCGTAAGTTAGATCGACAGGCTACTTCCCTGTCGACAGGATTGAGGCCGTCAGGCCTTAATGAAAGCAGCCTCTTGTATCTGCTACACCTTTATTTGGCAACCGCCTGTATCTGTACGGTCAATGTCACTTCCGTCTCACCTGCATCGGCGACAGGTGGGGCACTCTCCGCCATCGCACTCATCGCCATATCGCGCGCTCTCATCACGGGCTGCGAGTAGCCGAGGGATTCATTAATGTTCAGCGTGGCAATATCTACATTCATCTTGCCCATGGCTTGGGCCGCACGTTGGGCATCGGCTTGAGCACGCTTAATAGCTGTTTCCATCAAACCATTGCGAACTTCATCTGCCTTTTCGGTACTGAGTGTGTAGTTGAGCTGACTCATCACAAAGCCCATGGCTTGAATCTCACCTGCCAACTTCAGGATCGCTTGAGTATCCATGCCTTCGAGAATGATGGCCTGGGAACCGCGCCAGAGGTTATCCGCTCTGCCACCCTGGGGCTGGTTATTGTATTGATACACCGAATAATGACCGGTTGAGACTTTTATGGCATCCACTGATTTCGCCGCATCCAGCGCATCAGTCATCGCGGCATTGATCTCGCGTTGCAAGGTTTCGGCATCCTGGTTCTCGCGCTCGATGCGCAGAGTTGCAATCAATGTATCCTGCTCTACCTTCACGCGCTCCGTGACAGACAGGGTGATAAGTGTCTGACCTTCGGGCAACAGATTAATATCTTGCGCGTTAGCACTCGTTGTCAGCATCGACAAGATCATCACACTGGCAGTGGTGAATGACGTAAGCAATTTCATAGAAACACTCCATTTGATTAAATTCAAAATGCTCGGGTTTTAGTTATTACGCGACCAATTTGTCCTCCATTGTAGCGGAGCCTTGGGCTATTCCTGGCCCGATTTGCGGGACCAGAACAGGCATAAACGAAGAAATTTTAAGCCATCTAGTTTAAATATATATATTTTAGACTTGAAATATTATTCCGAAACGTCTAATCTGGCGACGTTCAACAATTATTGAGGGCGTATGGTCATGAAAATCGCTTGTCTTGGCGGCGGACCCGCGGGTCTGTATTTCGCCATCTCCATGAAGCTTCGCGATCCGCGTCACGAAGTAACCGTATTTGAGCGTAATCGCGCTGATGACACCTTTGGCTGGGGCGTGGTGCTATCGCGCGAGACCCTCGATAACCTGGCCGGTAATGACCAACTATCCGCCGAAGCCATTCGCCGCAACTTCGCCTACTGGGACGACATCGCGGTGCATTACCGTGATACCCGACTCGTATCCGGCGGCCACGGATTCTGCGGCATCGGTCGTCGTCAACTACTCATCATCTTGCAGCAAAGGGCACGCGAGCTGGGTGTTGATCTGCGTTTTGAAACCGAAGTCGACGACATCAACAAACTCTCGGAAGAGTACGACCTGGTGGTCGCCAGCGACGGACTGAATTCGCGAACCCGGCAGCAATACGCCAAACACTTCAAACCCGATATCGAACTGCGCGCATGTAAATTTGTGTGGCTCGGTACCCATCAAAAGTTTGATGATGCCTTCACCTTTATCTTCACTGAAACACAACATGGCTGGGTATGGGCACACGCTTATCAATTCGATGCCGACACAGCCACATTTATTGTCGAGTGCAGCGAAGATACATTCGACAAGTTCGGTTTCGGCGACATGAGCCAAGAGGAATCGTGCAAGGCATGCGAAGATATTTTCGCACCCTGGCTCGATGGACAGTCCCTGATGTCGAACGCCAGTCATCTGCGTGGTTCGGCGTGGCTGAATTTTCCACGGGTACTGTGCGAAAAATGGTCGTACAAGAATGTCGTGCTTATGGGTGATGCGGCTGCCACCGCACATTTCTCCATCGGTTCCGGCACCAAGCTCGCCATGGAAAGCGCCATTGCATTGGCGGAATATTTACATGATGGCAGCACCCTGCCCAATGCTTTTCAGCGCTATGAGAATGAACGCCGTCTGGAAGTATTGCGGCTGCAGTCGGCGGCGCGAAATTCAATCGAATGGTTCGAGGAGATAGAACGGTATCTCGATCTTGAACCACACCAGTTTTATTATTCCCTGCTCACTCGATCTCAGCGCATCGGTCATGAGAACCTGCGCCTGCGTGATCCCAAGTGGCTAGCAGATGCCGAACAGCGTTTTCAACAAGCCGCCGGTGCCCCGCCAGCACCCGTGCGCGTGCCCATGTTTGCACCGTATCAGCTTCGCGATATGCGCCTGAAAAATCGTATCGTGGTTTCACCCATGGCGCAGTACCGCGCCAGTGACGGCATACCGGGCGACTGGCACCTGGTGCACTATGGTGAGCGTGCCAAGGGCGGTGCGGGAATGGTGGTCACCGAGATGACATGCGTCAGCGCCAGCGGTCGTATAACGCCGGGATGCACCGGCCTTTATAACGATTTGCAGGAAACTGCATGGCAACGAATTGTCGAGTTTATTCATCGCGAAACCACCGCCATGTTTTGTTGCCAGCTTGGCCACTCCGGTTCAAAAGGTTCCACCCAACTCGGCTGGGAGGAGATGGATGCACCGCTAAAAGACAACAACTGGCCGATCATGAGTGCATCCGCAGTGCCCTGGTCGCCGCGTAACCAGACACCCCGGGCAATGACCCGTGAGGATATGGATCAGGTACGTGATGAATTCATCGCATCAACTGAACGCGCCACCCGTGCGGGCTTTGATATGTTGGAAATTCACGCGGCGCACGGCTACCTGTTATCGTCTTTTATCACCCCCTTGACCAATAAGCGTGACGACGAATATGGCGGCAGTCTTGATAATCGACTGCGCTATCCTCTTGAAGTTATAAAAGCGGTTCGCGCAGTATGGCCGCAAGACAAACCCTTGTCGGTACGCATTTCAGCAAATGACTGGGTTGGTGATGCAGGTATCGTGCCCGAAGATGCGGTTCAGATTGCATTACAACTGAAGCAAGCCGGTGTCGATATCTGCGACGTATCTGCCGGACAGACATCAACGGATGCGAAGCCAGTGTATGGCCGAATGTTCCAGACGCCATTTTCCGATCGCATTCGCAATGAAACGGGCATGGCAACCATGGCGGTTGGCAATATCTATGAAGCCGACCACGTAAACTCCATCCTGATTGCAGGTCGTGCCGACCTTGTCTGCCTGGCACGACCCCATCTCGCCAACCCCTACTGGACATTACATAAGGCGGCGGCTCTTGGTGACAAGCAATGCGACTGGCCACTGCCGTACCTGGCCGGTCGCGATCAGCTCCATCGATTAGCAGAGCGCGAAGGAGATGGCGTATGACACAGAGCAAACAACATGCCCTGGTAACCGGCGGGGGTAGCGGCGTTGGCAAGGCAATCGCCATTGCACTTTCCAACAACGGCTATAACGTCACCATTGTCGGTCGCCGGATACAACCGCTGATTAATGTGGCCGCAATCTCACCCGCCATTCATCCACTTAAGTGCGACGTAACCGATCCCGAATCGGTAAAGGAGTTGTTTAAAACGGCTGAGGAGAATGGCGGCCCGCTTGATGTAGTAGTTGCCAATGCCGGCGCCGCCGACAGTAAACCATTCGCCAGAACATCAATTGAAGACTTCAACTCCATGCTTGCAGTTAACCTAACCGGCGTGTTCCTGACGCTGAAACACGCTGTACGAGCGATGGGTGAACGCGGCAGCGGACGCCTGATTTGCATCGCCTCCACGGCAGGCTTGAAGGGCTACCCGTTCGTTGCACCCTACTGCGCTGCCAAACACGGTGTCATCGGCCTGGTGCGTTCACTTGCGCTTGAGCTGGCGCGTACCGGCATCACAGTCAACGCCTTGTGCCCGGGATTCACCGATACACCGCTTGTGGATGCGTCTATCAAAAACATCGTCGATAAAACCGGACGCACTGAAAAGGAGGCACTCGCGGCATTAACTGCCAACAATCCGCAAGGACGACTGGTGCAGCCGAAAGAAATTGCCGAAGCGGTACTCTGGCTTTGTGGACCGAACTCCGATGCCGTCAATGGACAGGCAATTGCTATCGCCGGAGGAGAGGTCTAATGGTCGCGGCATTGAAGAAACATGACAACGATATGGACATCAAGCAACGCCTGCGATTGTGGTTACGATTGCTTCGCGCATCGCGCATCATCGAGGCCGAGGTACGTGATCGTTTAAGACAACGCTATCAAACCACGCTGCCACGCTTCGACGTGCTTGCTGCCCTATACAAAGCACCCGATGGTCTGCGCATGAATGAACTATCGCGGCAGTTGATGGTATCCAACGGCAATGTCACCGGTATCGTCGATAGACTGGTGAGTGATGGACAGATTACGCGCACGACTATCGAAGGCGACCGGCGTGCGTTGAAGGTTCGCCTGACTGATGACGGATATCGTCGTTTCGCCAGCATGGCTGCAGAACATGAAGGTTGGGTTGCCGAACTGTTGTCCGACTATAACGACGATGAGGTCGATACGATGATCGATCTGCTCGACCGGATTCAATGCGAGGAGGATGAATAATGACCATACAGTCTGAATCATTAAGCAATTATACGGCTGAACATTTCAACTGGAGCGTCTCGGAGCGAGTCGCGACAATTTCTCTCAATCGTCCGGACCGGAAGAATCCGCTGACCTTTGAAAGTTATGCCGAACTACGCGATCTATTTCGCAAGTTATCCTATGCAGATGACATTGGTGCTGTGGTGTTTATATCCAATGGCGGCAACTTCTGCTCCGGTGGCGACGTACACGAGATCATTGGTCCGCTGCTTGAACGCGACATGAAAGGCCTGATGGAATTCACACGCATGACCGGCGATCTGGTGAAGGCCATGATTCGCTCAGGCAAACCCACTATCACCGCGATTGACGGTGTCTGCGTCGGGGCTGGCGCAATGATTGCATTAGCGAGTGATATTCGTCTCGGCACGCCGGATGCAAAAACCGCATTTCTGTTTACCCGCGTGGGTCTTGCCGGCTGCGACATGGGTGCTTGTGCATTGCTGCCACGAGTCATCGGCCAGGGTCGCGCCGCAGAGTTGTTATTCACTGGCCGCAGCATGTCAGCCGATGAAGGAGAGCGTTGGGGATTCTATAATCGGATCGTTACCGCGGAACAGATTGATGCAGAAGCAGTGTCCATGGCAAAGCGCCTTGCGGACGGGCCGGGGTTCGCCCACATGATGACCAAAACCATGCTTGAACAGGAGTGGTCGATGTCCATCGACCAGGCGATTGAAGCCGAAGCCCAGGCCCAGGCTATTTGCATGCAAACCCAGGACTTTAAACGTGCATATGATGCCTTTGTAAACAAGCAAAGACCCGAATTCAGGGGTGATTGAAATGGCCGATACAAGTTTTCTCAACTGGCCATTTTTTGATTCAACGCATCGCGATCTGGCGATAAGACTGGAGCAATGGGCAAAACAACATCTCGCGGAAATCGATCATTCCGACATCGACGCATTATGTCGTCGTCTGGTGAAGCAACTGGGTCTCGATGGCTGGCTGGAACATGCCGCTATCGATCCGGACGAGAGTACACAGCAGCTCGATGTCAGAACCCTGTGTCTTATCCGGGAAACCCTGGCACGCCATGCCGGTATTTCCGACTTTGCATTTGCCATGCAGGGGCTCGGCAGCGGTGCATTATCCCTTTTTGGAAATGAAGCACAGTGTAGCGAGTGGCTCCCGCCAATCAGACGTGGCGAAGCCATCGCCGCTTTCGCATTAAGCGAACCACGTTCGGGTTCCGACGTTGCCAACATTGAATTGAACGCGCGTCGTGAAGGTGATGAGTACATTCTTAACGGCGAGAAAACCTGGATATCCAATGGTGGCATTGCCGACGTATATATCGTCTTCGCACGAACTGGTGAGGCGCCGGGCGCCAAAGGAATATCGGCGTTCATCGTTCCCGCATCGACACCTGGTTTGCAAATCGCCGAACGGCTTCAGGTGATTGCGCCTCATCCCTTGGCGCGACTTTCGTTTACTGATTGTCGTGTACCGGCAAGCTCATTGGTAGGCAATGCGGGGGCAGGTTTTCGAATCGCAATGTCGGTGCTCGACATTTTCCGTTCAACGGTAGGCGCTGCTGCATTGGGCTTTGCCCGGCGTGCCCTTGACGAGACCATCGGTCATGTAGCCGAGCGCGAACTGTTCGGTGCACCGCTGGCGGAGCTGCAAATGGTGCAAGGACATATTGCCGATATGGCAGTCAAAGTGGATGCAGCCGCGTTATTGGTCTATCGCGCAGCCTGGACCAAGGATAACGGTGCTGAACGAATTTCAAAAGAAGCATCGATGGCAAAACTGTATGCCACAGAATCTGCCCAGCAGGTGATCGATGCAGCCGTTCAGCTCCACGGTGGTAACGGGGTTAAAGTCGGTACCATGGTTGAATCGCTATACCGGGAAATTCGCGCCTTGCGAATATACGAGGGCGCATCCGATGTTCAGAAAATCATTATCGCCAGGCATACCCTGGCAGGGGGATGACATGTTGGGACCATCCGCACATAGCGACACGTTCAGCCGTGACAATCTGCCAAAAGAGGATAAGTTGCCTGATTTTCTGCTGGATGATTACGATTATCCCGATCACATCAATGTGGCGGTTGAATTAACCGACCGTATGGTAGAAAAGGGTTTTGGGGATCATACCGCCTTGATCGGTAACGGACGCAGACGGACCTACAAGGAGCTGGCAGACTGGTCCAATAGACTGGCCCATGTGCTGGTCGAAGATCATGGTGTGAAACCAGGTCATCGGGTGTTGATCCGCTCCGCCAACAATCCCGCCATGGTCGCTTGCTGGCTGGCAGCAACCAAAGCAGGAGCTGTTGTGGTTAACACCATGCCGATGCTTCGATCGGTTGAGCTAACTCAAATAGTAAACAAGGCTGAAGTTTCACTGGCATTATGCGATACACGGTTGATGGACGAGTTAGTACTTTGCGCAAAGGATAGTCGATTCCTCGATCGGGTCATCGGCTTTGACGGTACTGCCAATCACGATGCCGAACTCGATCGTGCGGCTCTAAACAAACCGGTCCTCTTCGATGCAGTCAAAACCGGTCGAGACGATGTTGCACTGCTCGGCTTTACTTCGGGTACCACAGGCGAACCTAAAGCCACCATGCATTTTCATCGCGACCTGCTGATCATCGCCGATGGTTATGCAAAGGAAGTGTTGCATGTGACCTCCGATGATATCTTCGTCGGTTCACCACCGCTGGCATTTACTTTCGGCCTTGGCGGACTTGCAGTTTTTCCATTGCGTTTCGGTGCCGCAGCGACCCTCCTTGAAACGGCTTCGCCGCCTAACATGATTGAGATTATCGAGAACTACAAGGCGACCGTGTGTTTTACCGCGCCTACCGCTTATCGCGCCATGTTGACGGCGATGGATGAAGGCGCCGATTTGTCATCCTTGCGGGTTGCAGTTTCGGCCGGCGAAACATTACCGGCACCGGTGTATCATGATTGGGTTAACAAGACTGGCAAACCGATTCTGGACGGTATCGGCACGACCGAGATGCTGCATATAGTCATCAGTAATCGTCTTGACGATCACGCGCCGGGTCGCACCGGTTTGCCTGTGAGGGGTTATCAGGCAAAGGTTGTCGATGATGACATGAATGAACTGCCTGCCGATGAAGTCGGTCGACTCGCCGTGCGCGGCCCTACAGGCTGCCGATATCTCAATGACGACCGGCAGGATAACTACGTGACCGATGGCTGGAACGTAACCGGCGATTCATTCTATAAGGATGCCGACGGCTACTTTCATTTCGCCGCACGCAACGACGACATGATCATATCCGGTGGCTATAACATTGCCGGCCCCGAAGTTGAAGCCGCATTGATGTCACATGAGGATGTGTTCGAGTGTGCCGTGGTCGCAGCACCTAGCGAAGAGCGTGGATCGATTGTCGAAGCCCACGTGGTGCTCAATGAAGGAGCCGTTGCAGATAACGACACAATCAAACGCCTGCAGGACTATGTCAAGGCGACGATCGCACCCTACAAATATCCACGGTCAATTGTGTTTACCGATGCCTTGCCAAAAACCCAGACCGGCAAAATACAACGCTTCAGGCTTCGCCAGGTTGATAGCAGGTAATCGACAGGTCCATCGTCATCATTAAGTAAAAATTTTCAGGTAATTACCATGTTGAAATTTATACAGCCACCCGACTGGAAAGCTCCCAAAGGTTATGCCAATGGCGTGCTCGCCACTGGATCAACGGGTGGCATAGTATTCACCGGCGGTCAGATTGGCTGGAGCAACGAACAAGCGTTTGAATCCGATGACTTCATTGCCCAGTGCGAGAAGGCACTTGGCAATGTGGTTGCAATCGTCATGCAGGCCGGCGGCCAGATCACGGACATTGTTCGATTGACCTGGTACATCACCGATAAGCAATCATACGTCACTCGTCAGCGCGAGCTGGGCGATGCATACCAACGCGTGATGGATCGACACTTCCCTGCCATGACGATGGTCGAAGTGTCGGCCCTTATCGAAGATCGTGCGCTTGTTGAAATCGAAGCAACGGCGGTAATTACGTCCGCCTAAAATTTATCGTCGATTGCTCCGCACATCACCCAGTATTGCGTCAGTCAATTTATTTCGATTGATTCGTTTTCGTTTTACTGAAACCAGCCTAAAGCAAAGCACCAGGTTCAACTACGTATATTGCTGTGCCAGATCATCACCTGACTTGAAATACGCATCACTTAAATGGCCTTGCTCAACGACATACTGATATTTCTGGTGGCGGCCATTGTGATCGTGCCGCTTGGCAAACGTCTCGGGCTGTCATCCGTGCTCGGATTTTTACTTGCCGGGTTGATAATCGGCCCTGCTGTACTCGGCCTGATAGATGATCCCGACGCGGTTCTGCAATTTGCCGAGCTCGGCGTGGTATTGCTGTTATTTATCATCGGGCTCGAGTTGCAGCCAAGACGCTTATGGGTGATGCGTCGATTGGTGTTTGGATTGGGCACATTGCAGCTCATGATCACCACGGTTATCATCGTAATCACGCTACTGAGTATTGGACTGTCGCTGGCAACAGCCTTGATTATCGGTTTTGCCCTGTCGTTATCGAGTACCGCCTTTGTACTGCAATTACTTGGCGAGCAAAAAAAGCTGAATCGACCCCACGGACGGGCAGCGTTCGGCGTGCTGTTGCTCCAGGATATCGCTGTGATTCCGGCTATAGCCATCCTCAACGCAATTGCCAGTGCACGTGGCGAGGACATGGGTCATGGCTTTGATCCTCTATATCTCGTTATTGTGATAGTCGCACTGATTGCAGCACGCTTCCTTCTGCGGCCGGCACTACGATTCATTGCCGGTTCCGGCGTTCATGAGTTGTTTGCAGCAGCCGGTCTTGCGATCGTCATTGGCGCAGCATCAGCGATGGAAGTCGCTGGCTTGTCCATGGGACTTGGTGCATTTATCGCCGGCATGATGGTGGCGGACTCGGAATATCGTTACCAGATTGAAACCGATGTAACCCCATACAAAGGCTTACTGTTAGGACTATTCTTTATCGCCGTCGGCATGTCGGTCAATCTCGGTCTGCTCGCTGAACAACCACTCTCAGTCATTGTTCTGGCAGTGACTTTGGTGACGATAAAAGCACTCGTTCTGTTACCACTTTGTCGAGTATTCAAACTGTCGTTCGCCGAGTCATTCAGGGGGGCGTTGATACTATCTCAAGGAGGAGAGTTTGCCTTCGTTCTGTTAACCGCCGGGGGCGCTGCGGGTCTTGTGACAACACAATACGTCGAGTTGGCTATTCTGGTGGTTACCTTGTCCATGGTCACTACGCCGTTTGCCGTAGCCCTTGGCGACCGGCTGCTCGGTATGAAACAACCAACCAGACGCTTCGATGAAATTGAAGGAGAGCGAATGCCGGTTGTTATCGCAGGCTTCGGCCGTTTTGGACAAATTATTGCACGTGTTCTTTCGATGCGAAAAATTCCTTTTACCGCTCTTGAATCAAGTCCTGCTCAAGTTGATTTCGTCCGTCAGTTCGGTAGCGAGATATACTATGGCGATGCCACTCGTCTAGATCTTCTGCAAAATGCTCAAGTCGGATCGGCCAGTGCCTTCGTTATTGCCGTGGACGATCCGGAAGACTCATTACGCATTGCCCGACTGGTGCGCCAAACATATCCGTCGGTCAATATTATGGCGCGAGCACGCAATCGCAGACACGAACTTATGTTGCGTGAGTTAGGCGTAAAACATGTGATACGAGACACCCTGCTGTCAAGCTTGAGTCTTACAGAAAATTTGCTTCGCAACATCGGATTTTCAAGGGAGGAAGCTGAATTGTCAGTCCGCAGGTTCAGAGAACACGACCAGCGTACACTGGACCGGCAAGCGTCGGTGATGCACGATGCCGATGCATTTCGCGAGACGACCCTCGATGCGGCTCGCGAACTCAATGAACTGTTCAACGAAGATGCCCGCGCGAATCAGGACGATAATGGCTGACACGCATCTGGCGAACCATGACGGCTTGTCTAAAATGATTAACGACGAACTTTCGCTAGTCGCGACAGGGTAAATTCAATATCCGGATAGTCGAGGGTAATGGATAGCTCGTCGATTAACGCACGATTATCTATCTTGCGGGATTCGTTGGCGTATGAAAGCATGCCCGCTGACAACTGCTCTGCAGCTTCTGCGAGTGATATCTGCGGTGGCCGATCGATTTTTAGCGCATCGGCAACACGATTAAAATATTCTGTCATCGTGGTTGGCTTACCGTCAGTCGCATTAAGCACGAGACCTGTCCTGGATGAATCAAGCGCAGCAATACAAATACGCGCAAGATCCTCCGCATGGATACGGTTAGTGTAAGCGGCCTGGTCTTCACGCACGACCGGCAGACCCTGACGCAATCGCGATTCCGGCAGACGATCCTCGGCATATATTCCCGGTACCCGCAGAATAATAAATTCACCACCTCGGGTGGCAGCCCAATGCCTGACCGAATTCTCCGCATCCAAACGGCGTTTGCCACGTTCTGTATTTGGCGCCGGCGGCGTTTGCTCATTGATCCACTCACCCGCGCAGTCACCATAAACGCCGGTGGTACTGATCAAGACGATTCTTCTCATGGCGCTGCCATGAATATCCAGCAGACGGCGAATTCTCGGGTCTGTCGTCCCCTGACGTGGTGGTGGCGCAAGATAAATCACTGAAGCATCTACAAGGTTTAGCGATGCAACCTGGTCTTCTCTATCAAGGTCGGTCTGCACTACGCGCCCGGCCAGCGGTTGACAGGCAGTAATGCTGGAACGACTGTGCACCAACGCGGTCGGGCGAACGTCGGTGCTAACGTAATGTTTAAGAATGCGTCGACCAATGTCGCCACAGCCGATAATCCAGATTGAAGATACAGTAGAATTCACGCTAATCTTTTTTCAATTATGCTTTCTGTATTCATCGTTGATGCAAGCCATCATTCAATAGCAGATGATCATTTACAGTCTGGCCTGCCGATTTGTTTAGAGTATCAACAATAAGTCCCGCAACCTGCAAGCGAACCACATTATGAAAACCGATCCTATTGTTTACGTTCCCGTATGGTCGACGTTGCTGCGCCTTGGCCACTGGATCATTGCACTCGGCAGCATGGTACAGATTTTGAGCGCGTATCTTATGATCCACGATGCGATAAACCCGGATATCTGGCGCGACTGGCATATCATCATCGGTCAGATCATGGTACTCGCGCTGCTGCTACGCGGCGTACTGCTGTTCGTGCCCGGATCGAGTCATTGGCGTGAACTCTGGCCACGCCGTTCGGAGTTCGGTGCAATCGTACAAATGCTCAAATTCTACTTGTCATTTGGACGCTTTCCGCTACCCCGCTGGTTTGCACACAATCCGTTCTGGAAACCGTTATACCTCGGGTTATGGCTTACGCTGACAATATCCGCTGTCAGCGGACTGTTATTTAATGCGGCATATCCGATCCTCGGCATGCAAACTTACACTCTGCATACTGACAGCGCGCTTGTTATCGAGGTTTTTGTATTGTTCCATATCGTTGCGGTGATATTGCACGACCTTAAAGGTCGCGGCGCACGCATATCGGCGATGATCAACGGACGGCTTTACGTCCATACAGACACAGGATTACCTGCAAGCACAACATCAGTTGCCAACGGTCCGGTCAGGGTATCACTCGACTCCATCACAACACCGGATCGATCGTCGTCTGACGGCTCCACAAGTCAACGCTAACCCAGCACTGAGAAACTGCTGTCTTTATTAACTGCACGGTTTCGCGAATAAAAGCCCAGATCGATATCGCGATCCAGATAATCGAGATGCATCGATAACGGTTGCTCATCGTGATCGTGACCGTTCTCGCATGACTCGATCAGATGCGCCATTAGCTTGCCGGCTACCGGTGCGTTTTTGAACTGATTGCCGCTGGTGCCGATGGCAAGATAAAAGCCGCCAAGATCGCTCTTGTCATAGACGGGAATCCAGTCGTCGGAAACATCGTATAGATCGACTACACCACCAATGCGATTTGGGATGCCCAGGGTCGGCAGGCGTTGCGCGCAACGCATGACCTGAACCCTCGCCTGGTCACTCAACTGGCGATCAAAATTGTCCGGGTCAACCCACTGACGTTGATCGCATGGCGGATCTTCACTGCCGATCAGAATCTGTCCGCCACTGGCCGGCCGGGTATAGGCTCCGATGTCGCTGTCCGAGGTGACCATGGCGAACCGTTCCTGCTTGAAATCCGGCGGCGTCGGCACATGGGGTACTTCATGACGAAGGGCACGAGTGCCGATTTTCATGGTGCCCTCGATACCGGCCAGAGTATTGATCCTGGCCGAATGGGGTCCGGCCACATTAACAACGACTGGCGCATCGATGTGGCTGCCATCGGCCAGGGTGATGCCCGCAATCCGGCCATCCACTGTTGCTCGAATCTCAACGATCTCGGCGTTGTAGAGGAATTCGCCGCCGGCCTGTTGCGCTGCGTGGGCAATATTCTGGGTCGCAAGCTGTGGATCGTTTACATACCCGCCTTTCGGCCAAAGAACCGCACCGGTAAGGGCATCTTCGCTGGCGGTACCGAATTTGGGATCATCCATAGCGCGAATAGGCGCAAAAGATTTGAGATCCCACGACGGCATACGCTCGGCAAGGCGTACCGGATCCCACTCCTCGAAGGGAATACCGAGTTCGTTGGACATCCGCATCGCTGCGGCAAGATGGTGGTTGTGCGGTGTTTTCATGACCAAGGTACCGCATTCAATAAATTTCGCCATGCCGGCCGGATCGTCACTACCGATATATTCGTTCCAGTCACGCCAGTAGTGGTAGCCCTCGAAGGCCATGGCACAGCCGTCGATCGTTGAATAATAGGTGCGAATAATGGCGCAGGAGTTACCCGTGGAACCGTAACCCGCCGCCGGCTGCTTGTCGACGTTAAGTGTTTTGAAACCTTTTCGGGCAAGCTCCAGCCCCACGGCTGCGCCTATGATACCGGCGCCGATGACGATGGCGTCGTAGCGTGGATTACTCATGATATCCAACATCTCCGGATTGTTGCTAAAGGCATGGTCGAGTTGACCTGAATGGACGAAGAATGGCCCGCCCTATCTGGAAGGTCAATACGTCAGCGATTTATTATGATGCCTTGACGCTGTCGCAATGATGGTAGATGCCAACTGCGACGTTCCCGATCAACGCGCTTGAAGTTGCGCGGATGGCAAATGATGCCGGCCTGCCCTGCACACCGTACTCTACCAACCTGTCGATGGTAACCCTGTTTACGAAGTACTACCTGAAGGCACTGCCAGATGAGGGAAATAATCTCGAGTTTTCAATTGTAGCCGCATCGCCCTATCCCTGGCAGGAGGAGTTATTCAATGAGAATACTCATAAGACGGATGCGGGCCATGTGGCTATCGGCGATTTACCGGGATGGGGTGCCACTATCAATCCACGTTGGCTTGACGGGGCGACCTGTCTGGTCACCACCGTCTGCCAGCGGTAACGGTAAGTCTCACACTTGTTACCGGACATCAGTAACGGGCTTTGCCGAGATGAGGCGAATGGATTATTTTAAGATGGTTCCTGTAACTGATGCTTAGTATTGATCCGGCAGTTTTCGATTGATAATCATGCGATCTTTCTCAACGGTGATATAACCACCAATAACAAGATCTTTCATGATTTTGCTGACCATAACTCGCGAGGAGCCAATCATGTCGGCAATGTTCTGATGAGTCAGACGACCCATGATGGAACGATGATCACCATCTTCCGTTGAGAACTGTACCAGTACACTGACAAGTCGCCCATATACACTATTAAAGGCAAACTGCTTGACGCTGTCGATTGTTGATCTGAAACGTTCAGTCATGCCGCGAATCAGCGACAGCGACAGCGCCGGATTACGTTCGACAATGCTCTGAAAGGTTTCACGCGAGATCATCAGAAAACAAGAATCCTCTACGGTCTTGACCGACGCGGTTCGCGGTTGATTATCAAGTAGTGATATCTCACCTATGTAACTTCCTTCAGTCTCGATTGACAGCAGTATTTCCTTGGATTGACCTGCAAACGTATCACCGCCGGAAAGATATACCCTGACTTTTCCGGAAAGCACAATAAACAAACCATTTGAATGGTCGCCCTGACGAATCAGCATGCGGTTTTTACGAAGTTCAACGAATTCGCCGTGTTCGGCAAACAGTCTGAGTTCGTCGTAACTGAGTGCCGAAAACATCGGGCTTTTGCCGAGTTTTTGAATAAGATTTTCGGTGTTGAATTCCAAGTTCTGTTCTATTCGATGTGCCAACATGATTTACCCTCACGCAATGTCCTGCAATTTTTAGTTACAGCAGTAAGTTATTCACTGCCGTTGCGGGACGCTGTCGCAACTCCATGTCACCAGTCTCACGCCCCCTTCACCGTTACCTGTTTCAACGAGGCCTTTCGTTTCTGACCGGTAACATCCGGTTACTGGATAAAGCCATGTAATAATTTCCATGTAACCGATGTGCATACCCTATCTCCGTTCTGCAATGGGAGAAATAGGTAATTGGTACTAACGACCGGGAATTGATATCAACTGATATATTGATGTAGTTCGGTCGAAGCCTTGCAGAACAGACCATGCAATTTCCATATCGATGTAATGACGCACTCATCTGAAGCGATAAATTGCAATCCTTGAAATCCGGGTTGATAAAACGCGAACGCGTAATTGATACAACACAGTTCAAGTCAAACCTGGCTGGTATGCCTACATAAAAATCGGCGCAGTGTCGAGACGCGAGATGGTACTAATTAACCATTCGGAGACAAGGTAAATACTTACACATAAAACTGCGCAACATCATCGCGGTTAGTGGTAACCGGTAGTTTACGCCTCGCTTCTAACTATCCGATTATGGCTACAGTCAGCCATTCATCATCTTGCTTAAACGCTGTGGGTTATACAGCCAGCAATAGCACTGTGACTTCGATAATTTCAACCAGCGCCCCGGCGCTGTCGCCTGTAGTACCCAGTAATTTTTTCATCATGAGATGCCGAATGCCTGCAAACATAATGACAAGAGAAGGCAATACCCACCACACACCGTTCCATAGCAGCAGCGATGAAAACAATATCGCAACCAATAAGGCAAATTTTACGCGGTCACGATTCATATGTGCGACAAGCGTGCTTGCCAATCCGTTTTCGCGTACATAGGGAGTGGTCAGGAACAACGCCTGGACTGCTACCCTGCCAAGTATTGGCGCAGCGACGATAACACTCCACTCACCGTATTCGATCAGCACGATGAGTGCTGCAAACTTGACCACCAGCACGAGAGTGATTGCAACTATAGAAAAAGCTCCGGCACGGGGATCGCGCATTATCTCGAGAGCTCGGGTGCGTGAGTCCGCCAGCAGTCCGTCGGCGCAATCGCCAAGACCATCAAGATGAAGGGCGCCTGTCAGAATGACCCACAGCGCCAGCAATATCGCGGCTGTCACCATGGGGGCAAAAAGGTGATCCAGAACGTAACCCGAAACCAGTAATATCAGGCCGAGCATAAGCCCGACCACGCCGTACCAGTTGATCGAGCTACCGGTATCCTGAGGCGACGGCATGCTCCTTACGTTAACGGGTAGCGTAGTGAGAAACTGAATGGCAACGAGTAATGGTAACGGCATGGACTATACGGTTCCTTGTGAATATCGCTATAAATATACATGACATGGATGGCGGCCTGAATTACCTTTGCGATCGCATCGGATTGTTGCCGGGTACTTTTATCATCCATGCGAAAGTTTGCTGATGTTCTTGAATCCTTCCACGATGCGAGTAAAATCCGCGCATTGAATTCAAAGCGTTGATAGGGAAGAGTAATCGAGTCCTGCCGCGATTCGAGCGACCGGGGGATGGTGCAAGCCCCGGCCGGCAGTCGATGAAAATCACCCTGGAGCATTCGACCGAACATTCGCCCATCAAGAATTATCCCGGGCGAATCAGTAGATTCGAACGTTTGATCCTCGATATCGGATTAAAGTGATAACGCCGATCTGGTGCGTCACTTACCAAGGCCGCAATCCGCGAGGAGGTGGCGAAACCGGGTGGTACCGCGAATGAATCTCGCCCCGGGAATCAGCCTTAACGGCGATTCCGGGGTTTTTTTGCGCCCGGATTTGCTCAACTCGGAGTGACATGATGGCATTTCAACCGGTCAGTGGACGCTACAACGGACCCGGGCTCGAACAGAAGATCCTCGACTTCTGGCGCGATGAGGATATTTTCAAGCGTACCCTCGAGATGAGTGCCGGCCGACAAATTTACACCTGGAACGAAGGCCCACCCACCGCCAATGGCAAACCCGGCATTCATCATGTGCTGGCGCGCAGCTTCAAGGATATCTACCCTCGTTTCAAAACGATGCAGGGCTACCATGTGCCGCGCAAGGCCGGTTGGGATACCCACGGGTTGCCGGTCGAGCATGAGATCGAGAAAGAACTCGGCATCTTCGATAAAAAAGAGATTGAAGAAAAAATTGGCGTAGCAGAATTTAACCGTCGATGTCGAGAGTCGGTGATGCGTTATATCGGCGACTGGGAAAAAATGACCGAGCGCATGGGCTTTTGGGTCAACATGGAAGAAGCCTACTACACGCTCGATAACAACTACATCGAATCGGTGTGGAACCTTCTCAAGGTTATCTGGGACAAGGGCCTGATCTACCAGGGCTACAAGGTCGTCCCTTACGATCCACGTATCGGTGCGACATTGTCTTCCCATGAAGTCGCACAAGGGTACAAGGAGGTTGAGGACCCGTCGGTCACAGTACGTTTTCGTCTTCTCGATGACGACAACACGTCGTTCCTTGTATGGACCACTACGCCCTGGACACTGCCATCCAATATGGGATTGGCAGTCGGTGAAAATATCGATTACGTCTACCTCGATAGCGAAGGCGAAACCCTGATTGTCGCCGCCACCCTGCAAGAAGCCGTACTCGGCGAACGACAGGCGCGAGTCATCCGCACGGTCAAGGGATCGGACCTGGTTGGTCTGCGTTATCAGCGGTTGTTTGACTATCTCGAAGCTGAAGGCGATATCTGCCGGGTACTCACTGCAGACTTTGTCAGCACCGAAGATGGGACCGGCATTGTTCATATTGCGCCCGCCTATGGTGTTGACGATCTTGAACTCGGTCAGCGCAACGGTCTGCCGGTTGTCCACGGCGTCGGCCTGGACGGTTACTTCAAAGCCGAGGTCACGCCGGTTGCGGGTAAATTTTTCAAGGACGCCGATCCGATCCTCATCGACCTGCTGAAAGATCGCGGATTGTTGTTCAAGAGTGAACGCTATCTACATAACTATCCGTTCGGTTGGCGCACCGGCGACCCGCTGATCTACTACGCCAAAAATGCCTGGTACATCCGCACCACCGACGTCGCCGAGCGTATGGTCGAGCTCAACCGCACCATCAACTGGGTACCGCAAACCATTCGCGACGGCCGTTTCGGTAACTGGCTGGAAAACAACATCGACTGGGCGCTATCACGCGAGCGCTTTTGGGGCACACCGCTGCCGGTATGGACAGACGGTGAAGGCAATTATCGTTGTATCGGCTCGCTTCAGGAACTTGAAGAACTCACCGGCCGCGCGTTGGGTGATCTCGATCTGCATCGACCGGCAGTGGATGACGTGACGTTTGAAGCTGACGGCAAAACCTGGACCCGGGTGCAGGAAGTCATCGACTGCTGGTTTGACTCCGGCGCCATGTCGTATGCCCAGTGGCATTATCCTTTCGAGAACAAGGAAACATTTGAATCGCACTTCCCGGCGGACTACATCTGCGAGGCCATCGACCAGACGCGCGGCTGGTTCTACACCCTGCATGCAATCGCCACGCTGGTCTCCGACAGTGTTGCCTATCGCAACTGCGTATGCCTGTCACACATCGTTGACGAGGAAGGCAAGAAGATGTCGAAGTCCAAGGGCAATATCGTCAATCCCTACGACGTATTCGATACCATCGGCGCCGATCCGCTGCGCTGGTATTTTCTTGCACGACTTGCACCGGAGGTTCAAAAACGCATCTCGGTCAACATCGTTGCCGATGTCGCCGCATCATTCGTCAACACGTTCTGGAACACTTACGCGTTCTTCGTCATGTATGCAGAGCTCGACAAAATTGACTTGTCGATGGATGTTCCAATTAATGAACGTGCCGAGATAGATCGCTGGGCGTTGAGCCTGCTGAATCAGACCATTGTCGATACCACCGACGCGATGGAACGCTATGATGCCCAAGCCGCCGGTAGTGCAATCGAATCGTTCGTGGATCAACTATCCAACTGGTATATCCGTCGTAATCGACGTCGCTTCTGGAAGGCCGAAGCCGGCAACGATAAACAGGCTGCGTATTTAACGTTATACGAATGTCTCGATGGCGTTCATCGGTTGATGGCGCCATTCATGCCGTTCCTGTCCGAGGCCGTGTATCAGAATCTGGTCATCACGCAGCGCGACGACACACTGCCTTCTGTACACATGACCGACTGGCCCAAGGCCGATACCAGCCAAATCGATAGCGAACTCATCTTTGGGTTCGATATCGTGCAGAACATCGTCAGCCTTGGTCGCTCGGCGCGTGAAGCGAGTAAAGTCCGGGTGCGCCAGCCCCTGTCGCGACTGCTGGTTCGGGTTCCCGATGGCCGCGCCCGCGCAGCAGTTGAACGGCATGGCGAACAGATTCGCGACGAATTGAATATCAAGAATATTGAATTTCTGGCACCCGATGCGGAGCTGGTCAACTACCGCATCAAACCCAAGTTGCCGGAACTCGGCAAACGGTACGGCAAGCTGGTGCCTGCCATTCGAACCGCCCTGGCCGAATGCGATAGCACCGCACTGGTGCGTGCCCATGCCAACGATGAGACGTATATGTTGACCATAGGCGATCAGGAAATTTCCTTTGCACCTGCGGACGTCCTGGTCGAAACTGAGTCCGCCGAAGGTTACGCGTGCGCCGAGGAGTCAGGTTATCTGGTCGCACTCGACACCACCCTAAGCGAAGACCTGTTGGTTGAAGGCGTCGCCCGCGAGTTGGTGCGCACGGTGCAGGATGCTCGTAAACAGGCTGGCCTTGAAATCTCTGATCGTATTGTTCTACGCATCGAGGGCAGCGAACGAGTCGTGGCGGCACTCGACGCCTATCGCGATTACCTGATGAGCGAAACGCTGGCAAGCGATTGGGGTGGAGATGAGTTTATTGGCGAGTTCACGAGTGAGCGCAGCCTGGATGAGGATCGCTGGGTGATTCGACTATCGAAGATATGACAATGAATCGACGCGAAACTTTCATCGTGTGCTGATACGATGATAACCCACGCACCTGAGGTAATGTCGCCCAAGGATCAATGGGCCTTGAGCCTGCCCATGATGCTGGTGCTGGTCTTCCCGTTTTACGCTAACGATTTCGCCAACATATTCGTCGACGACTGGCGCCTGTGGCTGCTTATCGACTATACGGGCGTCAAACTGTTACCACTTGCCATCATCGCCTGGCTGCTGACTCGCGGCAGGCTGCACCCCCGCGATCTCGGTCTCACGTATCCCGGGACAATCCAGTTTCTGGGTACGTTTCTTATTGTCACCCTGGTTGGCACGCTGATCGACCAGAACGGCTATGCAGTGACATCCACTTGGCCTGGCTACCAGGCACTGGGTGGGATGCCGCCGATTGGTAGCCCGGTCTGGGACTGGATCGACCTGACCTTCGGACTGCTGCTGGTGGGAATTGTCGAGGAGCTGGTATTTCGCGGATACATGCTGGCATTTCTCCGCCGCTACACCACAAACCGGCTTGTGATCGTTGTCGTGTCATCAATCGCATTCGGTCTGATCCACTGGAGTCTCGGCTTGAATGCTGTCCTGATCACAACCATCATCGGCTCAGTCTTTATGACTGCTTATCTTGCCACTGGCTCATTGCCCGCAATCATGCTGGCGCACTTCGCCGTCAACTTTATCGATTTCGCCGGCATCATTCCAAAGTCCATCTTCAAGCTGCTTTGACGGCACATCATGCATCACAAGAGTTAGCCAAATAATTCACAGAGTAAGCATTTGACCGGCAAAATTGATATTTAGTACACGATAGACTTAAGATACCGTGGTTTCATACTGTTAAAAAAGAAATCTAAAGGGAGGAAAAACCATGAAAGAGAATCGCCGACGACTGATCAAGTCACTCACATTGGGCGGTGGTGCAGTCACCTTATCCAAACTCCAGCCAACCTGGACCAGGCCGGTGGTTGAAAGTGTGGTCCTGCCGGCCCATGCGCAAACCACGACGGTAACTACACCCCCGCCGCCCCTGCGTAGCGCCGCCACCAGCGGCACGCAATCTGTCATGATCGATAAGTCGGATGCGCTGGGTACCCGGCAATATGCCGAGCAAGAGGACGTTCTTAAAAAACTGATGCAGGTCTATCTTCCTGATGCCCATGCCGGTGGAGAGCTTTACTACCTGGCCGAAGGTCAGGCCTTTGCACAGGAAGTCGGCAATGGTAAATGGATATTCGAGTTCTTTTTCGATTTCGGTAATCAACCCTGCGAAGATTCTACGAGCGGAATTATCTGTTATGAGGATGTGAATAATGAGGTGGAACCGAACCCGTTGAATGCCTTGATGCAGAAAGCCCATGCGGGACCAGGGATATTCACTTCAACTTTCCAGAGCCTGTTCAAGTCCGGCCCGTTGGCGGTAGGCGAAATGGAAACGGACATCGTCCCCACGGGATGCGATTTCGGCCTGATTCGCGGTACGATAAAATTCGTCAGCATGAACAGCAGCAATCTGGTTGCCACATTCAAAAACTCAGAGCCTTTCACCCTCAACATTCCGGGTACCAAGCAATTCGGCAACCCGATTTGTGATAATGAACCGTTTTAACACTGCCATTGGCAGTGTGACTTAAGGGACGAAACCCCTCCATCAGGCCGATAGCAGATTGAAGCCCTGCTATCGGCTTGATGTCTCTACCAGCAACACCCACTCTCGCCCCGGATTCACCCAGCTTTCCTTCACCATCGGACGACGCGCGACCTCCTTGCAACCGAAGCGCTCGTAGAGTCGTCGCGCACCCGGGTTGGCATCGGAGACAATAATACTGACGCCGGATTTTCCCGTTTCCATCGATAACCCCCGCGTCAGATTTAACAATTCCGAACCATACCCCCTACCCTGAAATTCGGGATAGGTAGCCAATACATTCAGATACCAGGTACCCGGAGCGAGATCCTCGAGCTGCTGTAGCGGCACGAACATCGGTGGCATGTCGCTGTAATCAGTCTGCGCCGGCGCATCAGGAAGAGGATAGCCGATCAGACAGGCAACCACTTGTCCTTCATGTTCGCGCACCACGGCATTTCTGAAGGAGAAGCTACCGCTGTCACGCATCGCTCGTTGCCGACCCAACTCGAACGGGTCAAGCGAGCCTTCCACCATTTGCGTCCATAGATACAATGGCAAGCCTTCACCTGCAATGTTTATAAGCTGCGCCAGATCAATGGCGTCTTCGGGCGTGGCATATCTATAGTGGGACGGCAATTCATACATAACGAATAAACTATATCTTCCCGGCAAGATCCAGCAACAACCGACGGGTATCGTCGAAACCGAGGCATGCATCGGTAATGCTTTTCCCATAGATCAACTCGCTGCCGATATCCTGCCGACCGGATTCAATATGACTCTCGATCATCAGACCACGTAGCGCATCGGTACCCTCACGCCGTTGGTTGATGACATCAAAGGCGACCTCGGGTTGGTTTTCTGGTTTCTTGCTGCTGTTGGCATGGGAACAATCGACCATGATGGTCTCTGGCATACCGGCACCGCTTAACTGCCGTATCGCGTCGGTTACATGGTCATGATCATAGTTCGGTTTATCGCCACCGCGCAGCACCAGATGACACTGATCGTTTCCGGTTGTTTCCATGATTGCTGCCGTTCCCTGCTTGTTGATGGTAGGAAACAGATGTGGATGACGCGCCGCGCGAATCGCATCGACAGCAACCTTAACATCGCCATCGGTACGATTTTTAATACCGACCGGCATCGACAGCGCCGAGGCAAGCTGACGGTGGATCTGGCTTTCAACCGTACGCGCGCCGATTGCCCCCCAGGTAATGAGATCGGTAAAGTACTGGCCAAAGGTTGCGTCGAGAAACTCGGTGCCGGCCGGCAAGCCTATGTTCGCCACCTTGAGCAACACTTCGCGGGCGCGTCGAAGACCCGTGTTGATTCGGTGACTGCCGTCGAGGTCAGGATCGTTAATCAACCCCTTCCAGCCGACCACGGTTCGCGGCTTCTCGAAATACACCCGCAGCACCAGCACTAATCTGGAAGCCACCTCATCGGCTATTGGCTTCAATCGCTCGGCATAATCGACCAACGCCAGCGGATCGTGAACCGAGCACGGACCCACAACCACCAACAGTCGCGGGTCGTTGGCGAACAGCACCTTGGCCGCCTGATCACGAGCATCGGCGACAAACCGCTGCACAGCATCCGTGGCGGGTAATTCTTCATGCAGTACCGCAGGCGGTACCAGGGAATGAACTTTTGCGATTCGAAGGTCGTCGGTAGGCATAAATTTATTGCTGGAACTTAAAGGCTGTGTAGCCGGAAAAACGGGCTTCGGATTCTAACCTGTCTGCAGTTATCGTGCCGCACAGGTATCGGTTATGACACCGACATGCGCACCATCACCCACGATAATATGTATTGATCTTCGCGGTATACGGATCGGCAAGGTAAACTCGCCTGATCATGACTTCCGATAACGAATATTTCACTACTCGCGAGCTCGCAGATTATCTGCGTATCAAGGAACGCAAAGTATACGATCTGGCAGCTTCCGGCGATGTGCCATGCACACGCGCCACCGGCAAACTGCTGTTTCCAAGGCGTGAAGTGGAGGCATGGCTGGCGGGGCATCACAGTGGCCCGACAATATCAACGGCACTAGCACTGCCCGGGGTTTTTCTGGGCAGCCACGATCCGCTGCTGGAATGGGCATTGAAAGAATCCGGCTGCGGGTTGGCAAGCTACTTTGACGGCAGCCTCGATGGCATCGAGCGATTCGGAGCGGGTGGCGGTGTAGCGACCTCGATGCACTTGTATGAACCGGATAACAACACCTGGAACGTAACCACGATTGCCGAGCAATTTGAAGGCAAACCGGTGGTGCTGATCGAATTTGCCTGGCGTGAACGCGGACTGGTATTTGATCCACAGCGTATCTCGCATCGCGGGACATCAGCCATTGAAAGTATCGAAAGCCTTCGCAGTTTGCGGGTGGTGCCGAGACAAGGCTCGGCTGGCAGTCAGGTGCTGTTATTAAAACTGCTTGCCGATCATGGTATCGGGCTCGATGAAATTACATTCGTATCCGTAGCCCACACCGAGACCGATGCGGTAACGGCTGTGCTTGAGGGCGCCGCAGATGTGACGCTGGGTTTGCACGGCATCGCCCGCCGCTACAGCCTTGGCTTCACACCGGTTATCCACGAGCGCTTCGATCTGCTAGTGGATCGGCGCGCCTGGTTTGAGCCGGACTTTCAGATGTTTGTACGCTTCTGTACCACGCCGGCCTTTGCCGAGCGTGCCGAGGCGCTGGGCGGTTACGACATCAGCGGTCTCGGCACGGTATGTTTTAACGGCTAACCAGTCACATCAAATGGTGGATGAGCACAGCTTGATCTATCCTGGATGAAATACTATTTCGTTCCGGCATTGGGAAAAAACAATTGCTGACCGTCGAGGGTGTACGCGGCAATTTTAGCCTGGCCCTCGTCGCTCAATATCCAGTCGATGAATGCCTGGCCCGCTTTGACATTAACGTGCGGATGTTTTTGTGGGTTCACCAATGTGATTCCGTACTGATTAAACAGTGCATCATCGCCTTCAAGCACGATGATGTAATCACCCTTGTTCTTGAAACTGATCCACGTAGCCCGATCGGTCATCGTATAAGCACCCATACCCACTGCGGCATTGAGCGTCGCGCCCATTCCCGAACCGGTTTCCCGGTACCACTCGCCACTCGCCGTGGTCGGGTCGATGCCGGCGGATTTCCATAAACTCATCTCCTTCTTGTGCGTGCCCGAGTTATCGCCGCGCGATGCAAACAGCGCGTCGGCTTTGGCAATGCGGGTTAGCGCATCGGTAGCAGTTTTAGCCTCACGCAAGCCGGCCGGATCCGACGGTAGCCCTACCACGATAAAGTCGTTGTACATCACGTCGAACCGTTCGACACCAAAGCCATCCGCAACAAATTTTTCCTCAGCCGGTTTGGCATGTACCAATAGTACATCGCCATCGCCGTTAACGGCGTTCTTGATGGCCTGGCCGGTTCCGACCGCCACCACGTTAACCGTAATACCGGTTTTAGCTGTGAACTCAGGCAACAGAAAATCGTAAAGACCCGAGTTGAGAGTTGATGTGGTTGATTGCAATATGATCGAATCGTCATCAGCGGCAACGATCGAGGCCCATGACGCTGCGGTTATGAAACCGGCCAACGCGGTGACGGCAATCAATCGCAAGGGTTTTCGAACGGTGTATGTCATGAAAAATCTCCTCAATTATTGTTGGATGAAGTGGTAGGGTTATTGATAAGTTGATGCCCTGCAGCAGTGAACTCAGCGACGCATTTAAATAATGATCTTGCCGTCAAGATACTGACGAGCCTCGCTGCTTGAGGGTTGCTCGAAAAATGTCACGGCATCGGATTGCTCGAGTAATCGACCACGATGCAAGAACACGATGTCATCGGCGATACGTCGTGCCTGGGCAACATCGTGGGTCACGAATACCACCTTGGTACCGCTCTCCTTCAGCTCCCTGACCACTGTCTCAATGGTCACGGTCGAGGCTGGATCGAGACTCGCCGCCGGCTCATCCATGAACAAAACCTCTGGTTCAAGTGCCAGTGCTCTGGCCAATGCCAGACGTTGCTGTTCGCCGCCCGACAGACGTCGTGCCGGACGCTCCGCCAGATCCTTAAGGCCGACGTGCCCGAGCAAAGCATCGATCTTTTCACGTTGATTTCCACGAGCGCGTTGTCGCAGGGCAAAATCCATATTGGCGCGGACCGATCGTCGCAACAGTATAGGTCGCTGGAACATCATCGCCTGACGGCGACGCAGCCATTCATCCGGCGCCTGTCCTGCCCAACGGATGGTTCCACTGGTCGGCTCCATGAGGCCGTGCAACAAACGTAACAACACACTCTTGCCGGCGCCGTTTGGGCCCATCACGACGCTGACTCCATCCGCATCAAGGGTCATCGACAGATCGTTGATCAATATCGCGCCGTTTACCTTGAAGCCGAGATTTTTAGTGACCAGGGGAAGCATCGAAGATCGCCTTTGGATCAGGCGTAGGCGGTACGAACCGCGGTACCGCGCAGCAGCATCACTGAAGCATTAACCGTAAGCGCTAACGCCAGCAAAATGACACCGAGTGCCAGCGCCAATGCCAGATCCCCCTTGGAGGTTTCAAGCGCAATTGCGGTCGTCATCACCCGGGTGAGATGATCGATATTGCCACCAACAATCATCACCGCGCCGACCTCTGCGATAGCCCGACCAAAACCGGCAAGACCGACAGTCAAAAGGCTGTAGCGGGCATCCCACAATAGCGCGCCGAGACAACCTGCGCTCGATACGCCAAGCGAGCGGAAGTAATCCGCATATTCCTCATGCAAACGTTCGACAATGTCGCGAGTCAATGCGGCGATGATGGGAGTGATCAGGATTGTCTGGGCGATAATCATCGCACCCGGCGAATATAAAAGTCGCATCCAGCCAAACGGCCCGGCATTGGAGAGCATCAGGTAAACCAGCAGACCCACCACCACCGGCGGCATGCCCATCAGTGCATTGACCAGCACAATGAAGACGCTACGGCCGGGAAAACGTGCCATGCCGAGGGCCGCGCCAAGCGGCAGACCGATCAGCGCCGATACAGCGACCGCACTCAGGCTGACCTTCAAAGACAACCCGACAATCTCCATGAGGTCCGGATCTAACTGCACTACCAGCGTGAAGGCAATAGCAAAAGACTCTGCAAAATCCTGCATAATTTACCGATATCTGTTTTATTTTGGCAAGAATGCCTGAAAAAACAGTTATCGGCAATTATTCCACTACTAACTATCCAGAAACACCTTGATGTGTGCTTCGACCGCACGCGCCAGTGCGTGCAGGTGATAGCCACCCTCCAGCATGGAAACCACACGCCCGCCGGCATGATGATCGGCCACCGCCTTGAGCTTGGCGGTGATCCAGGTGTAATCCATCTCGCGCAGATTGAAGTGCGCCATAATGTCCGCCTGATGACCATCGAAGCCGGCGGAGATCAACACCATCTGTGGCGCAAAGTCTTCAAGGGCCGGCAGCCAATTCGTTTTTACCGCCTCACGATAAGACGTGCCATCAGTGCCCGCCGGCAGCGGCACGTTGACGATATTCGGTGTCGACGTCGTAATTCCGGAATGCGGATAGGACGGGTGCTCGAAAGTCGACAGGAACAAAATACGTTGGTCGCCGGCAACGATATCTTCGGTGCCGTTACCGTGGTGAACGTCGAAATCGGCGATGGCGACGCGCTCAAGGCCATGGGCGTCGAGGGCATGCAGGGCGGCGATGGCAATATTGTTGAGAAAACAAAACCCCATGGCCCGACCGCGTTCGGCGTGATGGCCCGGCGGTCTGACCCCGCAAAATACCTGTGATGCACGTCCATCCATCAGCATATCCACCGCCATGACTCCGGCACCGGCAGCGTGCAACATGGCTCGTGTGGTGTAGCGGTTCATCGCCGTGTCCTCGTCCACCCAGAGGAGATCGTCAAGTGGCGATGCCGCCAGCAGACGATCAAGATATTCGCCATCGTGAGCCCGCAGGATTTGTTCCCGAGTCGCCTCCGGCGCATCGTATTGCTGCAAGACCATGGCCAGCCCCGAGGCAATCAAACGATCGTTGATAAAATTTAACCGGCTGGGATCCTCGGGATGATGAGACCCCATCTCATGGAGCAGACAGTCGGGGTGTGAGATATAGGCGACGACCATTGGGGCATCCTTGTGTGTTGCGCTGCAATTGTTAATAGGAAATATAGGCGATACTCTTGAAACAGATAGTGATGCAACGCAACATAAAGACAAGCAAATCGGCGTAGGCTTGCACTGGAAGTCGTTTACCTCACATCGGAGATCATCAACAGTCCGCATTGTCATGAAAGGTCATTATCTGAATAAAGTTTTTGAACCGTCGTCAATTGCCGTTATCGGTGCCAGCGATGAACCAGGTAGTGTCGGTTACCAGATTCTTAAAAATCTCATCGACGGTGACTTCAAGGGTACGCTCTACCCGGTCAACCCAAACCACCAGATGATTCAGGGACACACCGCATTTGATTCAGTTACGAGCATCGATCACCCGGTGGATCTCGCCGTAATCGCCATTCCCTCTGCAAAAATACCGGCGGTGATGCGTGAGTGCGGAGAATACGGTGTCGAGGCGGCCATAGTGCTGTCGGCCGGTTTTGCCGAAATCGGCAAGGCAGGCTTGGCCCGTCAACGGGAAGTGGTGGACATCGCCCGTACCTACGGTATCGCCCTGGTGGGACCCAATTGCCTCGGCGTCATGCGTCCCTCGATCGGTCTCAACGCGACCTTCGCAAAAAGCGGCGCGCGTCCCGGTCATGTCGCCCTGGTGGCGCAGTCCGGCGCGTTCTGCACGGCCCTGCTGGACTGGGCGGATGCCGAAGGATTCGGCTTTTCGGCGGTGGCATCGCTTGGCGCCACTGCCGATGTCGGCTTCGGCGAGATGCTCGACTACCTGGCGGTCGATCCACAAACCAAAAGTATTCTTTTATATGTCGAAGGCATCACCAACGCCCGCAGTTTCATGAGCGGTCTGCGCGTTGCCGCACGCTTGAAGCCGGTCATCGTGGTCAAGGCCGGGCGCAGCGATCTGGGCACTCGCGCCGCCGTGTCGCATACCGGCGCATTGGTGGGATCCGATCAGGTTTTCGACGCTGCCATTCATCGCGCCGGTGCCGTTCGAGTGCATTCAGTCAGTGAACTGCTGGCCGCGACCACCATATTGGCATCGGGCACCCGGGTTAGAGGACCGCGTCTCGCCATCATCACAAACGGCGGTGGACCGGGTGTAATGGCAGCCGACCGGGCCAGCGATATCAACATACCGTTGGTGGAACTCGGTGCAGCCACTGTTACAGCGCTCGGCAAGGTTCTGCCACCATTTTGGTCACACAGCGATCCGGTAGATATTCTCGGCGATGCCAACCCTGAACGTTACCGGGCCGCCACCGATATCGTACTGCGCGATTCCGGCGTCGACGGTGTGCTGGTGCTGCTGACACCCCAGGCAATGACCGATCCGACCGAATGCGCCAGGGCGGTGATCGAAGTCTCCGCCAAACAAAATAAACCCGTGTTGGCCTGCTGGATGGGCGAGAAGATGGTGGACCCCGGCCGCCGGTTGTTTGCCAGCGCAGGGATCGCCCAGTTCAAGAGCCCTGAAGCGGGTGTCGATGCCTTTGGCTATCTGGCCAGCTACCGCCGCAACCAGGCAGCGCTGCTGCAAGCGCCGGGACCGTTATCACCCCAACGTGAGCCGGATGTGGAAGGTGCAAGGCTGATAATTGAAAATGCTCTTGGCGAGCGCCGCAGCATACTCAGCGGACCCGAATCACGCGCCATACTCAAGGCATTTCACATTCCTGCGGCACCTTCGATCAATGTCGTATCCGCAGCCGATGCACTGGTCGCGGCGGAAACCCTCGGCTTGCCAGTAGCCATGAAAATTAATTCACCCGACCTCACACACAAATCCGATGTCGGCGGTGTCCGTTTGAACATTCGTGAACCGCGTTCGGTTCGAACCACTTATCGCGAGATGATGGAATCGGTCAAACGCGTGGCTCCCGACGCCCATATCGATGGAGTTACCATCGAGCCGATGCTGGACCGTCCCAATGCCCGAGAGATCATGCTGGGGATTGCCCGTGACCCGGTTTTTGGGCCGGTGATCAGCTTTGGCGCTGGCGGTACCGCCGTCGAGGTGTTTGCCGACAATCAGGTGACATTGCCGCCACTCAACGACTACCTGAGCCGCGAGTTGATCAGCCATACCCGCATGGCTCGCTTCCTCGATCATTTTCGTAATCTGCCCCGCGCCGATCACGAAGCATTGGTGGAAGCACTGCAGCGGGTATCGGAAATCGCCTGTGAATTACCCGAGATTCGCGAGCTGGATATCAATCCGCTGCTGGTCGACGACACCGGTGTGATCGCCATCGATGCACGGGTGGTGGTGGCACCGTTGTCGCACACCATTGGCCGCTACGGGCACATGGCCATTCATCCTTATCCATCGGAGCTGGAAAGTGTGTGGCAACTACCCGATGGCACTGACGTAATGGTTCGACCCATCCGCCCGGAAGATGCGCGTATCGAGCAGACCTTCGTGGAAAATTTATCCGAGGAAAGCCGCTACTTCCGGTTCATGCAAAGGCTCGAAAAGTTGACGCCGCTCATGCTGGCACGCTTCACCCAGATCGATTACGACCGGGAGATGGCGCTGGTGGCCGTGATCAATGACGGTGAAGATGACGCCGCGATGCTGGGCGTTGCCCGCTACATTGCCAATCCGGATATGCAATCGTGTGAGTTTGCCTTGACCGTATCGGATCAACGCCAGCGTCAGGGCATTGGCCAGCAGTTGATGCGCCGTTTGATGTCGGTGGCTCGCGATCGCGGCATCGATATCATGGAGGGCGAGGTTTTATCGAGTAATCAAAAGATGCTGGGGCTGGTTGAACGATTGGGCTTTCGTGTGGTTCGAAACACCGACGACATGAGCGTGGTGCAGGTACGGCGTCATCTTAACTAGGCAGGCACCAGATAACTATTTGACCATTACTGACTGATTCGTCGAACTCGCATATGAATGCCGAAGTCAGGTGACGCATCGCCGTTGATTTCATCCTCGACCACGGCAAGATCGAATATGGTGCGCTTGCCAATGTAAAAGCTGCCGCCGAAGCTGAGCTGCGCCGCATCGCTACCGACCTGATCGGGAGCATCGCTATAAAGCGAGGTCTGACCATCGAGCTGTACTTTCAAAGCCACGCGCGACCAGCGCTGCCAGCTCAGGCCGGCGGTGAAGCTACCGGCAAAATCCTCCTGTTGATCGGCCAGCACATCGCCTTCGCCTAACCAGGCAATACCGGCGCCACCGTAGAGGGTGGTATAGGTACCGAGCCGCTGGCTTCCCTGGAGACGCGCGGAAACATCAAACGCCCCGCTGCCGGTAAGATCTTCTGCGTCGCCGGTGGGCAGCTTGACCTGAAACCAGGCGGATGCCGCAGTCTCGTCTCCCTCGATCAGTGATTTTCCAATGTTCAGACGAACGTCACCGAAGCCGGTGACTGAATCATCCACATCCGCCAGCGTTGTAGCACCGCGACTGTAACGGTAGTCGAGTTGGTCCTTCTGCGTTGCATCGCGATCATCGTCGATGCCGAACAGGTCATGCCAACTCTCGATAATGCCATCGAGAAAGCCGCCGCTATGATTCACCAGTGGAATCTCCAATCCACCCGACCAGCCGTTGCCAAAACCACGGCGCATATCGAGGGTTGCATAGATGCTCTCGCCATCAAGCACGACCGTGTCGCCGGCAGCCGTTGAGGAAGCAAAATTATTGGCGAATTCAAGCTGAAACGCGCCGCTTAATTCACCCGCCGCCGGTATCTGGCCCGGTTGCTGTGAGGACACGCCGTAGAGACTGGCAAAGGGATTGCGATTAATGATGTTGTAGCCGTCGTTCAATGCGGCGTCGTTGACATAATCCTGCGCCAGCACAACAGGTGCTGCGAAGAGCGTCAAACAAAGAAAAGTGAAGCGCATGTTCGTTGACCGTGCGACCGCGATCAAGTCGCGGTGAAAATGGTTTACCACAGTATATCTCAGCAAACCGGTTAAACGATAACCTACTGATTGACCACCAGATCATGGGCAATGAATCCACCGGACTGACGTGCCCAAAGCGCCGCATACAAGCCGTTTTCGTTGAGTAATTCGCGATGGGTGCCCTCTTCAACAATCTGCCCTTCATCCATGACAATCAAACGGTCCATAGCGGCTATGGTGGATAAACGATGGGCGATGGCGATGACGGTTTTGCCAGACATCAGGCTGTACAGGCTCTCCTGAATCGCCGCCTCGACCTCGGAATCGAGGGCGCTGGTGGCCTCGTCAAGCACCAGAATCGGTGCATTTTTTAGCAACACCCGGGCTATGGCAACACGCTGGCGCTGGCCGCCGGACAGCTTCACGCCGCGCTCACCGACATGGGCTTCGAATCCTCGTCGACCCTTGGGATCCTCAAGTCCCAGAATAAAGTCGTAGGCATGGGCGCGTCGGGCGGCGGCGACCACCTCATCCATACCGCAATCGGCACGCCCGTAGCGGATATTCTCGAACACCGAACGGTGCAGCAACGAAGTATCCTGGGTGACCATGCCGATGTTGGCGCGAAGGCTTTCTTGGGTGACACTGGCAATGTCTTTCCCATCAATCAGAATACTGCCTGACTCAAGATCGTAGAATCGCAGCAACAAACTCACGATGGTTGATTTACCAGCGCCGGAGCGCCCGACGATACCGACCTTTTCTCCCGGGGCAACGTGAAGTGACAGATTGTCGATAACACCACGTTGCGAGTCGCCAAGAAGCTTGCCGTAATTAAAATGAATATCGCGATATTCGATCTCACCGCGTGACACGGTAATGGGCTGGGCATCGGGCGCATCGTTCACCGCACGGTCGCGAGAGATGGTGGTGATGCCGTCCAGCACCACGCCAATGTTTTCGAATATTCCGGCGACCTCCCACAAGATCCATTGCGACATCCCCTGCAACCTGAGTACCAGACCGACGGTGAAGGCAATAGCGCCAGTGGATATCGCACTAATCTGCCACAACCAGATCCCGGTGCCGGCCACCGAGAACAGCAGCAGAGCGTTCAGCATGTTCAGCGTTATCGTCAGGCGAGTCGACAATCTCATCTGTTGATGAACGCTATCGAGAAAGACATCCATACCCTCGCGGGCATAGCGATCTTCATAGTTGGTCTCGGCGAACATCTTGACCGTAGTGATATTGGTGTAACTATCCACCACTCGCCCGGTAACCGCTGAACGCGCTTCGGCCTGTTCGCGGGAAACATCGCGCAGACGTGGCACAAAGTATCTCAAAGTAAACAGATAGCCGACCAGCCACAGCAGCATCGGCGCGGACAGTCTTAAATCGCTGGATGCAAACAACGCCACCGCTCCGGTGAAATAGACACCGACATACAGCAACACTTCGGTAGCCCTTAACACCGTGTCGCGTATCCCCAGAGCAGTCTGCATGACTTTGGCCGCCACCCGACCGGCGAAGTCGTTCTGGTAGAACTCAACGCTTTGCCGCAACAGATAGCGATGCGCCTGCCAGCGGGTTCGCATGGCGAAGTTGCCTAACAACCCTTGATGATGGATTGATTCGTAGCCAAGTTTCAGCAACGGCAAAATCACAATGATAAGCACGCCCATGCCGATTAATCGCCAACGATGATCCGTAAAAAATGTAGCCTGATCGGAGTTGCTCAGCCAGTCCACCAGATTGCCGACGAACGAAAACAGCAATACTTCCAGGAGCGCCACAATGGCCGACAGAATCGACGCCGCCAGCAACAGCGGCCAGAAGGGCCTTGCATAGTGAACAATGAAGGCGATGAGGGTATTCGGTGGGCGATCCGGCAGATTGTCCGGAAAGGGATCCGACAATCCCTCAAGCCATTGAAAAAATCTTGTCAGCACAGTGAAACGTGTCGATGAAGGTAGTGATGGAATATCCGGCGTTGCCAACGTCAACAGACGGTAGCGAATGGGTGTCGATTATACCGACCATGAGCGAGCAGCGATTGTCTTTCTGTAATCAATCACTCACTATCTCGCGACCTGAGATGCAGCTTGGTTGATTCCCCTTTCATGAATGACATTCAATAAGCCCGTGACCAATACAACAACAGACGAGATAACCCATCGCACGGTCTGGGGACTGGCCGCGCCAATCATGTTGTCGAATATTTCCGTGCCCATGGTCGGCGCGGTGGATACGGCTGTCATGGGTCATCTCGACGGGCCGGAATACATCGGCGCGGTCGCCCTCGGCGCACTGGTATTCAGTTTCCTTTACTGGGGCTTCGGTTTCCTGCGCATGGGCACCACCGGTTTCGTCGCCCGCGCCCATGGACGCGGTGATAGTCGCGAAGTTCACGATACGTTGCTGCGGGCCATGCTGCTGGGTCTTGCGTTCGGCTCGCTGGTAGTCATCTTCAAGGTACCGCTGGATCGTCTCGCCTTCGGCATTCTTGCCGGCAGTGATGCAGTGGAATCATTGGCATCGCAATACGTCAGCATTCGTATCTTCAGCGCGCCCGCAACCCTTTGCATCTATGCCATGACCGGTGCGCTCATCGGCCTGCAGGACACCCGCGGCGCACTCTACCTGCAACTTGTTTTGAACCTCACCAATGTTGCGCTGGACTTCCTGTTCGTGCCGGTACTTGAGCTGGGTGTGACCGGTGTAGCCATGGCGTCGCTGATAGCCGAATACAGCGCCGTTGTATTCGGTATATATCTGCTAAAGGATCAGCTTCGCGCCCATCCTTTCGACTGGAGCCGACTGAGTGACACCAAGGCGCTGGGGGTGTTGATGCGCGCCAACTTCGATATCTTCATTCGCACCCTGTGCCTGGTGTTTTCGTTTTCATACTTCACCGCGCTTGGCGCCCGCTTCGGCGATGCCATACTGGCCGCCAACGCGGTGTTGATGACATTCGTGAACATCACCGCCTATGCACTGGACGGCTTCGCCCACGCCGTTGAAGCATTGGGCGGCAGCGCCTTCGGCGCCGGTAGAGTCGAGCGCTTTAAAAATGCGGTCAAGCGATCCACCCAATGGGCCGGGCTGACCGCCATCATCGCAGTACTCGGCTACTGGCTGTTCGGCGATCAGCTCATCGCCCTATTAACCAATCAGGCGACGGTACAAAACGATGCCGCCGAATACCTGCCATGGCTGGTGGTTGCACCGATCATCTCGGTGTGGAGCTTTCAACTCGACGGCATATTTATCGGTACCAGCCAGACCGCGCAGATGCGTAACGCCATGCTGTTATCCACCATTGGATACCTGCTGATACTGCAATTCACGGTTCCGGCTTTCGGAAACCACGGGCTCTGGCTTGGCCTGATGCTATTCATGGTGCTGCGCGCCATCACCCTCGGCGCCTACTATCCGAAGATACTGGTCTCGCTTGAGCATCGCGGCGAGTAGTGCTCACCCATGGACATCCAACGTCTTATCGATATTTTCGCCCGAACCGAGAACCACGACGTTTTAATCGCTGGTATTGATAGTTAATAAGCCAAGTTCTATTTTGACCAATTGATCACCTCGCTATACAATTAGTCATGGCCAAACCTGTCATACCCCGACACCCGGTACCCCGCCTGATGCAGGAAACTGCCGAGGAAAGGTTACGTAGCTATCCAATCCTGACGATCACGGGACCACGCCAGTCCGGCAAGACAACGCTATCCCGCCTGCTACGCCCGAACTTCCCCTACTTTTCCCTCGAAGATCCGGATAATCGGGCATTTGCCAACGAAGACCCAAGAGGGTTTTTGCGCCAGGCACGGGGCGGAGCCATCCTCGACGAAGTGCAACGCGTGCCTTCGCTGTTCTCTTACCTCCAGAGTACGGTGGATGCCGATCGCTCCATGGGTCAATATATATTGACCGGTTCAAGCCAGTTTGAACTGATCGAGTCGATTACGCAGAGTTTGGCGGGACGTAGCACGCTATTAACGTTACTGCCATTCACGCTCGGTGAGTTACAGACGGCGAAACGCGCCCCCCAAAGTGTGGGCGCGTTGTTGCATGCGGGTTTGTTCCCGCCCATATACGACCGTCCCGTGGCGGCAACCACATGGCTGCAGGACTATGTAGCCACCTACCTGGAACGCGATGTACGCGCCATTCTCAACATCCAGGATATAACGGCATTCCAGCGTTTTGTACAACTATGCGCCGGACGCTGCGGGCAGCTACTCAATATCACATCACTGGCAGCCGATACGGGCGTTACACGCGCGACCGCGCAGACATGGCTGACCGTCCTGCAAGCCAGCTATCTCGTGTTTCTGATACATCCGTGGTCTGCCAACCTGTCCAAGCGACTGATTAAAAGCCCCAAGCTGTACTTTTGCGATCCGGGACTCGCCGCCTGGCTGATTGGCATACGCGAGGCCGCTCACCTGACAGCACACCCGCAGCGTGGCGCGTTATTTGAAAACTGGGCAATGACAGAACTCCTCAAAGCGCAGATGAATCGCGGCCACAAACCCAGCCTGCATTTTTTACGCAATAAACAAGGGAACGAAGTTGATGCTCTTGTGGAAACTGCACCGGGATGCCTTCATGCCATTGAAATAAAGTCTGGCGCAACGATTGCATCGGATTATTTCGCCGGTCTCGACTACTGGAGAAATCAACTCAGCGATCTTCAGATCACTCCATGGCTCATTCACGGAGGAAGCGTCCAGCAACAGCGTGAAAGAGGACATGTTTTACCGTGGGATAATCTTGAGCCGCTACTGGCTCAACTTAACGGGTTAGCCTGATAAACTGACAGGCAGGTTCAATATCGATCTTTAATACAATAAAAATCATTTTAATCACGCAGAGGGTGTGCATGGTGGTTATAAAGCAAGACACTGATCAATCGGTAGTAGAGAAACAGGGATAAAGGCACATGGCTGCGAACGGAAAGACTCAAGACAAATCCCTCGAATCGTGGATCTGGGATGCGGCTTGCTCTATTCGCGGTGCCAAGGACGCGCCCAAGTACAAGGATTTCATCCTTCCGCTAATTTTCACCAAACGACTCTGCGACGTATTCGATGATGAGTTGAATCGCATCGCCAAGGAAGTCGGCTCGCGCAAGAAGGCTTTTCAACTCGCAAAGCGTGACCACAAGCTGGTGCGTTTCT
This sequence comes from marine bacterium B5-7, assembly GCA_021604525.1. Taxonomy (GTDB): domain Bacteria; phylum Pseudomonadota; class Gammaproteobacteria; order Arenicellales; family CAJQKF01; genus BQJD01. The sequence continues at coordinate 5,828 of BQJD01000031.1, read as the reverse complement.
ACCTGCCGCTAGCGCCCGAGGATCCGGAAGAGTCGGTATGGTCCGTCATCCGAAAAATTGCAGATCAAATCGGCGAAGGCGTCACCACCCACATGCGGGCCATCGCCAGGGAGAATCCACTGCTGCAAGGCATCATCGATCGCGTCGACTTCAATGCCACCACCCACGGTCAGCGAGATATCGACGACGACCGCCTTTCCAACCTCATCGAGGCCATCAGCATCAAGCGCCTGGGGTTGGAGGATGTCGAGGCTGACATCATCGGCAAAAGTTACGAATATCTCATCCGCAAATTCGCCGAGGGCGGCGGATCGAGCGCAGGTGAGTTCTATACTCCACCGGAAGTCGGCACGATCATGTCAAAAGTGCTTCAGCCGCAGCCCGGTATGGAAATCCATGATCCGTGTTGTGGCTCCGGCGGCCTGTTGATCAAGTGCGAAATCGAGATGGAAGAGCAGACGAAGGGTAAGAAGAAGCGCACTTTCGCACCGCTCAAACTCTATGGCCAGGAATACATCGCCGACACCTGGGCCATGGCCAACATGAACCTGATAATTCATGACATGGAAGGCGAAATCGAAATCGGCGATACCTTCAAGAACCCCAAGTTTCGACACGTCGGCAAGCTGCGCACCTTCGACAGAGTGGTCGCCAACCCAATGTGGAACCAGAACTGGTTCACCGAAGCCGACTACGACAACGACGAACTCGACCGCTTCCCCGCCGGGGCGGGCTTCCCCGGCAAATCCTCCGCCGACTGGGGCTGGGTCCAGCACATGCACGCCAGTCTCAATGCAGACGGTCGCGCCGCCGTCGTCCTCGACACCGGCGCCGCCTCCCGCGGATCGGGCAATGCCGGCACTAACAAAGAAAAGACCGTCCGCCAGTGGTTCATCGATCACGACCTCATCGAAAGCGTCCTCTACCTGCCCGAAAACCTCTTCTACAACACCACCGCCCCCGGCATCGTCCTTTTCCTCAACCGCGCCAAGCCCAAGACCCGACAGGGCAAGGTCTTCCTCGTCAACGCCAGCCAGGTCTTCGAAAAGGGCGACCCCAAGAACTTCATCCCCGACGCTGGCATCCAGCGCATTGCCGACACCCTCATCGGCTGGAAGGAAGAGGAAAAACTCAGCCGCATCGTCGATCACAAGGAGCTTGCGAAAAACGACTACAACATTTCCCCCAGCCGCTACATCCACACCTCAGATGCCGAAACCTACCGGCCCATCGCGGAGATCGTCGAGGAACTGAAAGTCATCGAGGCAGAGGCGCGGGAGACGGATAAAGCCTTGAAGGAAATTCTGGAGAAGATCGGGGTATGAGCGACTGGCGCGACAGACAGGTCAAAGACCTTGGTGAAATTGTGACCGGACGCACTCCGAGCACGAAGCGCAAGGATTTCTATGACGGTGAGTACAATCTGATTTCTCCCGCCGATCTCGATAACGGGAAATACATTCGCACCGCCCACAAACGGCTTACCAAACTCGGATTCGAAAAATGCCGCGCTCTTCCTAAGGACGCTGTGCTGGTTGGTTGCATTGGCAATGTCGGCAAACTGGGGTTGGTTGGAAACGACCAGTCGGCCACAAACCAGCAAATTAACGCTCTCATCTGCAACACGGAGAGTGATCCCGAATTCGTCTACTACTGCTTCCATGAAAACCGCGACAAGCTCGAGAAGCGTGCGGTCAAAACGACGGTTCCCATCCTCAACAAAACAAACTTCGGGAGCTTTGAGCTTAGAGTGCCCCCACTCCCCGAGCAGAAGAAGATCGCGCACATCCTTTCAACGGTGCAGCGGGCGATCGAAGCGCAGGAGCGGATCATTCAGACCACCACCGAGCTGAAAAAGGCCCTCATGCACAAGCTCTTCACTGAAGGCCTCCGCTTTGAGCCCCAAAAACAAACCGAAATCGGCCCCGTTCCCGAAAGCTGGGAGGTGGTGCCACTCGGAAAGTATGCGCGCGTGCTCAATGGCTACGCCTTCAAGAGCGCCGATTACGTTCCGGACGGTGTCTGGCTGATCCGGATTAGCAATGTCTCGACCGGCTTCCTCATCGACAAGGACGACAAATATCTGCCGACGTCCTTCCTAAAGGAAAGAAGTGCGTATGCACTCAAGGCCGGTGACTTGATTCTTTCGCTAACTCGTCCGATTATCAAAGAGGGAATGAAGTATTGCTTCATCGAAGAGCAACACCTTCCCGCCCTCCTTAATCAGCGCGTTGGAAGATTCGAAATTACCGACCCGCGACTTAGGAAGGACTACCTTTTCCAGATCATCTTTTCACCCTACTTCATCGCTCCCTTGAGGTATATGGCGGAAGGATCGAACCAACCGAACGTGAGTCCAACCCGTCTCGAGGGGTTTCAGATTCCGATCCCAGGCGATATGGAAGAGCAGAAACAGATTGCAGAACTCCTGACCGCTTTGAACCGAAAAATGGAGTTGGCGAAGCAAAAGACTTTCCAACTCCAAGACCTCTTCCGCACCCTCCTTCATGAACTGATGACCGCGAAAACCCGCGTTCACGAACTCGAGATCACAGCATGAGCACAGAACCCAAAAAATCACTGCTCGAACTCGCCCAAGAATGCGTGAGCAGATCTCCGGTGATCATTCTCGGGAGCGGTGCATCTGCGGCATACGGAATTCCGGGCATGCCGCAGCTGAAGGCTCACTTAGAGAAGGTCGCTTGTCCAGGGACCGCTAAACCAGAAGAGGCAACCAAATGGGCCGAGTTTCAGTCGAAGCTGACCACCACTGACCTTGAAACTGCACTCGACGAAGTTCGCCTACCAGAAACTCTGACCGCTCTCGTTGTCGAATCGACTTGGGACTATCTTGCTCCCTTTGATCATCAGGTATTTGAAAGGGCGATTGTTGATCACTATCTCTTCCCGCTCACCAAGCTCTTCCTCCATCTATTCAACAGCACTCGGACCGACATCCATGTCGTTACTCCGAACTACGATCGAATCGCCGAATACGCTGCGGACGCTGGAAAACTGATCCACTACACCGGATTCAACTACGGGCACATTCGGGCACGAGCCAATAGCGGAAAGCCTCGTATCCACGTCGGAAACACGCCATCCCGGACGGTGAATGTCTGGAAAGTGCATGGTTCGTTTGACTGGTTTCGGGACAGCGACGGTGTCGTGTTTGGTCTCCCTGTTTCGGCCTCACGACCACCAAACGTTTTGCCGGTAATTGTCACTCCAGGAATTGAGAAATATCGGCTTACTCACGACGAGCCCTTCCATTCCATCAAATCTGAAGCCGACAAGGCTCTGCAAAACGCGGATGCCTATCTTTGCATTGGTTATGGATTTAACGACACGCACCTTCAAACAACCCTCGTTGAAAGGTGTCGCAGCAAAGACGTCCCGCTTGTTCTCTTAACCAAGACCATTTCTGCGACTGCAAAGGCGTTCTTGCGAAGCGGGAAATGCGGGAAGTATTTGGCAATTGAGGAGTCCCCTGGTGGCTGCCGCATATACAGCGCGGAATTCCCTACGGGTGAAGAAATCGCTGGGTCTCCGACATGGCAATTGGGTGAATTACTAAAACTGGTAATCTCATGAGCATCTTCAAATACAACGATACGGACGCCCTTGGCAGAGTGAAATCAGTCGATACGGCAATCGTCATTGTCCACGTGGCTGATGTTGAGCGCCTCCGGAAATTGCAGGTCAATCGACTGGCTGTCCTCCAAAGCAGCCACCCAGGCCAACATCTGATTGGGATTATTCAGAAAATCACCCGCAACGCCGTAGAAGCGAAAGAGATTGGTGATGTTGAAGGCGATGAGGGCGACCTTAAATTGCCCACAGAGCTCAACTTGGTAAGAATCACGTTGATCGGCACGATGGTCGACAAGCTGGGCGCCGAATCCAACGTTTTTCTTCGGACTTTGGAGACAGTTCCAGAAATAGACGCCAATTGCTTTGCTGTCGAAGGAGAATCATTGACGAACTTCATGCAAGTGATTGCCAATATCGCATCCGACGGGGAGAGGTTGTCGCTTGGTCACTACACTCTGGATGATAAGGCGGAGGCATTCCTCAATGGGAATAAATTTTTCCAACGCCACGCCATCATAGTGGGAAGCACCGGTTCGGGTAAATCTTGGACTACTGCCCGCGTGCTCGAGTGCATGGCCGGATTGCCCAATGCCAACGGTATCGTTTTCGATATTCATGGTGAATATCGCCCTTTGAAAGCGGACGGCATCCGGCATCTTCGGATTGCTAGCCCAAAGGACCTCGATGCCAAGAGCGCACTAAAGGACGGGATTGTTCACCTCCCGTATTGGTTGCTGGCCTACGAGGCGATGGTTTCGATGTTCGTCGATCGAAGTGATCAAAACGCACCGAACCAAGCGATGCTCATGTCGCGGACTATCATCGAAGCGAAGCGCGACTATCTGACCAAAGGCAAACACGATGAAGTTCTCAATAACTTTACTATCGATAGTCCGATTCCATTTTCGATCGCAGACGTCATCGCACGCCTGGAAGAACTAGATAGTGAAATGATTCCCGGCGCTCGCAGCGAGAAGCAGGGGCCGTTTCACGGAAAACTGAGCCGCCTTGTTGAGAGGCTGAAAAACAAGCAAACGGATCGTCGGCTTGGCTTTTTGTTTCAAGCTCCGAAGGAGACTATGGAGTTCGATTGGCTCGATAAGCTCGTTGCAGCTCTGGTAGCGGGGACTAAGGACCAAGCAGATAAGTTAGGAGGCGTTAAGATTGTGGATTTCTCGGAAGTTCCATCCGATATGCTTCCGTTGATCATCAGCTTGGTCGCGAAACTAATCTTTTCAATTCAGCAATGGACACTAACGGAGAACAGGCACCCCATCGCCCTGTTTTGCGATGAAGCACACCTATATATTCCCGAGCGCCAGTCATCCAGCGGAGGAGAGGCTTTTGCGGTGGATGCGTTCGAACGCATCGCCAAAGAGGGGCGAAAATACGGCGTCGGACTCGTGGTTATTAGTCAACGTCCGTCCGAGGTGAACCGAACGGTTTTGAGTCAGTGCAACAACTTGGTCGCGATGCGACTCACAAACGGAGACGACCAGAATGTTGTCCGGCGCTTATTGCCTGACAGTCTTGGGGGATTTAGTGACCTCCTGCCGGTCCTTGACACCGGAGAGGCGTTGGTCGTTGGTGATGCGAGCCTTCTACCCACTCGGGTCAGAATTCAACAACCGGAGAATAAGCCAAACAGCGGAACCGTTCCCTTTTGGGATAAGTGGGGCGAGGACAAGGAAGTGGCAAAGCTTTCTGATGCCGTTGCGAGTTGGAGGAAACAGGCAATCCAAGCGTCAAAGAAGTAACCCATGCCCACCCCCGGAGAACACAAAACCGTCCAAGCCCGGATCCTCGAATACGCCGAGGCCATCGGATGGACCGTTGTGGGCCGCGAGGAAGCCGAGCAGCGGCGCGGGTTTGATCCGGACGTGCCGCCCGCCGACCGCGCCAAAAACCGCTCCCTCTTCTTCGACGACCTGCTGGACGCCAAGGTGCGGGAATTCAACCCGCGCTACTTTGATGCAGAGGGAGCGTTGCTTAGGTCTTTCCGCCATCTCCACACCGACATCCATGGCAACCGGGGATTCATCGAGCACCTGCGCAACCGGATAAGTTCTGCGAGCATGATGCGAAGCCCGAGCGCTACCTGATCCTCTCCTGGTCTTGCACCCGTCTTGGTAGTTGCACACCGGGGTTAATGGCGCGATAATCCTAATTGCGCCAAATAAATCCATAATGGCGCGATAACCAGAAACGCGCCATAAAACCGAAGCCATGCCAAA
>BQJD01000030.1 GCA_021604525.1 marine bacterium B5-7 | reverse complement strand
CGGTTCATCCCCGCGGGCACGGGGAACACTCTTCTCACAATCTATTGATTTATGGAAGATTTTTAGGGTATTGATTTTCTACCAACAAATTGAACCTTACAACCACACAAGATAGTATCGCTTTTCCAAATTGTTAAAGAGCATCTTCCGGTTCTTCCTGAGGAAAGAAAGAAACCAGGCGAAGTCCATCGAAATCAACCGGTTCGCGGCGATTCTCTCCAAGCGTTTTAAAATCGTACCCGGATTCGGTGTTGGTATTCCAGGCCATTACCACATTGCCCTGATCGAGACCTTCTTCTACCTGTTGCCAGATGAAATCCTTAAGTCTTGCCGAAGGATTGCCGACATATACACCTGCGCGAATCTCTACAAGCCAAACGCCGAGTCGTCCGCGTAAACGCGGTGGTACGTTTTCAGTGGCGATGACCAGCATCGCCCAGACTTTCTTCCACAGGTATTGCGATAGGCATTGTATCGTCCGGAGCACTGGGTGGTGTAATTTCACCTGACGCCAGGACGGTCTCTATAGTGGGAATTATCTTGCCGAGGAGTTTGGTTTGACGAAAATGATCCCGACACGCCAACCGAACCCGTCGTTCAGGATTGCTGGGGCTCCTGGAGGCTATCTCAAAGGCGATGGGTATTACGCCGTCAAATTTGAACAGGTCAGCTATATCATAAACAAAAGACTGTGGTTTACCTGTATGTATGAATCCCACTGCAGGCGCGTATCCGGCGGCGAGTATTGCTGCTTCAGTGATTCCATATAGACAGGCAGTCGCCGCGCTGATGCACAAGTTGGGAAGATCGGACTTATCCCAGTCCGTCGCGTCATAGAATCTTCCCTTCCACACAACTCCATGGCGCTGGGCAAGCATCTTGTAGGTTTTTTTCACCCGTGCACCCTCGATACCACGTAACTGATCAACGCTGCGCCGTTCCGGTGGTTTTTCCCCAAAACGTATTTCATACATTTTTCGAACAACCTTTAAGCGCAGGTTGTCGTCGAGTGCGAGTTTTGCCTGATACAAGAGGCGGTCGGAGCGAGCACCGCCAGGTTGCCCGGCGGCATAAAGCCGCACACCGGCTTCTCCCACCCATACCAGCAGTGTGCCAACACGCGCAGCCAGTGCCGCTGCACGGTGTGATACACGTGTACCCGGCTCAAGCATGATGCATGCAATACTGCCTACCGGGATATGTGTACGAACACCGGTTTTATCTACAACCACAAATGCTCCATCGATAACGTCTATCTCACCACGTTCGATAAACATGAGTGAGATTCGCTCTTTCATTGCGATGGGTTTGAGAGGCGGTAGCATTTTTTTCTTATACGCGACGCACAAGCAACAAACCGCAACCGAAGGCTTTGGCGGGTCCTATACCCTCAAACAAAATCTTTCTGAATTGCTCCGGATCGATAATGGATAACGTACCGTGAAGATCCAGACTACTAAAGCGAATGGGTGGGGTTTTTCCAGGTCTGTGTAGCCGATGCTGTCGATAACCCTCCGCGCGGATAGTACATAGTTGTGCACCATGGTCTTCAAATCGTTGCTCCAGCCATTGTCGGCCTGCCTGCTCAATAATTTCCGGCATTGAAGGCCGCTCATTCGGGGGCTGCTGTTGCCATCCGGTTTGTTTTTTAATGTCCATAACCAGGTCACTTCGACTGGATTTACCAGACGCATCTTTTCGCGTGATCACCGGATTCACACGCAGACTAAATTCAAGCTTCTGTCCATTATGTAACACAGGTTTGTACTCCTTGGTGTCAATGTGCCACTGGTCTGGTGAAGCGGTGGGTGCACGTTTGGATATCAGATAGAAAACCGGCCAACCTTCGTGATCTTCTCTGCGATAGAGAAAGTCACGCTTCGCCTCGGGTGCCGTCTCAAACAATTTCCAAAGAATCTGATGTTCACGATAACCACCAAGACCAGAAAGCGTATGGTAGGCGGTATCGGGTTGTGGTCGGATGCGACTGAAGTACATAACTGCTACTCCTTTCCGGATCCGTGTGCGGCTACAGCCGGATAGGCTGCGTAGTACTCAATACGCGTGCTGAATTGCCAACGTTTGCGGCTTTGCAGTCGGTCGTGTCGAGGGTAGCTCATTTGAGATATCAATCCGGCATCTTCCCCTTCCCAGTAGTATTGAACAGAATCCGGTTTTGGAATTCGGTGATGACACAATGCATCGAGTTGCGTCGAGCAATCGGGGTAGCCATCAAAAGCGGACTTGAGGTTATCTGCTTCAATAATGACCGGATCGACAGGAAGCGCCAATGGACAACTTTTGCGCCCGAGATAAAGCGGTAAAGCAGGCTTGCGCAATGCCGTTTGCCATTGCTCCAATACCGTTTTGTCATTCTCATGCGAGTAAAGCGCGACACTGGCAGCGCTGTCAGTCCGGTAATCACGTTGTGAAATAATGGTATGCAGTTTTTCAGAGTTGAGTTCATCGGCGCGAGTGTAATAACGATTCTTCTTACTCTCAGGTGGTACCTGGATAGTGTGATAATCACGAAGCATCTCACCGGTGAGATCGAGACGAATGGCTACATTTACCATTTGATCCAGCCACAGCAGTTTATCTTCTTCATTACGACGAATACCCAGCGCAGCCGCCAACAGGCCAAGCACAGCCGTACGACTGGGGTGTGAGTGACTCGGGCGAAAATCGCCAACAGCTGTATCACCCCACGACGCCATGGGTCCGTAAAGCCGCAATAGCAGGTAATGTTTCATGCATCAGTCCCTGCTGGTCGCACAATCGATTATTTCCTTGAGGTTTCCTTCGCCGGTAGTCGCATTCATACTGGCAGATGCATTTGCGCCATCACCGTAGGCGTTGTCCATCTTGAGCTTTGTTTCTTCCAGTATTGCGATGCCACTTTCAAGCATGTCCGAACCCGAGACAGGTTTCAGAAAAGCCACCGAGAGCGACCGGGGTTGACTATCGCCACGTTCGCATAAAATGTAGGAAGCACGGGCACGGGAGGCAAAGCTGTTTTGCTTGCCAGTGGGTGCTACGGTAGCTGCAGATTGAATCAGGGCAGCCATCGTTTGATCGGCTAGAGATTGATCATCTGAAAGATTCGATACGAGCTGATCGCAATCAATGCATAGGTACAAATAGAACAGGCCGGCTGCGAACTCGGTCTCTCCAATATGGCCGGCGCCGGCATCTTCCTCGCCACGGTTGAGGTCATCAACTGCTGTGAAGAAATCATCTTCCACACTCACCTTGTGGATCGTGATGGCATGGGCTACCTGAGCAGCCGCTTCCGTGTTGAAGCCGGGCTGCGAAGCCAACATTCGGCCAAACAGGGCAATATCTGCAGCCGTATGTTTATGTCTTAACAGCAATAATTGCTCTTTATCAGGTGCTTTGCCGTTGCTAACCAGCTCATCGATCAGATTCTCGATAGCCTTTTGCTCTTCCGGACTAAAATGTGCCAGTTGTTCTGTTTCGAGTTCGATCAGTTGAGAGGTGCCTTCTTCGTTATCGCTTTTCTTTGCAGTCTTCAACTTGCCAAACACTGCGGCGATGGACTTGGCCCAGTCCCTCGCCTGCTTTTCCTTGATATCTTTTTCCAGTAGCGCATGGTAAACCTTTACACCCATTTCTTTAGTGCGCACACCAATATGAGAAGCGAGTGCATGTTGAAATGTATCTGACGTCCTCCACGCCCGCTTGAGACTCTGTGAGGAGATACGCAAACGGTTTGTACCACCCATCATGGCTGTCTTCGGACGACCCAGGTCGTCACGATTAAGGTTAGCCGGTGGATAAGAAGTCAAAAGGTGTAACTGTACGAATTGAGTCATGGTATTTGATTCCCGTAGTGTGTTATGCGGTTTCTTGTGTGGGTAAATTAGCGAAGTATTTCAGTGCCCAGCGCTTCCGTACCCGATCATTCCAGTGGAATACTGAGCGAATCAAATCCTGCGTGTTGGCAGTGTTATCAAGCATGCGTAGTACGCGAATCATCCTGCCGTACAACTCATCAGGCTTGCATTGCAACAGGCGTCGAAAGCGAAGCTCACTGACAACCGGTTTTCTTCCACCCATCTCCTCGGCAAGAAACTTTTTTGTCGGTTTACGTACATGGGCAAGTAATCCTGCAACTGCTGCAAGACGATATTCCCAGTTCCACTGCCCCGAAAGACTGGACGCCAACCGGTAATGCATCCGTGCATAGGCCGGATGCAGCATGACGGCCTCAGGAGATGTACAGCGCCGTAACTCGGCACGCGCGCCTTTGTCATTTTCAAGATCCCGCCACCATTGGAGCATTATCGATAATTCCGCAGAATCTTCGTCGAATGGTTGTTTCATGCCGCGTTCTTCTCATTGAGGTTGATTTCGAGGATTTTTGGCAAACCTTTATTTTTGCCATACATCCATCCTGTAAGCTTTTGATGTGCCTCGGCAACTCGACGTGGATCAATGGCTTCGAAGTCGCCTCGGCTGGTCCAATAGTCGAATAATTCGATTGCACTTCTGCAGAGTGTTGTGTGCCAGCCATGTGATGACTGAGTACCATCATGACCTGCGCCAAGCTGATCGATAAGCTGCCTGACCTGATTAAAAAATGCTTGTTCTGTATGACTGAGAAAAGCCTCAACGAGAAAGTCCGTATCGCCCTTGGCGTCACCGGGTCTTTTGAACCAGGCATCCTTGATACACCGGCGTGTCCAATTCGCAGTCTCTGTGGCTGCATTGATCAATGTGTGGGCACGAACAGCAAATGCCTCGCGTATGGATTCATCCAGTGTAAATAACGGGAAGGTCGTCTCGTACCAGCAACGTGCCTTCATATTGTCCATATCATAGCCAAATGTGTGCAGCCGCAATTGTTCAGATGCAAGTTTCCGTGAACCTGTTGGGGCATCAAATACTTTTACGACCAATGCCCTGAACGAGTTATCCGTGTCCTGGATCAAACTAAGCCAATGCTTGTAGTTGACACCCCCTGGTTGTGGATGCCTGGGCAGGGCTTCATTACTATTGCTGAGGTAATAGGGGCTGAGTGGATGCTGCCAGGCGCCTGTATAGTTGATGCCATAGTTTTGAGTAACATATTGCCTGACCAGCCGTTCAGAACTGGTACCACACAAATCACATTCGCCTTCGTGGATAGATTCCCATTGGATACGGATCCGTCGAGGCATACTCCAGTACATTTGTAGAGGATGCGCATCCAGTGGTGTCGTATCCTGCCCACTATCAGGTCCGCTTGTTCGAGTAGTGCCGAGCCAGGGGAATATCCCGGACTCATCAGTGATATCACTGTTGCCTGAAAGCGAACTCAATGTCGACTTATCCAATACATTCAACCAAACAGCGCGCCAAAGATCGTCATTAAGCGCATTCTCGCCGTACGAATCGATGGCAACTACTGTCGTCAATGGCCCACCACCACGCAGGGATGTTCGATGACCGGCACCGCCGCTTGGGGCGTTTGTTTGTAAATTAAATAGTGCGCTTGCAGTACAAGCTGGACATATAACTCCGACTAGACCACGTTTGACAAAATGGTCCGCATTAATTTTCTGCGTTTGTGCGCCAGGAGCATCGATCAGTAAATAAGCAACAGGTTTGGGGTCCCCTTCCAGTTTGTCGTAGTCCTGCATGAACAAGGGCCCATCGCCATCCAGATTGAAAGCATGGGAGTACCTGGCAAATATCTCGTGCAAAATTTCTGGCGAAGGAGGTTGTTCGAGCCAGTCTACCCATTGATTGTGATTCTCAGCAGGAGAAGTGGTTTGCAGCAACCCGATAAGGAACTGTAATAGCGCCCCATTGAAATCCGGACGAGGCGATGCGAGTCGTCTTACCGGGTTTTCAGTATCTGTAATTTGCCATGGGGCAATCAGATCGACACCCGACGGGCATTCCACCGGAATCCAGGGATCATTAATCAGATTCATGCAAACACCCCCTCCACATTTTTATAATCCGAATCGGTCAGTAACCCGTACTCTGCCGCATAATGCAACGTCGACTCCTGACCTCGATCATTAGTTATCGTGGCCAGCCACTCATTGTTATCGTGTTCTGTCATGATTACCAAAACTCCCCACTTACCTTTTGCCGGAAGTACTTCACGACAATTTGAGATAACGTCTTCAGAAATATTGTCAGGCATCCGTGTCCCAGAAATCAGCGCGCTGCGAATATTCACGCTACTTTGCTGCCAGGCAAATGGCAGGTCGTCTCTCCATGGTCTGATCCGACCATCCTGCCAACAGGCCAGCCATAAGGTGGTGGTTAACTCTCCGAGTCGAGTCGGGGTTCGTGTGTCGTCCCACCAGCGGTTGATAGCCGGATCGTTATAACCTTGATCGATATCGAGACCGTTGAGATCTGCCATGCTCGCCTCAGCACGCGCATCACCCTGGGCACGACTGGCACGTCCCAGCAACCCTTCCGGAATGTCAGCATCAAAAGCATACACGCTCTCAATAAGAAATCGCGCGTCTTCAGGCATGTGAAAACCACCCTGTTCCCGCAGCAGCTTATGGGTGAGCCAAAGCTGACCATGATCGGGGTAGATACCTTGAGCTCGATTAAATGTTCCGGCAAACCAGTTATGGTCAGGTTCATCCTGCCAAACCGGGACGTATACACCGAGTACCGGGGTGCCTCGCTGGTCTGGCGCTTCGACAGGATTACCGTGGCTGTCGCGACCATGACGTCGTAGACGCCCCGCTCGTTGGATTATGAGATCTATAGGTGCAAGATCAGTTACCAGATAGTCGAAATCGAGGTCCAAAGATTGTTCGACTACCTGGGTGGCGATCAACAGTCGACCGGCGCGTTGCTCATGCCGACTGCTCTTGCCGAAACGATCGAGTACACGCTGCTCGATATCAAGCCGATCCGCCATTGCATAGCGTGCATGAAAGAGTTCTATGTTCCATTCAGGATAACGAGCACGAAGTCGTGTATATGTCTCTAGTGCATCGCCTACGGTATTGCGAATCCAACACGCGCATTGATCATTTTCAATCGTCATCGCGATTTCCCGTTCCACGGCTTCGATGTCTTCCATACATCGAACAGTGACATGACGACGCACAACAGCACGAGTGGACACGCTTTCTTCCAAAATCGTATTGTCACCAACCTGGGTGAGCAGCGGGTATCCTGCCATGTTCAACTCATCGACACGGGAACCCAGACCTTCCTGAAAACTGGCAGTGAGTGCCTGCCTTTGTTTTTGCGGCAAGGTCGCGGACAGTAAAATAACACTCCCACCAGCCGTAGCGTGAGCTTTCAGTAGGCGGCATAAGAGTCGATGCATATAAGTGTCGCAAGCATGAACCTCGTCAACGAGCAGTACCTTGCCAAGAAGGCCTAGTAGCCGTAGCGATTGATGTCGAGAGGGCAGGATAGCGAGCAGCGCCTGGTCGATGGTGCCGATGCCGGCATCGGCAAGCAATGCCTTCTTGCGATTATCCGCCAGCCATTGACTGCAATGTGCTGAGGCAGCGGGTTCGTCGTTACGATATTCGCCGTCACTAGTACTTGCAGGGGGCACAATCGATTGACGAAAGTCATCGGAAAGATGCGCGGCACCATGGGCCAGAACCAACGATGGTTGTGTGCCGACCTGATAAAGTTGTCGATAACCGTGTGATCCCAATCGTTGATACATGGCATTGGCAGTTGCCATGGTCGGCAAGCCAAAATAGATACCTTGGGCACGACCGTCTGCCATCAGCCGTTGTGCCAATATAAGAGCCGCTTCTGTTTTTCCGGCACCAGTGACGTCTTCCAGAATGAACATCTGGGGACCATTTCCAAGTGACAGACCAGAGGCGAGTTTTTGCAATGGCGTGGACTCGGCAGTATCAATACCCTGAATGAGTTCTGACAGACGCATGGAATCTGCAGGAGCGGTGGGTAATAGCTCCGTTGCTGCAATCGCTTTGTGCGCACGATCGCGACTTCTTTCCCAGTAAACTTCCAATGGTTCAATATGGGATTGCCTTATGAAGTAATCGCTATTCGATCCGATCCAGTCACAAAGTACAGTAAACCCGGCGATCCACCATGAAGCCTTTTTCATTACCTGATCATTAATTTCCGGAAAAATGAATCCATCGGGTATCAACAATCGTGTGACAGCTTCAACGAACGATTCCGCCGCACCTTGGTCCTCTTCTTCAAAGTAATCCTCAAGCAGCAGATTTATCGGTTTTGGCGGTGTGCCATGATGTCCAGTGACGGCGGCGATCCAGGCGTCTAACGCAACCTCTCCCGAGGAAACTCTTCTACCCTTACCAACTTTTACAAGTCCAAGTTCATGAAACAAAGCTTTGATTTTTTTATGCCACAACATAAACCCAAGCGTGTCGTGGCGTTCGTTGTATTCTTTTCCAGACGCCCGGTTCTGAAGGGCATTCAACAGATCAGGCCGCAAATTTTGGAACCTCACCGAAAATTTGCCGAGATCATGAAGAGCAAGTAGAAAAACAGCCAGGAATTCGAGTGTTTTCCTGTCTATGTCGAGAAGGTGGGCGAGGCGTTCGGCAAGCGTGGGATGTATTGCAAGTAGCTCCTTGCCAACTGCAGCAACATCGAGACTATGATAGGTCAGGAGATGATAGCCATCTTCTCCAGCCTTGCCCCAGTACGGCATATGAATTGATATTGCTGTCATGTGCGCTTCGCGAGAGATTTTATCCCCGTCAATATGGTTATATTTTTTTATGCACCCGTCATTATTCAAGCATTCAAGAGTGTATATCCGAACACCTCTCAATCTCTATGGTATCCCCCTTGGTGCGCCATTATGTGACCCTGTGAACTATTTTTTTATGTCACTGTACGATTGATATCGGTCGAGTGTTTCCTGTAGTTGCTTCACTACGATGAGCCTTAGTTGTTTTGGCGCCAGCACTTCCACCTCTGAACCGAATTTCAGGATGTCTCGCATCAACTCTCGATGATCGGAATAAGGTATTTGCAGCTTTGTTGATCCATCCGGCAGTACCGTAGATACTTGATCAGGATGCCATCGTTCATCAGCAACCCATTTGGACGCACTTGGTGAGAATAGTAAAACTGCTTGATATTTAGCCTGCCCTGCAAATATGCCGTAGCCACCAGCAAAGTACCGATCGAGCGTTGAGTCATCGATATCCTTTGCAGGATCGTTCATGGTTTCTACTACGTGCAGACGATCAATCGAGAAGCTTCGAAGTGCTCGCCGAAGATGGCACCAGGCATCCAGATACCAATTATCCCTGTAGTAAATCAGACGTTGAGGCGATATGACTCGTTCGGTTGTTTCGTCACCTGTACGACTATGATAAAAGATCCTGATCTTGCGTCTTGTGATCAATCCACTACTGATCTTGCGAAACTGTTCAAGCTCAATATTCCGAGGCGCTGATTGAAGCACACGTACCCGACGAGCAAGCTCGAGATCAGTGTTATGACCGACCTGACCCAGTTCGATAAGATTGCGGATTCGATTTCTTAACGGTGCAATAAACGGTGTCAACACACCAGGTTGAATTTCGCGTAACAATTTATCGGATACCAGCAACGCACAGAGTTCGGAACTATTAAACCAGAGTCCGGGAAGCTCGAAGGATTGAGTATTATCAGCGCAAAGAAGATACCCTTTCCGGGTACGATCATATTCAATGGGTGTGTTAAGTAAATTTCGTGCGTCTTCTATGGCCCGTTTTACTGTTCGTTCCGAACATTCCAGGCTTTCTGTCAAGTATCGTAGCGCAATGGGTGTACGACGATTACTCAGGGCATGAATTAATTCATAAAGACGCTGAAACCTGTCCATCGTGTAAAGCTTGCAATCCTATCCAGAAGTTTCTTTTTTCGCTCGCGCACCCGAGTATGCGTGAGCAAACGTCAATATACAGAAATTCAGCTTGGTGAATCTGGCACTGGCCGCTTTATCCTGAACTGTTTGTGATCAAACCCCCGGAACACCGGTGGCGGTGGCGCATACCGTTGCCTCGAAAAATACCGAACCATCGATATCGTGGTCGACACGATTTTCGTCCACTTCGACCGTTAGCTTCGGGTTGATCGCGCCCGCTACCTTGGCATGACTGGTCGCAGCGTCTATGGAGAGTTCACGGGCGAGAGACAGTGCCAGGTCGAGTTGTTCGAAATCACGTGGGCCTTCTGTGGCATGTACACGGTATAGACCCTGGCTTGGTTGAGTAACCGTTGTTCTCGCCCGTTGCACAACCTTGCTTGCCACAGAGCCTACCGCCCCGGCGACATCGGCGCCATTCGGTACATCGAGCCATGCGCCAAGATGCCTGGCGGCATCGGGAAAGAAAACCCGCGCCGGCGCACCTACCGCCAGCAAGGGATAGTCTGTATTGAACGATACAGATAAAACACGCCCCGTGGATTCACCAAGCACGTCGGATAAAAATTGTACCAGTTCATCTGTTGGCGCAACGTCTGCACCGTCCAGTTCGCGAATACTGGTACGCACCAGCGCTTCGCTGATGAGTTGCTTCATGCGCTCCAGTACCGACCGGCTGGGTGCTTCGGAATCGCCCTCCTTCCAATTACCGTAACCATAACGATGGCGCATTTGCCGTGCCCAGATTCTTGCCACAACGTGTGCCGCTCGACTGTCCCAGTGATGCGACAATCCCAGCACGTGGGCAGCATCGGTGGGTGTAAATCCACTGTAGATTGCCAGACCCGAACGAACCAGCCTGGCCAGAACCCTGGCATCGCGTGAGTTCTCGGCTGCCAGTTTTTCAACGGACAACGGCGCTTCATTAATGAGCCGTTCAAGCACTCGTCGCTCGTTGCTATCGAGTCGTGCAATCAATACCGGATCGTCGTATAACCTAATGGCAAAATGGCCCAGCTGTGGCGATGAACCCATGGAGTCCTGCGCCTCGAGGCGTTGTAAAAAATCCGGATATTGGGTCGCCAGTAAACAGGTTGGCACCACCCGCCGTGGACCGATACCGATACCTTCGCCACCGGAGTAACGCACTTCGCTATCGCCACCGAGACCAATGGAAAACACGCTCAATGTTTCAACCATTGGATGCCAGCTACCGATCAAGGCACCGTCGATGCGTGTCCTGGGACTACCGTTGCTTACCACGGCGATATCCGTTGTGGTGCCACCCATATCGGCAACCAATGCATTCTGGCGACCGCTTAAGTAGCATGCCCCCACCACGCTGGCAGCCGGACCGGAGAGCACCGTGTCTACCGGTCTCTCGAGTGCGCTGTCGATGCTGATCAATGAACCATCGCCTTTGACCATCATTAACGGCGCTGTGATGGAAAGCGCCGCGAGACGGCTTTTTACTGCTGCAACCAGACGACCGATAAACGGCGTCAGACGCGCATTCAATGCCGCGGTGAGTGCCCGCCTGGGCGCATTGAGATTGACCGACAATTCGTGTCCGCAAGTCACGGGTTTATTACATAATTTTTTGATCAACTCGCGCAGGGCAATCTCGTGTGCGGGATTCCTGCCGCCGAACATCGAAGACACTGCGAATGCCGATACATCGGCGGCGTATTTGCGAATTATCCGCTCGGCTTCGATCCTATCCAGTGGCGCGTTCTCGATACCTGCCGCATTGTGCCCGCCAGCGAGTAGTACCACCGGATCGTTGCGCAGGATATCGGCCAGACCGCTACGATCAACCTGGTTCTGAGTGTACCCAGGCAACAGAGTGCATATCGGTGCGCCACGACCTTCAACCACCGCATTCGTGGCCAGGGTTGTCGATAAAGACACCAACTGCACATCAGCGAATGAATCTGCCGGCAACTGCATGAGCGCCTCACCGATACCTTCAGCAAGATCGTGTGGCGTCGTCAATGCCTTGGCTTTGCACAGCAGGCCATTCACATCATCGAACAGCACCGCATCGGTGTATGTGCCACCGGTATCCACACCGATCTTGAGCGTCATGACGTCTCTCCGGTGTACTGATAGCGCTCGAAGACATCGCGCACCGACTGCGGCATCGGCACCGGCTGCTCACTTGTTCTGTCAACGAATACGTGGACGAAATGGCCGTTCGCAGATGCGTCTTCACTAGTGGGGGTGAACAAGGCAATTTCATAAGTAACGCTGGAGCGACCGAGCCGACCGACCCGTAACGCGGCATCAATATGATCCACTAATGGCAGCGGCTTTTTAAACTGAACCAGGACTTCGGCGGCAAAGGGTACAACGTTATCTTTTATCCAATCGATCCCGGACCGCTTGACCAGTTCAAGCACGATAATCTCAAAGTAACGGTTGTACAGCGCGTTGTTGACGTGGCCGAGCAGGTCGTAGTCGTTGAATCGCGTAGGAATTGCAAGGTGTAACGGATAGTTTTCGCGACTGTCAGTTGCGGACTTTTTCTGTGCAGTGTCGCGGGCAATGGTCTGACTCAATTCGGACATGGGCGGTTGTGATTAGTGTTAAAGCGGGTCGCGTTTCAGGGATGCGAAGTGTACCGCGATCAATGCCTTTTGGTATTCCGAATAGGCGACCTTGAATCAGCCAATCCAGCCCATTGTGTATGGTTACGGCTAGCTGAGTTAGCCAACCTGGACCGTTATATGATCACCATGTCATGACTTCGCCATTCCGAAACATATTATTCTTGATTACTTTTAGTTATAATTTATATATAATTTGTATACGTTTCACTACAATAAACCCTGATCACGTAAGAAAAAGACCATGAACCACTCTCACGAAACCGATCGATGGCAGTTCTGGATTGATCGTGGCGGCACATTCACAGACATCGTCGCCCTTGATCCTGATGGCACAGTTAAAACCCATAAGTTACTGTCGGAAAACCCCCGTCGTTATCGTGATGCGGCCATTCAGGGTATCCGTGAGTTGATGTCAACGGATAGCGAAGCGCCGATCGATCATCAGCATATTGAATGCGTCAAAATGGGTACGACGGTTGCCACCAACGCCCTGCTGGAACGGCGCGGAGAACCGACCCTGCTGGTAACCACCAGGGGCTTTGGCGATGCACTTCGAATCGGTTATCAGAACCGTCCAGATCTGTTCGCTATCGATATACGCCTGCCTGAAGTGCTCCACAGCGATGTCGTTGAAGTGACTGAACGCATCTCAGCGGATGGCGGGATCGTGACGCAACTTGATATCGCGCAGGTGAAAGCGGACCTGATGGATTCCTATGCCAATGGCCTGCGCTCGGTTGCCATTGTTTTCATGCATGGATATCGCTATCCCGATCATGAAAATCGCGTTGCCGGGATTGCCCGGGAGGTAGGCTTTACCCAGGTTTCCACCAGCCATGAAACCATTGCACTGATGAAGCTGGTCAGCCGCGGCGATACCACCGTGGTCGATGCCTACCTGTCGCCGGTCATCCGTCGCTATGTGAACACGGTACGCGAACAGCTCCGCGATACCCGTTTGATGTTCATGCAATCGAGTGGTGGCCTGACAGACGCTGTAGCCTTCATGGGGAAAAACGCCATCCTGTCAGGTCCGGCAGGCGGCGTGGTCGGCATGGTCAAGACCGGTGAACAGGCCGGCTTTAAAAAACTGATCGGCTTCGATATGGGTGGCACTTCAACCGATGTCTGCCACTATGCCGGCGAGTATGAACGCACCCTTGAGTCAGAGGTCGCCGGAACCCGCCTGCGCGCACCGATGATGCATATACATACCGTTGCCGCTGGCGGTGGGTCGATTCTCCACTTCGATGGTGCGCGCCTGCGCGTCGGTCCGGATTCAGCCGGTGCCGACCCGGGTCCTGCAAGTTACCGCAACGACGGACCGCTAACTATCACCGATTGCAATGTCATGCTTGGCAAACTGCAGAGCGACATGTTTCCAGCCGTGTTTGGCGCGCGCGGTAACGAACCACTCGATGTCGATATCGTCCATAAAAATTTCGAGACGCTGGCACAACAGGTATCCGAGGCGACCGGTCAAGCCAATGATGCGCATGATCTCGCTCAGGGATATCTTGCCATTGCCGTGGAGAACATGGCAAACGCGATCAAGAAAATCTCGGTACAACGTGGCTATGATGTTTCCGGCTACACCCTGTCAAGCTTCGGTGGAGCTGGTGGTCAGCATGCCTGCCTGGTAGCGGATGCCTTAGGCATCTCAACCATATTTCTACACCCCCATGCGGGTGTGCTGTCTGCTGTGGGTATCGGTCTGGCCGATCACCGCGCCATAGAAGAACGCGCAGTGGAAAGCATTCTTGATAATGAACTGCAAAGTACAATGGTTAATGTCGCCAGCGAACTCGCCAGTGCTGCACGCAGAAAACTCGTTGATGAAGGTGTTGATGAGTATTCCATCGAGATACTGGAATCGACCATGCTCCGTTATGCCGGTTCCGACACCGCACTCAAGGTAACACTCGATACGCCGGTTGCAATGCGGGAGGCATTTGAAAAGCTGCATAAACAACGTTTCGGCTTTACCGATCCTGACAAGGAGCTGATCGTCGAGGCACTTGAGATCGAGGCGTTATCGCGCAGCGACATGCGACTCGATGCGCTGTCCACTGCAACTAAAATCGATCAGACCGAAAACCAACCGGATGCTGTTGTCAGGCGCGATGTGGTCATGGCCGGCAAGCGTCGATCGACGCCCTTTTATCATCGCGATGATCTGATACCCGGATGTGGAATCGACGGGCCGGCGATCATCCTTGAGGCAACAGGTACTATTGTCGTCGAACCCGGTTGGCGGGCAACGCTGCATGCCGCGGGGCACATCGTTGCAGAACGTGTAGAAGCGCGTCCGCAACACATCGCCATCGGTACCCATGTCGATCCGGTGATGCTCGAGATATTCAACAACCTGTTCATGAATATCGCCGAGCAGATGGGACTGGTATTAGCCAACACCGCCGTATCGGTCAACATAAAAGAACGCCTCGATTTTTCCTGCGCCCTGTTTGATCGCAATGGAGAACTTATCGCCAACGCACCGCACATGCCGGTACACCTTGGATCGATGAGTGAAAGTATCAAAACGGTGATTCGCGAACGTATCGGCGACATGCACGACGGTGATGCATTTGCATTGAACGCACCCTATAACGGCGGCACGCATTTGCCGGACGTAACGATTATAAGACCGGTATTTCTGGATGCGGAAACTACGCCGGCATTTTATGTTGCCTCTCGCGGTCACCACGCCGACATTGGCGGGATAACACCCGGCTCAATGCCTTCGCACTCGACAAACGTCAATGAAGAAGGCGTGCTGCTTGATAACGTCAAAGTCATGTCCGAGGGACGCTTTGACGACAGCAGGATTAGGCAACGGCTTGCCGATTGCTCATGGCCGGCACGAAATCCCGACACCAACATCGCCGACTTCAAGGCACAGATCGCCGCCTGCGAAAAAGGCGCAACCGAATTGATCGCGATGGTGAATCAATACGGAATTGATGTGGTCGATGCCTACATGCAACATGTTAAGGACAATGCCGAAGCGTGTGTTCGAAACGTATTGAATGTTCTCGATAACGGACATTTTCGTTATGAGACCGACGACGGTTCGGCCATTGAGGTGACTATCACCGTGGATAACGAGAACAGGGAAGCCGTCATCGACTTTACTGGCACCAGCAAACAACACCCCGGCAATTACAATGCGCCATCGGCAGTTACCACCGCAGCGGTACTGTACGTGTTTCGTTGTCTTGTTAACGACAACATTCCCCTCAATGCCGGTTGTCTTAAACCACTTCGCATCATCAATCCGAAAGGCACCATGGTGAATCCTGAATACCCGGCGGCAGTGGTCGCAGGTAATGTCGAAACGTCACAAGTTATCGTCGATACATTATTTGGCGCCTTGAAAGTTGCTGCCGGCAGCCAGGGAACGATGAACAACTTTACCTTCGGCAATGATCGATACCAGTATTATGAAACACTGTGCGGTGGCGCCGGCGCTACGGTCAATGCCGACGGCACCTCGGCGGTACATACCCATATGACCAATTCCAGACTGACTGATCCTGAGGTACTTGAATGGCGATTTCCGGTTCGACTGGAATCATTTTCAATCCGTCACGGATCCGGTGGCGCCGGTCTGCATCGCGGTGGCGATGGTACCGTTCGGCGGATGCGCTTTCTCGAACCGATGAATGCCAACATACTCGCCGGCCATCGACGTGTGCCGCCTTACGGACTTGCCGGAGGCAAGCCAGGGGCTGTCGGCCGTAACTATGTCGAGCGAACAGACGGTAGTCGTACCGAACTATCGCACAGTGATTCGACCGAGGTTCAAGCAGGCGACTTATTTGTTATTAAAACACCTGGAGGCGGTGGTTATGGAATCAAATAAAGCAACAGATAAAGACGACAAGATCGTCTCATCATCTCATCTCGCCGAAGGTGAACTATCCGACTTGAGTGAAATCGAGTTCGGCCTGATCACAGCACACAACGCATTTGCACGCTGGGTCACCCAGTGCATGGGTTCAAGCGGTAATCGGGATCTTTCCTATACCGAAATTCTGGTACTGCATAACGTCAACCACCGACAACGTCCCAAACGACTGGCCGATATCTGTTATGTGTTGAATGTGGAAGATACCCATACGATTGCCTATGCACTGCGCAAGCTGGTTCGCGCGGAATTGATAAGCGGTACCAAGACCGGCAAGGAGATTTATTACTCCGTTACGGAACAAGGCGAGAGCTTGTGCAACACTTATGCCGAAGTTCGTCAGCGCTGTCTTCTCGACAGCGGATTTGGACCGGCCGAACATGCACAAATGACAGAGCTTGCCCGATTCTTAAGGGCGTTGTCCGGATTTTATGATCAGGCCGGCCGTGCCGCGGCATCGTTATGACCACCTTCAAATACAAATAATGTGTCCTAATTTTGCTCGTCCACCAGTTGACCAAGACGGGCGATACCGCCCTCAATGACTGAATCGAAAGGATGTCCGCAATTAACCCGGATACAATTCCTGAACTTGCGTGTCGGTGAAAAGATAGTGCCCGGCATGACATTGACACCCTCTTCAAGTCCACGATGAAATAACTTGGTGACATCGATCCCGCGTGGCAGTTCTACCCACAGTACGAAGCCGCCCTGGGGCTGCGAGATACGCGTAGTGGCCGGCAACACTGCCGCCAGCTCATAACGCATTCGATCAACCTGCTGCTTGAGTGCACGCCTGAACTGCTTCAGATGTCTGTCATAACCACCGGATGCCAGAAATTCCGCAATGGTCATTTGTGTAATGCTGGAGTTGGCGATCGATAGTGTATGTTTGCGCGACAACATTTCTTCACGATCACGATCGGCAACGATCCAGCCGATTCGATAACCGGGTGCCAGGGTTTTTGAAAACGATGAACACAACACCACATTCCCTTGTCGATCGAAACTTTGAAGCGGCCTCGGACGATAGGGACCGAAGTGCAGATCGCCATAGATGTCGTCCTCCACTAAACGCACGCCGGCACGGTTGGCAATAGCCACCAGACGCTCCTTGGATGCATCGGGCATCAGCGAGCCATAAGGGTTATTGAAATTAACGACGCATAACATCGCCGAGATCGGGAAATCCGATACAATTTCCTCGAATGCATCGAGATTCAATCCATTGGTTGGGTCTGATGGCACCTCGATTGCCTTCAGTCCGAGATCCTCAATCAACTGCAATAAAAGAAAGTAAGTGGGAGACTCCACCGCCACGGTATCGCCAGGCGAGGTCACCGACTTGAGCGTCAGCGCCATGGCTTCCGATGCGCCGTTGGTAATAATGATCTGCTCAGGATCCACGACTGTGGCGTTGGCACTCATTCGGTAAGCTATCTGCCGGCGTAATTCATGATGACCAGCCGGTTCGGTGTAATCGATGGCAGCCGCAGGATTTCGCGTGACCACTCGATGTGCCGTGCGACCGAGAGCCCGTACCGGCAGTAACGAACTTGCCGGATTGGCGGTACCCATTGGCGCAGAATTTGGTTGGCGGCTCAAGCGCAACATCTCCAGCACAATACTTGTCATCTTGATGTCGCGCACGATGGGCTTCGGTGATGTGGCCGAGGGTAACTGCGGCGCAGCGCGATGATTGCTGTTGACGAAAAAACCCGACTGCGGCCGCGAGCGGATAAACCCCTCGCGCTCGAGATTGACATACCCCTGCATGACCGTTGCAATACTCACGTTAAGCTGGAGGCTCATTCGCCTGAGCGACGGCAACTTGTCGCCGGGTCGCAGGGAGCCGGCGCGTATCTGATCGACGATCAGGTCGTAAACCCGGTCATAAAGGAACTGTGATTGTTGACTCATGCGGTCCAACTGTTATGGTTATTTTTTGATTTAATTGTATCTGTTACTATACCAGTGAGATGTGGATAATGCACTCCATCGTTAGTTGTACCTTAAACTTCAAATCGTAGGAGTATTGATATGTCCACCCTGGTTGACCACACTTTTGCCCGATCCGCTTCGCGCAGTCAGTCCATCATGGCTGCGGTATTCGGTACACTTGCCACCACTTTACATGCCTGGTATTCGCGAAGCCTGCAGCGCCAGCACCTGCTCCGTCTCAATGCTGCAGAGCTTAACGACATGGGTATCAACCATAGCGCAGCACGGTGTGAAGCAGCCAAACCTTTCTGGCAGGAATAACAGACTCATGGATTTCGCATTGCGGTCTATTGCCATGATGCCGATATCCTGACCTGATGGGCTCGACTACCCTGTACCTGGCGGCGATATTGATCTGGGGATCGACCTGGTACGCAATCAAGCTGCAACTCGGGTGGGTCGAGCCGGTCGTTTCGGTTGCCTACCGTTTTGCCCTCGCGGCGGCATTGTTGATGGCATGGTGCATCATTCGAAATCTGCCCATGCGATTCAATTCCGCCGCGCATCTCGGCATGGCGCTTTTAGGCCTTTTTCTGTTCAGCAGCAACTATGCCATCTTCTACTATGCAAGCGTTAATCTGACCAGCGGTCTGGTGGCGGTGATATTTTCCACCATCGTCATTTTGAACATTATCGGTGGCGCCTTGTTCCTCTCGAATCGCATCACCGTACCGGTGGTTGTCGGCGCCCTCACCGGCATCGTCGGCCTGGCGATGATATTCCTTCCCGACCTCTCCAGCTTTGATAGTCTTGGCGTGTTGCTGGCCATCTTCGGCACGTTGCTGGCTTCGATTGGCAATATCGTGTCGGCGCGTATCCAGCGCCGTGATATTCCGGTCGTACAGGCGAATGCGTACGGCATGAGTTACGGTACGCTGTTTTTGTTTATCGCCGTATGGTGGTTTGACATACCGCTACGCTTCGAACTTACACCCACATACATGGGCTCGCTGATCTACCTCGCCGTATTCGGTTCGATACTCGCCTTCGGCAGTTACCTGACCCTGGTGGGTCGTGTGGGCCCTGGCCGGGCAGCCTATGCGATGGTGCTGTTTCCCATTGTCGCCCTGCTAATATCCACCTTGCTCGAAGGTTATCAGTGGACTGCGCTTTCCATAGCTGGCGTCGCGCTGGTTCTCATTGGCAACTTCATTATCATTCGGCCCGGCGCATCCGCCACTGACTCACCGATCACCGCTGAATAACGCAGAAACTACACGACTTCCTGAAACGCAGTCCTGCGACGCCTGAACAACAACCAGCACGCTGCAAGCAATGCCAGTACCACCGCCGGTACCGCAACCAGGTTAAGCGTGCGCCAACCGAATTCATAATTAAGATAACCTGACGAAAGCGCAGTTGTGGTCACTGTAGTTGACACAATGAAATCGTTAAGTCCCTGGGTCTTGGCTTTCTCAGCCGGCGTATAGACTTCCGTCAGCAACGTGGTACCACCGATAAACATGAAGTTCCAGCCCAAACCTAAAAAAGCCAATGCGGATACAAAATGGATAAAGGTGATTCCATGCAGATTGATGGCGATACAGGCAAGCATAAACAGTGCGCCGGAAACAATGATATTGAGTACGCCATAGCGTTCGATCAACCGACCGGTAAAAAACGATGGCAGGAACATGCCAACGACATGCCATTGAATAACCTGTGCGGTCTGGCCAAACTGAAAGCCACAGCCTTGCATTGCCAGCGGCGTGGCCACCATCACCAGGTTCATGATGCCGTATCCCACCAATGCACTGAATACCGCCACGAAAAATGTTGGCTGCCAGATAATCTCCAAAATTGACCGGCCACCGCTACTGCGTTCGAAATCTCCCGGTGGTGGTATTCGAGTGAGCGAAACCAGCACCATGGACAACCCATAAACAACCAGAAGGCTCATATAGGTACCGGCAAACTGCGCATCTGCAACGACATCGCGTGTCAGGTTAGCGAGGTTCGGTCCGATAAATGCGGCGATCAAACCACCGGCGAGCACATATGAAATAGCCCGTGCCTTAAACGCCATGGGTACAACTTCAGCGGCGGTAAATCGATAGTATTGGCCTACTCCATTATACAAACCGAGCAGCAACGAGCCGAAGCAAAACGCAACATAACTGCCATTGTAGACCGCGCTGGCACAGGTCGCGGCACCGCCCAGTGCCAGCAATAGACCCCCAATGAATCCTGCCTTGCGACCGAAGTGTTTCATTAACATCGACGCTGTGAACGAAGAAATCATCATGCCGAGAAACTGAAATGCCAACGGCAATGTGGCCAACGTTGGCGTATCTGCAAGACGTACGCCAACAAGTGCTGAGGTCGATAGTAAAATTGACGTACCGGTCAGCATCAGCGCCTGGCATAGAGCCAGCAGCAATACGTTACGATTCATTGCAAATGCTACAAATAGTTGAACAGAAATTGATCCCGCATACATGATGCGGAGCTATGAACAGAAGGACACAGGCTACAAGACAAGCCGAAGCTAACATGATCCACCGACTTGTGGTCGATGGAATTTACAGCCTACATATTCCGTCGATACTTGCCGCCAACCTTGAACAATGCGTCGGTAATCTGTCCAAGTGAACAATACCGAACACTGTGCATCAGTTCAGCAAATACATTTTCACCACCCGTCGCCGCCGCCTGTAAACGTTCAAGTGCCTCAATTGATTTACTGCGATTGGCTTCATGAAAGCGCGCCAGTCGATCAAGCTGACTGCGTTTTTCACTCTCGGTGGCACGGGCAAGCTCCGGTTCGTCATCGCTTCCGGTTTGTTCTGACAGAAATGTGTTTACACCAATGATCGGATAGCTGCCATCGTGCTTGCGATGCTCGTAGTACATGGATTCTTCCTGAATCTTGCCGCGCTGGTATCCCGTTTCCATGGCGCCAAGCACGCCTCCACGCTCCGATATTCGGTCGAATTCCAATAGCACCGCTTGCTCAACCAGCTCGGTCAACTCCTCGATAATAAAACTGCCCTGATTCGGATTTTCATTATAAGCTACCCCCCATTCCTCGTTAATGATTTTCTGAATGGCCACCGCACGTCGAACCGAGTCTTCGGTAGGCGTCGTGATCGCTTCATCATGGGCGTTGGTATGCAGAGAGTTACAGTTATCGTAAACCGCAATCAGAGCTTGCAAAGTGGTGCGGATATCGTTGAATGTCATCTCCTGAGCATGCAGACTGCGCCCCGATGTCTGGATATGATATTTGAGTTTTTGGCTTCGTTCATCGGCGCCATAACGCTCACGCATTGCGATGGCCCAGATACGACGTGCCACGCGACCCAGTACTGAATATTCGGGATCCATGCCGTTCGAGAAAAAGAACGACAGGTTTGGAGCAAACTCATCCACCGACATTCCCCGCGCCAGATAAGACTCGACATAGGTGAAGCCGTTCGACAAGGTGAAGGCAAGCTGGCTTATGGGGTTGGCGCCGGCTTCTGCGATGTGATAGCCGGATATTGATACCGAGTAGAAATTTCGTACCTTGTTGTCGATAAAGTACTGCTGGATATCACCCATCAGCTTCAAGCTGAACTCGGTCGAGAACAGGCACGTATTCTGGCCCTGATCTTCTTTTAAAATATCGGCTTGCACGGTGCCGCGCACCTGGCTCAACGTTGCGGATTGGAGTTTCTCGTACTCCTGTGCGTCTGGACGCTGGCCGTTCTCCGATTCGAACTTTTCCACCTGCTGATCAATTGCCGTATTTAAAAACATCGCCAGCACAGTCGGAGCCGGGCCATTGATGGTCATGGATACGGATGTTTTCTGACTGCACAGATCGAAACCGCGATAGAGCTCGCGCATGTCCTCCACAGTGGCGATGGAAACACCCGAGGTACCCACCTTGCCATAAATATCGGGACGTTCATCAGGGTCCGCACCATATAATGTGACCGAATCAAACGCCGTTGATAAACGCTTGGCCGGATATCCCTCGGATAAAAATTTAAACCGGCGATTGGTTCTGAATGCGTCGCCTTCACCGGCGAACATGCGTGTTGGGTCCTCGCCTTCACGCTTTAACGGAAATACTCCCGCAGTATATGGAAAGTAGCCCGGCAGATTCTCGCGCCGTAACCATTCAAGCAGATCACCATGATCGCGAAAGCGCGGTAATGCCACCTTGGGAATTTTCGTACCGCTTAGGCTATCCACATACAGCGGCATGCGGATCTCACGACCACGGACTTCGTATACAAATTCATCAGCACGATATTTATCGGCAATGGCCGGCCACGACTTAAGCATCGAACGGCATTGCACGTCGAGCTTTGAGCGCGCTTCATCCAGACGATCCGAAATGGCTTTGATAGTCGTGTCATCGTCAAGTGAACTCAACACTTCGCCAAGCTGTTGACACTGGTGCGCGATATCGGACTGCTTGCGGGTCGTGTCATGATATTCCCGCACAGACTCCGCAATTTCTGACAGATAACGTTGCCGTTGAACCGGTACCAGCGAGTCATCGGAATCGACATCGTATTCGGATGCATCAAGAGGATCAGATGGTGCTTCCAACCCTTGTGCAACCAGTTGATCTCGCAGAGAGATATACAGATGCGTGACGCCTGCATCGTTGAAATGCGAGGCGCGCGTCAGGAATACCGGCATATCTTCGGGGTTGGTGGTAAACGCTTCGCGGTTTCTTTGCACCTGTTTACGAACGTCGCGGAGGGCATCCTTTGCGCCCTTTCTATCAGATTTATTTATCGCAACCAGGTCGGCGAAGTCGAGCATGTCGATCTTCTCGAGTTGGCTGGCTGCACCGTATTCAGGGGTCATGACGTACAGCGACAAATCGACATGGTCAGTAATGCGCGTGTCCCCCTGCCCGATTCCGGGCGTTTCGATTATGGTCAGATCAAAGCCGGCGATTTGCAGCAATTTAATAATCCTGTCGATGCCGGACGGCACATCCATACCCGCTTCTCGGGTCGCCATGGAACGCATGAATATTTGCTCGCCCTCAATGGCATTCATGCGAATACGATCGCCCAGCAGCGCCCCGCCCGTCTTTCGCCGCGATGGATCGATAGCAACCAGGGCGACTTTCAATGCGTCCTTGTAATCCAGGCGCAGTCGCAGTATCAGTTCATCGGTCAGCGACGATTTACCGGACCCGCCGGTCCCGGTCAGGCCGAGGACCGGCATAGCGCGTTCATGTGCTATTTGATCAATCTGCCTGATCAATCCCGGTTCAGCATGATTATTCTCAAGCACGCTGATCATCTGTGCCAGATGCACCGGATCGGATAATCTAGCCGAATCGAGGCGATCCATAATTTGTTGTGGCTGAACCGTGCCGGCACGTTCCAGCATGTCGTCGATCATGCCCTGAAGACCGAGCTTCTGGCCGTCTTCTGGCGAGTAGATACGGGCAACCCCGTACTCATGCAACTCACGTATTTCTGATGTGACGATAACGCCGCCACCACCGCCAAATACCCTGATGTGCGACGCGCCGCGTTCAGTCAACATATCCACCATGTATTTGAAATACTCGACGTGGCCACCCTGGTAGGAGCTGATTGCTATTCCCTGGACATCTTCCTCAATGGCCGCGTCGACAATTTCCCGTACCGAACGGTTATGACCCAGATGAATAACTTCGACCCCAGACGATTGCAGTATCCGGCGCATGATGTTGATGGAGGCGTCATGACCGTCGAACAGACTGGCAGCCGTGACAAAACGCAGCTTGCCTACAGTTTCGGCTTGCGCGGATGGGACTCGATCGATTGCTTGAACATTTGATGGCATGGTCATCGCTGGCGATAAAATACGCCGTTTTAGGGGTTGTGGAAAATATTCGGTCAGTCTATTTGACGTTTACGTAAACGTCAATTGTGGCCTATACTTATTTGTCATTACCATTACCGTTTCAGAATTTATTTCATGATCCACCCCAATCCACCCACCGCCAGGCCAGGCCCGTTTCTGAACCAATGACCGAATCTTTAAGCATCAGCGAGCTTTCCCGGGAGTTTGAAGTGACTCCACGGGCCATTCGATTTTACGAGGATGAAGGCCTGCTGCATCCGAAAAGGCGTGGACGCCAACGCGTCTATTCCAATCGCGACCGGGTACGACTCAAACTGATTCTGCGCGGTAAGCGGCTGGGATTCTCTCTCATGGAGATTGCCGACATGATCAGCATGTATCACAGCGACCCGGGAGAGACGGCTCAACTCGACTATTTCATTACCCGCATCGATGATCGGCGCCGTCAGCTTCGCCAGCAGCGCGAGGATATCGAGACGACGCTGAACGAGCTGGACATTATCGAGAAGCAGTGCCGCGAGCGGTTGGAAAATCTTGAAGTCGAAAAACAGCCAACGCATCGCGAAGCGAGCGCCAGCAGGTTAAAATAGGCTGCTGCGAATCTGTTACAGCACTTTAGTTGTCTGCGTCACCAAATTCGACGCTCCTGTCAGATCTTCCCGGCCAAAGCGACTCGGCTGACACCACCTGAAACCAGTAAGAATCTTCCATGACCCTGACCACGCTAAACGCCCTGTGCCCTCTCGATGGACGCTATCATTCCAAAACCGCATCGCTTGGTCCGGTATTCAGTGAGTACGGGTTAATCCGCCATCGCATCAAGGTTGAGATCGAATGGTTGAAGCACCTGGCCGAGCACCCGGGAATCAGTGAGTTGGATCCTTTCGCTAGCGAAGACGTGAGCTTTCTTGATGCCATCGTCAGCGATTTCAGCGAACAGGACGCGGCTCGGATAAAGGAGATTGAATCCACCACCAATCACGACGTCAAGGCGGTCGAATACTTTCTCAAGGAATCCCTCGCCCGGCGCCCGGCGCTGTTGCCCGCTGCGGAGTTCGTACACTTTGCCTGCACATCCGAGGATATCAACAATCTGTCTTATGCGATGATGATCAAGCAGGGTCGCGACGACTTCATGTTGCCACTGATGGATCGCCTGATTGATTCCGTCTCAGGATTTGCACGCCAACATGCCGATGTGGCGATGTTGAGCCGCACCCATGGCCAGACCGCATCGCCGACGACTGTTGGCAAGGAGTTCGGCAATTTCGCCTATCGATTCAAACACGTCCGCCAACAGGTTGCCGATGTCGTGATTGAAGGCAAGATCAACGGTGCAGTGGGCAACTACAACGCCCATGTCGTTGCCTATCCTGACATCGACTGGCCCGGGTTCGCCAGGGTTTTCCTCGATGATCTCGGCATTACCCAGCACCCGATGACCACTCAGATAGAACCGCACGATTACATTGCTGAGCTCAGCCACGCACTGATACGATTTAACACCGTACTTAAAGACCTCAACCGTGATATATGGGGATATATTTCGCTCGGGTACTTCGGCCAGCGAATGGTTGAAGGCGAAGTCGGATCAAGCACCATGCCCCATAAGGTCAATCCCATCGACTTCGAAAACTCCGAAGGAAATCTCGGTATCGCCAACGCCATCTTTGGGTTCTTCGCCGACAAGCTGCCGGTCAGCCGTTGGCAACGCGACCTGAGCGACTCCACTGTTTTGCGTAATCTCGGGCTTGGCTTTGGTTACAGCGTCGTCGCGCTGGAGTCGACCTTGAAGGGCCTTGGCAAGCTTAATGTCAATCATGTGCGCCTTCGTGAAGATCTCGATCAATCGCTTGAAGTCCTGGCGGAAGCAATCCAGACGGTGATGCGCCGATACGGTGTCGAAGCACCCTATGAAAAACTTAAAGCGCTCACTCGTGGACGACGGCTGGATCAGGCAACGCTGAATGCATTTATCGAAACGCTCGATATTCCCGAATCAGCTCGCCGTGATCTACTCGCACTGACGCCGGCAACCTACATTGGCAACGCCACAGATGCAGCGACCCGCTTTCTCGACTGAACCTGGTACCCGCTCACATGGCTGTCCTTCGCCTGTCTAAATATCTTGCCCAAATGGGCCTGTGCTCACGCCGTGAGGCTGATCGCTACATCGCTGATGGCCGGGTGCGTGTCGATGGTGAGATCATTCGCGAAGCCTGGTTTCGCGTTGAGCCATCTCATAACGTGGTGCTCGACGCCAGCGCGCAGTCCGAGCAGGCTGCACGAGGGACAGTGCTAATTAACAAACCCCTCGGTTATGTCTCCGGACAACCTGAACCGGGTTATAAGAGCGCTGTCACATTAGTGTCTTCGGATACTTATGCCGGCGAGGGCAAAGCACCAAAGGTTCATGACCGCTCTACCCTTGCGCCGGCTGGCCGCCTCGATATCAACTCCACCGGACTGCTGGTGATGACCGCCGACGGCCGGGTGGCACGACAGTTAATCGGCAACGATGTGATTGTCGAAAAAGAATATCTCGTCCGTCATACCGGCAAAGTGAGTGAACCTCAGCTCAAAATGCTTCGTCACGGACTGAGTCTCGACGGGCGGGCGTTAAAGCCGGCGAAAGTCAATCAGCTTAATGACGACCAGCTTCGCTTCATACTCATTGAAGGACGCAAACGACAGATTCGTCGAATGTGTGACGAAGTCGGTGTCAATGTAACGGCTCTCAAGCGTGTGCGAATCGGTGGTGTAAAACTGGGTAAATTACCTTTGGGTACATGGCGGGAACTTCGCCCGGATGAATCATTCTGATGGATTTGTATGCGCTGGCGCGAAGCCTGCTGTTTCGTTTCGATGCGGAGACAAGTCATAACATTGCTATGGCTGCACTGTCACATGTATCGCGCCACCCCTACCTCCTGAGGCAGATTCATACCCGCTATGGCTCGAAGGTACAGAACCTGCCGACTGAGGTAATGGGCCTCACCTTCAAGAATCCTGTTGGCCTCGCTGCAGGGCTCGATAAACAGGCCGCTGCCGGGCCGGCGTTGTGTGCCATGGGATTCGGTTTTATCGAACTCGGCACCGTCACGCCGGAGTCGCAACCGGGTAATCCGCGTCCACGGATGTTCCGGCTTGAAGACGAGAAGGCGATTATCAATCGCATGGGTTTCAACAGTTGCGGTCTGGATCAGTTCCTTGCCAACTTGAGGAAGGCCCGGCCCGGTTGCATCACCGGAATCAATATTGGTAAAAACGCTGTAACACCCATCGCTCAATCACTGGATGATTATCGACTGGGCATCCGCACGGTGTATGACGATGCCGACTACATTGCCATCAACGTTTCCTCGCCCAATACCCGTGATCTCAGAACCCTGCAAAACGAAGGTCTTGAACCGCTGCTTAAGGGAATTCGCTATTGTCGGCAGGAGCTTGACGATCATACCGGGCGGCGTGTGCCGATGGCACTTAAAATTGCGCCGGATCTGATGCCAACAGAACTACCCGCCATTATCGATCTATGCCTTAAACATCACATAGACGCCATCATCGCCACCAACACAACGACCAGCAGACCGCCAACCAGTCATCATCAACATATTGGTCAAACCGGTGGGCTCAGCGGCCAACCATTGACGACCCTCAGTTCCGAAATAATTGCTGAACTTGCCAAACTGCTTGATGGCGCGCTGCCAATAATCGCCGTTGGCGGCATCATGAGTGCAGCTGATGCACGTGAGAAACTGGATGCTGGCGCGACGCTGGTGCAGATATATAGTGGTTTTATTTTTGAAGGACCGCGCCTGGTACGCGACATCGTCGAGGAACTTGCCCGGCTTCGATCTTAAGACCCAATGTATTGAGCGGCCTTGGGATAAAGCACCGCCAAACGGTCGGGTAATTTGCAATCAATTGGAAAGCTTGCGCCACCAGATCGAGTGATTATTGGCCGGCATGGCGCGTTTGGCCACACATTCAAGACGGGCATCGCTGGCCAGCTGGTTAACGTCTTCGAAACAGCGTATGCCGGAGTTGCTATCGCGTTCCTTCAGCCAACGGTCAAATTCAATATTGCTTGGCTCAAGCGCCCTCGATTTGAATTTAAAAGGGCCATAAACGAACAACACACCACCCGGAGGAAGCGTGCGCGAAGCGGTTGCAAATAAAGCTTCCACACCTTGCCAGGAAACGATATGCAGCGTGTTGATGCTGATAATCGCATCGGGATTAATGCCTGATATTTCGGACGCAGGTTCGGATAGCAAATCAATAACACGTGCTGGCTGAATGTTATCGAGACCGGCTTCCTCACGCCATGCTTCGATACTGTCAATGGAGGTAGGGAGATCACTCGGGTAAAACGTAATTGAGGGAAACTCTCGTGCGAACCAGGCAACATGCTGGCCCGTGCCGCTGCCAATCTCAAGAAGTCGCGAACACCCATCAAGCGCCTGTATCAATGCATCGGTAATGGGTTGTCGATTTCTCTCAAACGCCGGCGCGTACTGCTTCATGATGCTGGTCGGCTCAGGCGAAAAAATTCACGATACTGATAGCAATATTAGCCATGGGTTCGCGATAATGATCCACAAGCATCAGGGCAAACAGCCAGGCCAGATACTGAATCGAGTATATGAAAGTCTTTCTCGCAAGCAAGTCGCTGTAGCGTCGATAAAGTGCGATCGCATAACCAATAAAAATCCCGTTTAATACCAACGCACCGACAAGATATAACCATCCCGACATGTGAGTTGCGAACGGCATGATCGACACAGCAGCAAGCAGCAGCGTGTAACAGACAATATAAAGTTGCGTAAAACGACGACCATGGGTAACCGGTAACATGGGAATACCGACATTGGCGTAGTCCTTCTCCCGATACAATGCAAGCGCCCAGAAATGCGGCGGCGTCCAGCAAAATATAATCAGGAATAACAACAAGGCATCCGACGTAACTTCTCCGGTAACCGCTGTCCATCCGAGTACCGGCGGCATCGCACCTGCAGCGCCACCAATAACGATATTCTGCGGCGTCGCACGTTTCAGGAACACCGTGTAAATGACGGCATAGCCAATCATTGAGGCAAACGTCAGAACGGCTGTTAAGGTGTTAACGAAAACGGCGAGTATCAGCATCGATGCCATGGACAGGATGCAGGCAAACACCATTGCCTGAAGCGCGTTCAGATTACCTTTGGGTAGTGGGCGATTTCGGGTGCGTTTCATGACGCTGTCGGCGTCACGATCAAGAATCTGGTTCATGGCCGCACCGGAAGCAGCGGCAAGACCAATACCCAGTGTACCGAGTACCAGAATATCGATACCAACCATACCCGTTGTCGACAGAAACATGCCGACAACCGCAGTAAAAATGATCAAACCGACAACCCGCGGCTTGGTCAGCGCATAGTATTCGCGTAATTGCTCGGCGAAGCGCGCGATAGGAGTCGCCTGCAGCTTGCTGTCGGTGGAAACATCTGACTTCATGGTGTTAATACCTTGTCTGGTGCGCTCGGGAATTCTGTGCTCTAGCCGATCTGCGAGGCTCGCAATAACCGCGCCAGATCTTTCCTGACTTCCTCGGGGTTGGCATCTTCCGGATAGCTCAATACGAGATTACCTATTGGGTCCATCAGGTACAAGCGTGACAATGTGTCACTTACGTCTTCACCAGAATGCGTTAACAGCGATTCCATACGCTGAAATTCAGTCTCATCGAGACTGCCCAATATGGCCAATGGAATAACCGTGGTAATTTTCTCGACCATGGTAACCGGTGCTGATTCTAACGACAGGTGAATAATACCGATTCGCTTGATGTTCTTACCCATGCTCAAGCGGATGCGATTTGCCTTGTCGAGTCGCACCAGGCAGTCATCGTCACATGGCGTCGCATCAACCAGCAGAAGTTGCCAGTTCCCGTGTAATTGACTGATATCCACCCGGTCACCCTGCGGCGTCGCGAAGCTGATTGCCTCGACCGGTCGGGCCGGTTGATACAAAGTGCCAAAACTATGATGTGTCGTTTCCATCCCAAAATTGAACCACAGCCATGCACCTAACGTGGGTGCGACAAAAATCAGGAAAATCAGAATCAGGGTGATTCGCGAACTACGCCTGGCTTTTGTTGATTTATCTGATGTCTCGTTCATACATCCTCAATTATCGACTGTTCGTTTACGACGCACGAGGGTTGCGATGGATACAATAACCAACACGAACGCCAGGCTGAACCACTGGATAGCGTAACCCCGATGACGGGCAATCCATTTGCTGTCATAACCCGGCCACTCCCGCACAAACCCGCCAGCGTCGGATTCAGGGGATAGCCGGATGATCATGTCCTGAAGCGTAAAACCGGTAATCTTGCGATACTGTGCGACGTCGAGATTTTGCCAGATAACCTGATCAATTGTCGGTGATGTTTCTTCTAACGTGTAGTAGTCATCAGCAGGATGTTTTAATACACCTTCGATATGTTGGCTACCTTCTGGTGTTTCAACCTGTGGTGGATTATTTCGGTCCTGACCCCAGGGGATCCAACCCCGATTGACCAATACGTGCATATTTGTACCGGTGATGCGAAGCGGTGTGATCACGTCAAAACCCGGCTGTCCGTTGAGGATGCGGTTATCCAGAAAAATCTGCCGACCTGGAATATAAACACCTGTGACGCTGACTCTGAAAAACTCGAAACGATCTACATCAAGCATCATCGACAAATCTTCAAGCGGGGTCTTGTTGATCCTCGAATCGTACTCCATCTTGATATTGCGTTTTTCAGCACCCCGTTCAAGCTGCCAGAAACCCAGCATGACCAGAATCACAACGCCTGCCGCGACGACAAAGACCGCAAGCACGGTCTTAACCCGTGAATTTGTTGAAGACTCGTTTATGCGGCCAGATTTCGAAGATTCGGTCATGAAAACAGGCTCTGATATACTCAACTAATGATGGATGATGTTGTGAACAATTTAACTGGCGGACTCGTTGCATGCTGATTAAGGGCTTCATAATCTTCATGCTGGTTGCCATGGTGGCCAGCCTGTTTGCCGCCCTGTACTTCATGTTTACCGACCGCGGCCAGAGCACCCGAACGGTCAAGGCACTCACCTTGAGAATCGGGATATGGGTTGTACTGCTGGCCCTGTTGGCGATCGCCAGCGCTACGGGAATCATCAAGCCGATACGTGGTGTGCCGCCACCCATCGAGCGACCCGCGTCATAAAGAGCTGTCGCGAGGGCACTATTCCGTATAGCAGCCCCACGAACTTTAGGCAGACCGGCGACAGAATCCATTGAAGTGTGCTGAATCAATTCAATACGCCATCGCAATTCTTGAACGGGATTACCGTACTAAACCACCGTAGTGTTAATTTCCAACGATGACTGTAGTTATAAACCCGGTCACCTGACCGGGTTTAGTAGATAACGAAGAATCAGCTCAGCATGAGTTCTCGCAGCCGGACTCCGATAAATAAATAAATTACTTCTGCACCTACCAAAGAATGAAGGCAGCGTAATTCACCTTTGTCCGGTAATGTTTACAGTACGTAGACGAATATAAAAAGCCCGACCCAAACCGTATCCACAAAGTGCCAGTACCATGCCGCGGCCTCGAAGGCAAAATGATTATCCTTGGTGAAATGGCCCTTTATGCAGCGGAACAGGATGACCGCCAGAGTAATCGTACCTATTGTCACATGCAGACCATGAAAACCCGTCAACATGAAAAACGTCGAACCGTAAACGCCCGTTCCAAGCGTTAATCCCAGTTCAGTGTAAGCATGGGCGTATTCGGTCGCTTGCAGGTATAAAAATGTACTACCCAGCAACACGGTAATGCCCAGCCAGATTATCAGCTTGAGACGGTGTCCTTCCTTGAGCGCCCAGTGAGCGATAGTCACAGTGACACTTGAAGTAAGCAATATCACAGTATTCCAGAACGGCAGGCCCCACGCACCAATAGAGGCAAATTGACCACTGGCGACTTCATGAGCATCAGCGCCGATATAGTTCTCACCCAGAGGACCGGCAGTTGGCCATACATTCTCGAATCCAGGCCACAGGCTATCTGTTTCAGACAGCCACGGAACAGCCAACATACGGGCATAGAAAAGCGCACCGAAAAACGCCGCAAAAAACATCACTTCCGAGACGATAAACCAGCCCATGCCCATGCGGAATGACATATCAACTTGGGAATCATAAAGACCCCGTTCGCTCTCTCCGGCTACCTCACCGAACCAACTGACAATGACATATAGCAATACCAGGAATCCGGCGATCATGAACCACGGCCCAACAGAATGTTCATTCATGAGCATTATGAAACCAAGGGCAAGAAGAAACAGACCAGACGATGTTATCGCCGGCCATCTGGTCGGTTCGGGCAGATAATAACTGCCGTGTTCTGCGCTCATTTTATAAATATCCCCTGTGTTGGTGATTCTTCAATCGATATGTTCCCAATGGCACACACTTAAATGGGTAAACTCATCGTTAATTAGCTGGGCTAATTAACCGGGTTTACTACCCGGACGTCAAATGAGAGTCCCTGTTTCCAGCATTCGATTCATGTACCGCTTTTGAGTTGTGTGACGCGGTTTCGGATTCAGAACGGTAAAATGCATACGATAGCGTGATGGTTTTAACTGAATCCGGCAAATCTTTATCCACTCTGAAAATGAGCGGCATGTCTCGTGACTCACCTCCAGCCAATGTTTGAGTAGTGAAACAGAAACATTCCGTTTTGATAAAGTGACGGGTTGCACGAGGTGGCGAAATACTCGGCACGGCCTGGCCAACAACATCCACCGTGGATAAATTATGGGCCTTAAAGGCTACTTGAACCGTCTCGCCGGGGTGTATTGTCACCTTCTCGGCTGGTTCAAATTCCCAAGGCAATCCACCCATTACTGCACCGGTAAATTCCACTGTTATCGTGCGGTTGAGATCGACCGTATTGCCTCGTTCGCGGGTATCTTCGCTGTTGGCAATCTGGATACCCTTGCCGTTGATCCCGGTAATCTCACAGAACACGGTATATAACGGAATCAGCAGGTAACCAAAACCGAACATGCCGACAACCACGATCGCCAATCGTATGGATGTTCGACGATTATTTGATTCAATGCTCACGATTTGATTCTTGAAAAATTTGTCCTGTGATTTATGGATATGTTGCACGGCCCCTGCGGCAAGACACAACGGTTAGTTTATGAGGCGACCGATAATAGTCCAGGCAAATACACACACCACGAATACAACAACCACGATTACGGTTTTGCGAATTCCTGCGCGGCGTCGCGCGTCGAGCCCGGCACCGGTTCGGTTGTCTGCTGTCACGTTATCCATTGTCTGATTTTATTAAATTGGCACGATTACTTAACCACAGGCGGTGTCGCAAATGTGTGATATGGCGCGGGCGATGGAACAGTCCATTCGAGTCCGGTGGATCCCTCCCAGACGCGATCACTGGCTTTTTCGCCACCCTTGATCGTTTTTAATACATTGATCAGGAAGATAATCTGCGAGAGCCCCAAAAGAAATGCACCCAGTGAAGAGACCATGTTGAACTCGGCAAACTGCAGTGCATAGTCAGGAATCCTTCTCGGCATGCCAGCCAGCCCAAGGAAGTGTTGCGGGAAGAAGGTAACGTTCATACCGATGACGGTCAGCCAAAAATGCCATTTGCCGAGTGTCTCGTTGTACATGTGGCCGGTCCACTTGGGTAGCCAGAAATACACCGCGCCAAGGGCGCCGAGAATCGTTCCGCCAAATATCACGTAATGGAAATGAGCCACCACGAAGTAGGTGTCATGGTACTGGAAATCAGCCGGAACGATGGCCAGCATCAATCCACTGAAACCACCGATTGTGAACAAAAACACCATTCCGATGGCATATAACATCGGTGTCTCAAAGGTTAGTGAGCCACGCCACATGGTCGACACCCAGTTAAATATCTTTACGCTGGTCGGAATGGCGATAAGCATCGTCGAATACATGAAAAACAACTCACCGGTCAAAGGCATACCAACGGTGAACATGTGATGCGCCCAGACGATGAACGATAGAAATGCAATGGTCGCGGTAGCGAATACCATTGATGTATACCCGAACAACGGCTTACGGGAGAATGTGGGAATGATTTGTGATACCACGCCAAACGCCGGCAGTATCAGGATGTAGACCTCAGGATGACCGAAAAACCAGAAAATATGCTGGAACATGACCGGGTCGCCACCGCCCGATGAGTCGAAAAAGTGGGTTCCGAAATGGCGGTCCGTCAACAGCATGGTGATTGCGCCGGCAAGAACCGGAATACAGGTAACCAGCAGAAATGCGGTAATCAGCCAGGTCCACACAAACATCGGCAGCTTCATCAGGATCATGCCGGGTGCACGCATGTTCATGATGGTTGCAATGATATTGATCGATCCCATGATGGAAGAGATACCCATCATGTGCAGCGCAAGAATACCGAAATCGACGCCCATGCCGCCCTGAATGGATAACGGGGGATATATGGTCCAGCCGCCAGCAGGTGCGCCACCGGGAACAAACAGAGACGCAATCAACAATGTTGCAGCAGGCGGCAACAGCCAGAAGCTCCAGTTATTAAGACGCGGAAGCGCCATATCCGGCGCACCGATCATTAAAGGTATCTGCCAGTTGGCTAATCCAACGAATGCCGGCATGGCCGCACCAAATATCATGACCAGCGCATGTACGGTAGTCATCTGATTGAAGAAAAGCGGGTCGACAAATTGCAGACCCGGCTCAAACAACTCGCTGCGAATGATCATCGCCATCAATCCACCAATGATAAACATGGTGAACGAGAACCACAGGTAAAGCGTACCAATATCCTTGTGGTTGGTAGTAAACAACCAGCGCGTGATACCCGTTGGATGGTGGTCGTGGTGTTGGTCCGCTGTCGTCGCAGTCATGTCTACGGCTCCTTAGTCTGGATTCTTCAAAAGTCTAAAATTCGAAACGTTGCATGATTTGACGCTACTGACCTTGCGTACTGCGTCAAACCAATCCCGTGATGCTTACTGGCTGGTCTGGTTTTGAACCCAGGCGTTGAAATCATCTTCCGATACAGCGTCGACGACGATTGGCATAAAACCGTGATCTTTGCCACATAGCTCCGCGCACTGTCCGCGATAGGTTCCAGGCTCATC
Source organism: marine bacterium B5-7 (assembly GCA_021604525.1). Taxonomy (GTDB): domain Bacteria; phylum Pseudomonadota; class Gammaproteobacteria; order Arenicellales; family CAJQKF01; genus BQJD01. The sequence goes on along the minus strand of BQJD01000030.1, from coordinate 10,322 downwards.
AATCTGGGTCCAGATCTCGTTTATAAATCCTGGAATGGCGTCCTTTTTGGCACCAAGCGCCGGCACCCACCAGGCATGAATAACATCGTTGGCGGTGATGAGCAGACGGATCTTTTTATTCACCGGCAGTACCAGGTGCTTGTCCACCTCAAGCAGGTAGTGTTCCTCCTTGGGCGCATTATTTTCGATCTGCGATCGTGGAGTTTCCAGAGCGCTGTAATAGTCGATATCGTTATCAAGGTATTGGTAGCGCCACTTCCACTGATAACCGGTGATTTTGATGGTCATGTCGGACGCAGTCGTGTCCTCCATCATGATCAATGCCTGGGTTGACGGAATCGCCATGCCAATGAGGATCAGGATTGGAATGACGGTCCAGATAACTTCTGCCTTGGTACTATGGGAGAAGTTGGCGGCATGTGCTCGTTTGCTTTTACGATGTGCAAAAAGCGAGTAGAACATGATTCCGAAAACCAGAACGAATATCGCCACGCAAATCCACAAGATCAACATGTGGAGATCGTATTGTATATGGGCAATCGGGGTAACCGGCTTTTGGAAGTTCAGCGCCCACTCGGCGTGTGCGCTGGATGCGAATGTACCTGCGGCCACAGCAATTGGGGCTATAACTCCGGCCACGGCGCGGCGCGTTCGGTTGCTCCGCCAGATCCTCATCATGCTAACGTCTCCTTCAAAAAAACCAAAAAACCGGCCTGGTGTTGTCCAAACAGTGCCAAACCGCCTTGAATATATAATGTGTAACCCAGCCACATTGATGGCTTACGCCGAGATCAATTTCGGTGCGATATTTTTCGGCCAAGTTGCATAGCAAGCTCATTGGCCAGCGAATAACGCTCGTCGTCAGTTAAAAAAGACCCAATTTCGATAAGCTTGCCGTGACTACCGATCTCCAGCCGATCAGGCAGATTTCCAAGTCGCGTTTGGCGAAGCGCGATTCGGGTCCACGCCCGAACGAAACGAAAACTGTCCAGATTATCGCCATGCCGACGTGTTACGTCGACATGCCGCTCACCGACGTCAATAACTTCGCGATTATCGCACGAATTCTGCACATGCCGAACTGCGAATACCAACAAAACAATCTCTAGTCCGGCGAAGGGCAATATCGGCCAGGCCCCGTACAGAATTGTCATTGACCCTGCAACCAGTAGTGCACAAGCCGCAATACCCACCACCAGATACGCAGACCCACGCCGACTCATTGATCGATTTGGTGTGATCAGGTAACGGGTTGGCGGTGTATGGCTTGCTGCTGCAATGGTCATGGCACCCGAAACTTCTGCTGCCGATGTTACTCAATGCAGCGTATCTAATTGAATAACCTATGAATACCACCGACGCCATGTCCTTCCTGACGCAGAAAATATCCGGCTCGAAATGCTACACCAGCCAAGTAGCTGCGGCAAGACGCAAGACCTTGATTTGATAGTTCAATTGACACATAAACAACATTGTTAATTGTTCTTGATCAATTCAAAAATGTGCTTTCAATTAAATCGGGTCGCAGAATTTTCATCGACGCCACTTTCCCGTTGTCCGTCATGTAGCCGATTTCGGCGATTAGCGGCGAATGCATTAATCCTGTCAGCGTATCGATATTTTCCCTGGCGCTGGAAAAGTCCGATGTCAAGTGATTGGCAATCCATCCGATGAGCCGGCACGATCCCTGTTTAATCACCCGTTCAGTCAGTAACGCGTGATTGATGCAACCTAGGCGCAACCCAACAACTAAAATGACCGGCAGTGCCAGAGTCCTGGCCAGGGTTTCAACGGATATAGCGGGCGCCAAGGGCACCAGCCAACCGCCGACTCCTTCAACCACCACTGTATCGGCGTCATTGGCAAGACGTCGATAAGCACTTGTGATCGAGTCCGTATCAATTGTCACGTTGGCCTGATGAGCGGCTATATTCGGGGAAACAGGCGGTTCGAATGCCCACGGATTGACATCTTGATAGGAGACCGTGACGTTGCTTGCCGACATCAAGGCAAGCGCATCGTCATTAACCAGATTACCGGCATGTCTCACACAGCCGCTGGCGACAGGTTTCATTCCCGCGCAGCGGTATCCGCTGGCCACCAGGTGACGAATCAGCGCTGCGCTGGCGACGGTTTTACCAATCTCCGTATCCGTACCGGTAATGAACACGCCACTCATTTGGGACTATGAATTACAGAGTTAAAATCGACACGCACGCTCGAAGGACCAGGCTGCCAGGCATGCCCATATACGACCTCCCAGGTGGATGGCAATTGACCATCGGCATCGCGCAGTTGTTCATAATTCTCCACCAATTGGCGATGCTTCCGCGGACTTGACAATCCACGTTCCCGTTGCCGATCTGCATTGGCGGCACCGATGGCTTTCAGATCACGCATCAGTAATGAAACGCTTGGATATGTCATGGTGACACGCTCGGTCTCAAGTACCGGATCCTTAAAACCAAGTGCCAGTAATGCATCACCCAGATGATGCATATCGGTAAATCGGTGCACTCGCGGTGTATCATCAAGAGACCTGTAGGCATTACGAAGTTCCATCAATGTATCCGGCCCAAGGGTCGAGAAAATCCATAGGCCACCAGGCGTAAGCCATTCGCCAATGCGTTCGAATACCTTGACAAAATCGCACCATTGAAGCGTTAAATTCGACACGGCAAGATCAAAACTCGAATTGGCAAATACGGGTGTTTCAATATCTGCACACACGAAGTTACCGGATGTGGTGGCAGCGGCGTGATGTGTCATGGACGGGGCGAGATCGACGCTGACCATATCGGCATCGCCATAATGCGTCTTGACGCATCGACCGAGGTAGCCAGTTCCGCAACCAAGATCGACGATACGTTTAGCCTGTGGCGCAAGGTCTACCAGCCGATCAACCAATTGTTCGGCAACATAACGCTGCAGGTGAGCGGCCTCCTCATATTGATCCGCCGACGCATCGAAGGCCTGTCGCACCCGGCGACGATCGAGAGGATATTCAGTGTCGTCCATGGCATTCAAAACGGGCAATAAATTCATCGGGATGAGTCAGAAAAGGCGCGTGTCCTGCATCGTCGAACAACGATAGTCGAGCGGAATGAAACCGTTCTTCAGCCTGACGCGAGACATTGCATGAAACCACTGCATCGCGCTCACCGTGAAACAGCGTCACCGGCACTCGCACATCACAAATCAGATCACGCACATCGGCATGCTTCAAAAGCCGAAGACCCGAATGCAGAGTTTTATCGCTTACACCAAGAGCGGCGTGACTGGTTGTCAGCCCATTCAAAATCGAACGCGACTTACAGGGAAACATCACCATTTTATAGAACCGCTCGAGCTGCGCCGTGCGATCCTGGTCGAAGCCTTTTTCAAATTCATCGAAGGCTTCAGCGGACAACCCGTGCGGCCAGTCTTCGTCGTTACAAAATCGAATGACTGGCGCAATCAGATTAAGCCCCCTGATGTGCGATTGGGACTTCGCCGCAAGTTGAATAACAGGCAATGCGCCCATGGACCAGGCCAGCCAGATTGCACCGGAGGGCGTTGTGTCTCGGAGCCATATACTTAACTGCTCGAGATCGTCAGGAAAAAAATCCGGGCCATCTGCATAGCCAGGCATATTGATTTCCACTAACCGGTATCGTTCCGACAATGCTTTACCGATCGTTGACCAAATGGCCGTGTCGCTGGCCCAGCCATGAACCAGAATCAGGGTCTGACGCGATGACGACTTCATTGCGGTGCTTTGTGTCCATTTGACTTTGATTGATGCAACGCCTCTGCTAGCGCAGAGAGCAATCCATCCACATCGGCATCACTATGTGCAGCACTCATTGTTATCCGCAGTCGCGCTGTACCTTGGGGAACAGTCGGTGGACGGATAGCGGTGACAAGATAACCACATTGGTCAAGCCATCGCGATGCGGCGAGTGCGGCTTCTGAAGATCCACAAAGGACCGGCTGAATCGGCGTGTCAGACGCAAGCAACGGCAATGCCAACTGCGCCGCACCGCGCTTGAATCGCGCGATGAGATTGGCAAGGTGTCGACGTCGCCAGGATTCGTTTTCCATGATGTTAATTGCAGTGATACAGCCTGCCGCCAATGCCGGTGGCAATGCCGTTGTGTATATGTACGGGCGGGCAAACTGGATCAACGATTCAATCACTCTCGCATCGGCGGCGACAAATGCACCGTACACACCCACGGCCTTGCCCAGCGTTGCCATCATGATGGCGCTCCCGGATAGGCCGAAATGTTTCACTGCACCGGTGCCCTCCCCCAAAACACCGAAACCATGAGCATCGTCCACAACCAGTGGCGCACCGATGTCATTAGCCAGGCGGTCGAGCGTCGCCAGCGGCGCTATATCGCCGTCCATGCTGAATGCGCTGTCGGTTGCGATGACCACGCTATCGCCTGCGTCAACTGCCTGGTCGGCATGCGCCCTGGCATCGTCGGCATCGAGATGCCGATAGCGCTTGAAGCGCGCGCGCGACAGGATCGCACCATCGATGAGAGAGGCATGATTCAACCGATCTGCAATGATCGTGGAATTGCGACCCGCCAACACCGATAACAAAGCTAGATTCGCCATATAGCCATTGGCAAACAACAGCACCTTTTGTGCGCCGGTCAACGCTGCCAGTCGTTCCTCCAACTCGCGATGGAAACGGCTATGGCCGCTAACGAGATGCGATGCGCCCGAGCCGACACCGCACGTTTCAACACTTCGAGCGATCGTACTTGAGATATCCCGATGCGAAGCGAGACCAAGATAGTCATTGGAACAGAAACTGACGCGATCACCGGATGCCAGGGTGATATGCACGCCCTGTGGAGACTGCAACTCAACTCGTGTTCGATACAGCGCGTTGACAGATTGTTGATCCAGCCGTTGCTGCAGATGACCAAGATATGCCAATCGGTTAATCTGCTGCCAGTGCTGACTCGGCCGCAGAAGCACCATGCATTCCAAGACGCTGAAGCAATGCGAGATCTTCCGTCATGTCGGCATTGTCAGTCGTTAATAATTTTTCGCCATAAAAAATAGAGTTTGCGCCGGCCAGAAAACACAACGCCTGAGTTGCGTCGCTGAGTGAATGACGACCGGCGGATAACCGTATGCGTGACGCCGGCATCATGATGCGCGCTACCGCGATAAGGCGAACAAAGTCGATGGAATCAACTCTGCTGGAATCAGCCAGCGGCGTTCCATCAGCCGGAACCAGTTGATTGATTGGCACGCTCTCCGGTGCCGGATCCAGATTCGCCAGAGTCACCAGCATTTTCAGGCGGTCATCATTACTCTCACCCATGCCAACAATACCGCCGCAGCACACAGAAACTCCGGCCTCACGAACAACTGCCAGTGTGTCCAGACGATCCTGAAAGGTACGTGTTGTTATGACTTCACCATAATAATCCTCGGAGGTATCGATATTATGGTTGTAGTAATCAAGGCCGGCAGCAGACAACACCTTCGCCTGCTCGGTAGTCAGCATGCCCAATGTCGCACAGGTTTCAAGACCCAAGGACTTGACCCCGGAAATCATCTCCACCACGCGAGCCAGATCCTTATCCTTGGGTCCACGCCAGGCTGCGCCCATACAGAATCGGGTTGCGCCCTGCTGTTTTGCTCGAGCCGCCGCATCGAGAACCTTATCAAGCTCCATCAGGGGTTCCGCCTTCAAACCGGTTTTGTAACGCGCGCTTTGCGAGCAGTAGCCGCAGTCTTCCGGACAGGCGCCGGATTTAATATTCAACAATGTGCTTAGTTGTACGTCGGCCGCATCGAAATGTGCTCGATGAACACTTTGGGCACGATACATGAGATCCGGAAACGAACTTTTGTAGAGCGTCTGCGCAGCTTCCAGAGTGAAGGGGAATGTGTCGTCGTCGACAGCGGCGATTTGTGCGTCTGGTGCGTTCACGTATACTGCCCTTTTAAGATAAAAAATAATGCTGCCGAATTTACGGTATTGCGTAATATGAGCCATGTTTATGTGTTATCTGCGGGTAACACATTGGCCTTGAAACGTAGGGGTGAGTCTATTCAGCGGCGCATTGTAGTCAAGGATTGATGAAAATTAAACTTTACGATTGCTTAATTAATAAGCTTTCGAAGATTCTGCCCGATTACTGCGTGTTATGCACAACCACCTCGGCAAACGGTCACGGACTATGTTCAGAATGCGAATCCCGCCTTCTTCCATCAACCGACCGTTGCGTGCGCTGTGCAGGGGAGGCGGTAGCCGGCTACGAATGTGGACGCTGTCAATCACACCCACCCGCTTTCGACCGCACGGTAGCTGCTTTCAACTATCGCGAACCCGCTACAACGCTCATCCACCGCCTGAAATTCAATGGCGACCTGGCAATGGCCAGAACGATGGGACATCTTCTGGCGCATCATGTATCGCGTCATCTCGATGCATCAGTGCAACAGCGACCACAGCTACTTATCCCGGTGCCGTTACATCGTGGCAAGATGATGCGCCGCGGCTTTAATCAATCAATAGAATTTGGTCGGGTCGTCGCTAGGCAGTTGGACATACCACTATCGCCGGATCTGGTGATCCGAAGCCGGCGAACCAGGACACAGCGAACGTTGCCCTTAAAGGAGCGACGCGCAAACGTTGTCGGTAGTTTTAAGCTCACACGACCTCCCCAATGCCAACACGTTGCACTGATCGACGATGTAATGACCAGCGGCGCGACACTTGAGGCATTAGCGCAGACGTTTAAATCACAGGGCGTTGAAAGAATTGATTGCTGGGTGTTCGCGCGTGCGTGATGCCTCGATAAAAACCGCATTGAAAACAGGACACGCATCTCGCGCAGGTTCTTCTTCAACTAAAGCCTCAACCAAGGCATCGACACTATGGCGATCACTATTTTATTTCAATATCTACCGGCTTGTACTCTCCAGTATTCTGGTGATGCTGGCATTAACCGGCTCAGGTGGCCTGCATCGCAACCCGAATTTATTCCTCGCAGGAGCGATTGGTATTACCGTGTTGTCTGCCTGTTACTTTTTCACTATCAACGCATCGCGGCCACCTTTCAAGGTTCAGGTTCATTTCCAGACCATCATTGATCTGCTGGTTTTAACGCTGCTGATTCATGCCAGCGACGGCTTTCAAAGCGGCTTTGGATTTTTAATGATTGTCACAATTGCCGCCGCGAGCCTGCTCGACGCGCCGCGCTCGGCAGTCGCCTTTGCAGCCCTCGGCACTTTGCTTGCACTGGGCGAAGCTGCCGTCAGTTATGCCCTGGGATACGGTAATGTGATTGCCTTTCGAGGACCAGGCTTTTTGGGTGTAGGGCTATTCTCGACCGCCTTCGTGGTCTCGCGACTGGCACAGCGCATTCGCTTCAGCGAAGAAGCCGTGACCCTACGGGAATCAGCTATCGCCGATCTTAATGCACTAAATCATATGATCGTTGAGCGAATCCCAACAGGCGTGCTCGCCATTGATAACGACAACCGGGTCGTGTTGTGCAACGCGCGCGCGCGCGCAGTGCTGGACTTGCCAATAAGTCCTGAAGAAATGGCACTCGAAAACCTCGCACCGTGGTTGCATCATTGGTTGACCGATACCGATAACAATGCGAGTAATATGTCACGGACTCAGACTTCCGTATCGGGGAATGAGTCCGGATTACAGCAATCCGGGTATCATGAGACCATCCACCCTTCAAGCGAAGCGTTCGGTGGTGGTCGGCTGGTATTCCTTGAAGATCTCTCTGCCGAGCGCGAATCTGCACGCCAAACCCGCCTTGCCGCACTCGGCCGTCTGGCTGCTGCCATTGCCCACGAGATTCGAAACCCTTTGAGCGCCGTCTACCAATCGGCGCAACTATTGAGCGAATCGACAAATCTGAAAGACGAAGATGCCGACATAGCACAGATTATTCGCAAACAAAGCGAACGTATCGAACGCATTATCGCCTCTGTATTGATCGTAAGCCGCGGTGACAGCGGTAATCCCGAGATCATCGATCTGGCTGATTGGCTGAAAATCTTCAGCGAACAATTCGCTGGTGAATTTAATCTTGCAGACGATGCCATAGCGGTTGTTGGGGAATCGCTTAAGATCATCGCCGACATTACACAACTTCAGCAGATACTCACCAATCTGTGTGAAAACGCCCTGGCCCATACGACCCGGGATGAAGGAGAGTTGATACGTCTCGAAAGCGTCATCGATCCGCAATCATCATGTCCATATCTTGAGGTTATAGATTACGGGCGCGGTATACCCGAGAATGATCGCAAGCGGTTATTCGAACCGTTTTTCACAACCCGAGCGCGAGGGACCGGTCTTGGTTTGTATATCGCGCGTGAGTTATGCGAAGCTAATCACGCACGTCTTGGTTATCAATCCGACCGGGACGAGACTGTTTTCAGAATCACGTTTTACAGCCGGCCCAATCCAGATGGCGAAACTCGCACTCATCATTGATGACGAACCGGATCTCCGCAATCTGCTCAGCATCACATTGCGGAGAATGAACATCCGCAGCATGGAGGCGGATTGCATAAGCCGTGCTAACGAGCTTCTCGCCAATCACACCTTCGATGTCTGCCTGACCGACATGCGTCTGCCGGATGGCAATGGTATCGACCTGGTCAGACAAATTCAGAACGACACACCCAGTTTGCCAGTCGCGGTAATCACTGCCTACGGTAACGTCGAAACCGCGGTAGAAGCGCTGAAGGCAGGTGCATTTGATTTCATTGCCAAACCGGTTCAACTCGATGAACTTCGCAAGATTGTCGAAGCGGCGGTGCATACCCATGATGGCGCCGACTCACCGGTGACAGAAAAGATCGCTACCGACTTATTGGGTGAATCAGTCACCATGCGCGAACTGCGCGCCACCATTCATAAAGTGGCTCGCAGCCAGTCACCCATTCATATATGCGGCAACACCGGCACCGGCAAGGAGCTGGTCGCACGATTGATCCACGAAGCCAGTGGCCGCAGGGAGGGCCCGTGGGTTCCGGTTAACTGCGGCGCCATTCCGCAAGAATTGATGGAGAGTGAATTCTTTGGACATAAAAAAGGCAGCTTCACCGGCGCGCATCAGGATAAAGCCGGACTGTTTGAAGTAGCTACCGGCGGCACGCTTTTCCTGGACGAGATAGCCGAATTACCCCTGGCCATGCAAGTAAAACTGCTACGGGCAATTCAGGAACGAAAGATCAAGGCAGTCGGGGATACTCGCGAACGAGCGGTGGATGTACGAATACTGAGTGCTACCCATTCAAATCTCGCTGAGCAAGTAACAATCGGGCGGTTCAGAAACGACCTGTATTATCGACTAAACGTGATCGAACTGCGGGTACCGGATCTGAAAGAACGTCGCGAAGATATCTCGACACTATCGCAATTTTTTCTCCATCGGCTCAATGCAGAATCAGATATGGAAGATAAGACCCTGTCTGATGGAGCTATCGACAAGCTGATCAATCACGGGTTCCCGGGCAATGTTCGCGAACTCGAGAACATCATGGAACGCGCATTCACGCTTTCTGAATCCAGTGTTATAGAAGCTGATGATATACACGCCCCTCAGTCCGTACTGGACACAGAAACAACTGATCGTGGATTCCAACCGGGACATGTTTCACTCGACGATCATCTCGCCGATATTGAACGCCAGGCACTTGTGGATGCACTGGAGAAAACTGGCGGCAACAAGACCCTGGCCGCCGAAATGCTTGGCATGAGCTTTCGTTCGATACGCTATAAGCTGAAAAAGTATGGAATGAAATAATCCGTTTCCAATTCTGTTGGTGTATCAATTTTCACTTGACGGGGCGACATTTTCTGCACGATTGAATGTATCGACATTATTCTTTGAGCCGATATCTGATTCACTCGGCCCTTCGTCCGAGTCGTCCTGGTTCACACCGTCAAGTTTATCCTTGATTCTCTTGATCCATTCCCGCTCGAGCCGAACGTTGATTACCCGATCCGATTCAATCGACTCGAAAGATTTTCTTGCCTCATCGATTCGACCATTTGCAATCAAGGCTTCAATGTAATTGAGTCGTGGTACGATTCGATTAGGTGCCAACTTTACCGCCCGATTTAGCAATTCAAGGCTTCGTTCGGGTTGCTTTAACGCACTGGTATAAAAAATTGCCGCCTCGGTTAGTGTCCGATATTCATTAAGCTCTGCAGCCATTTCGAAAAGCGGACGAAGGTCTTTCACCTTGAAAGAACAGTCTCCTTCCGTCGAACATTTACGAATACTCTTGAAGGCGGGGGCATTGGCAATAATGTTGCCATGGGTTCG